>NZ_JBFBFB010000003.1:0-684054 GCF_040683935.1 Streptomyces sp. NPDC093085 | reverse complement strand
TCCTCGGCCTCGCGCTCTGCCACGACTCGCTCGCGGGGACGCAGGGCGCCTGGTTCTCGGAGCTGTTCGACGCCCGGGTCCGTACGTCGGGCGCCCCCGCCGCGCGGCGGGGGGGCACCACTCCGTTCTGGTCGCAGGCCGTACGGCCAGGCCGTACGGCCAGGGCTCAGATCGTCGCCGTGTCGATCACGAAGCGGTAGCGGACGTCGCTGTCGAGGACGCGCTCGTACGCCTCGTTGATCTGGGACGCCTCGATCAGTTCGATCTCCGCGCCCAGGCCGTGCTCGGCGCAGAACTCGAGCATCTCCTGGGTCTCCCGGATGCCGCCGATGCCCGAGCCCGCCAGGGTCTTGCGGCCGCCGATGACGGAGAAGAGGTTCACCGAGACGGGGTCCTCGGGGGCGCCCACGTTCACGAAGGCGCCGTCCGTCCGCAGGAGGGCGAGGTAGGCGTCCAGGTTCAGCGGGGCCGAGACCGTGGAGAGGATGACGTCGAAGGTGCCGCGCAGCTCCTCGAAGGTCTTCGGGTCGCTGGTCGCGTAGTAGTGGTCGGCGCCCAGGCGCAGGCCGTCGTCCTTCTTGCGCAGCGACTGGCTGAGGACCGTCACCTCCGCGCCCAGGGCGTGCGCGATCTTGACGCCCATGTGGCCGAGGCCGCCCATGCCGAGGACCGCGACCTTCTTGCCGGGGCCGACGTTCCAGTGCCGCAGCGGCGAGTACGTCGTGATGCCCGCGCAGAGCAGCGGCGCCGCGATGTCGAGGGAGAGCCCGTCCGGGATGCGGACCGTGTACTTCTCGTCGACGACGATGTGCGTGGAGTAACCGCCGTACGTGGGGTCGCCGTTCTTGTCGCGGCCGTTGTACGTGGGGATGTTCCCCGCGAGGCAGTACTGCTCCAGGCCGGCGAGGCAGTTCTCGCAGGTGCGGCAGGAGTCGACCATGCAGCCGACGCCCACCCGGTCGCCCACGGCGAACTTGGTCACGCCGGAGCCGACCTCGGTGACGATGCCCGCGATCTCGTGGCCGGGCACCATCGGGAAGATGCCCTCGCCCCAGCCGTCGCGGGCCTGGTGGATGTCGGAGTGGCAGATGCCGGCGAACTTGATGTCGATCAGGACGTCGAACTCGCCCACCGGGCGGCGCTCGATCGTGGTCCGCTCCAGGGGCGCCTTGGCGGCGGGGGCGGCGTATGCGGGGACGGTGGCCATGCCGGGTCTCCTCAGATGGGTGGGGGGTTCGACAGATGGGTGGGGGGTTCGACGGAAAACGCCGTAACGGAACAAGACTTTTGTAGGGGATCGCGGGGGAATGCGACTTCCGCGGCCCTTTCTCCACTCTGCCCCACCCTGCCGCCGTCGCTCGGCGTTACCCAGGCCACCGTCTTGTGTACGTCCAGTGGTCCTACCACCAGCGGGGACAGGCTGATATGCGTACGTCTGGGTACGACCAGGAATAATGGGCGGCATGGACGATCGGACCACCCCCACTGACACGGCGGCGGCCGACGCGAGGAGCGAAGCGGCCGCCGAGCCGCTCGACCGCCGTGCCGAACTGGTCGAGTTCCTGCGCACCCGGCGCGCCCGGCTCAAGCCCTCCGACGTGGGGCTGCCGGAGTACGGGCGGCACCGCAGGGTGGAGGGGCTGCGCCGGGAGGAGCTGGCCCAGCTCGCCGGTGTCTCCGTCGCGTACTACACCCGGCTGGAACAGGGCAACGGGCGCAATGTCTCCCAGGAGGTGCTGGACTCGATCGCGCGCGCCCTGCGCCTCTCGGACGCCGAGCACTCCCACCTCATGCATCTCGCCAGCCCCAAGCGCTACAAGGGGAAGAAGACCGTCTCCCGGACGCGGGTACGCGGCGGGCTCCGGCTGCTCCTGGACGCGATGGGCGACGTACCGGCCTATGTCAACGGGCCGCGCTCCGAGATCCTCGCCTGGAACCGGATGTCCTCGGCCCTCTTCGGGGACTGGGGGGCGCTGCCGGCCCGGGAGCGGAACTGGGCCTGGCTGGTCTTCCTCTCGCCCGCCTACCGCGAGCTGTTCGTGGAGTGGGACGCGAAGGCGTCCGACATGGTCAGCTATCTGCGGATGTACGCGGGGTACCGGCCCGACGACCCCGAGTTGTCGGCGCTGGTGGGGGAGTTGTCCGTCAAGAGCGAGGAGTTCCGGCGGCTGTGGGCCACGCACGACGTCAAGGAGAAGAGCCATGGCGTCAAGCACCTGCGGCACCCGCTGGTCGGTGATCTGACGCTCTCGTACGAGTCCCTGACGCTCCCCGACGACCCGGAACAGTGCCTCGTCGTCTACTACGCGGAACCGGACACCCCCGACGCGGAGGCGCTGCGCCTGCTGGCGAGCTGGGGCACGGACGCCACGGACACCCCGTACCTCACGGGTGCCACGGACGCCTCGCGCGGGGGCACCCGTGAGGTACGGGGCGTACGGGGCGACCGGGCCGACCAGGTCTGAGGGGCTGAGGGGCTGAGGGTCTGAGGGGCTGAGGCGCGGGGTCCGCCGTCCCGGGGGACCCCGCGCGACGCTTCAGCGGGGGGTGGTCATGGGGTGACGAAGGTGATCCTGCCCGGGGCCGGCACCGGGGCCGGGTGTTCGGCGGAGGTCGTGTCCGTCAGATACGTGACCAGCGCGTCGAGGTCGGTGATGTCGCCGCCCTCGCGGTCGGCGATCTCGGCGAAGACGCCGAAGTTGTTCCCGCCGTTGGCGAGGAAGTCGTTCACCACGACCTTGTACGTCGCCGCCGGGTCCAGCGGGCGGCCGTTCAGCCGGATCGTGTCGACGAGCACCCGGTCCGCGCCCGACTTGCTCATGTCGACCGAGTAACTCAGCTCCTTCGACAACTGGAGGAAGACCGTCTTGACCTCGTTGCCGCCGCCGAGCTGCTGCTGGAGCGCTCTGACCACCTGTTCCCCGGTGATCGGCAGCACCCACAGCGCGTTGGCGAACGGCTGCACGCGGTAGGCGTCCGCGTAGGTGACCTCGCCGCCGTCATGGAAGATCAGGTCGGCCCGCATGCTGCCCGGATTCGTCAGCGCGAAGTCCGCGCCGTAACCCCGGCCCGCCGCGGCCTGGGCGTCGGTGATGAGGGAGCCGAGCGGCGTCTCGGGGTCGGTCGAGCCGCGTCCCGGCAGGTCGCCCGCGATATGGCCGACGACCCGGTTGGCCTGCTCCTCGGAGCGGCCGCGCCAGGTGTCGATCAGCTTGGTCATGGCGGGCTGCCGCGCCGTGGTGACCGGGACGGGGCGGTGCTCGGCCGTCACCGTACCGCGGACCACGTCGCCCTGCCCGTTGAGGTCGAACCGCAGGTCGGTGAAGGAGCGTCCGAAGGAGTCGGCCTGGGTGACCACGCGCCGCTTCTTCGCCGGGTCGAGGACGGCACACTCGTAACTGTCGTGCGAGTGGCCGCTGATCACCAGGTCCACCGCGCTCGGGGCCTGCTGCGCGATCTCCTTGATCCGGCCTTCGAGCCGGGCGGCGGGGCCGCCCTCGTCGCACTTCCCGCCGGCCACACCGTTGACGGTCTCGCCCTCGTGGATCAGGAGAACCTGGGCTCGTACGCCCTGCTTCGTGAGTTCCTTCGAGTACTTCTCGATGACGGGGAGTTCGTCGTGGAACTCCAGGTCGCGGATCATGGACGCGTTGATGACACTCGGCGCGTTCTTGGTCACCACGCCGATGAAGCCGATCTTCTGCCCGGTCGGCAGGGTCTCGACGGTGTACGGGCGGAACAGCGGGGTGGTGGCGCCGCGTTCGGTCACATTGCCACCGAGATAGGTGAACCCGGCCCCGGCGTACGGGGCGTCGGGGGCGCAGCCGTCCACCGGATGGCAGCCGCCGTCGATCACGCGCCGCAGTTCCCGCGGGCCCTCGTCGAACTCGTGGTTGCCGACGGAGGAGGCGGCCAGGCCGAGTTCGTCGAGCGCCGCGACCGTCGGCTCGTCGTGGAAGATCGCGGAGAGCAGCGGGCTGCCGCCGATCATGTCACCGGCCGCCACGGTGAGGCTGTTCGTACGACCGGCGCGGGCCTCGTCCATCAGCGTGGCCATCTGTGCCAGGCCGCCGGCCTGGACGGGGGTACCCCGGTGGGTGATCCGGCCCGCGGCGCCGTCCACCGGTTCGAGGTTGCCGTGCAGGTCGTTGAGGGCGAGGAGCTGGACGGGGACCCGTACGGGGGCACCCGCCTGGGTGGGCGGCGCCTGGAAGCCGAGCAGTGCGGTGGCGGCAGCGAGCGCCGTGGCGGAGAGCGCGAGGGCGCGCCGCGAACGGAGGCGTAAGAAAAGGGGATTTGTCACGCCGGAAGCCTAGGGAGTCGCCGGCTCCGGTACGGGTACGGCACGCCGTGCCCTGCCCCGTACCGGGCGGTGCCCGTACAGGGGTACGGTCAACGGGCCTTCCGTCGAAGGGCTTCGCCGGCGGGTGGGTCGGCATGGAGACTGACGGTACGTCAGGTCATCGTATTAATAAGGGAGTTGGAACCGGAGGGGCACGCGCCCCGCTCTGGGTACATACCAGTAGGAGTTACTGGATCCCCGGCGAAGAGGGGCCGACCCGATGGCGCTCTACACCTATGGCGGGACGCCCACCGACATCCTGACCACGGCGAGCGGCGAACCGCTCCCCGACCACCCGGTCACCCTGCGCCTCCCCGGCGGCGGCGCGATCGTCACCGGGGTCTTCGAGGCCGACGGGACCACCCCGATCGGCGAACTGCGCGGCGACGGACCGGACTCCCCGGAGCCGGGGGTGCTGCGCAGATTCCTGGTGCGGGACGTTCCGGCGATCGAGTACGAGTACACGTACGAGGCCCCTGAGGCGGCCCCCGCCGGAGCCGACGCCGAGCGCGCCGTCGAGGCCGTCGACGCCGTCGAGGCGGCCGACGCCCCCGCACCTCGTGTCGTACGCCGCTACCGTGCCGCCCGTGCCGCCCGTGCCGCCCGGGCCACCACCCAGGACGCCGCCCCGCCCGTACCGGCACCGCCCGCGCCACCCCTGCCCGTACCATCCCCACCCGCGACGCTCCTGCCGCTCCCCGTCGCCACCTCCGTCGACCTCTCCGGCATGCGGGTCTTCAACCCGATGCTCTTCGGCGCGGTGGGGGACGGCGTGGCCGACGACACCGCCGCCATCCAGTCCGCGCTCGACGCGGCCTACGCGGCGGGCGGCGGCACCGTCTTCTTCCCGCCCGGACGCACCTACAACGTCGCCACCTTCATGGTCTGCCGGGCCAATACCACCGTCGTCGCCCACGGCGCGACCATCCGCTCCGTCCACGCCACCACCGGTTGCTTCCGCAACTTCTACGGGGACGACTCCTTCCCCGCGTACGGTGGCCACTCCCACATCCGCGTCTACGGCGGCACCTGGGACGGCAACGCGCGCCGGGCCGCGGACGGCAGCGGGGTCGTCACCGGCACGACGAACATCATGACCTTCATCCACTGCTCCGACATCCTCGTCAAGGACGCCACCTTCCGGGACTGCTCCGGCGCCCACGGCGTCGAGGTCAACGCCGTCAGCGGGGCCAGGATCGTGGACTGCCGCTTCGAGGGGTTCGCGGACAACACCGCCGACCGGTCCCGGCTCACCTCCGAGGCGGTCCAGATCGACATCGCCCGGTCCGGATCCAGTTCCATCGGGGACTTCGACTCCACCGCGTGCCGGGACATCCAGGTGACCGGCTGCTGGTTCGGGCCCTCCGCCCGGCTCGGCGACTGGGGCCGTGCCGTCGGTACGCACGCGGGCGCCGTCGGCTCGTACTACGACCGGATCACCGTACGGGACTGTGAGATCACCGGTGCGTACGAGAGCGGCATCCTCGCCATGCACTGGCGCTCCTCCGTCATCTCCGGCAACCGGATCTCCGGCACCGGCGGGGCCGGTATCCGCGCCGCCTCCGCCACCTCCGTACCGCAGGACTACCGCGCCCTCACCATCACCGACAACATCATCGAGGCGCCGGGCGCCGATGCGGGCATCCGGGTCGCCGGGCTTCCAGCGGCCCTCTGGAACGATGTGGTCATCCGGGGCAACACCGTGCGGGCGGGCGGTGGTTACGGGGTACGGACCGATTACGCGCCCGGCGCCGTCATCGAGGGCAACCGCGTCTCGGGCACGGCGGGCGGCGGCATCCTCGCCCAGCGCGGCGACCGCACCACGGTGACCGGCAACTCGGTCACGTCCGCCGGCTCCAACGGCATCAATATCGCCGGGTGTTCGGGCGCGGTCGTCTCCGGCAACCTGATCGACGCCACCACGGCCAACCACGGCATCATGGTCGGCGTGGCCGGAGCCTCCGGCGGCAACACCACGGTCTCCGGCAACACCATCCGCGCCGCCGCCTCCGCCGGAATCAGGCTCACCTCCCCGGGCGTGCTCGTCACCGCCAACCGTGTCAGAAAGGACGGCGGCACCACCCTCAGCGGCGTCTCCTCCGCCGCGACCGCCACCGGCTGCGCCATCATCGGCAACGACCTGGCCGGCAACGGCTGGACGGCCGCCACCGCCCTCCCCGTCGCGGGCGAGCCGGCCCTCGACTGGAGCGGGGCGACCACCGCCCCCGGCCAGAATCTGATCTGACGACCAGAATCCGGTCTGACGCTCCGTCATGTCCTCGGCTAGGTTGGGTGATCGTTGCCAGTCGCCGTGCCGCTGTGCCGCTGTGCCGGCAGTACCGCCGTGCCGGCCGTGCCGCCGTGCCGTCCGAGGAGGGGACCTTCCGTGTCCGAGCGTGAGTCCAGATCCGAGTCCGCGGAGTCCGCAGCCGCCGAGGCCCGGATCGACACCGAGAAGCCGCACTCCGCCCGCTTCTGGAATTATTTCGTAGGAGGAAAGGACAACTACGAGGTCGACCGCGCCGTCGGCGACCACATCAAGGAGATCTTCCCCGGGCTCGTCGACGTGGCGCGGACGAGCCGGCACTTCCTCGGGCGCGCCGTCCGCCATCTCGTGGTGGACCAGGGCGTACGCCAGTTCCTCGACATCGGAACCGGGCTGCCCACCGCCGACAACACCCACCAGGTCGCCCAGCGCCTCGCACCGGACGCGCGGATCGTGTACGTCGACAACGACCCGCTGGTCCTCGCGCACGCCCGGGCGCTGCTCGCCTCCACGCCCGAGGGGAGGACCGACTACCTCGACGCCGACCTCTACGACCCCGACGCGATCCTCGCGGCCGCCGGGAACACCCTCGATCTCACGCGGCCCGTCGCGCTGATGATCCTCAACACCCTCGGGCATGTCGCCGAGTACGAGCGGGCCCGCTCGCTGGTGGCACGGCTGATGGCCGGACTGCCCTCCGGCAGTCATCTGGTGATCAGCGACTCCACCTCCACCAGTCCGGGCATGGTGGCCGCGTCGGAGGCGTACAACAAGAGCGGCGCCGTCCCCTATTACGTACGCACCGTCGAGGAGATCGGCGGCTTCTTCGACGGGCTCGACCTGGCGGAGCCCGGCGTCGCGCAGGTCACCCGGTGGCGCCCGGAGACCGGGGACGCGGGGGAGACGGCGGAGCCGTTGGCGGTCGACGCGTACGGAGCCGTCGGGCGCAAGCCGTAGTCCGTGCCGGGTGAGGGGCGGCGACGGTCACCGGGGGGACTCCCAGGTCACCGTCGTGCCCCCGGGGGTGCCGTCCTCGCGGGCGCCGTTGTCGCGGACCCGGAGCCGTACGCCCGCCACCCCGTCGCCCCCGGCCCCTGAGGCGTCCGCCACGCGGGCCGTCGCGTCCACCGTCACCTCGATCGCCGTCGCCCCGCCCCGCCGCCGCGCCGCCGCCAGCGCCCCGCGGAGCGCCACCAGCAGATCCCGGGCCACCCGGGGAGTGACCAGGGTGTCCACGGCCCCGGTGAAACGGACCGAGGGGCGGAGGCCCAGCAGGCCCGCCGCGCCCTCCGTCTCGCGCAGCACCGCGCCGCGTACGCCCGTCGGACCCTCCGTGGGCGGCTGCTGGAGGGCGAAGATCGTGGTCCGTACCTCCTGGATGGTCGAGTCCAGCTCGTCCACCGCCCGCCCCAGCAGCCCGTCCAGGGCGGGCTGGACCACCCGCCGGCGGGTCGACTCCAGCATCATCTCGGTGGCGAACAGCCGCTGGACGACCAGGTCGTGCAGGTCGCGGGCGATCCGGTCGCGGTCCTCGTAGACGGCGAGCCGCTCACGGTCGTGCTGGGAGTCGGCGAGGACGAGCGCCAGCGCCGCCTGCGAGGCGAACTGCGTCGCCAGCAGCCGGTCCACCGCGCGGTACGGGGTGCCGCCGCGCCGCCTCGGCAGGGCGAGCGTCCCGATCAGCTTGCCGCCGCTCTGGAGCGGCAGCATCATGCTGGGTCCGAAGCGTTCCCGCACGTGCGTGGTCATCCGGGGATCGGTCGACGAGTCCTCGATGAACACCGGCTCCCCGCCCAGCAGTTGGACCAGGACAGGGGAGCCGGGGGCGATGGTGGTGCCCACGATGTCCCCCGGGTCGTCACAGGTCGAGGCGGCGACGATCTCCATCCCGCCCTCCTCGGTCGGCTGGAGCACCACCCCCGCGAACGCCCCCGCGAGCGAGCGCGCCGCCTCGGCCACCGTCATCAGGGCGTCCGTCGCGTCCACGCCGGTGAGCAGCGCGTTGGTCACGGCGGCGGCACCCGCGATCCACCGCTCACGCTGCCGCGCCGTGCCGTAGAGACGGGCGTTGCCGATCGCGACGGCCGCCTGCGCGGCCAGCACCCGGAGCAGGTTCTCGTCCCGCGCGGTGAAGGACCCCGTCCGCTTCTCGGTGAGATAGAGGCTGCCCAGCACCTCCTTGTCGAGCCGGACCGGCACCCCGAGGAAGGAACGCATCGGCGGATGCCCCGGCGGCACCCCCACCGACCGGGGATCGGCGGTCAGATCGTCCAGCCGGAGCGGGCGGGCCTCCGTGAGCAGCGCCCCGAGCACCCCGGAGCGGCCGTCGGGCAGCCGGCCGATCCGCTGCCGGTCCGCGTCGGAGAGCCCGGCGGTGAACAGCTCGGCCAGCCCGCCGCGTTCGGGGTCGACCACCCCGAGGGCGCCGTACCGCGCGCCCGCGAGCTCGGTGGCGCTCTCCACGATGTGCTGGAGCGTGGCCCGCAGTTCGAGACCGTCACCGATCCCGAGGACATCCTCCAGGGGGACCGGCGGAGCGTGCGGCGGAGCGGGTGGGGATACGGGTGGTGGAACGGGTGGGGATACGGGTGGTGGAACGGGTGGGGATACGGACGGTGGTACGGGCGGGGGCCGCCTCCGGCCGGAGTCACCGTGGCCACCGGGGTCACCGGCGCCCCCGGGGTCACCGGCGCCCCCGGGATCACCGGCGGTCACCGGCGCTCAGCCCGCGTCGACCAGCGGGTTGAGGACGATCGGCTGGACCTTTCCCTCCAGCATCGCCCCCATACCGAGCACGGCGCAGAGGTCCGGACGCTCCGCGATGGCCACCGGCATCCCCGTCTTCCGGTGCAGCATCCCGTCGAGCCCCGGCAGCAGCGCGCTCCCGCCGACCATCATGATGCCCCGGTCCGCGAGGTCGGCCACCAGGTCCGGCGGGCACTCGCGGAGCACCTTCCCGATGCCGTCGAGGACCGCCGTCAGCGGCGTGTAGATCGCGGCCCGTACGGCGGCCGTGTCGACCAGCACGGAGCGGGCGATGCCGGTCGCCACGTCCCGGCCGTGGATCTCGGTCGTGGTCGGCCCGCCCGGGCTCAGACCGTTGCCGCTGAGGGCGAGTTGCAGCGGCCGTACGGACTGGCTCGGCAGCATCAACTGGTGCTGGTGGCGCAGGTGCTGGAGCACCGCGTGGTCGATGGCGTTGCCGCCGACCGGGATCCGCTGCGCCGTCACGATCGACCCCAGCGAGACCACCGCCACCTGTGTGGTCGCCGCCCCGCACACCATGATCATGGTCGCGGTCGGCTGCTCCACCGGCAGCCCGCACCCCACGGCCGCCGCGATCAACGTGTCGACCAGCTCGACCCGGCGGGCGCCCAGCCCCACCAGGGTCTCCACGGCGGCGCGCTGGGCCAGCGGGTCGGCGTCGTGCGGGGTGGAGGCGGCGGCGCGCAGCCGGGGCTTGCGGCGGAGCTGACGGCGGAGCTTGTCGCCGATCAGGTGGCGCAGCATCCGCTGGGCCATCTCGATGTCGACGACCGTGCCGCCGGTGACCGGGCGGACGACCCGGATATAGCCGGGGGTGCGGCCCGTCATCCGCTCGGCCAGCGTCCCGACGGCGATCAGCGCGCCCGTACGGGTGTTGACGGCGGCGACGCTCGGCTCGTCCACCACGAGCCCGGCCCCCTTCACGAACACCCTGGTCCTGGCGGCACCCAGGTCGACGGCGAGGTGGCAGCGGCGCAACTGCTCAAGGCTGACGGTCACGGCAGGTTCTCCCCAGCGCGGTGGTGGTGCGCCGGCGGAGCCGGCCCTTCACCGCATCGTGCGCCCCCGCCACCCGCGCCGCGCGCCGGGCTGCTCCGGGCGGGGGCCCGCTGCTCCGTACGGGTGAGGGAGCGGCTGCCCCTCCCCGTCACGCCGTCCAGCGTTGCAGCAGCCCCCACGTGAACTCGGCGACCCGGACCCCGCCGTCGCTCCCGTGCCCGTACCCATGTCCCTGCCCGTACCCGTGCGCCTGCCCCTGCCCGTACCCGTTCCCGGCCCCGTGGCCGCTCCCCTGCCCGCCCGCCCCGTGGCCGTTCCCGCCCGGCAGGGTGAAACGGAGCCCCGTCCTCGTCGGCGCCGTGCCCGGCAGCGGCTCGGCCGGGGGGAAGGCACGGGCCACCTCGTCCACCGTGCACGACCACGGCAGCAGATCCTCCGCCGTCCGCAACTCGGGGCCGGGCTCGCCCGGCGCGCGGACCAGCCACTCGTTCCACACCGCCCCGCCCGGCGCGGTCATCACCTCGAAGCGCAGCCCCGGCCAGAGCGCCACCGGCCAGAGCAGCGCCTCGCACTCCAGATCGCCGATCCTGCGCCGGGTGACGCTCTCCGGCTCGCCGAGCACGGAGCGGTAGCGGCTCACCGCCTGGCGGGCGCGCGGGCCGCGCACCATCGCCTGCCAGCGCCGGTTCGCCTCACGCATGTCGGCCAGGGAGACCCCCAGCTCACGGCGGGCGTCGTCGACCAGCTCCGGCTGGTGGTCGGCCATCCGGCGGAGCAGGACGAGCTGGAATTCGAGCGGCCCGAACGGCCCGTTGGACGTCATGACGCCATCCTGCCCGGTCGCCGGCGCGGCCATCCGCACAGGACCCTCACAGACCCGACATCAGCGCCGCGCCACCGCCGCATAATCTTCGGGCGCCATGGACTACTGCCACCAGTGCCACCGGCACCTCAACGGCGCACTGATCTGCGCCGGATGCGGTACCCCCGCCGAGGAGCTGCGGCACGGACACCCCGAGCCGACCGGCCGGGGCGGCGGGACCAGGGGCGGTCACGGAGCGTACGAGCCCGTGATCGATGGTGACGGTGACGGCCGTACCGGCGGACAGGCCGGCGGCCATGACGGTCATCTCGACGGGGACATCGGCCTGATCGGCCACGCCCCCGATCCCCGCGGTACCCGCTCCCCCTCTCCGCGCCGCACCTCCGCCGGGCGCTCGCGCCGAGGGTCGCGCAAGCCGCCCTCGCGCGGCCGTCGCGGCCGGGACCGGCGCGGGCGCAGGGCGCTGATCGGCCTGCTCGGCGTGGTGCTCGCCGTGGGCATGCTCAGCCTGGCGCAGCTCGCGTACGAGGAGCTGGCGCCCGGCCCGGACCACGCGGTCTCGGTCAAGGAGGACCGGTCCGTCCTCCCGGACGGCGGCTCGCGCGACACCGGGGCCCCGGCCGACCCCGACGACCCGGGACCGCCGGCCTCCCCGCCCGCCGACTCCGGTACGGGCACGGCGGAGGACGTGGACGCCCCGACGGGCCGGGACCGTACCGGCGGCACGGGTGCCCACGGCTCCCCGGGCGCGTCCGCCTCCGTACCGGGAGGAGAGGCGTCGGGCCCACCGGGCGGTCCCGGCGACGGCGGAGACGGTGACGGCGGCGGTGGCGGTGGCGACGGCGGCGGTGGTACGGAGCCGGGCGGCGAAGGACCGGCCGGACCGGACCCCGGGACGACCGACCCCGGCGGCAGTGGCGGGCCGACCGGCGGCCCCACGGACTCCGCCACCCCGGAGCCGACCGCGTCGCCGGATCCGCCGACGCCCACGCCGTCCCCGGAGCCGACGCCGACCCGGTCGTGCTGGCTGATCATCTTCTGTAGCTGACCCCGTGCCCGGGCGGCGCTGCGGACCTGCACGCGGGGCCGCACACGGGTCCGCACGCGGCCCCTCAGTCGTCGAAGCGGTCCACCATCCGCCGCAGTACGTCGCGCAGCGTCGTCCGCTCCTGTTCGGAGAGGCCGGCCAGGGGCTCCCTGGCGAAGTCGAGGGAGTCCCTGAGGAGCGCCGCCGTCGCCCGCCCCCGCTCGGTCGGCGCGGCGAGCTTCACCCGCCGGTCGGCCGGGTCGGGGCGGCGCTCCACCAGGCCGCGCGCCTCCAGCCGGTCCACGATGCCGGTGACGTTCGACGGCTCGCACTTCAGGCTCTGCGCGATCCGCCGCATGGGCATAGGTTCCAAGGAGAGCAGGGAGAGGACCCGCGCCTGCGCGCCCGTGAGGGAGTGCTCGGACGCGGCCTGGTCGTACTCCTCGTGGTAGCGCGCCACGACCGTCCCGATCAGTTCGAGGACTTCGAGGGTGAGCGGATCTCTGCGCGCTGTGGTGACCATGGGGACCAGCCTACTCTTTTGTTTGACAACATGAAATATTAAGGAGCATGGTTGTTTCAGGTAGTGAAGCTTTTTCGGTGAAGCTCTCCGTGGCACGCCGGTGAAGCTCCCTTGACTCCGAGGAGGACCCGCATCATGACCGCACTTCCCGCGACCGGCCGCGCCTGGCATCTCGTCGCCCGCCCGCACGGCTGGCCCCGGCCCGGCGATGTCGAGCTGCGCGACGTTCCGGTCACCGCGCCGGGCGAAGGGCGGATCCTCGTCCGCAACCGGTACTTCTCGGTCGACCCGTACATGCGGAGCCGGATGAACGACGTCAAGTCGTATGTCGCGCCCTACGAGCTGGACCGGCCCATGGAAGGCGGCGCGGTCGGCGAGGTCATCGCCTCGGGCTCCGACAGGTTCGCCGTCGGCGACCAGGTGCTCCACGGTCTGGGGTGGCGGGAGTTCTCGGAGGTGTCCGCCGAGCACGCCACCAAGGTGGACCCCTCGCGGGCGCCGCTCTCCAGCTATCTCGGCGTGCTCGGCTCGACCGGACTCACCGCGTACGCGGGGCTCTTCGAGATCGCGTCCTTCCAGGAGGGCGACGCGGTCTTCGTCTCCGGCGCGGCCGGCGCGGTCGGCAGCCAGGTCGGCCAGTTCGCCCGGCTCAAGGGCGCCTCGCGGGTCATCGGTTCGGCGGGCTCGGACGAGAAGGTCAAGCTCCTGGTCGAGGAGTACGGCTTCGACGCGGCCTTCAACTACAAGGACGGCCCGGTCAGGGAGCAGCTCAAGGCGGCGGCGCCGGACGGGATCGACGTCTACTTCGACAACGTCGGCGGGGAACACCTCGAAGCCGCCATCAGCCGGCTCAACCTGCACGGCCGCGTCACCATCTGCGGCATGATCTCGCAGTACAACAGCACCGAGCCGCCGGCGGCGCCGCGCAACCTCGCCCTCGTGATCGGCAAGCGGCTGCGCATCCAGGGCATGATCGTCACCGACCACCTCGGGCTCCGGCCGCGCTTCGTCGAGGATGTCGCGGGGTGGCTCGCCTCCGGTGAACTCAAGTACAACGAGACCGTGGTGGAGGGCGTCGAGAACGGATTCGACGCGTTCCTCGGGGTCCTGCGCGGCGACAACACCGGCAAGATGGTCGTCTCGCTCGACGGCTGACGCGGCCGGGTCCGGCGGCGAACGGGCGTCAGGACCGAGGGCCACGCCCCATCGGGGGTGTGGCCCTCGGCCCTTTCTCGGACAGGGGATTGACTCGTCCGCTCTTCGACCTTAGTTTCCGGTTCGAGGATGCGGTCGCCGTTCGGGATTTCGGACGGTGCCTCGCTGTTCCGCCGCCCGCCCCGCCGCCCGACCCGAGCCCGAGGAAGCCATGCACTATTCCGCACGCCTCACCCTGCACCCCGCCTTCACCGTCGGCGAGGTGAACCCCCGTCTCTTCGGCTCCTTCGTCGAGCACCTGGGCCGCTGCGTCTACACCGGGCTCTACGAGCCGGGCCACCCGGCCGCCGACGAGAAGGGGCTCCGTACGGACGTCCTCGACCTGGTGCGGGAGCTGGGCCCGACGGCCATCCGCTACCCCGGGGGCAACTTCGTCTCCGGCTTCCGCTGGGAGGACAGCGTCGGCCCCGTGGAGGACCGGCCCCGCCGGCTCGACCTGGCCTGGAAGTCCACCGAGTCCAACCGCTTCGGGCTCGCCGAGTTCATCGACTTCGTCCGCAAGGCGGGCCCCGAGGCCGAGCCGATGATGGCCGTCAACCTCGGCACGCGCGGCGTCACCGAGGCCATCGAGCTCCAGGAGTACGCCAACCACCCGGCCGGCACCGAGCTCTCCGAGCGGCGCAGGGCGCACGGCGACAAGGACCCGTACGGCATCAGGCTCTGGTGCCTCGGCAACGAGATGGACGGCCCCTGGCAGACCGGCCACAAGACGGCCGAGGAGTACGGGCGGCTCGCCGCCGAGACCGCGCGGGCCATGCGCCAGATCGACCCGGACGTCGAGCTGGTCGCCTGCGGCTCCTCCGGCTCCGGGATGGAGACCTTCGCCGAGTGGGAGGCGACCGTCCTGGCCGCCACCTACGACCTGGTCGACTATGTCTCCCTGCACGCCTACTACTGGGAGAAGGACGGCGACCGCGACTCCTTCCTCGCCTCGGCCGTCGACATGGAGAGCTTCATCGAGAAGGTCGTGGCCACGTGCGACCACGTCGGCGCGAAGCTCAAGTCGGAGAAGAAGATCGACCTCTCCTTCGACGAGTGGAACGTCTGGTACATGGACAAGCCCAACCCGCACGAGGTGGCGGAGTGGGAGGAGGCGCCCCGCCTCCTGGAGGACGTCTACTCGGTGACGGACGCCGTCGTCTTCGGCTCCCTGCTCATCGCGCTGCTCCGCCACGCCGACCGGGTCAAGGTGGCCTGTCTGGCCCAACTGGTCAATGTGATCGCGCCGATCATGACCGAGCCCGGCGGCCCCGCCTGGCGGCAGACCACGTTCTTCCCGTTCGCGCAGGCGGCGAAGTACGGCCGGGGCACGGTGCTGGACGTACGGGTCGACTCGCCGGCGTTCGAGACGAAGAAGTACGGCACCACCGACGTCCTGCACGCCACCGCCGTCGCGAACGGTGAGGACGGCTCGGTCACCCTCTTCGCCGTCAACCGCCACCGGACGGAGCCGCTGCCGCTGGAGGTCGTCCTCGCCGACTTCGACGGCCTGGAACTGGCCGAGCACCTCGTCCTCGCCGACGGCGACCAGGACGCCAGGAACACCCTGGAGGACCAGGAGCGGGTCCGCCCGCACGAGGGCGCGGGCACGTCCCTGGAGGGCGCGGCGCTGACGGCGGTGCTGGAGCCCTGCTCCTGGAACATGATCCGGCTGGTCTGAGCAGGGCGGGGGCCGGGCCCTGCGGCCCCCGGTCCGGCAAGGCCGGGCAAAGCGTTTCTCATCGGTGTGAAAACTCTGCTACCCGGGCGAAACGGACTTCGAGGGTCCGTCGTCTAGAGGGGCGAGAGGTGATGGACCGTGTGATTCCGGTCCATCACCTCGTAACTCCCCCAAGGGAACAGAGCGATGAGAAAGAGGCACGAAGTGAACCTTTTCACTCGCAGGACCGTCGGGCCGGTGGTGGGCGCGGCCGTGATCGGAGTCTCTCTGGCGGGCGCCGGGAGTGCGTACGCCGCCACCCCGGCGCCCACGCCGCCCCGCGCCGGGGCGCACATCCGTCCCGAGGTACGGGTCACCGGCTGGCCCTCCGCCGCGGAACTGCGGCCGGGCGGCCGGGCCGGCACCTTCACGGTCCGGCTGTACAACGACACCCACCACACCCTGCGGAACGTCGCGTTCGGCTACCGTACGGACGCCGCCGAGCGCCCGGTGGTCCAGGAGCTGCGGCACGGCCGGTGGGCGCCGGTGCGCTGGGAGCACACCGGTGCGGGTCGGCGCGGGGGCGAGGGCGGCGCGTTCGCGCTCCTGGGCCACCGGACGGTACGGGAGGGGGCGACCGCCGGCTACCAGGTGCGGGTCTCGGTGCCCCGGCACTGGGAGAAGAAGATCACCCGGGTGCGGGCCGCGGCGGGCGCGGAGGGCAAGGGCTGGAAGTCCTTCCGGCCGGTGGACTTCCGGGTGGAGAAGGCGCGGCCGGCCTGAGGGTGACGGGCTCCGGTCACGGGCCCTGGTGACGGGCCGTGTTGACGGGCCGTGTTGACGGACGCCGGTAACTGATGCCGGTGACGGACGCCGTGTCATGGCCGGTGGTGGAGCGCTCCACCACCGGCCATGACACGGGGCGGAGGCGCGGGGGCAAGCGCGCGGATACGCGGGGATGCACGCGGGGATGCACGCGGGGATGCGCGCGGGAGCCGTTGACGCGGAAGCGCTTCGACTCTACGGTCCGTCCGAAGCCACGAGCGAAGTTCGGTATGCCGAACGGTCCGTACGGTTCCCCCGCGCCGTCAGGAGAATTCGCGTGAGCCCCACCACCCCCCACATCGCCCGCACCTCCCACTTCCCCCGCGGATCCCTGCCGCCCCTCCGCTCCCTCCTCGCCCTGTTCTCCGCCGCCCTCCTCGTCCTCCTCGCGCTCCTCCCGGGCACGGGCACGGCGGCCGTCGCGGCGGCGGGCCGTCCGTACACCAACCCCGTCAAGTCGCAGAAGGGCGCGGACCCCTGGATCCAGTACCACGACGGCGCCTACTACCTGATCACGACGTCCTGGACCTCCGAGCTGACCATGCGGACCGCGCCCACCCTGGCCGGGCTCGCCACCGCGCCCAGCCGCCAGGTCTGGGCGGACTCCACGGCCTCCCGCTGCTGCAACATGTGGGCGCCCGAGATCCATCTCTGGAACGGCCGCTGGTACCTCTACTACGTGGCGGGCCAGGGCATCGCCGACTACATCCCCACCCAGCGTGTCCATGTCCTGGAGAGCGCGGGCGCCGACCCGCTCGGCCCGTACACCTACCGGGGCCGACTCGGCTCCGACTGGATGCTCGACGCCACCCTGCTCACCCTCGACGGCTCCCTCTATCTGCTGGGGAGCGCGAGCGGCGGCGGTACGCAGAACCTGGTCATCGCCCCGCTGGCCAACCCCTACACGCCGAGCGGCCCGTTCTCGACGATCTCCACCCCCACCCTGGCCTGGGAGCGCTCCGGCGGCGCGGTCAACGAGGGGCCCGAGGTGCTGCGGCGCGGCGGCCGGACCTTCGTCGTCTACTCGGCGAGCGGCTGCTGGACCCCCGACTACACCCTCGGCCGGCTCACCTACACGGGCACCGACCCGCTGCGCGCCTCCTCCTGGACGAAGAACCCCACCCCCGTCTTCGGCCGGAACGACGCGGCCGGGGTGTACGGCCCCGGCCACAACGGGTTCTTCACCTCACCGGACGGCAGCGAGAGCTGGATCGTCTACCACGCCAACGACGCGCCGGGCGACGGCTGCGACAACGGCCGGACCACCCGCGCCCAGAAGTTCACCTGGAACGCCGACGGCACCCCGGACTTCGGCACCCCCGTCCCCCTCGGCAGTACGCTCCCGGGGCCCGCCGGGGAGACCGCGGCCACCCCGGCGGCGTACACCGTCGTCAACCGGAACAGCGGCAAGTGCCTTGAGGTGGCGGACGGTTCGACGGCCGACGGTGCCGCCGTACGGCAGTGGGGGTGCGACGGGCGGCCCGAGCAGCGCTGGCGGGTCGAGGACCTCGGCAACGACACCAGCCGCCTGGTCAACGCCGCCACCGGCAAGGTGCTGGACACGGCGGACTGCTCGGTCGCCGACGGGGCGGCGCTGCGCCAGTGGTCCTGGCTGAACAACCTCTGCCAGGCGTTCCGGTTCACCGTCACCGACCAGGGCGGGTGGGTACGGATCGTGGGCGCGCGCAGCGGCAAGGTCGCGGATGTCGCCAACTGCTCCACGGCGGACGGCGCGGACCTACGGCAGTGGACCTGGCTGAACAACGCCTGCCAGCAGTGGGCGTTCAGGCCCGCCTGAGGTGACGGCCCGAGGCGCGGCGGGCGGGCGTGGCGCCGGCGCGGTTCCTTCTCGTACGGAAGGAACCGGGCCGGCGCCCCCGGCACCCCCCCCGGCCTCGCTCAGCCCGCCGCCGCCAGCAGCGCCCGGCCGATCTGCGGGAAGAGCCCCTTCGGGTGGTCGCGGAAGAGCGGCTCCGTGCCGAAGAGCGTCACCCGGGTGCCCGTCGCCGCCGTACCGCTGACGACCGAGGCCCGGCCCCCGGCGGCGACCGGCCCGCCGGTGCCGTCGGCCTTCGCGCGCCAGTGGCCGGAGACCAGCGGGTTCCCGGTGGCGTACGACTGGTCGGCCCGGACCCCGGAGCCGAGCCCGGTGAACCAGAGCGGCGAGTAGACGAACGAGTGCGCCGGGGCGCCGCCCGTCACCGTCCCGCCCGCGTTCGCCACCCGCACCACGCCGTTGGCGTCCCCGTTGCCCGCGACCGCCGTCGCGGGGAGCAGCCCGGCGGCGGAGTTGAAGGCCGCGCCGCCCGCGCCGAGGGCCACCAGACCGCCCCCGCCCCCGCCCCCGCTCCCGCCGCCCGTCCCCCGGGACCCCGCGCGCAGGAAGGCGTCCAGCGCGCCCCGTGCCCCGTCGTCCAGGGCCCCGTACCGCAGTCCCGACGAGACATAGAGGACATCCACCGCCGACCAGTCGAAGCCCGCGTTGAGCACCGGGGCCGACACCGGCACCACCTCGAAGCCCATCTCGCGGAGCGCGAAGAGCTCGCCCGAGGTCACGGCCGCGGCCACCCGCGTCCGGCGCAGCGCCCCCGTCCCCTTCTCCTCCGTCGCCGTGAACGCGACCCCGTGGCGCGCCGCGAGCACCGCGGCCCGGCCGCGCGCCGACGCCGGTACGATCGCCGACCCGTCGGCCCCGCGCCGTACCGCCACGCCCTGCGCCAGCAGCGAGTCGAGCGCCGCGAACTCGGCCGGGTCGGTCAGCCGCAGCCGCAGTCCGCCCCGGCCCGCGCCGACCTGCCCGGTGGGCGCGGCGGCCCGTACCGTACGCCCCGGAACGCGCCCCGGGGCGGTGTCCCCCGCGCCCCCGGCCCGCTGGACCTTGTCGACGGTCGCGCCCCAGAGCAGCCCGAGGCTCCACCCCGAGATGTCGTACATCGTCGAGACGTCCGCGCTGATGTCCCGGCCCGCGTCCAGGATCACATTGGCCACGCCCCGCTTCGGCTGGTGCATGTCGACCACGTACGACCCGGCCGGATACGCCGTCCCGCCCAGCCGGAAGGAGGCGGAGGCGCGCCGTACCCGTACGTCGTTGGCGAGGAGATGGTCCACCAGCCGGGCCGCCGCCGTCGCCGAGCGCTGCCCCGCGCCCGCCGGGATCACATACGCGCGCGGGAAGTCGGTGGTGTAGACGTCCTCGGGGCCGATCCCGGGCACCCCCGGCACGGTCTCCTCGGAGACCGGCCGCTGCGCCTCGCCCGCCGCGCCCCGCCGGAACATCTCGATCTGGTCCGCCAGCACCGAACTCCGGTGCTCCGCAGTCCACTTCAGGGTCGCGCGCATCACCGCCCCGGCGATGTCCGTGTTGATCGCGGAGCGCCGGCGCAGCTCGGCGACCGGGAGCGAGTCGTAGAGGCTGTTGTTGACCGCCATCGGGAACTCGACGGTGTGCGAGGCCACCGCGCCCTGGAACGCCATGTACTGCGGGGTGAAGATGGGCGGCCAGTCGTCCCACCCCTCCTCCTCGTCCCGGAAGGGGATGACGGGTGGCCGCACGCCGTCCTTCTCCGGGGTGTAGCCGAGGTCGTCGACCGCGCGCTCCATGGTGAGGGCGTTGGCGTAGGTGTTCTTGAGGAAGAGGTCGTACTCGTAGTTCTCGCCGTGCGGGGGAGTCGTCGGCTCGATCAGGGTGCCGTTGACATAGCCGTGCAGATCGAGCATGACGGCGGGCTGCTTGTCGACGGCGATCCGCCGCATGGCGCGCGCCTCGGGCTGCGATCCGGTGATGAAGTCCCGGTTGAGGTCGAAGCCGTTGGCGTTGGTACGGGTCCCGGCGATGCGGCCGTCCGGGTTGGCCGTGACGTTGAGATAGACCCGGCTGGTGGCGAGGAGCCGGGCCGTCCCGCTGTCCTCGGCCTTCGCCAGCTCCTCGACGAGGGCGAGGGCGGCGTCGGTGCCCTCCCACTCGTTGCCGTGGATGTTGTTGTTGATGAACACCGGTGTCTTGTACGAGGACTTGACGGCCGGGTCCTTGGCGGCGGCGGCCGGGGCCGACTCGATCAGTCCCCGCATCCGCCGCTGCTCGCGCGCCTCCTTCGGGCTCTCGGGCGCGGTGACGGTGACGAGATAGAGCTCGTGCCCGCCCGCCGAACGCCCCGCGACCTCCACGCTCACCCGGTTCCCCAGCTTCTGGAGGGCGTTGAGGCGGGGCGCGAGCGAGTGGTACGGGGCGAGGCCGAGCCTGATCGACTTGTCGGCCGGGTTCTCGGGCGGGGTGCGCAGGGTCGTACGGCGCGGATACCCCTGGGTGTCCGGCAGGGCGGCCGGCTCGGCGCGGCTCTCCGCCGCCGGGTCCGTCGCCGGGCCGGTGAGGGCGGCCCCTGACAGCGGGCCGGGGTCCTCCCGTACGGGCGCGGTGTCCTCCCGTACCGGATGCGGCCGGTGCGGGTCCTCCCGTACGGGAGCGGGAGGGGCGGCGGGAGCGGCGGGCGCGGCGGAGGCGGGCAGCGGCGCGAGCAGCAGGGCACCGGCAGCGACGGCGGTGGTCAGCAGGGACCAGCGGGGCGGACGGGGTCGGCGGGGCGGGCGGGGTATCCCCATACGGTGCGTTCCTCCAGAGCGGGCGGACGGGACCGGGCCGGGTTGGCCGGTCCGGTGATCTCGGCGACGTACGCGAAGCCGGCGATCTCGGCGATTTCGGCGGTGCCGGTGATTACGGCGGTGCCGGTGATCCGGCCGGATCGGTACGGAGGGTCTACCGGCTCCGCCCCGGCGGCGGCAAGGGTGCCTCCCCGGTCCGCCGGTAGGGTGAAGGCCATGCGTGAACTGGGGTCGGGATTCGGCTATGTCATCAAGGGCCAGCGCTGGGTCGCCGGCCGCCGCCGGCGGTTCGGCTTCGGACTGCTGCCGCCGCTCCTCACCCTGGTGCTCTATGTGGGCGTGCTCGTCGGGCTCCTCTACGGCGCCGACGACCTGGCCGCCTGGGCCACCCCGTTCGCCGACGGCTGGGGCTCTCCCTGGCTCGCCCTCTTCCGGGGGTTCCTGACCGCGCTGATCCTCGTGCTCGGGCTCTTCCTCGCGGTGATCACCTTCACCTCGGTGACGCTCCTGCTCGGCCAGCCCTTCTACGACGCGCTCTCCGAGGACGTCGAGCGCTCGCAGGGCGGGGACGTCCCGGAGTCGGGGCTCTCGTTCTGGCGCGACCTGTGGATCTCCGCGCGGGACAGCCTCCGGATCCTGGTACGGGTGGCGCTCTACGGAATCCTGCTCTTCGCGCTCGGCTTCGTCCCGGTCGTCGGCCAGACCGTGGTCCCGGTGATCGGCGTCTGTGTCTCGGGCTACTTCCTGGCGGAGGAGCTGACCGCGATCGCGCTCCAGCGCCGGGGCGTCGCGCTGCGGGAACGCCTCGCCCTGCTGCGCGGGCGCCGGATGCTCACCCTCGGCTTCGGCGTCCCGATCGCGGCCGCCTTCCTGCTGCCGGTGGTGGCGGTCTTCCTGATGCCGGGGGCGGTGGCGGGGGCGACGCTCCTGGTCCGCGATCTGACGGGGGAGCGCGAGCCGGACGAGGACCGGGCCGCCACGGACCCCGCGGCACCCGAAGCCCGTACGGCCCCGGCACCTCCCGGGGCGAGGCGCCCCGACACCCCCCTCACCCTGGACAAGTAGCCGGGGCGAGGGGCGCGTCCGTACCTCCCGGAACCCCCGGGTACCTCAGGACGTGCGGGCGGTACCGACCGCCACGGTGACGATCGACCGGATCTGGTCGACGATGTCCAGCCGGTTCTGCTCGAAGACCGGATCGGTCACCGTCCCGGTCGCCGGATTGGTGTTCCCGGCCCCGAACTGGAGCACCGGCGTGTGCACATGGCCGCCCGGGATGTCCAGGCCGAGCCGGTCGCGGAGGAGGGTGGCGCGGTAGGCGATCTCGTTGGAGAGATAGTTCCCGCCGCCGCCGGCCCGGGCCGCCGATCCGGGGGTCGGCCCGTCGGGCCGTACCACCGAGGCGGTGGAGCCCGCCGGGACCTCCGTCACCGACGTGTTGTCGTACACCGGGAAGCGGCCGGTCTCCGCCGAGGTGATCGCCGCGTACGGCAGGCTGGTCACCGTCCACTGCGGCTGCGATGCCGGGTCGCCGACCGGGACCAGGCCGGTCTCGGAGACGTTCTCGTTGTCCCCGAACCCGCCCCGCCAGGCCCCGTTGAACCGCTCGACGTCGATCCGGCCCACCCGGCCCTGGCTGACCGTGGCGAAGAGATCGGCCTTCGCCAGCGGTCCGCTCAGGGTCCGCTCCACCGTGCCGTCCGCGAAGTCCTGCCAGCGCACCGGGAACACGGCGGTCTCGATCCTCGCGGGCCCGTCGGCGGTCCGGATCACCGTGCCGTCCAGGGCGAGCGCGATCGCCCCCGAGGGGTTGCTGATCCGGATGTCGGTGTCGAGGGTGAACGGATCGAACCCGGTCACGACGACCCGCTTGAGCCCGCCCGACCGGGGGAAGTCCATCGAGTCCTGGCCACGCGACGACCGCTCCAGCACCCCGGTCAGCTTGCCGCGCTGCGCTTCCGAGAGCCCGAACGCGGGCTCCCACAGGCGCAGTTCACGGCTGACCGCCAACCGGGCCCAGTACAGCGGCCGGTCGTCGTCCCGGGGCAGGTCCCCGCCCGCCGGCCCCCGCCCCTGCGCCCGGTCCACCGCCCGCCGCCAGAGCCGCGCGCCCTCCTCCCGTACGACCCGCTCGGCCGCCCGGTACGACTCCACGCGCCCCAAGGCCCGTACGACCCCCGGCGCCACCCCGTCGAACCCGCTCCGCGCCAGGATCTCCCGGGGCACCGCGAGATCGAGCCGCGCCTCCTCGACGGGCGCACCGGCGACCGTCCCCGCCGCAGTCCCGGCCCCGGCCCCCGTCGCCGGGGCATCGGCGACGGCACCCGGCAGCGGTACGGCGACGGTCAGCGCGGCGGCGGTGAGCAGAGCGACCCCGGCCGCCCCGGGGCGGAGCCGGACGCGGACACGGGGCGGACGTACGGACGTGAGTCTCACGGGGGATCCTTCCGACGGTTGGCGGAAGTATCACCGCGGAAAGCCCTGTTGACCAGGGCGCCCCGCGCGCAGCAGCGCCACGAAGTCCCGGAACGCCGCCGGCATGTCCACCGACTCCGGGTCCAGCAGCCACTGGTACTGGAGTCCGTCCAGGACCGCCGTCAGCAGCGGGGCCGCCTGCTCCGGGGTGAGGCCGCCGGGGAGGTGGTCGCCGAATTCGGCGCGCAGGACCTCGGCCATCTCGCCGCGTACCTGGGTGTAGCGGCGGGTGAAGAACTCCTTCGCCGGGTGCGACTCCGTCACGCTCTCGCCGAGCAGCGCGGAGAAGGTCTGGACGATGCCGGGGCGCATCGCGTTGTACTCGACCAGGGAGTCCAGCAGGTCGAGGCGCCACCCCCGGCGGCCCTCGCGGGCGCCGCCGGTGTCCCACTGGTCGCGTTCCTCCAGGACCGCGATGAGCAGCGCCTCCTTGGACGGGAAGTAGTGCAGCACCCCCTGCTGGGTGAGGCCGACGCGCTCGGCCACCGTGGACAGGGTCGCGCCCCGGTAGCCGCGCTCCGCGATCACTTCCAGGGCGGCGCGCAGAATCTCGGCGCGCCGCTCCGCGTTCCTGGCGCGGGCCATCGCCCCTCCTTCGGTAACGGAAAGATAACCAAACTTACCGGTCTACAGTTTTCGGCGTCTCCATGTAACCATTCCTTCCGTTCCCACCGACGAGGAGAGGTACGGCCGTGGCCGACGCATCCACCACCGGAGCCACCGAGGCCACCGGAGCCACCGGGTCCGACCAGGATTCCCGGGCCCGCCGGGCACGTGAGTCCGCCGTCGCCGCGGCTCTCGGCAAGCTCGGTCTCGACGCCAAGGCCCGGCTCCTGGCCGGCCAGGACATGTGGACCCTGCCCGAGCTGCCCGAGATCGGGCTCGCCTCCCTGGTCATGTCCGACGGGCCCATCGGGGTGCGCGGCGTCCGCTGGACCGCCGACGACCCCTCCGTCGCGCTCCCCTCCCCGACCGCCCTCGCCGCCGCCTGGGACCCGGAACTGGCCCGCAGGGCGGGGCGGCTGCTCGCCCAGGAGGCCCGGCGCAAGGGCGTGCACGTGCTGCTCGCGCCCACCGTCAACCTGCACCGCTCGCCCCTGGGCGGCCGGCACTTCGAGGCGTACAGCGAGGACCCGTACCTCACCGGCGAGATCGGCACCGGCTACGTCCTCGGCGTCCAGGACGGCGGCGTCTCCACCACGGTCAAGCACTTCGTCGCCAACGACGCCGAGACCGACCGCTTCACCGTGGACAACCTCGTCGCCCCGCGCCCCCTCCGCGAGCTGTACCTCGCGCCGTTCGAGGCGATCGTCGCCAACGCCCACCCCTGGGGCATCATGGCCGCGTACAACCAGGTCAACGGCTCCACCATGACCGAACACCGCTACCTCCAGAACGAGGTGCTGCGCGGCGAGTGGGGCTTCGACGGCTTCATCGTCTCCGACTGGCTCGCCGCCCGCTCCACCGTCGGCGCCCTCCTCGGCGGCCTGGACGTCGCCATGCCGGGGCCGCACACCGTCTACGGCGAGGCGCTGGCCGCCGCCGTACGCGCCGGGGAGGTCCCCGAGTCCGCCGTGGACGACGCGGTGCGCCGGGTCCTGCTGCTCGCCGCCCGCGTCGGCGCGCTGGAGGGCGCGCCCGCCGCCGTCACCACCCCGCCCGCGCCGCTCGACGGGGAGGCGCTGGCCCGCGAGATCGCCCGCCGGTCGTTCGTACTCGTACGGAACGAGGCGCGGGACGGGCGGCCCCTGCTCCCGCTCGACCCCGCCGCCGGAACCATCGCGCTCAGCGGCGCCGCCGCCCGTGACGCCCGGGTCCTCGGCGGCGGCTCGGCGACCGTCTTCCCCGACCATGTCGTCTCCCCGCTCGACGGCCTCACCGCCGCCCTCCCGCCCGGCCGTCTGAGCTACGCGATCGGCGCCGACCCCAGCGACGAACTCGCCGTCGCCGGACCGGGGTTCGAACTGCGAGCCGTGTGCAGGGACGCCGCGGGCGAGATCCTCGGGACCGCCTCCGTCCCCGGCGGCCAGCTCCAGTGGATCGGCGGCGACCTGCCCGCCGGGGTCACCCACGACACGCTCCACTCCGTCGAGGTGACGGGCACCTTCACGCCCCGGGAGAGCGGCGAGCACACCTTCGGCACCCGCGGCCTCGGCGGCTTCACGCTCACCGTCGACGGCACCGTACGCTTCGAGGGCGTCCAGGAACCCGGCTCCGAGTCCGACCCCTTCGAGGCGTTCTTCGGCTCCCCGGTCGAGCGGGCCCGCGTCACCCTCACCGAGGGCGAGCGGGTCGAGGTCTCGCTCCTGCACACCGTCCCGGCCACCCAGGACCTCGGGATCCGGGCCGTCGCCATCTCGCTGCTCCACCTCGGCCCGCGCCATGACCCCGACGAACTGATCGCGGAGGCCGTCGAGGCGGCCCGTACCGCCGGCACGGCCGTGGTCGTCGTCGCCACCACCGAGCGCGTCGAGTCCGAGGGCTTCGACCGGAAGGATCTCGCGCTCCCCGGCCGCCAGAACGACCTCGTGCGCGCCGTCGCCGCCGCCAACCCGAACACCGTCGTGGTCGTCAACACCGGCTCCCCGGTCGAACTGCCCTGGCGCGAGGAGGCCGCCGCGGTCCTGCTGACCTGGTTCCCCGGCCAGGAGGGCGGCGCCGCGCTCGCCGATGTGCTGCTCGGCGCGGCGGAACCGGGCGGCCGGCTCCCCACCACCTGGCCCGCCGCCCTCGCCGAAGCGCCGGTCTCGGACACCACCCCGCGCGACGGCGAACTCCCGTACACCGAGGGCGTCTTCATCGGCTACCGCGCCTGGGAACGGGCGGGCGCCACCCCCGCGTACCCCTTCGGCCACGGACTCGGCTACACCGACTGGGCGTACGAGACGATCACCGCCACCCCGGAGGAGGCGTACGTCCGGATCCGCAACACCGGCACCCGTCCGGGCCGCGAGACCGTCCAGCTCTACCTGGCCCCGGTGACCGGGGAGACCGGTGGCGAGGCGAAACGCCCGGCACGGTGGCTGGCCGGCTTCGCCTCCGCCGAGGCGGCCCCCGGCGAGAGCGTCGAACTCCGGATCCCGCTCTGCCGCCGGGCCTTCGAGATCTGGGACGAGGCGGCGGGCTCCTGGTCGTACCTCACCGGCCCGTACGAGATCGAGGCGGCCCGCTCGGTCGCCGACCGCCGCCTGAGCACCCGGGTGGAGGCCACGGACCCGGCAGCCCGGGCCTGAGAGACGTGCGGCCCCGGGGCGGGACCTGACACCCGCCCCGGGGCCGCACACACCTGCCGCGCGCCGGCCCCTACGAGCCCGTACGCGTGCCGAACCGGTACGTCGTACGAGAGGCGAACACCTCACCGGGACGCAGCACCGTGCTCGGGAAGGACGGCTGGTTCGGCGAGTCCGGGAAGTGCTGCGTCTCCAGCGCGATCCCGGCGCCGGGCCCGAACGGCTTCCCGTCGAAGTGGTCGCCCGTGTAGAGCTGGATCCCCGGCTCGGAGGTGGCGACCGTCAGCACCCGCCCGGACACCGGGTCGTACAGTTCGGCGGCGGGGGCATCGTCACCCACCTCGTCCAGCACATAGTTGTGGTCGTACCCGGGCCCCACGGGCCGCCGCGTCCGGAAGTCGAAGCGCGTGGCGTCGACCGGCGCCAGCTCCCCGGTCGGCAGGGCCGCGCCGTCCACCGGGGTGATCCGGCCCGCCGCGATCCGCAGCTCGTGCCCGGAGGTCGCGGGAGCGGCGCCGGGCCCGCCCAGGTTCCAGTACGTGTGGTTGGTGAGCGTGAGATGGGTGGGCGCGTCGGTCACCGCGCGGTACGCGATCCGCAGCGCCCCCGTCGCGTCCAGGGTGTACGTGGCCGAGACCGCCAGCCGCCCGGGGAACCCCTCCTCCCCGTCCGGACTGACCCGGGACAACCGCACCCCGTACCGGCCCGCCCCGTCCGTCCCCTCGCCCACCGGCTCCGCCTCCCAGACCCGCCGGTCGAAGCCGTACGCCCCGCCGTGCAGACAGTTCGGCCCCTCGTTGGGCGTGACCCGGTGGACCACCCCGTCCAGGGTGAAGGCGGCGCCCGCGATGCGGTTCGCGTACCGGCCGACGAGCGCGCCGAAATACGGACCCCGGTTCTCCAGATAGCCGGTCAGCTCCGGGAAGCCCAGCACGACATCGGCGACGGCGCCGTTCCGGTCCGGTACTTCCACGGACTGGAGGATGCCGCCGTACGTCAACAGGCGCACCCGCGTACCGGCCCGCTCCAGGGTCCAGCGGTCGACGGGCGTACCCTCGGGCGTGGCGCCGACGCGCTCGGTGTTCATGACAGTCACGAACGAGCACCCTACGCGGGCGGGGACTCCGCCGTGACATTCCGGTACGCGATCTCGGCCAGCCTGCGCTGGCCGTCCTTGCTGGGGTGGAACCAGTCCCAGTGGCTGAGCTGGGTACCGGTGAAGCGGTACGCGAAGACCTCGCCGCCGTCGTACCGGCAGCGCTCGTCCTTCGCGCAGACCTCCTTGAGCGCGGTGTTGTAGCCGACGACCCGGGCGTACACCAGGTCGCGGCGGGCCTGGGCGGCCTTGCTGTCGTCCTGGGAGTCGCCCAGCATCGTGGCGCAGATGCCCAGCTTCCAGACCTGGCGGCCCAGCGGGTTGGCGCGCCCCGTGGACCAGAGCCGCTTGAGATCCGGCACGCTCGACACGTACACCTGCGCCTTCGGGGCGTCCGCGCGGAGCCGGCGCAGGGCCTCCTCGAAGGACGTCCGGAAGGAGGCGACCGGGGTCATCTGCGCCGCCGACTTACGGCAGGCGTCGTTGGCGCCCGCCATGACGGTGACCAGTTCCGGCCGGTGGCGGGCGGCGCGGGTCATCTGGGCCGGTACATCCGCCATCCGGGCGCCGGTGGCGGCGAGGTTCCAGGAGCGCTCGGCGACCCGCCGGGCCACCTGGTCGGAGGCCGACCCGGCCCGCCCCTCCGTCCGCCCCGCCACGTCCGCCGACCCACCGCCCAGCAACCGGTAGGCGAGACTCCGCACCCCGCTGTCCGTACCGGTCGCCCAGGACACCTCGGGGCAGTCCACGAGCACCCCGCAGGCGTCGAACCCCCGCGTCATCGAGTCCCCGACGGCGGCGACCGAGGCCGGGGTGCGGTTCCAGACGGGGGTGGGGCGCGGGGAGGGCGAGGCACCGGCGGAGGCGGAGGTACCGCCAGGGGAGGGCGTACCGGAGGAGGTGCACCCGGTGAGCACGGTGACCCCGGCGAGAACGAGGGCGGTCAGAGCGCCGAACGGGGGACGGCGCGGGGCGCCCCCGTACACCGCCCCCACCCGGCCGGACGACTTCACTCCTCGCATAAGGCTCTCCGATCGGCGCCGGCCACCGCTCTCCGCCCGGGCTGCCCGGGGCCGGAGGCTCCCGGCGGCGTCCCGGCGAGCCCGGTGAGTGAAAGCTTCGCGCATATCCGTCCCGGGACCGACGGTACGTCACCCCGGGCCCCTCACCGCACGATAGCTTTTCCCACGTCGAAACAGAGGCGCCTGATCGCTTGGCTCCGGTAAATTACCTCACGTCACAAGCTGTCCCTTTTGCGGAGTTTCACTCCCGATGCTGTTTACTGAGGCCGCTGGGCAGGCGAACCTCGTCCCACACTGGAGGTCCCGGTGACGACACGTGGAGTCCTGTACGTACACTCCGCACCCCGAGCGATGTGCCCCCATGTCGAATGGGCGGTGGCCGGGGTGCTCGGGGTGCGGGTCCAGCTCGACTGGATCCCCCAGCCGGCCTCGCCCGGCACCTGGCGGGCGGAGGTCTCCTGGAAGGCGAGGGCGGGCACCGCCTCCAAGCTCGCCTCCGCGCTGCGCGGCTGGCGGATGCTCCGCTTCGAGGTCGCGGCGGAACCCTGCGCCACGGCGGAGGGCGAGCGCTACAGCGCCACACCCGACCTGGGCATCTTCCACGCGGTCACCGGCATGCACGGCGACATCATGGTCCCGGAGGACCGCCTGCGCGCCGCGATGGCCCGCGCCCAGGGCGACGAGACCCGGCTCGCGACGGAAATCGCCAAACTCCTCGGCAAGCCCTGGGACGACGAGCTGGAACCCTTCCGCTACGCGGGCGAAGGCGCCCCGGTCCGCTGGCTCCACCAGGTCGTCTGACCCTCTGTCACGCCGAAGCGCCCGCCCGGGAGATCCGGGCGGGCGCTTCGCGGGTACGCGGGTGCGGCGTGGTCAGACCGTGCGGAGGGCCAGGACCACGTTGTGGCCGCCGAAGCCGAAGGAGTTGTTGATCGCGGCGATCGTGCCGGACGGGAGGGTGCGGGGTTCGCCGCGTACGACGTCGGCGTCGACCTCCGCGTCCAGTTCGTCCACGTTGATCGTCGGGGGGGCCGTGCGGTGGTACAGCGCGAGGACCGTCGCCACCGTCTCGATGCCGCCCGCGCCGCCCAGCAGGTGGCCGGTCATCGACTTCGTCGCGGAGATCGCGATGTGGTCCAGGTCGTCGCCGAGGACCTGGCGCAGCGCCTTGATCTCGGCCACGTCGCCCTGGGGGGTGGAGGTGGCGTGCGCGTTGAGGTGGGCCACCTCGGAGGGCTTGAGGTCCGTGTTGTCCAGCAGGTTCTGGACGGCCTTCGCGATGCCCCGGCCGGTCGGCTCGGGCTGCGCGATGTGGTGGGCGTCCGAGGAGAGGCCCTGGCCGAGGAGTTCGCAGTAGACGCGCGCGCCGCGCTTCGCGGCGTGCTCGGCGGACTCCAGGACGAGGACGCCCGCGCCCTCGCCCATGACGAAGCCGTCGCGGCCCGTGTCGTACGGGCGGGAGGCGGCGGTCGGGTCGTCGTTCCGCTTGGACATCGCCATCATGTTGGCGAACGCCACCATCGGCAGCGGGTGGATGGCCGCTTCCGTACCGCCGGCCACGACCACATCGGCGCGGCCGGTCCTGATCATCTCCACGGCGTAGCCGACGGCCTCGGCGCCCGAGGCGCAGGCGGAGACCGGGGTGTGCACGCCCGCGCGGGCGCCCACCTCCAGGCTGACGTTGGCGGAGGGGCTGTTGGGCATCAGCATGGGCACGGTGTGCGGGGAGACCCGGCGGACACCGCGCTCCTTGAGCACGTCGTACTGGTCGAGCAGGGTGGTGACGCCGCCGATGCCGGAGGCGATCACGGTGCCGAGCCGGTCGGCGTCGACCGCGGGGTCGTCACCGGCCCGCGCGGTGTAACCGGCGTCCGCCCACGCCTCCCTGGCCGCGATCAGCGCGAACTGCGCCGAACGGTCCAGCTTGCGGGCGAGCGGCCGGGCGAGGACCTCGTACGGGTCGACGGCCGCGGTGGCGGCGATCCGTACCGGCAGGTCGGCGAAGAGCTCGCCTTCCAGGACCCGTACCCCGGAACGGCCGGCGAGCAGGCCCTCCCAGGTCGACGCGCTGTCGCCACCCAGTGGTGTAGTTGCGCCGATACCGGTGACGACCACGGTGCGATTGGTCTGGCTCACTGGAATTCTTCTCCACGTGTAGAGGGTGCTGAATTGTTACGGCGCCACCACCGGGTGGCGTCTGCCGCGCGGTGAAACGGGTCAGGTGTCACACGCCGGACCGCCGGTCAGGAGATCCGGGGCCGGAGCCCGGGGCCCGGGGGCCCGGGGGCCTCGAAAGGCGTCAGGCGGCCTGGTGCTTGGCGATGTAGTCGGCCGCGTCGCCGACCGTCTTCAGGTTCTTGACGTCGTCGTCCGGGATCTTCACGTCGAAGCGCTCTTCGGCGGCGACGACGACCTCGACCATGGACAGCGAGTCGACGTCCAGGTCGTCGGTGAAGGACTTGTCGAGCTGGACGTCCTCCTCCGGGATCCCGGCGATCTCGTTCACGATCTCGGCGAGACCCTTGACGATCTCTTCCTGGGTGAAGGCCATGGTGGGCGATCTCCTTCGATGTTGAGCAGATTTTGAGCGGATGTTGAACAGGGAGTTACAGAAGGCGTTCCGGAAAGATCCGGTGTGCCTAGGGGAGGGTAACGACCGTCGCGGCGTACACGAGACCCGCCCCGAAGCCGATGACGAGCGCGGTGTCACCGCTCTTCGCCTGCCCGGTCGCCAGCATCCGCTCCATAGCGAGCGGGATCGAGGCGGCCGAGGTGTTGCCGGTGTTCTCGACGTCACGCGCGACCGCGACGCTCTCCGGCAGCTTCAGAGTCTTCACCATCGAGTCGATGATCCGCATGTTGGCCTGGTGCGGAATGAAGACGTCCAATTCTTCCGGAGTGATGCCCGCCGCGTCCAGCGCCTGCTGGGCGACCTTCGCCATCTCGTAGACGGCCCAGCGGAAGACCGCCTGACCCTCCTGCGTGATGGCCGGGAACTTCTCCTGGGGACCGGAGTGGTACGCGTCCCACGGTACGGTCTGCTTGATCGTCTCGGACTTGTCGCCCTCCGAACCCCACACCGTGGGGCCCATCCTGGGCTCCTTCGCCGGGCCCACCACCACGGCGCCCGCACCGTCGCCGAAGAGGAAGGCCGTCGCGCGGTCCTCCCGGTCGGTGAGGTCCGAGAGCCGCTCCACGCCGACCACCAGGACATGTTCGGCCGAGCCCTCGACCACCATGCCCTTGGCGAGGGTCAGCCCGTAGACGAAGCCGGCGCACGCCGCGGAGATGTCGAACGCCGCGGGCCGGCCCGCGCCGATCCGGTCGGCGATCTCCGTCGCGATGGCCGGGGTCTGCTTGAAGTGCGAGACGGTGGCGATGACCACGGCGCCGATCTGCTCGGGGGTGATCCCGGCGTCGGCGATGGCCTTCCCCGCCGCCTCGACGGACATCGCGGCGACCGACTCCTCCGGGGAGGCCCAGTGGCGGGTCGCGATACCGGAGCGGGAGCGGATCCACTCGTCGGACGAGTCGATCGTCTCGATGATCACCTCGTTCGGCACGACCCGGACGGGGCGGTAGCCGCCCACGCCCATGACGCGCGCGTACGGGGCGCCCTTGCTGGGCTTGATCTTCGACATGCTCACTGGCTCCTATTCAGCCGTGGAGGAGTGCGAGGAGGGAGTTGTCGTAGGGGCGGGGGAGGAGGTGGAGGAGGTGGAGGTCTCGGCGTCCTCGGTGGTCTCGGCCGTCTCGGCGATGAGCTCGCGGGCCGCGTCCAGGTCGTCCGGGGTCTTCAGCGCCAGGGTCCGCACCCCGGGCAGGGCCCGCTTCGCGATCCCGGTCAGGGTGCCGCCGGGGCAGAGTTCGATCAGCGCGGTCGCCCCACGGTGCTGGAAGGTCTCCATGCAGAGGTCCCAGCGGACCGGGTTGGCGATCTGGCCGATCAGCCGCGCCACCACCTCGGCGCCTGAGCCGACGACCCCGCCGTCCTTGTTCGAGACGTACGGAACGGACGGGTCCGCCGGGTCGACGGCGCCGGCGGCTGCCGTCAGCTTCTCGACCGCCGGTGCCATGTGGTGCGTGTGGAACGCCCCGGCGACCTTCAGCGGCACCACGCGCCGTACGCCCTCGGGCTTGTCCGCTTCGAGCGCGGCGAGCTGCTCCAGGGTGCCCGCGGCGACGATCTGGCCCGCGCCGTTGACGTTCGCCGGGGTCAGACCGAGCTTCTCCAGGTGGGCGATGGTGGTCTCCGGGTCGCCGCCGAGCAGGGCGGACATCCCGGTCGCCGTGACGGCGGCGGCCTCGGCCATCGCCAGGCCCCGCGCCCGTACCAGCCGCATGGCGGCCTCGTCGGAGCAGACCCCGGCGAGCGCCGTGGCGGCCAGTTCGCCGACGCTGTGACCGGCCACGGCGCCGACCCGCGGAACGAGGCCGTCGGTGGCCGGGAAGAGCTGACGGGCCGAGAGCAGCGCGGCGGCCACCAGGAGGGGCTGCGCGACGGCGGTGTCGCGGATCTCCTCCGCGTCGGCCTTCGTGCCGTAGTGGACCAGGTCCAGGTCGATGGCGGCCGACCAGTCCCGCAGCCGGTCTTCGGCGCCGGGCAGGTCGAGCCAGGGGGTCAGGAAGCCGGGCGTCTGAGCGCCTTGGCCGGGAGCGACGAGTACGAGCACACTCACACTCTCTCTTGTGGACGGTCCTCACCGCCCGTGGGGACAGGAACGAAGAACCGCGAGGGGAATTGTTGGGGTGCGACAAAAGTCTAGGACTGGGGATCGCCGTCGGCCAGGCGCCCCAGGATCAGCGCAATCCGCAGCGTGAACGCCGACCTGACATCGGAGGGTGACCAGCCGGTGACGTCTGTCACACGTCGCAGCCGGTAGCGCACGGTGTTCGGGTGTACGAAGAGCATCCGCGCGGCGCCCTCCAGACTGCTCGCCTGCTCCAGATAGACACTCAGCGTCTCCAGGAGCGCGGAACCCGCCTCTTCGAGCGGTCTGTAGATCTCCTCCACCAACTGCTCGCGCGCCGCCGGATCCGAGGCGATCGCGCGCTCCGGCAGCAGATCGTCCGCGAGGACCGGGCGCGGCGCGTCCTGCCAGGCGAAACACGCCCGCAGCCCGGCGGCGGCGGCCTGCGCCGACTTGGTGGCGGCCAGCAGGTCGGGCACCACGGGCCCGGCCACCACGGGGCCCGCCGCGTACGGACCGATCAGCGACTTGGCGACCCTCAGCGGGTCGTCGCTGCCGCCCGCGATCACCACCAGGCGGTCGCCCAGCACCCCCGTCAGCACCTGGAGCTTGGCGTGCCGGGCGGCGCGCCGGATCGCCTCCACGGTCAGCTCGCTGTCCTCGTCGGGGGCGGTGCCGAGCAGGACACAGACATGCTCCGGCGAGTTCCAGCCGAGCGCGGCGGCCCGGGAGACCGCGCCCTCGTCGGCCTCCCCGGAGAGCACCGCGTTGACCACCAGCGACTCCAGCCGCGCGTCCCATGCCCCGCGCGCCTCGGCGGCCTGCGCGTAGACCTGGGCGGTGGCGAAGGCGATCTCCCGCGCGTAGACGAGCAGGGCCTCGCGGAGCGCGGCCTCGTCGCCGGGGGCGGCGACCTCCTCGATGGCCGATTCCATGACCTCGATCGTGGTCCGCACCATCTCGACGGTCTGGCGCAGGGTGATCGCCCGCGTCAGCTCGCGCGGCGCCGTGCCGAAGACATCGGTGGAGATGGCCTGCGGCGTCTCCGGGTGGCGGAACCACTCGGTGAACGCGGCGATGCCCGCCTGCGCTACCAGCCCGATCCACGAACGGTTCTCCGGCGGCATCGCCCGGTACCACGGCAGCGTCGCGTCCATGCGGGCGATGGCGTTCGCCGCGAGCCGCCCGGCGGAGTGTTCGAGCCGGCGCAGGGTGGCCGGGTGCGGGTGGGGTTCGTTCGAAGGTTCAGGCACGTGACAAGACTGCCCTATCGGCGGGGGTGCTCGTGGGCCCGGCCCCGGGAGCCGCCGGGCGGCGGCATGGCACGGGCCGGGGGTGGCGCGGCGCGGGGCGGCGCTACCGTGGGGTGGTGATTCTCGTACGGTACGCGGCGGAGCGGTACGCGGGCGGCGACGCGGCGGCGGGCATCGCCTCGCTGCACGCCTTCTCTTTCGGCCACTTCTACGATCCGGACAATCTCCGCTTCGGCGCGGTCCTGGCCTGCAACGAGGAGCGGCTCGCACCCGGCGCGGGGTTCGACGAGCATCCGCACCGGCACACCGAGATCGTCACCTGGGTCGTCGAGGGCGAGCTGACCCACCGCGACTCGGCCGGGCACGCCACCGTCGTACGCCCCGGGGACGTCCAGCGGCTCAGCTCGGCGGGCGGGGTGCGCCATGTGGAGCGGAACGACGGGACGGTCCCGCTGGTCTTCGTCCAGATGTGGCTGACGCCGCTGGAGCCGGGCGGCGACCCCGCGTACGAGGTCGTCCGGGGCATCGCCGACGCCACGCCGTACGCGCTGCCCCAGGCGGGCGCGATGCTGCACGTACGGCGGCTGCGGGCGGGCGAACGCTCCGCCGTCCCGGACGCCCCGTACGTCTACGCGCACGTGGTACGGGGCGCGGTACGCCTGGAGGGCCCGGCAGGGGGGACCGGGGGCACGGCGGAACTTCACCCGGGCGACTCGGCCCGGATCACGGAAGCGCGCGGCCTGGAACTGGTCGCGGGCCCGGTGGGCGACGCGGAGGGCGGCCCCGGTTCCGGGGCCCCGGCCGGGGCGGCGGCGGAGGTCCTCCTCTGGGAGATGGCGCCCTGACCTCGGCCTCCGCCCCCCATATCCCCGGGGTCAGCGACCGGCGCCGCGTACCTCCGCGAGCACCGCGTCCGTGAACGGCGGCCACGCCTCGATCGCCCACGGCCCGAAGTCCCGGTCGGCCAGGGCCACACAGGCGGCCCCCGCCTCCGGGTCGACCCAGAGGAACGTACCGGACTGCCCGAAGTGTCCGAACGTACGCGGCGACGACGCGGCGCCCGTCCAGTGCGGGGACTTCCCGTCGCGTATCTCGAACCCCAGGCCCCAGTCGTTGTTCTTCTGGCTGCCGTAGCCGGGCAGCACCCCGGAGAGCCCCGGGTGGACGACGCTCATCGCCTCCAGCACCGTCCGCGGGTCGAGCAGCCGGGGCGCCTGCACCTCGGCGGCGAACCGCGCCAGGTCGTCGGCGGTCGACACGGCGTCCCGGGCGGGCGAACCGCCGGCCGGCAGCGCGCTCTCCGTCATCCCGAGGGGTTCGAACACGGCCTCGCGGAGATAGTCGGCGAACGGGATCCCGGTGGCCAGCGCGACATGCTCGCCCAGCACCTCGAACCCGGCGTTCGAGTAGATCCGCCGGGTGCCGGGCGCGGCGGCCACCCGGTGCTCGTCGAAGGCGAGCCCACTGGTGTGCGCGAGCAGATGCCGCACGGTCGCCCCCTCGGGCCCGGCCGGCTCGTCCAGCTCGACGGCCCCCTCCTCGTACGCGACGAGCACCCCGTACGCGGCGAGCGGCTTGGTCACCGAGGCGAGCGGAAACCGCCGCGCCGTGGCCCCGTACGCCCCGGCAACACCCCCGTCGGCACGCACGACGACAGCCGCGGCGTGCGGCACGGGCCAGTTCTCGATCATCGCCAGGCTCTGCATGGGGAAGAGCCTAACGGGGCGATTGCGCCGTCATACGGCGCGTCATACGATACGTGTATGACGGTACGTGCTATCAGTTTCCGGCCCGATGAGGCGACGCGCCACGAACTGGAGGTGCTGGCCGAGCTGCGGGGTGTCACGGCCTCCGACGTGATAAGGCAGGCGATTCACGAGGCGTACATCGCCGAGCAGTACGCGCGGGCCAGAGCGGAAATGACCGAGTGGCGGGCCGACCCCGCGTACCGGGACGAGATCGCCGCCGTACAGGAAGAGATGAGCGACCTCCGTGCGTGGTGATCTCTACCGCCTCCGCGCCAACAAGAACGCCGTGGGCCACGAGCAGCGAGGCACCAGATACGCGGTGGTGCTCCAATCCGACCAGTTGCCCACGTCGACCCTGGTCGTCGCGCCGACCTCCACCAGCGCACGGCCGGGTCTCGTACATCCCGCACTCGATAGGGACGGCACCCCCACGGTCGTCCTCGTCGAACAGATGGCGGCGGTCTCCACGGAACGCCTCGGCGACTTCGCGGGCCGGGTGGACCCCGAGGAGTGGGCGGACATCGAGCACGCGCTCAGGCTGGTGCTGGGCCTGCTCTGACGGCCTCGGCCCGGTTCTCCGGCGGCTTCGACCGGCTCGCCTCCGGCGCCCCTACCGGATCCGCCGGAGGCGCATCGCGGGGGCCGTGGTGCGGGTGAAGCCGAGGGAGATGTAGAGGGGTTCGGCCTCGGGGGTGGCGTGGAGGTCGATCTTGCGGATGCCTCGGGTCCGGTACCACTCCAGGAGCGCCGCCACGCAGGCCCGGGAGTGGCCCTGGCGGCGGGCGTCCGGGTCGGTGGCGACGTTGAAGAGGTGGCCGCCGGCGCCCGAGGGGTCGCCGGGGGAGCCCAGGCGGTGTTCGATCGTGCCGACCGCGCAGGAGACGAGCGGGGGCGGGGTGTCCTCGGGGGCGGTCGGCTCCGTACGGTCGCGGGCGCCGGCGCCGTCACCCGGACGGCTCGGCCGGGCCGGGCGGTCGACGACGAACGCGGCCAGGTCGCCGTCCGGGTCCGCGAGCCGTTCGCGCAGGGTGCGGAGGGCGGCGGGCTGCCAGCCGGTGTCCGGATCCGGGCCGTGGGACGCGTCCAGCATGACCTTGCGGAGGCGGACCAGTTCGGCGGCGTCGGCGGGGGTGGCGCGGCGTACGAGGCTCATGGCGTGCGAGTCTTCCCGCGGGTCCGCCCGGACGTCATCCCTTTTTCGTGCTCTTCCGTTCTCTTCCACTTGCTTCGAGTGCACTCGAAGGTTCTAGCGTGGGAGATATGACACTGATCGAGACCAGCCCGGAGAGCAGCCTGGAGACCGGACAGGAACGGACGGCGCCCGTGGATGTCTGTGCCGCCGCCCCGCCCGCGCATCCGCGCCCCGAAGGCGCGGACCACTACACGATCAGTGAGGTCGCGGCCTTCACCGGCCTCACCGCGCACACCCTGCGCTGGTACGAGCGGATCGGCCTCATGCCGCATGTCAGCCGCTCGCACACCGGGCAGCGCCGGTTCCGCAACCGGGACCTGGACTGGCTCCTCTTCGTCGGCAAGCTGCGGCTGACCGGCATGCCCGTCGCCGACATGGTCCGGTACGCCGAGCTGCTGCGGGTGGGCGAGGAGACCTTCGAGGAGCGGCAGGAGCTGCTGGAACGGACCCGCCGCGATGTGCTCCGCCGGATCGAGGAGCTGCACGACACGGTCTCCGTGCTCGACCACAAGATCAGCTTTTACGCCGGTGCCCGCCGTGCCGGGCGGTAACGGCGGGGGCGGTGGGGTAGTAGGGGGCGGTGCAGTGGTAGAGGGCGTCATGAGAGAAGGGGTGCGTCATGAGTGGTGACAGCAGGGACGGAACGAAGATCGAGAGCGTACGGCTCGGGACCGGCGGCCCCGAGGTCGGCGCCCAGGGGCTCGGGTGCATGGGCATGAGCTTCGCGTACGGGCCTACCGACGCGGACGAGGCGCGGGCCACCCTGGAGCGCGCCCTGGAGCTGGGCGTGACGCTGTACGACACGGCCGACGCCTACGGCAACGGCGCGAACGAGGAGTTCCTCGCCCCCTTCGTACGGGCGCACCGCGACGAGATCACCCTGGCCACCAAGTTCGCCCTCGGGATCGACCCGAAGGAGCCGGCCAAGCGGACCATCACCAACGATCCCGGCTATCTGCGGAAGTGCGTCGAGGGCAGTCTGCGCCGGCTCGCCGTGGAGCGGATCGACCTCTACTACCTGCACCGGCGCGACCCGAAGGTCCCCATCGAGGAGACGGTCGGCGCCATGGCCGAACTGGTCACCGAGGGCAAGGTCGCGTACCTCGGGCTGAGCGAGGTCACCGCGGACGAGCTGCGCGCGGCCCACGCCGTGCACCCGATCACCGCGCTCCAGTCGGAGTGGTCGCTGTTCAGCCGGGACATCGAGCGGTATGTCGTGCCGGCCGCCGCGGAGCTGGGGGTGGGGATCGTGCCGTACTCCCCGCTCGGCCGGGGCTTCCTGACCGGTGCGTTCGTCCACGCCGACCGCGAGCTGGGCGCCGACGACTTCCGCCGTCAGCAGCCGCGCTTCACCGGCGAGAACGCCGCCGCCAACGCCGCGCTGCTGGAACCCCTGCGCAAGATCGCCGAGGGGCGGGGCGCCACCCCGGGGCAGGTCGCGCTCGCCTGGGTGCAGCAGCGGGCGCCGCTGTACGGGGTGGCCGTCGTGCCGATCCCCGGGACGCGGAGCCGGGCCAGGGTCGAGGAGAACACCGCGGCGACGCGTCTCATCCTCACCGAGAGCGAGCTGGGGCTGCTGGAGCCGATCGCGTCGCGGGTGGCGGGCAGCCGGTACGCCGATATGACCTTCACCTCGGCCGGGCGGGAGTAGCACGTCACCTCGGCGCGTCACCTCGGCCGGCCGGGAGCAGCCGCCGGGTACGCCTCCGCGGTCTCCGCAGCCTCCGAGGTCTCCGCCGCCTCCGCCGCCTCCGCGGTCTCCGTGCCGGGGCCGGGTCCGTCCCGCCGGATCCGGCCCCGCGCGATGTCCACGAAGGCGTCCAGCGAGTCCGTGCCCGGGGCGAAGTAGCCGGTGTGCCCGTGGGCGCTCGTGGCGGGGACCCGGCGCGCGCCGAACGCCTTGTCGGCCGGGTCGGTGCCATGGCCGAGCCCGGCGAACTCGACGTTCGGGACCTTGGAGATCCAGTCCGTCGTGTCCTTCGCCGCCCACACCCGGGCCCGCGTGCCCAGGTCGGCCACGGTGTTCGCGCGCATCCCGGGCGAGCCGAACGCCACGATGTCCCGGGCGTTCACCTCCTTCGCCGCGAGGCCGCACACCACCGAGCCGTAACTGTGGCAGAAGAGCGCCGGTTTCCCCGCGCCGATCGCCACCAGCCCCTGGGTGAACCGCGTCAGCCGCTCCGCCCCGGCCACCGCGAGATCCCCCATGGCCGCGTCCACCCCTACCCCCACGGGGGTGGTGTACCCGGTCCACGCGACGGTGGCGATACGGCCCCCGGCCGCCTTCCGCAGCGAGGCCGCCATCCCCGCGGGCGTCCCGTAGGGGTCCCTCCGCCGGTCGAAGGAGTTCAGGTCGATATCGGCACCCGGGACGACGACCGCGATATGCCCGTCCGCCGTCAGGTCGCCGTAGACCTCGGCGACCTGCCCCCGGCCGCGCGGGTCGAAGGCGAGGATCTGCCGGCCCGGCTCGGTGAGCCGGGCGAACCGGGGGTCGTGGGTGGCGCGGATGGCCAGGTCGTTGGCCTCGTAACGCTGCCCCACCGGCGCCCCGTCGAGGTTGCCGACGACGGTGGGGTGACGCCGGGTCAGCTCGCGCCGCTCGGCCGGGGTCAGCGTGGCGTAGAACGCCGCGACCTCGTACGGGCTCGCGGTCGCCGGATCGGGCAGCGCCCGGCCGAGGGAGCCGTCCGCCCGCCACGCCGCGCTCCCGGGCGGCGGCCCGGTCACCGCGCGCTGCGCGCCGCCGACGGCCCAGCCGGCCGTGGACCCGGCCATGCCCGCCACCAGGGCGGCGGTGATCAGGGTCCTGCGGTAGCGGCGCATGTACCTCTCCCTCGTCTCGCCCCCTCCCGTGAGGCGGCAGTGAGAAACCTAGAAAGGAGGGGTACGGGCGCACGTCACCCCACGGACGCAACTGCGGGATCATCCCTGGGTAGCGGGGGTCGCCCGGCAGACGGAGGAAGCGGGCACCGGGGGACCGGGCCCGTGGGGGGTTCCGGTGGGGTACGGGCGCGCGGGCTCCCCGCCACCCCGGGCGCGGCGGGGGACCCGCGGGCCCTGTCGGCGGCGGTACGGGGCCCGGGTGTCAGCCCCGGGGATGAGGCGCCGCCATCCCGGCGGTGCAGCCCGGGGGACCCTGGAGCGCCGTACGGGCTCCGTCCGCGCTCATAGTCCCTGAGGGGGACGGGGTTCCTGTGGGGGACGGGGTTTCTGAGGGGGATGGGGTTTCTGTGTGGGACGGACGGGGTTGCTGAGGAGGGGCCGTCACTCCCCGGCCGGGGCCACTGGTGCGGGGAAGCTCACAGCTCGGCCAGCAGCTCGGTCTTCTTCGCCGTGAACTCCTCGTCCGTCACCAGCCCCGCCTGGTGCAGCTCCCCGAGGTGCCTGATCCGGTCCGCCACGTCGGCCGGGTCGCGCCGGCCCGCCGGAGCGAGCGCGGGGACCGGGGCCGCCACCCGGGTCGCCGCCGCGTCGCGCACCGCCGCCAGGACCGCGGCGGCGAACGGCAGCGACTCGTGGACCGGGCCGTACCCGAGCCCGAAGACGACGGCGGCCGGGTCATGGTCGGCGCCGCTCGACTCGGCGGGGCCGCCGCGCGGGAGCAGCCGCAGATAGCCGTCGAAGAGCTCGGGGGAGTGCCACTCGACCCCCTCCAGCTCACCGACCGGCAGGCGCTGGTCGCCCGCCTTCCACTTGGCGGAGGAGGCGCCCGTCCGGAACCAGCGGAACGAGACCGTCCGGCCGTCGAAGGACGCCTTCGCGTCGTACGCCTTGAAGCTCAGCGGCGCCTCGGGGGCCGCCACCAGGAAGCGTTCCGCGGGCTCGTCGGCCCCGGAGCTCCGATCGGGCCCCGGTGTCCCGTGCCCCGGTGTCCCCGCCCCCGGCTGCTCGTCGGTGACCAGGCCGGCGCCCGCGCGCCGGGTCCGGGCGGCGTCGACGGCGGCGCCCAGCGTCTCCGCGTAGTACTCGGCCAGAGGGCGCGCCTCGGCGGGCAGCACCAGGCGGTACGGGTCGACGCTCTCCCTGAGCTGCCCGGCCGCGGCCTCCGTGAGCGGGTCGGCACCGGGGCGCGGCACGGCACGCAGGACGACCGTCCCGCGTTTCCCCGCGCCGACCGTCACCGACGACAGCGCCTCGTGCGGGATCCGGCGCTCACCCAGGGCGGAGAGGAGTCTCGGCGTCCGTATCCCCCGTTCGAAGCGGATCAGCACGCTGTCGTCGTCGAACTCCCAGGTGGCATGAATCCCCGCAAGCACATCACCCATGCGCTTCATCGTAGGCGGCGCGCGCGTCGGCGTCGCCTGCCCGAGAGAGGGAATCTACGCGCGTGGGGCGGAGCCTCAGGCGAGCGTCTCGCCGTCGTACACGATCCCGCTGCGGCAGGAGACGCGTTCGTCCGCGCAGGTCACCGTCTTGTACGCGCCGACCCCGATCTCCGCGAAGTTGCCCAGGCTCTCGGTGTCCGGCGCGAAGTAACCGGCGTGTCCGACCGCGCCCGCCGCCGAGAGGACCCGGGCGCCGAAGGCGCGGGTCACCGGGTCGGCGCCGTGGCCGAGGCCGCCGACGGCCAGATACGGCACGTCCTGGATCCAGTCGTCGCTGTCCCGCATGGACCACACATGCGCGCGGGTGGCGAGCTGGGCCGCGTTCTCGACGCGCATGCCGGGGCTGCCCGCGACCGCGATGTCGGTGACCCGGGAGGGCAGCGCGTGCGCGGCGACCCCGCACACCACGGAGCCGTAGCTGTGGCAGAAGAGCCCGACCTTCGCACGCCCCGGCAGGGCCTCGGTGAGCGCGTTGAGCCGTACGGCGCCGTTCTCCGCGAGCTTGCCGATGGCCGCGTCCACGCCGAGCCCGGCGGGCGCGGTGTAGTCGGCCCAGGCGATGACCGCGGTGCGGGTCTCCGGGTCGGCCTTGCGTTCGGCGGAGTACAGGGATTCGGCCATGCCGACGGGCGCCGAGTACCAGCGGTCCGTGCGTTCGAAGGTCAGGAGGTTGGTGTCGACGCCGGGCACCACGACGGAGACCCGCTGGGCGGTGTCGAGGTCCCCGATCACCTCGGCGACGCGGCCCTGCCCCGACGGGTCGAAGGCGAGGATCTGCCGGTCGCCGCCGAGCAGCGACTCGTACCGGTTCATCCGGCGCCCCGCGATATGGCGGCCGTCGCTGGACAGCCTGCCGTCGTGCATCCGGTGCTCCTCGACGGTGCGGGCCTCCATCAGCGCGATCCGGTTGGCCCGGTAGCGCAGGGTGACCGGGGCGCCGTTGAGGTTCCCGACGACGAGCGGGTACTTCGTCGCGAGCCGGGTCTGCTGGGCGGTGTCGAGGGAGGCGAAGAACGCGGCCACGGCCTTCGCCGGACCGGCCGGGTCGGGCAGGTGGCGGGCGCCTATCCGGCCCCGCTCCCAGGCGGTGAACGCGACTTTCAGGGGCTCGCCCGGAGCGCGCTGGTGCTGGACGGCGGTCCAGCCGGTCGTCGCCAGCATGACGAAGACGACCGAGAGGGCCAGCAGCGCGCGCCAGACGCTCAGGGTGGGGGAGGAGTCGAAGGAAGTCACTGGTTCTCACCCTAGAGCGCGGGCGGGTGGCCTCGCGACGAGGGTGAGGGAGATCACGGGCGGATGAGGATTGAACCGTCGGTAACCTCACCGAACGTGTGGCGGGGCACACACTGCGGCGGGCGGCGCGGGGGTTCGCGGGGCCGTCGTACGGCGGTGGGCGCGGCTACGGCGTGGCGGCCGTTTTTTCGCCCGAATGGCCCCTTGTGGGCGGTGGGCTCGGGCGTTCCTGTACGGGGGCGACGCGTTCCCCGTGCGGGGTGCGGGGTGCGGGGTGCGGGGTGCGGTGCGGGCTCAGCGCCAGTCGTCCGTGAGCAGCCTCGGGGTCAGTTGTTCGAGGCACGCCACGGTCAGCCGGCCCAGCTCCGCCAGGGTGCACTCCTCGCCCCGGCCCCAGATCCGGCTGGTGGCCCGTACGACGCCGGTGAAGGCGGCGACCGCGACCCGGGGTCTCACATCGGTGTCGAGGTCCAGGCCCTGGCGCTCCGCGATCAGCCGGGCGACGGTCTCCTCCAGCTCCGCGGAGCGGCGCAGATGGGCCGCGAGCAGCTCCGGGGTCGACTCGACCATCCGGAACGACGCCATGTAGAGCTCCATGGGCACGGCCGACTCGATCGTGTCGGCCATGGACTCCCAGGCGGTGGCGACGGCGTTGCGCATCGCCTCGAAGGGACCCTCGCCGGCCGGGCGGGCGCGGAGCGCGTCCACGAAGGTGGACTCCACGAGGTCGACCACCGCGAAGGCCACGTCCTCCTTGCTGGCGAAGTAGCGGAAGAACGTGCGCTGGGAGACCTCCACGGCGCCCGCGATCTCGTCGACGGTGGTCGCGCCGTACCCCTGCGAGGTGAACAGTTCGAGCGCGGCGCGGAGCAGGGACTCCCGGGTGAGCTGCTTCTTCCGGTCGCGCAGTCCGGTCACCGTGGAAACCTCACCTCTCCGAAGCGTAACGTGGGAGTTACTTGCTTATGAAATGGTTTGTCAAGTGTCAGAGGCTGACACTATCTTTTCGGTATGACTAGTCAGACCACCCTCGACAAGGTGCCGCCGTCCCCGGAGCCCCCGGAACCGGCGCCCTCCCAGGGGCGGCGCGGCCACCCTTGGCTGACTCTCTTCTCCGTGGCCATCGGCGTCATGATGGTGGCGCTCGACGGCACCATTGTGGCGATCGCGAACCCGGCCATCAAAACCGACCTCGGGGCCTCGTTCGCCGATGTCCAGTGGATCACCAACGGCTACTTCCTCGCCCTCGCCGTCGCGCTGATCACCGCGGGCAAGCTGGGCGACCGCTTCGGCCACCGGCAGACCTTCCTCATCGGCATCGCCGGGTTCGCCGCCGCGTCGGCGGTGATCGGGCTCTCCAGCGGCATCGCCGTGGTGATCACCTTCCGGGTCCTCCAGGGGCTCTTCGGCGCCCTGCTCATGCCGGCCGCGCTCGGCCTGCTGCGGGCCACCTTCCCGGCCGAGAAGCTCAATATGGCCATCGGCATCTGGGGCATGGTCATCGGCGCCTCGACGGCCGGCGGGCCGATCCTCGGCGGGGTCCTGGTCGAGCATGTGAGCTGGCAGTCCGTCTTCTTCATCAATGTGCCGGTGGGCGTGCTCGCCCTCGTCCTCGGCTCCCTGATCCTGCTGGACCACCGGGCCGACAACGCCCCGCGCTCCTTCGACATACCCGGCATCGTGCTGCTCTCCGGCGCCATGTTCTTCCTGGTCTGGGCGATCATCAAGGCCCCTGAGTGGGGCTGGGGCGCCGGGCTCACCTGGCTCTTCATCGCCCTCGCCGTGGTCTCCTTCGGCGGCTTCGCCTACTGGGAGACCCGGGTCGCCGAGCCGCTCGTACCGCTGGCGCTCTTCCGCTCCGTACCGCTCTCCGCCGGTGTGCTGCTGATGGTGCTCATGGCCGTCGCCTTCCTCGGCGGGCTCTTCTTCGTCACCTTCTACCTCCAGAACGTGCACGGGATGAGCCCCGTCGAGGCCGGTCTCCACCTGCTGCCGCTCACCGGCATGATGATCGTGGGCTCGCCGCTCGCCGGACTGGTGATCACCAAGGTCGGCCCCCGGATCCCGCTCGCCGGCGGCATGGTCTTCACCGCCGTCGCCATGTTCGGCATGTCCACCCTGGAGACGGACACCAGCGGCGTCACCATGTCGGTCTGGTTCGCGCTGCTCGGCTTCGGCCTCGCCCCCGTGATGGTGGGCGCCACCGAGGTCATCGTGGGCAACGCGCCCATGGAGCTCTCCGGGGTGGCCGGCGGGATCCAGCAGTCCGCCATGCAGATCGGCGGCAGCCTCGGTACGGCGGTGCTCGGTGCCGTCATGGCCTCCAAGGTCTCGGACGACCTGCCGGGCAACTGGACGGCGGCGGGGCTGCCGCCGCTCACCGCCGAGCAGTCGGGTCCGGTGACCGAGGCGGTCCAGGTCGGGATGGCGCCGGTGGCGCCCGGCACGCCGGCCGAGATCGCCGGGAAGATCACGACGGTCGCGCATGACACCTTCATGTCCGGCATGGGGCTGGCGTGCCTCGTCGCGGCCGGGGTCGCCGTCGTGGCGGTTTTTGTCGCGCTGCTGACGAAGCGCGGTGACAACGCGGACGCCGCGGGCGCGAGCGTGCACATCTGACGTCAATCCCAGATTGACGGGGCGTCAACCGCGCGCCCACGACGGCCCCGCCGGAAGGTTTCGGCGGGGCCGTCGCCTATCCGGGTGGAGGGCGGCGGCACCCCCTTCCGGCGGGCCGCGCCGCAGGTCAGAGTGGTGGGGACCGCACGACAGCACACACGGGGGCAGAACGACATGACCACTCAGCCGCGTACCGCCATCACGACCATCACCGCACTGGCCGGGGCCGCCGTCGGGGCGCTCGCCCTGACCGTCCTGGCGCCGGGGACGGGCGCCGCAGCGCCGAAGACCACAGCGCCGAAGACCGCGGCGCCGGCCGCTCCCGCGCCGCGCCTCGGGGCGTGTGCGGCGGGAGAGCTCTGCCTCTGGGCCCGCGAGGAGTTCAAGGGGGCCCGGTGGACCCATGAACTCTCCTCCACCGACATCGACAGCTGCGTGCCGCTCCCGGCGGGGAGCACCGCCCACTCCCTCGCCAACCGCACCGGCCGGCCGGTCACCACGTACCAGTCGGCCACCTGCGACGAGACCGGGGAGTTCGAGACCTACCCCGGCAAGGGGACCTGGCTGCCCAGCTCCCCTTACCGGGTGCGCGCCTTCAAGATCTGGGAACGATGAACCGCCGCCGAGCGTCAGGCGTCGCCGCCCGCCTCGCCCGGGTCGGCCGCCGACGCGTCCAGCAACTGGTAGCGGTCCACCGCCTGCTTCAGCGCGGACCGGTCCACCTTCCCCTCCTTGGCCAGCTCCGTCAGCACCCCGAGCACGATCGACTCCGCGTCGATGTGGAAGAAGCGCCGCGCCGCGCCCCGCGTGTCCGCGAAGCCGAACCCGTCCGCGCCCAGCGACTGGTACGGGCCGGGCACCCAGCGCGCGATCTGGTCCGGCACCGAGCGCATCCAGTCCGAGACCGCCACGAACGGACCCGCCGAACCCGAGAGCTTCCGTGTCACGTACGGGACACGCTGCTCCTCCTCCGGGTGGAGCAGATTGTGCCGCTCCACCTCCACCGCCTCGCGGCGCAGCTCGTTCCACGAGGTCGCGGACCACACGTCCGCCCGGACGTTCCACTCCTCGGCGAGGATCCGCTGCGCCTCGACCGCCCACGGCACCGCCACACCCGAGGCCAGGATCTGGGCCGGGATCTCGCCGCTCTCGCCCCGGCGGTAGCGGTGGATCCCCTGGAGGATGCCCTCCACGTCCACGTCGGCGGGCTCGGCCGGATGCCGGATCGGCTCGTTGTAGACGGTGAGGTAGTAGAAGACGTCCTCGCTCTCCGGCCCGTACATCCGGCGCAGCCCGTCCTGGACGATATGCGCGATCTCGAAGCCGAAGGCCGGGTCGTAGGCGACGCACGCCGGGTTGGTGGAGGCCAGCAGATGCGAGTGGCCGTCGGCGTGCTGGAGCCCCTCGCCGGTCAGCGTCGTACGGCCGGCGGTCGCGCCCAGGACGAAACCGCGCGCGAGCTGGTCGGCCATCTGCCAGAACTGGTCGCCGGTGCGCTGGAAACCGAACATCGAGTAGAAGACGTAGACCGGGATCAGCGGCTCGCCGTGGGTGGCGTACGCGGAGCCCGCCGCGATCAGCGAGGCCGTGCACCCGGCCTCGGAGATGCCGTCGTGCAGCATCTGCCCCGTAGGCGACTCCTTGTACGCGAGGAGCAGCTCACGGTCGACGGACTCGTACTGCTGGCCCAGCGGGTTGTAGATCTTGGCGCTCGGGAAGAACGAGTCCATCCCGAAGGTGCGGTACTCGTCGGGCGCGATCAGCACGAAGCGCCTGCCGATCTCCTTGTCCCGCATCAGGTCCTTGAGGAGCCGTACGAACGCCATCGTGGTGGCGATCGACTGCTGGCCGGAGCCCTTCTTCACCGCCGCGTAGGTCTTCTCGCCGGGGAGCGCCAGCGGCTTGGCGCGCACGACGCGGGTCGGTACGTACCCGCCCAGCGACCTGCGCCGGTCGTGCATGTACTGGATCTCCTCGGAGCCCCGGCCCGGGTGGTAGTACGGCGGGAGGCCGTCCTCCAGCTCGCGGTCCGCGATCGGCAGGTGGAGCCGGTCCCGGAAGCCCTTGAGGTCGCTCACGGTGAGCTTCTTCATCTGGTGGGTGGCGTTGCGGCCCTCGAAGTTCGGCCCGAGCGTCCACCCCTTGACGGTCTGCGCCAGGATCACCGTGGGCTGGCCCTGGTGCGCCTTGGCCGCCGCGTACGCCGCGAAGACCTTCCGGTGGTCGTGCCCGCCGCGCCCGAGGTGCAGGATCTGGTCGTCGGACATGTGCTCGACCATGGCGCGGAGCCGTACGTCGTCGCCGAAGAAGTGCTCCCTGATGTACGCGCCGGTCTCGGTGGCGTACGTCTGGAACTGGCCGTCCGGCGTCGTGTTCAGCCGGTTGACCAGCACCCCGTCGCGGTCCTGGGCCAGCAGCGGGTCCCAGGAGCGGTCCCAGACCAGCTTGATCACATTCCAGCCGGCGCCCCGGAACTGGGACTCCAGCTCCTGGATGATCTTGCCGTTGCCCCGGACCGGGCCGTCGAGGCGCTGGAGGTTGCAGTTGACGACGAAGGTCAGGTTGTCCAGGCCCTCCCGGGCGGCGATGGAGAGCTGGCCGAGCGACTCGGGCTCGTCCATCTCGCCGTCGCCGAGGTAGGCCCACACATGGGAGCGGGAGGTGTAGGCGATGCCGCGCGCCTCCATGTAGCGGTTCATCCGGGCCTGGAAGATCGCCCCGAGCGGGCCGAGGCCCATCGATACGGTCGGGAACTCCCAGAAGTCCGGCATCAGCCGCGGGTGCGGATAGCTGGAGAGCCCGTACGGGGCCTTCGACTTCTCCTGGCGGAAGGCGTCGAGCTGGGTCTCGCTGAGCCGGTCCAGCAGGAAGGCACGGGCGTAGATACCGGGCGAGGCGTGGCCCTGGAAGAAGATCTGGTCGCCGCCGTCGCCCCCGTCCTTGCCCCGGAAGAAGTGGTTGAAGCCCACGTCGTAGAGGGAGGCGGAGGAGGCGAAGGTGGCGATGTGGCCGCCGACCCCGATCCCCGGGCGCTGGGCGCGGGAGACCATGACCGCGGCGTTCCAGCGGGTCGCGTTGAGGATCTTCCGTTCGATCTCCTCGTTGCCGGGGAAGAACGGCTCGTCCTTGGTGGCGATGGTGTTGACGTAGTCCGTACTGCGCATCTCGGGCACGGCCACGCGCTTCTCGCGGGCCCGTTCGATCAGCCGGAGCATGAGATACCGGGCGCGCTCCCGGCCGCGTTCGTCGACAGCGGCGTCGAGCGAGTCGAGCCACTCCTGGGTCTCTTCGGGATCGAAGTCCGGGACCTGGCTGGGCAGGCCGCCAATGATGATCGGGTTGCGATCGGATCCGGAAGCCACGCTTGTCCTTCGCTGGTCGGTCGTGTCGCGCCCCGCACGCCGATCATGCGGTCGCGCGCCGTCGGGTTACCGCTCGGCGCCGGTACTGCTGCCGCGTAGGGGTACGGCGGGGGTACATGACGCCGCATCCATGGTGTACCGAGACGACGGAAACGTCATCTCTACTGAGGGGTAACCCCGATCCTCCGGGAAATTCCCGGCTCGGGGGCGCTCCCGGGAGGCATACCATGGCAAAGAAGGAAGAAACGCGTGGCCCGGTTCCCGCGCGGCGCGGCCGGAGTGACGGCAGTTGCGGCGAAGGCGCCCGGAAAGTCACCGTTTCGGCGGTCTCGGCGGCCGGGTACTTGCGCGATCCGCCCCGCCCGTGTGGACTACGGCCAATGCCGCGCGTACGCGCACGGCCCGAAGCGTTGAAACGAAACATGATCAGGAGGCAATCCGTGAGCGCGACCGCGGACCACGCGGAGGAACGGACCAACCCTGCCGCACGGCTTGGGTTCGAACCCGGACAGGTGGTCCAGGAGATCGGCTACGACGACGACGTCGACCTCGATCTCCGCGAGGCCATCGAGGCCATCATTGGCCAGGAACTCGTCGACGAGGACTACGACGACGTGGCGGACGCCGTCGTCCTGTGGTTCCGGGACGAGGACGGCGACCTTACGGACGCGCTGGTGGACGCCATCGGTTTGATCGAGGACGGCGGGGTGATCTGGCTGCTGACACCCAAGACGGGCCGCGACGGACATGTCGAACCGAGCGACATCAACGACGCGTCCCAGACCGCGGGTCTCTCCCAGACCAGGAGCATCGCCGCCGGCAAGGACTGGAGCGGCAGCCGGCTCGTCACGCCCAAGGCGGCGAAGAGCAAGCGCTGACCCCGGCGCCGTGACCCCAGGTCGCCCAAGGGCCCCCGCCGACCTCGTCGGCGGGGGCCCTTTGCGTAGGCTCGGGGGTACACCCGGCGGGTGAGGCGGCTGCCGTCCCGGCAGCGCGCCCCGATCCGCCGCGCCTTCGAAAGGACGTGCATCCCATGGCGATCGAGGTCGGCACCCCCGCCCCGGACTTCGAGCTGAAGGACAACCACGGGCGGACCGTGCGGCTCTCCGACTTCCGGGCGGCCGACGCGGCCGGCGGCGCCAAGAACGTGGTGCTGCTCTTCTACCCCTTCGCCTTCACCGGCGTCTGCACCGGCGAGCTCTGCGCCCTCCGGGACGAGCTGCCCTCGTTCGTCAACGACGACACCCAGCTCCTGGCCGTCTCCAACGACTCCATCCACACCCTGCGCGTCTTCGCCGAGCAGGAGGGCCTGGAGTACCCGCTGCTCTCGGACTTCTGGCCGCACGGCGAGGTCTCCCGCGCGTACGGCGTCTTCGACGAGGAGAAGGGGTGCGCGGTGCGCGGCACCTTCATCATCGACAAGGAGGGCGTCGTCCGCTGGAGCGTCGTCAACGCCCTGCCGGACGCCCGCGACCTGGACGAGTACGTCAAGGCCCTCGCCGCGCTCTGAGACCAGGGCCGCACACCCTGCCCGCGCCACGTCGTGTATCGGCCACCGAATGGCGGCGTGGCCGGGAACCGGTCACTAGGATCCAGTCGTTGATCGGACGGAAACGCTTCAATCATTAGGGAGGACTCGTGGGAGTCAGCCTCAGCAAGGGCGGCAACGTCTCGCTGACCAAGGCCGCGCCCAACCTGACCGCGGTCACCGTGGGTCTGGGCTGGGACGTACGCACCACCACCGGAGCCGACTTCGACCTCGACGCCAGCGCCCTGCTGACGAACGCCGAGGGCAAGGTGGCCGTCGACGGGAACTTCGTCTTCTTCAACAACCTCAAGAGCCCCGACGGTTCCGTCGAGCACACCGGTGACAACCTCACCGGTGAGGGCGAGGGCGACGACGAGTCGATCAAGGTCGATCTGGCCTCCGTCCCGGCCGATGTCGACAAGATCGTCTTCCCTGTCTCGATCTACGAGGCCGAGAGCCGCCAGCAGTCCTTCGGCCAGGTGCGCAACGCGTTCATCCGCGTCGTCAACCAGGCGGACAACAACGAGCTGGCCCGGTACGACCTGAGCGAGGACGCCTCGACCGAGACCGCGATGGTCTTCGGCGAGCTCTACCGCAACGGCGCCGAGTGGAAGTTCCGCGCCATCGGCCAGGGGTACGCCTCGGGCCTGCGCGGCATCGCCCAGGACTTCGGCGTCAACGTCTGACGTCAACGTCCGGCCGGGGCCGTCCCCTTCGCACCTTTCTCCGGCGCCGCACCTTCCGGTGCGGCGCCGGACGCGTACCGGGTTCGTACCGGTCCCGGCCGGAGGGTGCGCGGGGCGGGCCGGGGACGGCATGATCTCGGTACGGCACGTACGCAATCACCGCAGAAATTTCCACCACGGGGAGGACTTACCGTCATGGGCGTCACACTCGCCAAGGGAGGCAACGTCTCCCTCTCCAAAGCCGCACCCAACCTCACCCAGGTGCAGGTCGGGCTCGGCTGGGACGCGCGCTCCACCACCGGAGCCGACTTCGACCTCGACGCCAGCGCGCTGCTCTGCCAGGCCGGCCGGGTGCTCGGCGACGACTTCTTCGTCTTCTACAACAACCTGACGAGCCCCGAGGGCTCCGTCCTGCACACCGGTGACAATCTGACCGGTGAGGGCGAGGGCGACGACGAAACGCTGATCGTCGATCTCACCAAGGTCCCCGCGCGGTGCGACAAGATCGTTTTTCCGGTCTCCATTCACGACGCCGACAACCGCGGCCAGACATTCGGCCAGGTCGCCAACGCGTACATCCGCGTGCTCAATCAGGCCGACGGCCAGGAACTCGCCCGGTACGACCTCAGCGAGGACGCCTCCACCGAAACCGCGATGATCTTCGGCGAGTTGTACCGGTACGGCGGCGAGTGGAAGTTCCGTGCAGTTGGCCAGGGGTACGCGTCCGGGCTGCGGGGCATCGCCCTAGACTTTGGGGTCAACGTTTCGTAAAGCAGTTCGCTGCGCGGGGGAGAACCCGTTAATCACCGGATGGGGTAGTCAGTGATCCTGAAAACCTTCGGCTGGTCGTTCGCCGTCACGGCGCTCGGCCTGGCCTTCGCGGCCTGGCAGTGGGGGTGGCAGGCATTCGGGATCGTGCTGATCCTGTCCATCCTGGAGATCTCGCTGTCCTTCGACAACGCGGTCGTCAACGCCGGTGTCCTGAAGAAGATGAACGCCTTCTGGCAGAGGATCTTCCTCACGGTCGGCATCCTCATCGCGGTGTTCGGGATGCGGCTGGTCTTTCCCGTCGTCATCGTCGCCATCACCGCCAAGGTCGGGCCGATCGAGGCCGTCCAACTGGCGCTCGACCACCCTGACCAGTACAAGGACATGGTCACCGACGCCCACCCGGCGATCGCCGCGTTCGGTGGCATGTTCCTGCTGATGATCTTCCTGGACTTCATCTTCGAGGACCGGGACATCCAGTGGCTGGGGTGGCTGGAGCGCCCGCTCGCCAGGCTCGGCAAGGTCGACATGCTGTCGGTCTGTGTCGCGCTGGTCGTCCTGCTGGTCTCGGCCCTGACCTTCGCGGTCGACGCGCACACCAGCACGGGCCAGGAGGACAAGACCGCCACCGTCCTGCTCGCCGGGGTCGCCGGTCTGATCACCTACCTCGTCGTGGGCGGTCTCTCCGGCTACTTCGAGGACCGGCTGGAGGAGGACGAGGAGCGCGAGCACGAGGAGGAGGAGAAGGCCAGGGCCGAGGGGAAGCAGGTCTCCGCGGTCGGCCTGGCCGGCAAGGCGGCGTTCTTCCTCTTCCTCTACCTCGAAGTCCTGGACGCCTCCTTCTCCTTCGACGGCGTGATCGGCGCCTTCGCCATCACCAACCAGATCTTCTGGATGGCGCTGGGTCTGGGCATCGGCGCGATGTACGTTCGCTCCCTGACTGTCTACCTCGTGCGGCAGGGCACCCTGGACGACTATGTCTACCTGGAGCACGGCGCGCACTACGCGATCGGTGCGCTGGCGGCGATCCTTCTCGTCACCATCGAGTACTCCATCAACGAGATCATCACGGGTCTGGTCGGCGTCGTTCTCATCGCCGCCTCCTTCTGGTCCTCCGTGCGCCGCAACAAGGCGCTCGAAGCGGAGGCCGGCGACAAGGACCCCGATGATGACAAGACGGCGCTCCACGTCTGAGCGCATGCACCGGTGAGCCCTCCCGTGAGCCGGTACGCGGGGGTGTGATACCGAGCGGATCCAGGGAACCCTGTTCAGCGGGGCGGCCATGAGGCGCGAGCCTCCTCCGGCCGCCCCGCTGTTCCATGCCCGTACGGCCTTGACACGGTGGCGGAACTGTCCGACAACAGTACTGGAACACCTTGTTACCAGGCGGTACAGGCGAATCTGCAAATATGCGGCAAACGTAGAAGTGGGGTGGGGGCATGGCCTTCTGGGACAACCTGTGGCAAGGACAAAGGGCATCGCAATTCGATTCGAGTGCGTCCAGCTCCATCGAGCTGACGAAGCGGCGCCCGACCGTCTCGCTCTCCAAGCTCGGCTCGGTCTCCGGCAACCTCCGGGTCAATCTCTCCTGGTCGATGCGGACTTCGGACATCATGGACCGCCGGCAGAGCGGCAAGCTCTTCGGCAATCCGCTCAAGCTCTTCAAGCCCGAGGTCGTCCAGGCCCACACCCAGGGCGTGGTCAACGTGGACCTGGACCTCGGCTGCCTGTACGAACTCAAAGACGGAACCAAGGGAGTTGTACAGCCGCTGGGCAACTTCCTCGGCGACCTCAACGAACCGCCCTATGTAAAGGGCAGCGGCGACGACAGGTTCGGGGCCGGTTCGGGGGAGACGCTCTACGTCAACCTCGACAAGCGGGACGAGATCAAGCGACTGCTGTTCTTCGTCTACATCTACGACCAGACCCCGGCGTTCAACCGTACGCACGCCCACGTCACGCTCTATCCGGCCAACGGCGTCCAGATAGAGATCGACCTCGACGACGACGAGCCGCAGGCCCGCTCCTGCGCGGTGTTCTCGCTCACCAACGTCAAGGGCGATCTGGTGATCCACCGCGAGGTCAAGTACGTGTACGGCTTCCAGGCCGAGCTGGACCGGCTCTACGGCTGGGGCCTCCAGTGGGGCCGCGGCTACAAGGCGAAGACCTGAGGCGGCCCGGACGGCCGGGAGCGCGTACGGCAGCCCCTGGCCGCACCTCCGCCCGTACGGCCGCCGCTGGGCGCGCTCCCGTCCGCACCGCCGCTACTGGCGGGCGAACTGCGGGCCCATCGGCGGCAGCACGAAGTGCGGGTCCGGGGCGGGTGCCGCGGCGGGGGCCGGCTGAGGGTAGCCGTACGCGGGCCGCTGCGGCTGCGGCGCCGAGACGGGCTGCGGATAGCCGTACGGCGGCTGGGCCGCGGGCAGCGCGGGCTGCGGGTAGCCGTACGCGGGCGGCTGGGCCGGGGGCGGCGGCAGCGGGACGCCGGGCTCGGTGAGCGCGCCGGCGCCCGTGGGATCGGCGCCGGGCCCCGGATAGGGGGCCGTGGCGTCGGGATCGTACTCCGGGCCCTCCCCGGCTCCGCCCGCCGCGCCCTCCGGGGCCCCGTCGGACCCGTCGGCGCCGTCAGCTCCTCCGGCGTCCGGCGCCTCCTCCGAATCGTCGACCGAGATACCGAAGGCGGTGGCGAGGCCGACCAGCCCGGTCGGATACCCCTGTCCCACGGCGCGGAACTTCCAGCCGTCGCCGCGCCGGTAGAGCTCCCCGCAGATGATCGCGGTCTCCTCGCCGGTCTCCGGCTGGACGTCGAAGACCGCCAGCGGCTCACCGTCGACGCCCTCCGCGTCGTACAGCAGGATCCGCAGATCGCTCACGTGCTGGAAGCTCGCGCCGTCCGACGAGGCGGCGAGCACCACCTGCTCCACCGACGGGTCGAGGCTCGTGAGATCCGCCTCGACGGAGTCGGTCAGCCACTCGCCGAGCTGCATCTTGGGCAGTCTGCGCACCACACCGGACGGATGCCTGGGCTGGTTGTAGAAGACGAAGTCCTCGTCCGACCTGACCCGGCCCCCGGAGCCGAGCAGCAGCGCGGAGGCGTCCACATCGGGCACCCCCGCCCCGGGTGACCAGCGCAGCACGGCTCGTACGGCCATGGCGTCGAGGGGGACGTTCGAGCCCTTGAGCATCGCGTGCGTCATACCGGCCATCCTGCCTTCCCGCCACCCGCGGCGACAACGGGGAGGCCCCTCCTCCCCCTTCCGTTCCCGTTCCGTACCGTCGGTCGTACGCCAGGTACGCCGGGGGTACCACTGAGAACCGGACGAGTTACCAGGATTTCATGCGTCCGGGGAACCGTTGACACCCGTCCATACGTACTATTACCGGCCACACGAACTACGGACCATTTGAGCGGTACGGGGGATACTGATGCGTCATTTCGGGCATATCCCGCCCGCCGTCCGGCAGGGCCTCTTCCATCAGGAGCCGTGCGAGTTCACCGACGGTTCCCCCGTCAGGCTGCTCTCCGCCGCGCTCGGCGCCACCCTCTACAGCCCGGCCACCCGGCCCTGCCTCGCCGACGACGTACTGAAGCAGCTCGGGCGCGGTGTCGTCTCCATGGTCCTCTGCCTGGAGGATTCCATCCACGACGACGAGGTCGAGGGCGCCGAGGCCAACCTGGTCCGCCACTTCGCCGATCTCGACCGGCGCCGGGCCGCCACCCCCCTGCTCTTCGTCCGCGTCCGCGAACCGGACCAGATCCCCGACCTCGTCCGGCGCCTCGGCGGCTCGGTCCGGCTGCTGTCCGGATTCGTACTCCCCAAGTTCACCGAGGAGCGCGGCATCCCCTTCCTGGAGGCGCTCGCCGAGGCGGAGGCGGCGTGCGGGCGCACCCTCTACGCCATGCCCGTCCTCGAATCGCCCGAACTCCTCCACCTGGAGACCCGGACCAAGACGCTCAACGGCATCGCCAACGCCGTCGACAAGTACCGCGAACGGATCCTCGCGCTCCGGCTCGGCGTCACCGACTTCTGCTCGGCGTACGGGCTCCGCCGCCCGCCCCACATGACGGCGTACGACGTCCATATCGTCGCCGGGGTCATCGCGGACGTCGTCAACGTGCTGGGCCGCGCGGACGGCACCGGGTTCACGATCACCGGCCCCGTCTGGGAGTACTTCCGGCTCCAGGAGCGCATGTTCAAACCCCAGCTCCGCCGCAGCCCCTTCCTCGAAGGGCGCGCCGAAGAGCTGCGCACCGCCCTCATCGAACACGACCTCGACGGGCTGCTCCGCGAGATCGAACTCGACCGCGCCAACGGTCTGACGGGCAAGACCTGCATCCACCCCTCGCACGTACCGCCGGTGCACGCCCTGTCGGTCGTCAGCCACGAGGAGTTCAGCGACGCCCAGGACATACTCCGCCCGGACCGGGGCGGCGGCGGGGTGCTGCGCTCGGCGTACACGAACAAGATGAACGAGGTGAAGCCGCACCGCGCCTGGGCCGAACGCACGCTGCTGCGGGCCGAGGTCTTCGGGGTGGCGCGCGAGGACGTGGGGTTCGTGGAGCTGCTGACGACGGGGATCGCGGAGTGAACGGGGTGAGCGGGGTGAGCAAGACGAGCGGGGTGAGCGGGACGAGTGGAGTGAGCCGGGTGAGCGGGGTGGGTGCTGCGGGCGCGGTGTGGTCGGGTACGTGGGTCGCGGAGCGGCTGGGGGTCGAACTGCGGGGCGACCCCGGGCTGCACGGGCTCCTCGGGCTCGCCCTGCGCCGTAACCCCAAGCGCGCCCATCTGCTCGTCTCCAACGTGCTCGGCAAGCACGTACCGCAGAGCCCCGCCGTCGTCCACGGCACCGGTGTCCGCCTCGGCGAGCGGGTCCGGGAGCTGCTCGGCGCGGAGGCCGGACGGGCGGTGGTGCTCGGATACGCCGAGACCGCCACCGGGCTCGGGCACTCCGTCGCCGACGGGGTGCGCCACGCGACGTATCTGCACTCCACGCGGCGGGCGGTGGCGGGCGTCGCCCGCGCGGGCGGCTTCGAGGAGGCCCACTCGCACGCCACCTCGCATCTGCTGCTCCCCGAGGACCCCGGGCTGCTCGCCTCGGACGGGCCGCTGGTGCTCGTGGACGACGAGTTCTCCACCGGCAACACGGTGCTCAACACGATCAGGGCGCTGCACGGCCGCTACCCCCGGCGGCGGTATGTGATCGTCGCCCTGGTCGACATGCGGTCACCGGCCGATCAGGGGCGGCTCGCGGAGTTCGCGGCGGAGATCGGGGCGCGCGTCGACCTGGTCGCGCTGGCGTCCGGCACGGTCGGGCTGCCCGAGGGCGTGCTGGCGCGGGGGCAGGAGCTGGTGGAGCGGTACGAGGGCGAGACTCCGGTGGCTGGGCCTGGGCCTGGGCCTGGGGCGGTGGCTTCGGTGCCGGGGACGGAGGTGTCCGGGCCGGGGACGGAGGCTTCGGGCGGGCGGGTGTCGCGGGTGGCGCTGGAGTGGCCCGCCGGGGTGCCGGACGGCGGCCGGCACGGCTTCACCCCGGCCCACCGGGCGGCGCTGGACGCCGCGTTGCCCGCGCTCGCGGGCGCGGTGGCGGCGGAGGCGGGCCCGGCCCGGCGGATCCTGGTCCTCGGCTTCGAGGAGCTGATGTACGCGCCGCTGCGGCTGGCCGAGGAGCTGGAGCGTGAGTACGGGGCGGACAGCGGCTCCGGGGACGGGGGCAGCGGCTCCGGGGACGGCTCCGGAGCCACCGGGGACGGGGCCGCGCGCGAGGTGCGGTTCTCGACCACGACGCGGTCGCCCGTGCTGGCGGTCGACGACCCCGGGTACGCGATCCGCAGCCGGCTGGTCTTCCCCGTGCACGACAGGGGGGACGGCACCGGCGGGGCGGAGCCGGAGGACGGCGACAGCGGGCAGCGGTACGCGTACAACGTCGCGGGCGGCGGCTTCGACGCCGTCGTCGCGGTCGTCGACACCGCCGGCGACACCCCGGCCCTGCACGCCCCCGGCGGCCTGCTGGCGCGCCTGGCCGAGCACACCCCGCACGTGATCCTGGCGACGCTCCCGTCGTACGTCCCCACACAGGCCCTTGACCACGTCCCCCCACCGGCCCTTGACGAAATCAAGCCCGAGCAAGCCGAGGAACCCCCCATGCTGCCCGACCCCCTCCGGGGCCCCGCCTTCTCCTCCTACCCGCCGCAGGACGTCGGCTGGCTCCTCCAGGACCTCTCGGACGTCGAACTGGAGGCGCCCACCGAGGAGCGCGAGGAGGCCATCCAGAACGGCGGCGCGCACTACGCGGAGTCGCTGCCCGTCGAGTACCAGCCGAGCGAGCGCTACCAGGCGCTCTTCGCCGCCGCCCTGGAGACCTCGGCGGCCCGGGTCGCCCGCGCCGTCGGCACCGTCACCGAGACCGTGCTCGCCGAGCGCTCGCCGCGCCCCGTGCTGGTCTCCCTGGCCCGCGCCGGCACCCCCGTCGGCGTCCTGATGCGCCGCTGGGCCCACCATCGCCACGGGCTCGACCTGCCGCACTACGCCATCTCGATCGTGCGCGGCCGGGGCATCGACGCCAACGCCCTGCGCTGGCTGGCCGCCCACCACGACCCGGCCGACGTGGTCTTCGTGGACGGCTGGACCGGCAAGGGCGCCATCACCCGCGAACTCGCGGCGGCGCTCGCCGGGTTCGAGGGCTTCGACCCGGAGATCGCCGTCCTCGCGGACCCGGGCGGCTGTGTCCGTACGTACGGCACCCGCGAGGACTTCCTCATCCCCTCCGCCTGCCTCAACTCCACGGTCTCCGGGCTGATATCCCGTACGGTCCTCCGCGCCGACCTGGTCGGGCCCGGCGACTTCCACGGCGCGAAGCACTACCGGGAACTCGCCGGGGCCGATGTCTCGCAGCACTTCGTCGACGCCGTCGCCGCCCGCTTCCCGGAGGTCGCCGACGCCGTCGACGCCGACGTCAAGGAGCTCCTCGCGGCGGACCGCGCGCCCACCTGGGAGGGGTGGGCGGCGGTCGAACGGATCAGTGAGGAGTACGGCATCCACGATGTGAACCTGGTCAAGCCGGGCGTCGGCGAGACCACCCGGGTCCTGCTGCGCCGGGTCCCCTGGAAGATCCTGGCCCGGCGCGGGGCGGGCGCCGACCTCGACCACGTACGGCTCCTGGCGGAGCAGCGCGGGGTGCCGGTGGAGGAGGTCGACGGACTGCCTTATAGCTGCGTCGGGCTGATCCACCCGCGGTATACGCGGGGGGCTACGGGGGCCGATGGTACGGCGGTGGCGGTGGCCGGGGCGGCCTCGGAGGAGCCGGTGGCGTCGGAGAAGCCGGTAGTACCGGAGTCACCGGTAATACCGGAATCGCCAGTAGTACCGGAATCGCCGGTAGTACCGGCGTCGGCGTCGGCGTCGGTGACGTCGGTGGCGTCCTCGTGAGTACGTCGCCGTCCGCCGGCCCGGTCCTGGTCGCCAGTGACCTGGACCGCACCCTCATCTACTCGGCCGCCGCGCTCGGGCTGACGATGCCGGACGCCGAGGCGCCCCGGCTGCTCTCCGTCGAGACGTACGAGAGCCGGCCGCTGTCGTATCTGACCGAGACGGCCGCCGGGCTCCTCGCCCGGCTGGCCAGCGCCGCCGTCTTCGTACCGACGACGACCCGGACCCGCGAGCAGTACGGCCGGATCCGGCTGCCGGGCCCCGCCCCGCGCTTCGCGATCTGCGCCAACGGCGGGCATCTGCTGGTCGACGGCGTCTCCGACCCGGAGTGGCGGGAGCGGGTGGCGGCGCGGCTGGCGGCGCGGTGCGCCCCGCTGGCCGAGATCAGCGCGTATCTGCGGAAGACCGCCGACCCGGCGTGGCTCCGCAAGGAGCGGGTCGCCGAGGACCTGTTCGCCTATCTGGTGGTCGACCGGGCGCTGCTGCCCGGGGAGTGGGTGGCGGAACTGACCGACTGGGCGCGGGAGCGCGGGTGGAGCGTCTCGCTCCAGGGCCGCAAGGTGTACGTCGTACCGGGCCCGTTGACGAAGAGCGCGGCCATGCGGGAGGTGGCCCGCAGGACCGGCGCCGTACGGACCCTCGCGGCGGGCGACTCGCTGCTCGACGCGGATCTGCTCCTCGCCGCCGACCGGGCGTTCCGCCCCGGGCACGGGGAACTGGCGGAGGCGGGGTGGGCCGGGGAGCGCGTGACGGCGCTCCCGGAGCGGGGCGTGGCGGCGGGCGAGGAGATCCTGCGGCGGCTGCTGGCGGAGGCGGAGGCGGAGGCGGGGGCGGGAGCGTCGGCGGGGGCCTGAACCTCCCGGTGCTTCGGTCTCAGCCGCAGCAGCCGCCCCCGCAGCACCCTCCGCCACCGCCGGACGGCCCGGCGGAGGGGGCGCCGCCCTGGGAGCCGGTGGCGCCGGTGGCGACCGCGACGGTGGAGAGCAGCTTCACGGTGTCGTCGTGCCCCTCGGGGCAGGTCGCCGGAGCCGCGGACTCGGCCATCGGGCGGCTGAGTTCGAAGGTGTCACCACAGGAACGGCAGCGGTACTCGTAGCGAGGCATGCGGCTCAGATTATCCGACGCGAGGAGACGCCCCCGGCTCCGGAAGCTCCCGTAGCGCCTGCCGCGTCTGCTGTGCCCGCCGCGCCCGCGCCTGCCGTTCCTGCCGTTCCGCCTCCTCCGGGTGGCGGGCGCGCCAGTACGGATTGTCGTGCGGCAGGCTGCCGCTGACCCGTCCGTACATCCCGAAGAACATCAGCAGCACTCCGACGACGAAGCTGAAGAGCACGTTCTGGATGTGGAAGGCGAGGAAGTTGTAACTGGTCTCCAGCAACGCCAGGTTGACGAAACCGCTGAGGATGAAGAGGAGCCCGAGGACCATATTGATGGTCGAAGCGGTGTTCCCGCCGATCACCATCCCGGCGAGCAGCAGCAATCCGACGCAGATGGAGAGGACGCTGAGCGTGCCGTTGGCGTTGAGGCCCAGGACGCGCTGGCCGCCCGTGCCGAAGAAGCCGATCCGGTCCATCAGCCCGAGGATGCCGAAGGCGATCAGGGCGAGGCCCATCAGTCCGGCGCCGACGCGGTAGACCTGGTTGAGCCGGTGGTCCAGCGGGAGCTGCTCGTCGAGCATCACGCGCCGGCGGCTGCGGCGGGCGTGACCGGGGCGTTGGCCAGAGCCGGGGCCCAGGCGGTGGCGGCCGGTGAAGTCACCGGGGGAGGGGCCGATCGCGGGGGTGGCCATGGTGGCCTCCTTCGGGCCGGTACGTATCCGTACGTTTCACCAGGATCCGCCCGTCCGGGCGCCCCGACAACTCGACCGCGGGATGGGCTCAGGGGGAGGGGGAGGGGCCTCAGTGCCCGGCGCCGCGCTCCCCGCGGATCTCCGCGACGACCTGGGCCACCCGCTGCCGTATCGCCTCCGTCTCGGTCAGGAAGCGCCAGTAGTCGGGGTGGCGTCCCTCCAGCGCGGCCACCGCCCGGTCCAGCCGCCCCACGGAGTCGTCCAGCGGGCGGGCGTGGCGCGGGTCGGGGGTGGTGCGGCCCGACATGGCCAGGCGCTGCGCGTCGCGGATGGCGAAGCGCGTACGGTCGATCTCCTGCTGCTGGTCCTTCGCGACCGCGTTCAGCCGCTGGAGCCGGTCGCCCGCCGCGGAGACCGCCTCGTCGATGCCGTCGAGGACGGCCCGTACCGTGCTCAGCAGCGCGGTCGCGTCCGGCCAGCGCTGCTCCTCGCGGGCCTTCGCCGCCTGGGCGAGCTTCTCCTCGGCCTGCCGTACGCCGCTCGCCGCCTGGGCCGGGACCTGCTGGAGGTCCTGCCAGCAGGCGGCCGAGAAGCGCCGGCGCAGCTCGCTGAGGACCGGGTCGACCGTGCCGGCGCGGGTGGTCAGGGCCTGGGCGCGGGTACGGAGCGAGACCAGCCGCCGGTCGATCTCCCGCGCGCGCTCGGGCAGCCGCTCGGCCTCCGCCCGTACCGCCTCGGCGTCCCGTTTGACCTGCTCGGCGCGGTGCAGGGTCTCCGCCACGCCGTGCCGGCCCGCGCCCTGGTTGAGCTTGGTCAGCTCCGGGGCGAGGGCGGCGAGGCGGGTGGCGAGGTCGTCGGCGCGGAGGCCGGCGGCGCGCACCGCGTCCAGGCCGTTGCTCGCGGCGAGCAGCGCCTGCCGGGCCCGCTCCACGGCGGGGGCGAGCCGGGCGAGCTGGGTCTCGGCCTTGTCGAGCAGCGGGGCGAGCGTCGACTCGAACCGGTCCAGGTCGGCCTTGACCTTGTCCAGCTCCCGCTGGGCGGCGGTCAGGTCGGAGCGGGCGCGGGTGGCGGCGGACGCCTCCAGGTCGTCCTTGTCGAGGTCGTGCGCGTCGACGGCGGTGATGTACGCGTGGCTCACCTGGTCGATCCGCTCGCCGAGCGCGGTGAACCCGGACTCGGCCCGGCGGGCCTCGGGGGAGTCGTCGACCGCCCTGATCGTCTCCATGGAGATCCGCAGGTCGCGCTGGGCGGTGTCGAGCGCGTAGAACGAGGCCGCTGCCGCGTCCTTCGCCTCCTGCGCCTCGGCCCGCAGGTTCTCGGCCCGCCCGCCGAACCACCGGCGGGTGCCGCCGCCGGCGAAGGCGGCGGGCAGGGCGGCGACGGCCAGGAGCGGCAGGGGCAGCAGCACGAGCGCGAGCGCGTCGCGGAGCGCGCGGGTGTTCCCGGCGCGGGTGGTACGGGTGTTCCCCGCTCCGGCCCTTGTCCCGGCTCCGGCGCCGGTGTCGGCCTTCCTGGTCGTTCCGGCGGCGTGTGCGTTGGCTCTTCCGTACGGCCGCGCGTGGGTCGCCGTCACATCACTCTCCCGTGCCGAGTTCGCCCTGCCCTGCCCTGGGACTCCTGGAAACCCATTGTCCCATCAGGTGATGACGAACACACGGGCCGGTCAGTTCGCGCCGCGAACCGTGATCTTCCCGTTGTCGGTGCGGGCCTTCACCACGTGGGAGCTCTTGGCGTCCTTGGGGACGGAGACGTCGATGCTCCCGTTGTCGGTCGCCGTGGTCACCGCGTAGGGCGCGCCCGCCTCGGGGACGCGGATGTCGATCGACCCGTTGTCGGTGGCGGCGTCGACGGTGTCCGGGGCGGTACGGAGCGTGAGGTGGACGGAGCCGTTGTCCGTCCGGGCCTTCACCGTCGGGGCGGTGATGCCCTTCGCCGTGATCTTCCCGTTCTGGGTCGTGAGGTCGAGCGGCCCGCGGCCGTCCTGTACGGAGATGGACCCGTTGTCGGTGGTGAGCTTCAGCGGGGTGGCGAACCCGGCCGCGGTCACCTTCCCGTTGTCCGTACGGACCTCCACGGCGACGTCCCTGGGCACGGTCACCTTGTGCAGCGCCTGGCAGTTGTTCATCAGGGCCCGGCACTTCACCTCAAGGGTGAGGGTGTCGCCGGACAGCTTCCACTCGGCCTTGGGGCCGCTCCCGAGGAAGGTCCAGCCGTCGACCTGGCGGGTCACCTCGATGTCCGGTACGTCACCGGTCGAGAGCTCGATCGCGGAGTTCCCGCCCTCGATCGTGAGCGCCTTGCCGCCGTACTCGAAGGACTTCTTCTCGACGGGTGCCTCCGACGGGTCCGCGCCGCAGCCGGCGACGGTGAGCGCGAGCAGGGCGGCGCCGGTGGCCGCGAGGAGGGTGCGGGCGGGACGGGCGGGACGGCGCGTACGAACATGGCGGTGCGCGCGGTTCTGTGCATACCCATCCGCATGGGTATGCACATGGCTATGCGTATCCGCATCCGCTTGCGCGCCGGTGTGCGGGTGCGTCGGTCGTACGGTCACGGTGGTCGTCCCCCAGGGTCTCCGCCACCGGCCCACCCGGCGACGTTCGGTACCCCCACAGGCTAGGGACCCCGGTCTCCCTTGCCCATCCGGCCGCCCACCGCCCCAGAGGTGGGGCTAACCCCCGTACCCCCTCTCCCCTCCCCTCCCCTCCTCCCTCGGCCTCGCCCGCCGTGAACCCGGGTTTGCGGTGCGGTGCGGTGGGCCATGTACGCTGGTCCCTCGTCCACGGGTGCGTAGCTCAGGGGTAGAGCGCTGCTCTTACAAAGCAGATGTCGGCGGTTCGAAACCGTCCGCGCCCACCGAGGTGAGCCGCAGGCTCGGAGGGCCCCGGACCGTTCCCGGTCCGGGGCCCTCGCCCGTTCTGCCCGTTGTGACCGCCGCCGGGTCCGGGGGCGGCGAGCCGGGGACCGTACCCGGCTACCCGGGGCTGCCCGGGGACCGGTATCCGGGGCGGCGGATGCGGGGGCCGTCGCGTACCGCCGTTCTGGGCGTTCCGCAGAACGCGCACGGCCGGCGTTCCGCTGTGATCAGGCGGCCCCGGATCCCGTACACGTAGGTGTCCCGCACCTCGCCGCCGCAGCCGTCGGTCGCGCAGGGCGCGGAGACGGCGACGGTGTGGGTGTGCCCCGGCGAGGGCGGCCGGTCGCAGACGAGGCAGGGGAACAGCGTCTTGCCGTCCTCGTTCTCCACGTAGGAGACGGCCTCGGGGGCCTTGCAGTGCGGGCAGATGAGCGCCATGGCGTCCTCTCCGGGATCAGGGCGCCGAGTCTCGCGTCGCGCGGTGCGGTGTGTGTGTCGTTCTGCCCTCCTTTCACTCGGTTGAGTGGCGGACGGGAGCCGAGGGGTGCCGGCCCGGGGGAAGACCCACCGGCCGTCGCCGGACCTGCGTTCGCCGAGGTCGACGACGGCGTCACCGGTCAGCCGGGCGCGGCACCAGACGCATACGGCGCCACGGGCCCGCTCCGGGGCGAGGCGGTCGGGGTCCGGCAGCACGAGGGCGGCGAGGGCGGCGGCCGGAACGCCCTGAACGGCCCCGGTCACCGGGGCGCCCGCACGGGAGGAAGGGGGGTCGGGTCCGGCATGGGGGGCTCCTTTACGGGCGGGGGATTCCCCGGGCGGGGCCGGGGAGTTGGAGGGGAGTTGGGAGTGGTGGGTGGTTCGGGGGATCCGGGACGGTTCAGTGGGCGGCGGCGGGGTGCCGTGCTCGCCGACGTTAGGGGCGTGGGGTGAGGGTTCGCCAGCTATGTGCAGATGTTTGCGGAAACACGTTTCACTACGGGGAAGCACACTTTCGAGGGCTTGACGAGGGGGGCCCGGTCCCGGAATCTGAAGCAAAGAGCCGCACGGCCATGGCCATGGCAGAGGAGGCAGTCATGTCGCTACTGTTCATCGGTATCGACCCCGCCACCGAGAAGGACAAGAGCCCCACCGTCTGGGTGGACCTGGACGAGCAGGAGTTCGTGTTCCAGGGGCTGAAGCCGGGGGCCGAACTGGAGGCGAAGTGCGCCGCGTTCGAGCTTCCGGGGCATGCGAAGGGCATCCCGGACGACGAGGCGGTCATCCGTATCCCGGCCAGGATGGTGCACATGATCAGGGAGGCGTGTGATGCCGTCGAGCGAGCCCACCTTCGCTGAACTCATCGCCGACTGCGCGCATTCGGCCGTGCATCTGGAGATGCGGGACCAGTACGCCGTCAGCGACGAGTCCGAAGGCTTCCGAACCTGGTCGCGTACGGGGCGGAGGGACAGGGATCCCGGTTCGGAATCGTGGGCGCCCTGGGTCGAGCTGATCGGGGGTGCCGTCGCGCGCGGGGTGGTCGTACGGCGGGCCCGTGTGGTCTCCGAGCCGGTCACCGACTACATCCGGTACGAGTACGCCGGAACCGACGTCAACGTGCACGCGGGCGAGCAGGTGCGGTGGCTGCCCCGGCGGAACGCCTCGGACCTCGCGCTGCCGGGGAACGACTTCTGGCTGTTCGACGGCCGCCTGATCCGGTGGAACCACTTCACCGGCTCGGGCGCGTGGGCCGGCCAGGAGATGTCGGACGACACATCGGCCGCCAAGCTGTGTGCCGAGGCGTTCGAGGCCGTGTGGGCGCGCGCGGTTCCGCACGGCCAGTACGAGATCCGCTGACAGGAAGTACCGACAGGCCGGTTCATGTCCGTCTCCCCCTCCTCGTCCGCCCGCGCGGCGCGTGAAACCGTCGCCGGCCGCCTGCGCGACCTGCGCAAGGAGTCCGGGCTGACCATCACTGAGCTGGCCCGTCGGTGCGGGTGGCACTACTCGAAGACCTCGCGCATCGAGAACGCGCTCACGGGCCCCACGGCGACGGATATCCGCAAGTGGTGTGCCGCCACCGGCTCCCGGGACCACGTACGGGACCTGATCGCTCAGTCCCTCAACGCCGAGTCGATGTACAAGGAGTGGCGCCACCAGGTACGCAGTGGGCTCAAGCAACTACAAGCCGGACTGGTGCCGTTCTACCGCGCGACCGAAACGTTCCGGCTCTACTCGTCCACCGTGGTGCCCGGGTTCCTCCAGACCGAGGGGTACGCCACCGCCGTACTCGCCATCGCCGCGCGCTTTCATGGTCTGTCCCCCGACGACAACGCCGAGGCCGTCCGTGCGCGCATGGACCGCTCCCGCGTCATCCACGAGGCCGGACACCGGTTTGTCTTTCTCCTTGAGGAATCGGTCCTCCGCCACCAGGTCGGAGACGCCGAGGCGATGGCCGCCCAACTCGGCTACCTGCTCACGGTCGGGGCACTGCCCGCGGTATCCCTGGGCATCATCCCCATGGCGACGCGCGGACGGGCCCACTGGCCCGAAGAGACCTTCCACATCTATGACGACACCCTGGTCTCCGTGGAACTGGTCTCGGCCTCGATCAGCGTGACCCAGCCGTCCGAGATCGCCCAGTACGTCAAGGCGTTCGAGCGGCTGCGTGCCATGGCCGTGTACGGCGCCGAAGCCCGTGCCCTGATTCTCAAGGCGATCGCCGCGCTGGAGTGATCCCGGGCGGGAGGCCACGCGGGGCGGCCGGCCGGGGGAGCCATGTGGCGTGGTGTGTCTGTGTCAGTGGTGGATGGAGAGGTCCGTGCGGGTCAGGCGTTCGCCGGTGCCGCCCCAGCGGAGGGCGATGATCTCGGCCATGATGGCCACCGCCGTCTCCTCGGGGGTGCGGGCGCCCAGGTCGAGGCCTATGGGGGAGGAGAGGCGGGAGAGTTCCTGGTCGGTCAGGCCCGCCTCGCGCAGGCGGGTCAGGCGGTCGTCGTGGGTGCGGCGGCTGCCCATCGCGCCGATGTACCGCGCCGGGGTGCGCAGCGCGCGTTCGAGGAGCGGGATGTCGAACTTGGGGTCGTGGGTCAGGACGCAGATCACCGTGGACGCGTCCACGGGGTGGTGCTCCAGGTAGCGGTGCGGCCAGTCGACTATCAGGTCGTCCGCGTCCGGGAAGCGCTGTCGCGTCGCGAAGACGGGACGCGCGTCGCAGACCGTGACGTGGTAGCCGAGGAACTTGCCCATCCGGGCCACCGCCCCCGCGTAGTCGATCGCGCCGAAGACCAGCATCCGGGGCGGCGGCGCGAAGGACTGGACGAAGACCGCCAGGTCGTCCATGCGCTGCTCCCCGTGGCGGCCGACCCGGACGACCCCGGTGTGCCCCTGCGCCAGCAGACCGCGCGCCTGCTCGGTGACGGCCGCGTCCAGCCGTTCCCCGCCGCCCAGCGTGCCGGACTCCGCCCCGGGCACCTCCGGGACCACCACCAGGTTGCCGCCCGGTGCCGGTGCCGGTGCCGGTGCCGGTGCCGGTGCCGTATCGCCGTCGGAGAGTTCCGGTGCCGTATCCCCGCCGGAGAGTACGGACGCCACCGCCACCGGGGTTCCCGCCGCGATCCGTGCCAGGACGCCGGGCAGGCCGGGGAAGTGGGCGGCGTCCGTCGGCCGTACCAGGATGTCCACGATCCCGCCGCAGGTCAGGCCCGCCTCCAGGGCGTCGCCGTCGCTGATCCCGTACGTGACGAGCTGGGCCTCGCCGGTGTCCAGGACCTCCCGCGCCACCTCGTACACCGCGCCCTCGACGCACCCGCCCGAGACGCTGCCTGCCACCTCGCCGTTCTCCGCGACGGCCATCGCCGCGCCCGGCGCGCGCGGCGCGGAGCGCCAGGTCTGCACGACGGTGGCCAGCGCGAAACGTACCCCCGCGGCGTGCCATGCGGCGATGGCTCCGGTGATGTCCCGCACCTGCGCTCCCTTCGCCGCTGGAGGCGTTCCCGCTTCCTGGGCTCTTGCCGACGCAGCCTGGGCATCCGCGCCCCGGGCTGTCAAAGGGGACTTCAGGGATTGCTTAAGCCGTCCCCGAGGCGTGCCGACGCCGCGTTCCCGGGCCCGTGCGGGGGACCTAAGTGACACCTTAATTCGCTGTTGACTTTCCGCACCCCGTGGCGCCCAATGACCGCGTCGACGGGGGCCGGCGAGCGGCTGTGGCGAGGGTGCCACGAGAGAGGGATCGCTGATGCAGGTTCCCGCCCCCTTCGAGTACGAACGGGCCACCAGCGTCGACCACGCCATCGGACTCCTCGGCCGGCTGGGTGACACGGCCCGGCTGGTGGCCGGCGGGCACAGTCTGCTGCCGATGATGAAACTCCGGCTGGCCAACTTCGAGTACCTGATCGACATCAACGACCTCTACGGCGAGCTGGGCTATATCCGGGCCGAGCCGGACCGTATCCGGATCGGCGCCCTGACCCGCCACCGCGAGCTGCTGGAGTCCGCCGCGCTCGCCGGGGCCTTCCCGGTCTTCGCCGACGCCGAGCGCGTGATCGCCGACCCCGTGGTCCGCAACCGGGGCACGCTCGGCGGCTCGCTCTGCCAGGCCGACCCCTCCGAGGACCTCTCCGCCGTCTGTACGGCCCTGGGCGCGAGCTGTGTGATCCAGGGCAGCGGCGGGCGGCGGACCGTCACGATGGAGGAGTTCCACCGGGGCCCGTACGAGACGGCCGTGGGCGACGCCGAGATGCTGATCGAGGTCGTCCTCCCGCTCCGGCCCAACGGGTCCAGCGCGTACGAGAAGGTCGAGCGCCGCGCGGGCGACTGGGCGGTGGTCTCGGCGGGCGCCGCCGTCTGGCTGGACGCCGGGAGCGGGGTGATCGAGGACGCCCGGGTCGGGCTCGCCGCCGTCGGCCCGAACACCACCGGGCTGCCGGAGATCTCCGCCGCGCTGCGCGGGCAGGAGCCCTCCGAGGCGGTCTACGCGCGGGCCGGCGAGATCGCGGCGGCCTCCTGCGACCCGGTCACGGACCGGCGCGGCAGCGCGGAGTACAAGCGCCACCTCGCCAAGGAGCTGACCGTACGCACCCTGCGGCGCTCCGTCGCCCGTATCGCCGACGCCGCCCGTATCGCCGAAGCCGCCCGCGCCGCCGGACATGCCGGTCCCACGGGCGGTACCGGTCCCGCCGGCGGTACCGGTACCGCCGCCCCGTATCCCGCCCCGCATCCCCAGGGAGAGTGATCCATGCAGGTCACCATGGTCGTCAACGGTGACGAGGTCACCCGTGAGATCGAGGGCCGGCTGCTCCTCGTCCACTTCCTGCGCGACCATCTCGCGCTCACCGGCACCCACTGGGGGTGCGACACCAGCAACTGCGGTACGTGCGTGGTACGGATGGACGGCGAGCCCGTCAAGTCCTGTACGGTGCTGGCCGCGATGGCGGGCGGCCATGACATCCGGACCGTCGAGGGGCTGGAGCGCGACGGCGAACTCGACCCCGTACAACGGGGGTTCATGGAGTGCCACGGCCTCCAGTGCGGCTTCTGCACGCCGGGCATGCTGATGACGGCGCGGGCGCTGCTGGACCGTAACGAGAACCCCTCCGAGCAGGAGATACGGGAGGCGGTCTCCGGCCAGATCTGCCGCTGCACCGGCTACGCCTCCATCGTCCGCTCCGTGCGGTGGGCCGCCGCGGAGGAGGCCGGGACCCGTACGGTCGATACGGCCGGCGCGGCCGGTGCGGCTCGTACGGAGTCCGGCGCGGGCGCCGCCGGGGCCACGGGCGGAGGTGCGGCGTGAGCACCACCGTCCCGGGGCCCGCCGCCCCCGCCACCGCGTTCACCGACAACGACCGGAAGCCCTGCGGGCACGGCCGGATGCTCCGCAAGGAGGACCCCCGCTTCATCCGGGGCCGGGGCCGTTACGTGGACGACGTCCAGCTCCCCGGCATGCTCCACCTCGCCGTGCTCCGCTCCCCGATGGCCCACGCGCGCGTCCTCTCCGTCGACACTTCCCTCGCCGAGGCGCACCCCAAGGTGAAGCTCGTCGTGACCGGCGCGATGCTCGCCGAAAAGGGGCTCGCGTGGATGCCCACGCTCTCCAACGACGTACAGGCGGTGCTCGCCACCGACAAGGTCCGCTTCCAGGGCCAGGAGGTCGCCTTCGTCGTCGCCGAGGACCGCTACGCGGCGCGCGACGCACTGGAGCTGATCGACGTCGAGTACGAGCAGCTCGACCCGGTCGTCGACGTACGGCGCGCGCTGGAGGCCGGCGCGCCCGTCATCCGGGACGACCTCGAAGGCAAGACGGACAACCACTGCTTCGACTGGGAGACCGGTGACGCGGCGGCGACGGCGGCCGTCTTCGACCGGGCCGAAGTCGTCGTCGGCCAGGACATCGTCTACCCGCGCGTGCACCCGGCGCCGATGGAGACCTGCGGCGCCGTCGCCGACTACGACGCGGTCGACGGCCGGCTCACCCTCTGGTCCACCACCCAGGCCCCGCACGCGCACCGTACGCTCTACGCGATCGTCGCCGGGCTGCCCGAACACAAGATCCGGGTGATCGCACCGGACATCGGCGGCGGATTCGGCAACAAGGTGCCGATCTACCCGGGTTACGTCTGCGCGATCGTCGGCTCGATGCTCACCGGGAAGCCGGTGAAGTGGATGGAGGACCGCTCCGAGAACCTCATCTCCACCGGGTTCGCCCGCGACTACATCATGCGCGGCGAGATCGCGGCGACCCGGGACGGGAAGATCCTCGCGATCCGCACCGATGTCCTCGCCGACCACGGGGCGTTCAACGGGGTGGCCGCGCCGGTGAAGTATCCGGCGGGCTTCTTCGGGGTCTTCACCGGCAGTTACGACATCGAGGCCGCGTACGCCCGGATGACCGCCGTCCACACCAACAAGGCGCCGGGCGGGGTGGCGTACGCCTGCTCGTTCCGTATCACCGAGGCGGTCTATCTGGTCGAGCGGATCGTGGACTGCCTCGCCTTCGAACTCGACATGGACCCGGTCGAGTTGAGGCGGAAGAACTTCATCAGGCCCGAGCAGTTCCCGTACACCACCAGGACGGGATGGGTGTACGACTCGGGGGACTACGACCCGACGATGCGGCTCGCCATGGAGCTGGCCGGTTACGACGGACTCCGGCGCGAGCAGGCGGAGAAGCGGGCGCGCGGCGAACTCATGGGCATCGGCGTCTCGTTCTTCACGGAGGCGGTCGGCGCGGGGCCGCGCAAGGACATGGACATCCTCGGGCTCGGCATGGCCGACGGCTGCGAGCTGCGTGTCCACCCGACCGGGAAGGCGGTCGTACGGCTCTCGGTGCAGACCCAGGGGCAGGGCCACGAGACGACGTTCGCCCAGATCGTCGCCGAGGAGATCGGCATCCCGCCCGCCGACATCGACGTGGTGCACGGCGACACCGACCAGACCCCCTTCGGTCTCGGCACGTACGGCAGCCGCTCCACCCCGGTCTCCGGCGCGGCGGCGGCGCTGGTCGCCCGGAAGGTCCGGGACAAGGCGCGGCTCATCGCCTCCGGGATGCTGGAGGTCTCGGTGGCCGATCTGGAGTGGGAGAAGGGTGAGTTCCGGGTCGTGGGCGACCCGGCGAAGTCCGTCACCATCCAGGACATCGCGATGGCGGCGCACGGCGCGGGTGATCTGCCGGAGGGCGTCGAGGGCGGCCTGGAGGCGCAGATCTGCTACAACCCGGAGAACCTGACGTACCCGCACGGCGCGTACATCTGCGTCGTCGACATCGACCCGGGGACGGCGCGGGTCACGGTCCGCCGGTTCATCGCGGTGGACGACTGCGGGACGCGCATCAACCCGATGATCATCGAGGGGCAGGTGCACGGCGGGCTCACCGACGGGGTCGGCATGGCGCTGATGGAGATGATCTCGTTCGACGAGGACGGCAACTGTCTCGGCGGCTCGCTGATGGACTACCTGATCCCCACGTCGCTCGAAGTCCCCGACTGGGAAACGGGGTTCACGGTCACGCCCTCCCCGCACCATCCCATCGGCGCGAAGGGCGTCGGCGAGTCGGCGACGGTCGGCTCCCCGCCGGCGGTGGTGAACGCGGTGGTCGACGCGCTCCGCCCGTACGGCGTCCGGCACGCGGACATGCCGCTGACGCCGTCACGGGTGTGGGAGGCGATGCGGGGGCGGGGGGCGCCGCCGATCTAGGGCGGGGAGGGGGGCGGAGCCGGGAGCCGGGAGGCGGGCGTGTCGGGGGAGAGGCGGAGGTGCCGGGGGGAGAGGCGGAGGTGCCGGAGGCCGGGACCGGTCCCGGCCGTGGCGGTGCGGGGGACCGGTCCCGGGCGGCCCGGCGGAGGGTGCCCGGGGCCGTGCCCGGTCGAAGTGAGGGTTATGAGGGTGGTGAACGTACGGATGACCATGACGACGACGCGGGCGACGACGGTGACGGCCGGGGCGATGGGCGATGGCGCGGCGGACACGGCCGCGGTGGCGGCCGGCGGGTCGGCGGCCGGGGCGGCGGCGGTCGGAGGGACGGCCGCCGGTTCGGCGGTGGCCGGGGCGGCGGCCGGGACGGGTACGGCCGGGGCGGTGGCGGCCGGGAGGGGTGCGGCCGGGGCGGCGGCTCGCGGGGTGGCGGCTCGGATGGCCGAACTGGCCGCCGGGCGCGTGCCGTTCGTCCACGCGACGGTGGTACGGGCCCAGGTGCCCAGCTCCGCCCGCCCCGGCGACGAGGCGATCGTCACCGGGGACGGGGTGATCGAGGGCTTCGTCGGCGGGGTGTGCGCCGAGGGCACCGTCCGTACGGCGGCACTCGGCGCCCTGCGCGGCGGCGGGCCGCTGCTGCTGCGGGTGCTGCCGGAGGGCGCGGCGGAGTTCCCCGAGTCGCCGGGGGCGAAGGTGGTCGTCAACCCCTGCCTGTCGGGCGGGGCGCTGGAGATCTTCCTGGAGCCGAGAGTGCCCCCGCCGCTGATCGGGATCGTCGGCGAGACGCCGGTCGCGGAGGCGCTGGCCGCGATCGCGGAGATCCTCGGGTATGCGACGGCGCGGGCCCTGCCGGGCGCCTTCGCGGAGCCGGACGCCCTCGCCGGGGTGGACGCGGTGATCGTCGCCTCCCACGGCCGCGACGAGACCGCCCCGCTGCGGGCCGCGCTGGACGCGGGCGTCGGCTACACAGCCCTGGTGGCGAGCGCCCGCCGGGGCCGCGCCGTCCTGGACGGACTCGGCCTGAGCGCGCCGGAACGGGCCCGTATCAGCACCCCGGCAGGCCTGGACATCGGCGCGCGCACGCCCCCGGAGGTGGCACTGTCGATCCTGGCGGAGGTCGTCGCGGCGTTACGCGGGAAAGGCCCGGGACCGGGCACGGCAGCGCGGGGCAAGGGGGCGCGGGACCCGGAGGCGTCGGCCGGGCCGGGGATTCCGGCGGGGGCGGGGATGTCGGCCGGGGCAGGCATTCCAGCGGGGGCGGAAGCGGCGCCCGGGGCGGAAGCCGGGGCCGAGGCGGAAGCGCCGCCCGAGGGCACGGCCGCCCCCGCAGCGGCGCCCGAGGGCGCGACCGGCACCGCAGCGGCGCCCGGGGACACGGTCGCCCCCGCAGCGCCGCCCGAGGGCACGGCTGCCCCCATAGCGGTGCCCGGAGGCGTAACCGCCCCCGTAACGTCGCCAAAAGGCACGGCCGCCCCCGCAGCGCCGCCCGGAGGCACAACCGCCCCCATAACGGTGTCCGACCCCGTCTGCGGTATGGCGGTGACGGTCATGCCGGAGACCCCGCGGCTCTCCGTCGGCGGTGGCGACGTCTGGTTCTGCGCACCGGGGTGCCGTGACCGCTATGCCGCCGGGCAGCGGTGACGGCATGCCGGAGACCTCACCAAGCGTCCCCTTCCAGGACGCCGACGACATCCGGCGCCGCCTCGACGCCGTGGGTCACCTCGTGGACGACGGGACCGCCACCGCCCTCTACCTCGCCCTCGCCCTGGACCGGCCCCTGCTGGTCGAGGGCGAGCCGGGTGTGGGCAAGACCATGGCAGCGAAGTCCCTGGCCCAGGCGATGGGCGCGCCGCTCGTACGGTTGCAGTGTTACGAGGGGCTGACGGCCGGCGAGGCGCTGTACGAGTGGAACTACCAGCGTCAGCTCCTCGCCGTACGGCTCGCGGAGGCGCGGGGCGGGCGGCGGCCGGCGGACGCGGATCTCTTCACCGAGGAGTTCCTCCAGGACCGGCCGATCCTCCGCGCGATCCGGCACCGCGGCCCCGTACCGCCCGTCCTGCTGATCGACGAGATCGACCGCGCGGACGACGAATTCGAGGCGCTGCTCTTCGAGTTCCTCGGGGAGGCGTCGATCACCATCCCCGAACTGGGGACGTTCACGGCGGCCAGGCGCCCCGTGGTGATCCTCACCTCCAACCGCAGCCGTGAGCTCCACGACGCGCTGCGCCGCCGCTGCCTCTACCACTGGATCGACTTTCCGGCGCCCGAGCGCGTCGCGGAGATCCTGCGCCGCTCCGTACCCGCCGCGAACGAGCCGCTGATCGCCTCGGCGGCGGAGTTCATCGGCCGGGTCAGAGGGCTCGACCTCGACAAGGCGCCGGGCATGGCGGAGACGATCGACTGGGTCTCCGCGCTCTCCGCGCTGCGCGCCTCGGAGCTGGTGCGCGCGGACATCGTCCGCACCCTCAGCACGATCGCCAAGAGTCCGGACGACCACACCACGATCACCGACGCCCTCGACGGGCTGGGCTTTCCCGAGCCCGCCTCGGCGTAGCAACGGAGGAACCCATGAGGATCGACAACGAGTTCACCGTCGGGGTGCCCGTCGACCGGGCCTGGGAGGTGCTCACCGACCTGGAGGGCATCGCGCCGTGCATGCCGGGCGCGCAGCTCACGGGGGTGGACGGGAGCGTCCACCGCGGAAAGGTCAGGATCAAGGTCGGCCCGGTGGTCAGCCAGTACGCGGGCACGGCGGAGATCGTGGAGAAGGACGCGGCGGCGCGCCGGGCGGTGATCCGGGCGAAGGGCAAGGACTCGCGGGGCGCCGGCAACGCGTCGGCGCTGATCGACGCGGTGCTGCGGGCGGAGGGGGAGAGGACGGTCGTCACGGTGGTGACGGACCTCAACATCACGGGAAAGGTCGCGCAGTTCGGCAGCGGCATGATCAAGGAGGTGTCGGTGAAGCTGCTGGCCCAGTTCGTGGAGAACCTGGAGGCGCGGCTTCATGAGGGCACGGGGGAGGAGGCGACGGCGCGGGGGGAGGAGGCGAAGGAGGTCGCGGCGGCCGATCCCGGCCCCTCCCCGGAGCCGGTACGGGAGGAGCCGGCACCGGGATCCGTACGGGATTCCGCGCCGGCACCTGAGCCCGTACGGACCCCTGGGCCCGCGCCGGCCCCTGACCCCGTACGGACCCCTGAGCAGCCTCCGGTACGCGTACGGGACCCCGAGCCGTCCACGAAGCCCGCGCCCGCGCCCGCAGCCGCGCCTGCACCCGCTGCCGCCGCCGTCCCCGAGGAGTTGGACGACGACGTGGCTCCGCTCGACCTGATGGGGATAGCGGGGGGCTCGGTCTACAAGCGGTTCCTGCCGGTCGTGGCAGGGGCGTTGGTCCTGATCGCGCTGGTCGTCTACTTCCTTGTCCGCTGACGCGCCGGAGCCGCCCGGCGTGCCGCCCCTCCTGCGGGGGGTGGACCGGGCGGCCTTCGCGGTGGCGTTCGCGGAGCGGCTGCGGGCGCGCGGGGTGACCGCAGGGGTCACGGCGGTCGAGGACTTCGTCCGCGCGCTGGGCGCGGTGCGCCCGGTGACGAAGGCGCGGCTGTACTGGACGGCGCGGACCACGCTCGTACGCCGCCACGCCGAACTCACCCTCTTCGACGCGGTCTTCGACGCGCTGTTCGGCGACGCGCTCCTCGCCCTGGACCCGCACGCGCGCCGTACCGCCCTCGCGGGGCCGCAGAGCGCCCCGGGCCGGCGCCCGCACTCGGTGCGCCCCGGCACCACCCCGGAGGGCGCGGGGGCCCTGCCCTGGGCGACCCGGCCGCAGGTGGTGGCGGAGAGCGAGGACGCGCGGGCGGAGGAGCGCGGGCCCGGGGTGCCGACGCGGCTGCCGAGCGCGCTGGCCGGGGCGGCCGACGTACCGTTCGAGCGGCTGACGCCCGAGGAGACGGCGCTGCTCGGGCGGTGGCTGGAGGCGGCCGTACGGGAGTGGCCCGCCCGGCGGTCGCGGCGGGTGGCGCCGGGGCGGGGGAGGCGGGGCCGGGTGGCGCTCCGCCGGACCCTGGCGCGGTCGCGGCGTACCGGCTGGGAGCCGATGGAACTGGTGCGGGTCGCGCCGGTGGCGGCGCCGCGCCGGGTCGTGATGGTCTGCGACGTCAGCCGCTCGATGCAGGCGCAGGCGGTGGCGTACCTCCATCTGATGCGGGCGCTGGCGCTCACCGCCGACGCGGAGGTCTTCGCGTGCGCGACCCGGTTGACACGGCTGACGGCGGTGCTGCGCCGGCGTTCCGCCGAGGCGGCGATCGAGGGGGCGACGGCGCAGGTCACGGACCGGTTCGGGGGCACCAGGATCGCGGGCTGCCTGCGGACACTGCTCGCCTCGCACCACGGCGGGGCGCTGCGCGGGGCGATCGTGATCATCGGCTCCGACGGCTGGGACGGCGACCCCCCGTCCGAACTGGCCCACGCCATGTCCCGCCTGCGCCGCCGCGCCCACCGGGTCGTCTGGATCAACCCCCGGGCCGGGGCCCCCGGTTACGAGCCCCGCGTGGCGCCGATGGCCGCCGCGCTCCCGTACTGCGACGCGCTCCTCCCGGCGGACACGTTCCGCTCCCTGGCGCGGGTGATCGAACAGATCCCGTACGTACGGGCCGGGAGGAGGGCCGGTCAGGTGGATGGCGTGGTGCGGCGGAGCGCGGTGTAGCTCCACCAGGCCGCCGCGTAGAGGGCCAGCGCGGCGGCGAGGGCGGCGCCCGCGCTGGTCAGGGCGGTCGCTGCGGTGGCTTCCGCCAGGTCGCGCAGGGGGACCTGCTCGGGGTGGGCCGCCCCGCCCCTGCTGTCTTCGAGGGTCGCCGCCGCTCCGGTGACCGCGCCGATGAGGGTGGCCGTGGTCAGGGTCGCCACCGCCGCTCGCCGCGCCGGGCGGGGGAGGGCGGGGAACGGAGCAGGGGCGGTAGTGGAGGAGGGAGTGGTCGCAGGTGTCCGGGGGGTACGGGGGGTACGGGGGCGGCGGTGCCAGAGGTGGATCGCCACCGCAGCCAGGCCGCCGACCGTGCTGAGGTGCTGGATCAGGCGGGCCAGGGTGAGGCTGCCCGCCACCTGGGTCCGGAGGACGGCCGCGTGCTCGACCACATAGCCGTCCGCGTGGGTGAAGGAGTCCCACACCAAGTGGGTCGCTATGCCTGTCAGGGCGGACAGCAGCACCCAGACCGCGGGGTGGGAGGCCGTTCTCGCGGGGGAGGGGTGAGTGGGGAGCAGGGCGGCCACCGGGCGGCGTACCACCCCGTACAGGACCAGGAGGGCCAGCGCGCTCGGCAGGGCCACGGTCAGGCCCGGCAGCGTATGGGAGTACGTGGCGTTGAGGAACGGCTCGTACCAGGACTGTGCGCTCACCGGGATACCCGCGCCGGCCAGGAAGTACGGGACGTCAGGGGCGATGGCTCCGCAGACCAGGGCGGCCGGGGAGAACGGGTGGCGCAGCAGCGGGAGTACGGCCGCGGGGTGGGCCGGCGTGAACGGCATGGGGCGGGGCGCTTCCGGTCGGCGTGAGGACGCCCCTGCCCTCGGCGGCTGGGGACGGTGGGGACGGCTGAATACGTCGGGGGGAAGTATATGTCGTCTGGCGGAGTGTGAGGGGGTGGGGGCGGCGGAGTGGGAGTCCGGAGTGGGGAGTTCCGGGGGCGTGGGGGAGTGTGTCCGCGGGGCAGCCGCTCAGGAGTGGGGAAGCCGTACCCGTGTCCGTGCCCGTGCCCGTCCTCGTATCGCGTGGGCCGCCGCCGCCAGCGCGCCTGCCAGGGGGAGCACCGTGGCCAGGGTCAGGACCGGGAGCGGGGTGCCCCAGGCCGTGGTGTAGGCGTACGCGAGGAGCGGGGGACAGGCCGCCGTCATCGTCAGGGTCTCGCGCCGGCCGGCGGACCTCGCGCGCAGGGACAGCGGCAGGATCGTGGCGGCCAGGACCAGGAGGGGCCACAGGCCGTAGTCCGTGGTGATGGGGAGCGCCCCCGTGTGCAGGGCCGCCAGGGGGAGCCATGCCGCGATCGTCATGGTGCCCGCCGCCTTGCGGGCCCGGGGAGTCGGGTGGAGGCCGGGTGGGCAGGCCAGCACCACCAGGGCCGTGAGCAGCGCCATGGCCGGGGTGACCACCGGGTCGGCGAAGGCCGGGCCGCTGATCAGCGCCGCGACGGCCACCGCCACCAGCCCCGCGGCCACCGTGCGGGCCCCCGCGTGCCACCGGCCCGTCAGCGCCGTCACCGCCCCCGCGCAGACCACCGCCGAGGCGAGCAGGAGCGCGGTCCAGGCGTCCGGGGGGAGAGCGGCGGAGAGGGGGAGGCGGGTGGGGGTGGTCGCCAGGGCCGCGTACCAGCTCGTGAGGTGGGTGCCGTACGTCACCGCCGCCGCGCCCGCCGCGTACGGGGCCGCCGCCGCCAGGATCCGGCCGGCCGCCGTCGAGGAGTTCAGACCCAGCCGCATCCGTACCGCGTGGGCGGCGATGTCCGCCGTCTCCCGGAGCCTGTTCACGGCCGACGCCTCCGCCGCCGTCTCCTCGTAGACGGCCCGGATCTCCGCGCCGTACTCCTCCCGGTACCGCCTCGGGTACAGGCGTATCGCCGCGCCGATCACGCTCGCGCCGATCACGCTCGCGCCGATCACGCTCGCGCCGGTCGCGCCCGCGCCGGTCGCGCCCGCGCCGGTCACGCCGGGGCCGGTGGTCTCCGTCCCGGTCACGCCGGGGCCGTCGCCGCCGCGGAGATGCCCAGCCGCCGGGTGGCCTCGCGCGCCGTCGCCGCCATCCGCTCCGCCTCGGCGGCCAGCCGCCGGCGCCCCGGCTCGGCCAGCGCGTAGACCTTGCGGGCCCGTCCGGTGACGACCTCCTCGCGCTCCACCGCGATCAGCCCGTCCTTGAGCAGGCGTTCCAGGGCGCCGTAGAGGGTTCCGGTGCGCAGCACGACTCTTCCGCCGGAGAGCCCCTTCACCTCCTGCGCGATGGCGTAACCGTGCCGGGGCGCGTCCGCCAGCGCGGTCAGCATCAGGAGGGTCGGCTCGCGCAGTTCGTGCTCGCGCAGTTCGTGCTCGTGCGGCTCGTGCTCGTGCGGCTCCTGCTTGCTCATCCGGCCAACATATGCCGCACGGCGGCCTATCGGCAACGCCGTCCGCAGGTGTCAGTCCACGTCCAGGGCGTCCAGGGCCAGCGCGTGGACGATGGCGAGGCGGCGGTCGATGTCGGGCGCGAGGATCTTGAGTACGTACCGGGTGTGCAGTCCGAGCTTCTTGTCGACGGTCATCAGCCGCCTGCCGCTCTCGGTGAAGCTGAAGCGGTACGGCCAGATGAACGGCGCGTATTCGAGGTACGGGACGAACCCCCAGACGAACCGGATGAAGGCCACCACCCGGCTGCGCTCGCTGCCGATCAGCTCCATCGTCCCCGGCTGCCGTATGTGCCACGTCTTGCGGAGGATGGACGAGCCCGGGTCCTCGTAGAACGAACCGAAGGACTGGCCCGACGCGTCCCGCACGTCGTACATGTAGCCCATCTCGTCGTCGCGGCCCTTGAAGCCGGCCAGGACGGACTTCCTGGACTCATCCGTGTAGACGGTCACCTCGCCCCTGAGCGACATCAGCCTCTCGCGCGCGAACGCGACGGGTTCGCCCTCGGAGCCGTCCGGGCGGGCCACGCTCACCACGTAATCGCCTGCCTTGAGGCTCCACTTCTTCCGGATGATGAAGGTGTCGTGGGACTGGATGTCCGGGAGTTCGGTGCCCTGGGTGTCCGTGCCCGGAGTCTTGCTCAGGTTCAGCGGCGTACGCGGCTTCGGGGGAGTGCCCGTACCTGTGCCTGTGCCCGTGCCCGTGTCCGGGCCGGTTCCTGTGTCCGTACCGGTGCCCGTATCCGTGCTGTCCATCTCGTGTCTCCCGTTGTCCGTCCCGCACATGTCCCGTACTCGTCCCGCACATGTCCCGTGCTCGTCCCGTACGCGTCCCGTGCTCGTCCCGCCGGCGCGTGTTCCGTTCGGCCCGCCTATCGTCATCGGACCGGCGGGGCCGGCGCAGTCTCCGTAAGTCGCGGCCCAGGGCGACGAAAGGTGTCAACTCCGTTGCCCGGCTCAGGTGTCAACTTTCGTCGTACGGTGGCACGACGCTTGGCCGACGTGCGCCTTCCGCTGAGCCGCCTACCGTCGGCCTGTGGACGTGGAAGTGGACGTGGACCTGGTGGACGTGGACATACGACGAGCGGACGCCGGCCGCATCGCGCGGGGCTTCCGGCGGCGGCTCGCCGACGGGGTGGTCCGGCGCCCCGGCCGGACCGTCTGGGAGGCGGTACTCGCCCTCACCCTCGCCGGGTTCGTGTGGAGCGCCGAGGTGTTGCAGGGCGGGGGCGGGGTGTTGTCCCTGGTCCTCGTGGCGGCGGTGGCCCTGCTGTCGGCGGTACGGCACGCGCTCCCCGCGACCGCGCTGGTCGCCACCGCCCCGCTGGCCGGGGGGTGGAACACCATGACGACCCTGCTGCTGATCTGTGTGAGCTGGTCGGCGGGGCGGCGTATCAGGGAACCCTGGCGCGTGGTCGCCGCGTTCGGTGCCGCGTGCGTGCTCTACACCCTGCTGTCCGTCGTCACCGACCTCAAGGTGGGTGCCGCCATGGCCCTGCCCGTGTCGGTCTGGCTGAGCCTGGGCTTCTTCCTCCCGCTGTCCGTGGTGCCGGCCCTCGTCGCCCGCTACCGGACCCAACGCCGGGCACTGCTCGACGCGTTGCGACAGAACAACGAGCAACTCAAGCGTGAGCAGGCGATGGTGGCCCGGGAGGCGCGCCTGCTGGAGCGCAACCGCATCGCCCACGACATGCACGACAGCCTCGGCCACCAGCTCGCCCTGATCTCCGTGCACGCGGGCGCCCTCCAGGTCGATCCGGAACTCACCGAGAACCAGCGGGAGGCGGTACGGATCCTCCGGGGCGCCTCGGTCACCGCGATGGCGGAGCTGCGGGAGGCGGTGGGCGTCCTCCATGACGACCGGGGGTCCGGGGGGCAACAGGAGCGGCCGGAACGGCTGGAGCCGCCGCAGGGGCAGGAGGGGCACCGCTCCCACCAGGGGGTACGGAACGGATCCGGTGCCCCCGCGCCCCGTACCCTCGCCGCCGTCGACGGCCTGGTCGGCGCCTCGCGGGCGGCCGGCACCGCGGTGGAGCTGGACCGGACGGGGGAGCGGCGGCCGTTGGCCCCGGCCGCCGATCACGAGGCGTACCGCGTCGTGCAGGAGGGCCTGACCAACGCCCACAAGCACGCGCCGGGCGCCCCGATACGCCTCGCCCTGCGGTACGAGCCGGACAGCCTGGTCGTCGAGGTCACCAACGGGCCCGTGCCGGGCGGGGCGCCCGAGGTGCCGCCGGAGATCAGCGGCGGACAGGGGCTGAAGGGGCTGCGGGAACGGGTGGGGCTCGTCGGGGGCATGGTGCACACCGGGCCCACCGAGGACGGCGGGTTCCGGATCGCGGGCATGCTCCCGTACGGGGAGGAGGGCGGAGACGCGGGCCGGGGGAGCGGAGACGCGGGCCGGGGGAGCGGCGCTCACGGTACGCGCGGCGCGACCTCCGTCGTGCCGGGGAGCGACTTTCGGGGGCAGAGGCGGCCCGGACCGGTGGGCGACGGTGGAGCGGTCATCAACCGGGCCGATCCGCAGAGGGAGCTCACCACCTTCATGAGTACCAAGAAGAACGTCGCCATCGGCTGTGGCGTCATCGCCGTCCTCCTCGTGGTGGGCGTCGTCGCCCTGGGAATCTGGGGAGTGGGCGCCCTCAAGGACGAGTTGAAGAAGGCCGACATCTCGCCGAGCGTGTACGAGGCGGCCAAGGTGGGCGATCCCGAGGCGGATGTCCAGGCCACGCTCCCCAAGGAGGACTCGTTGCTCACCTCCGACCTGGCGAACCAGGGGCCCATGCTGCCCGAGGGTGCGACCTGCCGGCACTTCACCTCCGACAAGGACACGAGTCTGGAGACCATCACGGTCTTCCGGTTCTGCTTCCAGGACGGAAAGCTGGCGGTCAAGGAGACCTATCAGGCCGAGTAGGCCACGTAGGCGAAGCAGGTCAACCAGGCCGAGCAGGCCGAGCAGGCCGAGCAGGCCGAGCAGGCCAGGCAGGGCGGGCAGGCCGAGCGGCCGGGCAGCCGACGGTGCGTCAGGCGGGGGTGCGTCAGGCGGGGGTGCGGAGGAGGGCGCGGTACGGAGCAGGGCATGATGGCGGGCGGGGCGGGGGCACGCGATCCGCTTCTCGATCCCCCTGACTTCCCGACCGACACCGCGCAGGAGGCTGTGTGATCCGGGTCCTCGTCGCCGACGACGAGCCGCTCATCCGGGCCGGCATCAGAATGATCCTCACCTCGGCCGACGACATCGACGTGGTCGCCGAGGCGGGGGACGGCCGCGAGGCGGTGGAGAGGGCCCGGGGCGGCGGCGTCGACGTGGCGCTGCTGGACATCCAGATGCCGGTGATGGACGGGCTGACGGCCCTGGTCGAACTCGGCCGCGCGGCGCCGGGGGTACGGGTCCTGATCCTCACCACCTTCGGCGAGCGCGACAACGTGCTGCGGACGCTCGGCCACGGCGGTGCGGGCTTTCTGCTCAAGGACTCCGCGCCCGACGAGCTGATCCAGGCGGTGCGGGCGGCGGCCGCGGGCAACGCGTATCTCTCGCCCGCGGCCACCCGGCATGTCGCGGACGCGCTCTCCTCCCCCGGGGCCACCACCCGGGGGGAGGCCGCCCGGCGCCGCCTCGACGGGCTCACCACGCGGGAGCGCGAGGTGCTCGCGCTGCTCGGGGAGGGGCTCTCCAACGCGGACGCGGGGCGGCGGCTGCATATGAGCGAGGCCACGGTGAAGACGTACGTCAGCCGGATCCTGACCAAGCTCGGCTGTGACAACCGCGTCCAGGCCGCCCTCCTCGCCCGCGACGCGGGACTCCAGCCGGGCGGGCTCTAGCCGGGCGGACTCCGGCCGGGCGGGCTCTAGCCGGGCGGACTCCGGCGGGGCGGATTCCGGTCGGGCGGACTCCAGCCGGGGAGCCGGGCCGTCCGGCCGGGCGGGGTGTGACGGGATCCTTCCGGCCCGCTGGGCCGAAACTGTTGTATCCTTACGGCCGTATCCGCACCTCCGTGCCCGAACGGGCGGGCCCCCGCTCTTCGGAGCCCGGGCCGCGAAACACGCTCGACTCCGCTCATCCCCTCGGCGATCATCAGGAGAGCGTCAGGGGATCCGCGGGTATCCCGCCTGTCCCCCCGGCGCCCGGACATCCGGTCACCCGGGGTGCGAGGGAGGGCAGACCTGCCGTCCTTTGGGGCAGACGGGCCGGGCGGGGCCGGGCGGCGGCGCGACCGCCGGGCGACCGGGGCCGCCGGGGGAGTGCCGCCGGAGGGGTGGCGGAGGCGGGGGAGGGGCCCTCGTGGCGGGTGACCGCCGGGGGGTGTCCGGGTGAAGCCGAAGGGCCCCCTGGATTGTGAACGGAGTATTGCGGGGCTCTATTCGGCCAACCGGGCGCTGCCCGCAACCGAGGCACGGACGGACCGGTCAGATGTCCGGGCGCGTTCCGCTGACCGGTCGGGCGTACCGGGGCCGGATCCGGAAGTGACGAGCAGAAGAACCGTTTTTCCTTCGCTACGGGGCCGGGTACGGCGCCCCGGGGCCGAGGGGGGCCGACGGCGGCCCGGTGGCCCGGAAAAGGCTGCGGGGTGACCCCCTTCTGACCGAACGGGCCCTCGCCCATGTCCGGTTCACCGCTCGGTGAGGCTGGAATGCACAGGTGTCGAAAAGCCGCTATGGACCACCGGATGACGGCCGTGGCAGGATCTGCCCCCGACGCCGACACACGAACGCATTCGTGGGCCGGCCCGTTGAACAGTTGAGCGAGCGCCGTTGAGAAACGTCGTTTGGCAAGCGCCTCAGCCGGTGATTGTTCTCCTTGGTGCGAGCGCCGGTTCCCGCACGGAGCACAAAGGTCCGCATCCGCGCATGGGGATGCGCGATCCCTTTCCTTCAGTATCCGCTGTCTCCTGCTCTCTCACCCTGCTGTCTCTTCCTGCCGTCTTCCTGCCGTCTTCCGCTGTCTCACGCTGTCCGCTGCTGTCTCCTGCTGTCTTCTGTTGTCTCTCTGTCCTCCTTCTGTTTCCTCTGTCATTGAGTAATCCCCTACTCCTTCACGCACCCCGTCGCCACTTTCCGGCGCGCCATCGGGTGTTGGCACGACCGGCCTTTCCGGCGTGCGTTCCTGACGTACCGACGGTCTCGGCATGCGTATTTCGCCGGACCGGGGGGCGAAGCGACCGAACCGAGAATGGGAAGCCATATGTGCGGTATCGCAGGCTGGGTAGATTTCCACCGCGACCTGACCAGGGAGCGGTCCACCGTGCAGGCCATGACGGAAACCATGGCGTTACGCGGGCCGGACGACACCGGCGTCTGGCTCGCCCCCCACGCGGCGTTCGGCCACCGCCGGCTGGCGGTCATCGACGTCGAAGGGGGCAGGCAGCCCATGGCCGCCGACGACGCGGCCGTCCTCACGTACAGCGGAGAGGTCTACAACTTCCGTGAGTTACGGTCCCAGTTGGAGGCCAAGGGGCACCGCTTCCGGACCCGCAGCGACACCGAGGTCGTCCTACGCGGCTATCTGGAGTGGGGCGAGGCCCTGCCCGAGAAGCTGAACGGCATCTACGCCTTCGCCCTCTGGGACACCCGGCGCGAGGAACTCCTGCTCATCCGGGACCGGATGGGCGTCAAACCGCTCTTCTACTACCCGCTCCCCGACGGCGGCGTGCTCTTCGGCTCCGAGCCGAAGGCCATCCTCGCCCACCCCCAGGCCGACCACGCCGTGGACGCCGACGGGCTGCGGGAGATCTTCACCATCACCCAGACGCCAGGGGTCTCCCTCTACAAGGGCATGCACGAGGTGCGCGCCGGCGAGGTGGTGAAGGTCCGCCGCCAGGGCCTCACCAAGCGGCGGTACTGGCAGCTCACGGCCCAGGAACACACCGACGACGTGGACACGACCGTCCGTACGGTGCGCGGACTCCTGGAAGACATCGTGGAACGGCAGCTCGTCTCGGACGTCCCGCTCTGCAGCCTGCTCTCCGGCGGCCTCGACTCCAGCGCGCTCACCGCCCTGGCCCTCAAGCACGGCGACGTCCGCTCCTTCGCCGTCGACTTCGCCGGGTACGCCGACCACTTCCAGCCGGACGAGATGCGCGGCAGCGCCGACGGGCCCTTCGTCCGCGACGCGGTGGAGCATCTGCGCCCCGATCACACCGACATCACGCTCGACACCACCGAGCTCACCGATCCCCGGCTCCGCGTCAGTGTGCTGGACGCCTGGGAGTACCCGCAGTTCAGCGGCGACATGAACTCCTCGCTCTACATGCTGTTCCGGGCCATCCAGGGACGCTCGACCGTCGCGCTCTCCGGGGAGTCCGCCGACGAGGTGTTCGGCGGGTACGCCTGGTTCCACCTGCCCAAGGCCGTGGACTCCGGGACCTTCCCCTGGCTCGTCTTCATGATGCAGAAGCAGCGGCCCGAGGACCTCTTCGACCCGGCGCTCCGCAAGCAGCTCGACGTCGCGTCGTACGAGCGCGACCGGTACGCCGACGCGCTGGCCGAGGTGCCGTATCTGACCGGGGCCGGGGTGAGCGCCCGCGAGCGCAGGATGCGCGAGGTCTCGTACCTCCACCTCACCCGCTTCGTGAACATGCTCCTGGACCGCAAGGACCGGCTGAGCATGGCGCACGGCCTTGAGGTCCGGGTGCCGTTCTGCGACCACCGCCTGGTGGAGTACGTGTTCAACACCCCCTGGGCGATGAAGACCTTCGACGGGCGCGAGAAGAGCCTGCTCCGGGCCGCCGTCTCCGACCTCGTACCGGAGTCGATCCTGGAGCGCCGCAAGAGCCCGTACCCCGCCACCCAGGACCCCGCGTACGGGCAGGCGCTCCGCGCCACACTGACCGAGCTGATCGCGGAGGGCACCGCGCCCGTACTGCCGCTCCTGGACGACGAGGCCGTCCAGGGGCTGCTCGCGACACCGCCGGAGGCGACCGCGTCCACGGTGACCCGGATCAGCCTGGAGATGGTGCTCGACCTGAACGCCTGGCTGGACTCCCAGGCGCTGCGCGTCGACGTCTGAGGGCGTTGCCGTCCGTCCGGCGCCGCCCTTCACCTCCTTCGCCGCCTTTCGCTCCCCCCGCTTCCCCGTCTTCCCCCGCTTCCCCTTCTTTTCTCCGCACGTCCTATTCGACAGGAGTGGTTTCCGTATGCGCAGCAGCGAGTTGAAGACCGGCAGGTCCTTCGGGCTCAACTTCGACCACAAGGAGGACTTCTTCCAGACGCTGGCGGACTTCTGCAAGGAGAACGACGTCCGTCAGGGGTACATTCCGATGTTCCTCGCCGCTTTCGCCGAGACCGAGATCGCGGGAACGTGTGCGCGGGTCGAGGACCCGGAGGCCCCCGTACGTCTTCCCGTATACCTGGAGAAGGTCGAGGCCGTCGGATCCGGGACCTTCTCCTATGACCCGGTCAAGGAGATTGTCGTCCCGCATGTGCATGTCACTGTGGGCCTCAAGCAGCAGTCCGCGCTGGCCTACTCCAGCCATCTGATCTCGGCGACGGTCCAGTATCTGACCGAGATGCTGATCGTCGAGGTCGCCTCCCCGAATATGCGCCGGCCGGTCCACGCCGACCTGTACGACGTTCCTCTGCTCACTTTCGAAGACTGAGCGCCGAACGCCGAACGCCGAACGCCGAACACTGAAAGTCGAAAGTCGAAAGTCGAAAGTCGAACGACCAGAACCGAGAGCGAGAGCCATGTCCGCTGAATTCTTCCCCTTCCCCGAAGAGCCGCTCGGCGCGATTCCCGCGAGCTGTGCCCGGCGCCGTGACACCGACCCGCTCGGGCAGGTCACCCTGCCCAGCGGGGACGCCGTACGGCTCGCGGTCCGCTTCGACGATGTCGAGGCCGTCCTCACCGACCCCCGGTTCAGCCGCGATCTGAGCAAGCCCGGCTGCCCCCGGCTCCAGGCCGGCGCCGACATGTCCGACGACCGCGACACGCTGATCAACATGGACCCGCCGCGCCACACACGGGTACGCCGCCTCCTCAGCCGCGCGTTCACCGTACGGAACATCGAGAAGCTCCGGCCGCGCATCCGCGAGATCGTCCAGGAACTGGTCGACACCATGGCCGCGTCCGGTCCCGGCCCCGTCGACCTGATGGCCGGGCTCGCCGAGCCGCTGCCCATGCGGGTGATCGCCGGGGTGCTCGGTGTCGCCGACAGCGACCTCGACCAGTTCCGCCACTGGTCGTACGTGGCGATGAGCATCACGCCCGACATGGCCGACGAACGCGTCGCGGGGCGCGAGGAGTTCTTCGCGTACCTGGTCGACCTCATCGAGAAGCACCGCGCCGAGCCCGGCACCGACCTCCTCGACGCCATGATCCAGGCCACCGAGGACGGCGACCGGCTCACCGAGGCCGAACTCTGCGACACCGCACGCTCGTTGCTGCTCGCCGGGCACGAGACCACCATGACCTCGATCGGGCGCGGCATCTTCACCCTGCTCCGCCACCCCGAGCAGTACGCCCAACTGGTCGCGGACCCCTCGCTGGTGCCCGCCGCCGTCGAGGAGGTGCTGCGCCACGACTTCCCCGCCGACGTGGGCTTCCTCCGGGTCGCCACCGACGATGTCGAGCTGCCGTCCGGGACCGTCCGGCGCGGGGAAGGCGTCATGCCGGTCATCTCCTCGGCACACCGCGACACGAAGCGGTTCGCGGACCCCGACCGGTTCGACATCCACCGCGTGGACAACGCGCACATCGCCTTCGGCAAGGGCGCGCACTACTGCATCGGCGCGTATCTCGCCCGGGTGCAGTTGCAGGAGGCGTACGACGTGCTCGTCCGCACCTTCCCGGACCTGCGGCTCGCCGTACCCGCCGAGGAGATCGTCTGGAAGCCGGACATGATGACGCACGCGATCGCGGAGCTGCCGCTCACATGGTGAGCACGGCCAGCACCGTGAGCAGGGCGAGTACGGCGAGTACGGCGAGTTCGGCGAGTTCGGCGAGCGCCGTGCGTACGGAGAACCTGGAGAACTGGGAGGTGAGGCCGTTATGAGTACCGCAGAAGCGACGCCCGACGGCATGCCGGGCGGCAGGCCCGACGACATGCCCGTGCTCTACCGCCCCGAGGACGTGGACCGGATGGCGGAGGACCTGCCGGCCATCCGCACCATCGCCGACTGGTGCACCGAGTTCCTGTCGAAGCCCCACCCCGACCTCGGCCGGGGCGGCTCCGTCTGCCCGTTCATCCCGCGCGCCCTCTCCATGAACCGGGTCTCGTTCGTCGTGCTGCGCACGGCCCACCGCACCGAGGCGGAGATCGACCGGATCATCGCCTCGTACCGGGAGACCATCCTCCGCATGGAGCCGGTCTCGGGGCAGGAGGCCATGGACAAGGCGATCATGGTGATCCTCCCGGATGTACGGGAGGAGGACGCGGCCGAGGTGGTGGACGAGACCCACCGCAGGCTGAAGGCGGAATTCGTCGCCTCCGGCCTGATGATCGGCAAGTTCCATCCGCTGAGCGAGCAGGGCGGGCTCCACAACCCGGGGTTCCGGCCGCTGCGCAGCCCGATCCCGCTCCTCGCCATCCGGCACATGGTCGACTCCGACCTGCCGTTCCTCAACCGGGTGGACGACCCCGTCGCCGACCGGATCAAGTTCCTCGAATCGTACGGACAGCGCTTCGAGGACGGCGAGGGGTCCCGCTGGTCGGAGAAGGGCCGCAGCGCCATCGACGAGCTGCGCGTCCGTGCGGAGTCCGAGCGGTGACGGGCGCGACGCCACGCAGGGTGGCGATCGTGGCCGGCGGCGGCCGGGGGATCGGCGCGGAGATCGCGCGCCGGCTCGCGGCGGGCGGGGTGGATGTCGTCATCGGATACGTCCAGGACACCGTGGCCGCCGAGAAGCTGGCCGGGGAGATCTCCGGGGCGGCCTCCGGAGCGGCCGGCGGGACGCCCGGCGGGACCGGCAACGGGGCCGGCGGCGGCTCCGGGCGGGCGCTCGCCGTGCGGGCGGACATCGCCAGGACGGATGACGTCGTACTGCTCTTCGACGCGGCGGAGGCCGCCTACGGCCGGGTGGACATCGTTGTCTGCTCCGCCGGGGCCCATGCCGCGCGGCGCGGTCCGATCGCCGATACGGACGACGACGACTTCCACAGGGTCGTGGACGTCAACCTCCGCGGCACCTTCCATCTGCTGCGGGCCGCCGCCAACCGGGTGCGCCCGGGCGGGCGGGTCATCACCTTCTCCAGCTCGGCCCTCGCCCTGGGCGCCCCGGGCCAGGCCCTCTACAACGCGGCCAAGTCCGCCGTCGAGGTGCTGACCCGGCAACTCGCCAAGGAGCTCGCGGGCCGCGACATCACCGTCAACGCCATCGCCCCGGGGCCCACCGGCACCGAACTCTTCCTCAGCGGCCGGCCCCCGGAGGCGATCGAGGCGCTGGCCGCGCAGATCCCGCTGGGCCGGATCGGGCGGCCCGAGGACATCGCCGCGGTGGTGGAGTTCCTGGCCGGCGAGGACGGCGGCTGGATCAACGGGCAGGTGGTGCGCGCCAACGGAGGAATCGTCTGAAACCCAGCTCACACCCGGAAAGGAGCACCACCATGCTGGACAGCACGCTGGCGCACGACGAGAGCCACCAGGCCCCTGAGGCCCACCCCGCCGGGCTCTTCGCACACCTCTCCGTCGCGGTCATCGACACCGACACCTTCGCGGCCTTCGTCGACGACGCCACCGAGCAGTACCGCCTCGGCCTGGAGTCGGTGAAGGCGGAGGGGCCCCGGCTGCACCGGCCCAACAGCTTCGGGCTGCTGGGCGGGGTGTTCGAGGACGACGCGATGATCGTGAAGCAGGTCGCCTTCGCCACCAACGTACGGGCCGTCGAGTCCGTACCGCTGGAGGAGTTCAAGGAGAACATCGTCCCCCAGTTCGGCAAGCAGTACGACGACGGGGAGCGCGGGTTCTGGTGTGACTCCCGCGAACTCCTCAAGGTCGTGCGGCAGTTCGAGGACGCCGGGCTGGAGATGCTGGGCTCGGTCCATATGCACCCGGACTGGCACCGCATCGGGCCCGCCCACGAACGCGGCAACGACAGCCTGAGCGAGAACCCCAGCCGGATGGACGAGTACCTGTTCCGCAACGCCGGCTGGCCGCTCAACATCATCTGTTACCTGGAGAGCCGGGGCGGCGGCATCACCCACACCTATGCCGCCTGGTCCCCGCCCGCCACCGACGACCCGGCCGCGCGGGTCAGGAAGATCACCGTCAGGAACTTCGTGGCAGGCCACACCGGGGCCGAGTGATCCCCTCCGCACCACCGGACCACCGCAGAACACACCGCCGCTCCCAGGCGCCCCGAGCCAAAGGACCACGCATGCACGAGTATCCGCGGAACGCCGGTACGGTGACGACGCCGTCCGACCCCGACTACGAGCGGGCGCGCCGGATCTGGAACAACCGGTTCGACTGCCGGCCCCAGGCCATCATGTACCCGGCGAACACCGACGAGGTCGCCGCCGCGGTGGATCACGTACGGGACAACGGCGTCCCGTTCCGTATCCGCTCCGGCGGTCACAACAGCGAGGGCTTCTGCACCCTCGACGACGGCATCGTCATCGACCTGTCGAAGCTCGGCTCGATCGCCGTCAACGAGGACCGCTCCCGCGCGACCATCAGCCCCGGTGTCCACCTCGGCGAGGTGTACGCCAACCTGTGGTCCGTGGGCGGCACCATCCCCGCCGGGGTCTGCCCCGACATCCGGATCGGCGGCCATGTGCTCGGCGGCGGCATCGGGATGCTCGTACGCTCCCGGGGCCTGCTCATCGACAACCTGGTCGGGCTCACCCTGGTCGACGCGCACGGCGAGACCCTCCGGGTGGACGAGGACCACCACGCCGACCTGCTCTGGGCGTGCCGGGGCGGCGGGGGCGGCAACTACGGGATCGCCACCTCGTACACCTTCGAGATGAAGCCGATCTCCGATGTGACGATCTTCCGCCTGGAGTGGGGGTGGCAGGGCGGCATCGGGGTGCTCGACGCCTGGCAGCACTGGATCCTCGACGCCGACTCCCGGATCAACTCCCGCTTCAACTTCTTCCCGCAGGCGGCGGACAGTGTCATGACGATCGGCCTCTTCGAGGGGCCGGCCGACGAACTGCGCGCGCTGCTCGCCCCGTTGACCAACGCCCACCCGCCCCGGGACTTCTCCGTCCGCACCATGCCGTACATGGAGTGCGTCGGCACCTTCAGCGAGCAAGTCCCCTCGATCCGGGCCAAGTTCGTGCCCGCGCTCGCCGCCGGGCCGCTCTCCACCGAGGCGCTGAAGACCCTGGAGCGCTGGCACCGGGACGCGCCCGCCGGGGTGAAGACCGGGTTCTACGGGCTGGGCGGCACCGTGCTCGGCTCCGTGGCCCCGGAGAGTTCGGCGTTCGCACACCGCGACGCGTCGATCTGCGTCGAGTACCTCGGGCACTGGCACGGGGCGGAGTCCGACGAGGAGCACCTGAGCTGGCTCTCCGGCATCCGGGCGGAGCTGGACCCCTTCATGACCGGCGGCGCCTATGTCAACAGCCCCGACCGCGACCTGGAGAACTGGCTGCACGCCTACTACGGCGAGAACCTGCCCCGGCTGATGGAGGTGAAGCGCGCGTACGACCCGGAGAACGTCTTCTCCTTCGAGCAGTCCATCCCGGTGTCGCTCACCGAGACCCAGGCCGCCGCCGCCCGTCTCCCCGGCACCGTCCTCGCCGACCTGCGCGCCCGGGGTCTGGTCACCACCGGCTGACTCCCGGCCCCGTACCACCAGCACCACCAGCACCACAGGCACACGGAGCCGCTTTTCAAGAAGTCGAAGAGGTCCGTTCGGCTCGGCACACCGCACCGACCCACCCCCGCTCGAATTCCTGAAGGAGCCCATCGTGGACAACCGCATCAAGACCGTCGTGATCCTGGGCGGCGGCACCGCCGGCTGGATGGCCGCGTCCTACCTCGGCAAGGCCCTCCAGAACACGGTGAAGATCGTGGTCCTGGAGGCGCCCACCATCCCGCGTATCGGCGTGGGCGAAGCGACCGTCCCCAACCTCCAGCGCGCCTTCTTCGACTACCTCGGCATCCCCGAGGAGGAGTGGATGCGGGAGTGCAACGCCAGCTACAAGATGGCCGTCAAATTCATCAACTGGCGCACGCCCGGCGAGGGATGTCCCACCCCCCGTACGGTGGAGGGCGGCCGGCCCGACACCTTCCACCACCCGTTCGGGCTGCTGCCCTCCGCCGACCAGATCCCGCTCTCCCACTACTGGGCGGCCAAGCGGCTCCAGGGCGAGACCGACGAGCCCTTCGACGCCGCCTGTTTCGCCGACACGGCCATCATGGACGCCAAGAAGGCCCCCCGCTTCCTCGACATGCGCCGGGCCACCAACTACGCCTGGCACTTCGACGCCGCGCGCGTCGCCGCGTACCTCCGCACGTTCGCCGTCACCAAGCAGGCGGTCGAGCACGTCGAGGACGAGATGACCGAAGTCCTCACCGACGAACGCGGGTTCATCACCGCGCTGCGCACCAAGTCGGGCCGGCTCCTCAAGGGCGACCTGTTCGTCGACTGCTCCGGCTTCCGCGGACTGCTGATCAACAAGGCCATGGAGGAGCCGTTCATCGACATGAGCGACCACCTCCTCTGCAACAGCGCGGTCGCCACCGCCGTCCCGCACGACGACGAGAAGAACGGTGTCGAGCCGTACACCTCCTCGATCGCCATGGAGGCCGGCTGGACCTGGAAGATCCCCATGCTGGGCCGGTTCGGCTCCGGGCACGTCTACTCCAACGACTTCGCCACCCAGGACGAGGCCACCCTCGCCTTCGCCAAGCTGTGGGGGCTCGACCCGGACCACACCGAGTTCAACCACGTCCGCTTCCGGGTCGGCCGCAACCGCAGGGCCTGGGTGCGCAACTGCGTCAGTGTCGGCCTCGCCTCCTGCTTCGTGGAGCCCCTGGAGTCCAGCGGCATCTACTTCATCTACGCGGCCATCCACATGCTGGCCAAGCACTTCCCGGACAAGACTTTCGACAAGGTCCTCGTCGACCGGTTCAACCGGGAGATCGAGGAGATGTTCGACGACACCCGGGACTTCCTCCAGGCGCACTACTACTTCTCGCCGCGCATGGACACCCCGTTCTGGCGGGCCAACAAGGAACTCACCCTCGCCGACTCCATCAAGGACAAGGTCGAGACCTACCGCGCCGGTCTTCCCGTCAACCTGCCGGTGACCGACGAGGGTACCTACTACGGCAACTTCGAGGCCGAGTTCCGCAACTTCTGGACCAACGGCAGCTACTACTGCATCTTCGCCGGCCTCGGCCTGATGCCCCGCACCCCGCTGCCCGCGCTCGCTTACAAGCCCCAGTCGACGGCCGAGGCCGACGTGCTCTTCGCCGACGTCAAGCGGAAGCAGGAGACCCTGGTCGAGGAGCTGCCCTCCACGTACGAGCTGCTGCGCCAGCTCCACGGTGCGTCGTGACGGGGGCGACGGAACAGGCGACGCAGGCGCCGCCGGACCCGCCGGGGCAGGTGACATCGCGGCAGCACTACCGCGACCTGATGAGCGCCTTCCCCACCGGAATCGCCGTGGTGACCAGCCGCGACGCCCAGGGCACCCCGCGCGGCATGACCTGCTCGTCGGTCACCAGCGCCACGCTCTCCCCGCCCACCCTGCTGGTCTGCCTGCGCAACGGCAGCGCCACCCTCGACGCGGTCCGGGCCAGCGGCGGCTTCGCCGTCAACCTCCTCCACGAGGGCGGGCGGCACGCGGCCGAGGTCTTCTCCGGGCCCGACCCCAACCGCTTCGCGCGCGTCCACTGGCGCGAGTGCGGCTCCGGAATGCCCTGGCTCGCCCAGGACGCGTTCGCGGTCGCGGAGTGCCGGGTCAGCGGCGTCCAGGAGATCGGCGACCACACCGTGGTCTTCGGCGAGGTCGGCCGTATCTCCCAGACCGACGCCACCCCGCTCCTGTACGGTCTGCGCTCGTTCGCCGCCTGGCCGCTGCCCACCGGCGGCGAGGGCCGGGAGCCGGAACCGCTCCTCACCGAGACGGGACAATGATGACTCCATCCCAGGTGACTCCCCACCAGGCCGAGCAGGTCTCCTTCGACAACACGGAGCTCGACAAGTTCGCCGCCTACCGCTCCGACGGCGCCACCCCCGACGCCCCCGACATCCTCGACCTCTCCAACAACGAACTCATGCTGCCGCCGCTCCCGGCGGTCGCGGAGTCGCTGCACCGCAGCGGCCTTCGCGTCAACCTCTACCCCGACCCCGCCGCCCGCTTCCTCAAGGCCAACCTGGCCCGGCACTTCGGCGCCGAGCCGGCCGAGACAGTGGTCGGGCCCGGCAGCGGCGGTGTCCTCCAGCAGCTCCTGCTGGTCCTCGCCGGGCGTGGCGACGAAGTCCTCTACGCCTGGCCCGGGTTCGACGCCTACCCCCTGCTGGTCGCCGTCACCGGCGCCACCGGGGTGCCGGTGCCGCTCACCGCCACCGGCGAGCACGACCTGCCGGAACTGCTCGGGCGGGTCACCTCCCGTACCCGCGCGGTCATCCTCTGCTCCCCGCACAACCCCACCGGACGCCGGATCCCCCGGGACACCCTCCGGGAGTTCCTGGCGGCGCTCCCGCCCCGGGTGGCCGCCATCGTCGACCAGGCGTACATGGAGTTCGACGAGGAGGAGGACCCGCACGACCTCGGGCTGATCAGGGAGTACCCGAACGTCGTCCTGCTGCGGACGTTCTCCAAGGCGTACGGTCTCGCCGGGCTCCGGGTCGGGTACGCCTTCGCCTCCGCGGAGATCGCCCTGCGGGCCCGCAAGACGGTCATCCCGTTCTCCGTCACCCACTCCGGCGAACAGGCGGCCGTGACCTCCCTCGCCCAGGGCGAGGAGCTGGCCCGACGGCTCGCGCATGTACGGCGGTTACGTGCCGACCTGCACGCCGACCTCGGGGCTCAGGGACTCACCCCGATCCCCTCCTCGGCCAACTTCGTCTGGCTCCCCCTGGGCGGAGAGTCGGACCGCTTCGCCGAAGCGGCGCTGCGGGCCGGCGTCCTGGTCAGGTCCTACTCCGGCGACGGCGTACGGATCTCGGTGGGGACCGAGGAGGCGCACCGGCGGGTGCTGATCGCGGCGAAGGAGTTCCTGTCGGTGTGACACCGGCGTGACACCGGCGTGCCTGCCGGTGTGCGCCCCGCCCTGTGCACGCCGGTGTGCGTGTCGCACTGTGTACGCCGGTGTGCGTGTCGCACTGTGTACGCCGGTGTGCGCGTTGCTCAGTGCACGCCGGTGTGCGCCTCGCACTGTGTACGCCGGTGTGCCGCGTACCCCCGGTGGGCCTGCCTCCCCCAGCAGACCCACCGGGTTCCCCCCTGCCCTCCGCGCCGCTGCCCCTCCCCCCCCCGCGCTGCTGCCCCCTGCCCCCTGACGCCCTCCGAGGCTGATTCCGATGACTGGTAACGCCGTATCCGACTTCTTCCTGGCCCTGACCCTCGCCATCTGCGCCGCCAAACTCTTCGGCGCCCTGCTCCGCCGGGTCGGACAGCCCCCGGTCGTGGGCGAGATCCTGGCCGGCATCCTGGCCAGCCCCATGGTGCTGTCGGCCACCGCGAGCGAGACCATCTTCCCGGACGCCGTGCGCCCCGTCTTCGCCGGGCTGGCCCATGTCGGCCTCGCGACCTTCATGTTCCTCGTGGGGTACGAGATGGACGGCGCCCTGCTCCGGGGCCGTAAGCGGGTCCCCGTCGCCGTCGCCGCCGGCTCGGTCCTGCTGCCGCTCGCGGGCGGGATCGCCGTCGCGATCCCGCTGGCCGCCACCTACGCGCCCGGCAGCCACACCGGGTTCGTGCTCTTCGTCGGGGTGGCCGTCTCCGTGACCGCCTTCCCCGTACTGGCCCGTATCCTCGCCGACCGGCGGCTCAACCGTACGGCCACCGGCGCCGTCGTCCTCGTCGCCGCGGCCATCGGCGACCTGGTCGCCTGGATCTGCCTCGCCGGGGTCATCGCGTTCGCGGGCGGCACCGGACAGTGGCGTACGGCCCTGATGCCGCTCTTCGTGCTCCTCCTGGGCCTGGTGGTACGGCCCGCGCTCCGGCGCGCCGTCCACCGCGCGGAACGCGAGGACCGCGAGGCCACCGTCCTCTTCCCGGTCCTCGTCGCGGGCCTGCTGCTCTGCGCCGCCGCCACCGAATGGATGGGCATCCACTTCATCTTCGGCGCCTTCGCGTTCGGCGCCATCATGCCGCGCGCGGGGGTCTCCGAGCGGATGCGCCATCTGGTCGTGACGCGGATGCAGCAGAGCGGCTATCTCCTGCTGCCGCTCTACTTCGTGGTCGCCGGGATGAAGGTCGACCTCTCGGGCGTCGGCGGCGGAGTCCTCCTCACCCTCGCCCTGGTGATCGCGGTCTCCATCGCGACCAAGACGGTCGGGGTGTACGTGGCGGGACGGCTGGCCGGCGCGGAACACGGCCAGTCGCTGACGGCCGCCGTCCTCATGAACACCCGGGGGCTCACCGAGATCGTCATCGTCTCCGTCGGGCTCGAAATGGGCCTGATCAACCAGCAGTTCTACTCCATCATGGTGTTCATGGCGGTGGTCACCACGGTGCTCACCGGACCGCTGCTGAAGGTGCTCGGCACCTCGGGACATGTCGAACTCAACCCGCCCGACCCCGCCCCCACGGAGGTGAGGGAGAAGCAGGACGCCGCCAACTGAACACTGCTCCGGGCGAGTTGCGTGGCGCGCCGCACACCTGCTGCCATGGAGCGCATGCACCCAGCGTTCATGCCGGCGTCCACGCCGATACACCCGCGGCCGCACGGGCCGGCACACACACCGGCAACCACTCCGGCAACCACTCCGGCAGGCACACCGGCACACGCCGCGGCACACACACCGACACACAGGCCGGCCGGCACGGCGAAACACACCGGGAGAGCCCGCACCCCGGTACGCGCCCTCGCCGCCACCCTCCTCGCCGCCGCCCTGTCCCCCGTGACCACCGCCGGGGCCGCCCCCGCCGACGGCTCCGGCCAGGTCACCCTCCGCCTCGAAGCCCCGGCGGAGTTCACCCTCTACCCGGCGGACGAGGGCGCGGAGGCGCGGAACACCGACTTCGTGGTGCCCGTGTCGGTGGTACGGAGCGACGGCGGCGACGCCCGTGGTGTCACCGTCACCGTGAACGTCTCCGGGCTCGGCGGGGTCGCCCGCGCCGAGCCCGGCGGCGGGGGCAACTGCGGGCGGAAGGGCGCGGTGTTCACCTGCCGCTACGGCGATGTGCAGAACGGCGACGGCGAGTCCAACAACCCCTTCGTCCTCACCGGGGCGGCCGGGGTCTCCCCGGGCGACAGCGGTACGGTCACCTACACCGCCACCGCCGACAACGCCGCCCCGGTCACCGGCACCACCCGGATGACCGTGGGCGGCCCCACCCTGCTCACCCCCGGGGAGGAGAAGCCGCTCACCGGGGTCGAGCCGGGGAAGCCCGCGGAGTCCGCTTCGGTGACGCCCCGGTTCGCCAACCACAGCCGCTTCACCCCCGCGAACGGTGTCGGCCTGCGGCTCTCCTCGCAGGACGGTGTGATCATCGCCGGGCGCCCCGAGAACTGCCTCTTCAACCCCGCGTACACCGAGGCGTGGTGCACCTTCACCACCCGGCCCGCACCCGGCACCGCGTACCGCACCAGCTCCCCGGTCGGGATCACCGCCGCCCCCGGCACCCTCGCCGCCACCCTCGCCTACACCTGGTCCTCCGACGTCGGCGGCCCCGGCGAGCCCTCGTCCAAGGGGCTCACCGTGCGCGGTACGGACGCCCCGCTCACCCTCGCGGCCACCCCGGACCAGGGGTTCACCGGGGCCACCGGGTCCGTCCCCGTGGAGACCACGGTCCAGGCCGACCACGAGCCGATCGCCGCGCCCGTACGGGGCCGGGTCGGCGACACCGTGACCGTACGGCTCGGAGCGCGGAACAACGGCCCCGGGCAGAACGGCGGCATGGACGAGCAGGGCCGCTTCGAGGTGGTCCCGCCCGAGGGCACCACGGTCACCTCCATCCCGTACTCCATCGAGGGCGACCCCGGCGACTGGGCGTGCGAGCGGCCCGCCGCGAAGGGCGGCGCCTTCGTCTGCGAGCTGGACAAGGCCCGCTCCATGGACGGGCAGCGGGACGCCGGGAGCGTCACCCTCGGCTTCCGGGTCCGCATCGACCGCCAGGTCCCGGGGGCCCGGGGCACCATCCGTACCTACCACCCCTACGACCGCACCCCCGGCAACGACACCGCCTCCTTCCCCCTGGAGGCCTCGCCCGCCCCGTTCCACCGCACGGCCCCCTTCCGCTGGGGCGTGGGCGGAGCCGGGGCGGCCGTGGTGCTGGCGGCGCTGGCGTACCGCTACCGGCGACGGCTCTCCGGCACCTCCGCGGCCGGTACGGGCGGGACTACCACTCCGTGAAGGAGCCGTCCGGGTTCCGCCACACCGGGTTGCGCCAGCGCTGGCCGACCTCGGCCGCCGCGCGCACCGCCGCCTCGTCGATCTCGATGCCGAGCCCCGGCCCGGTCAGCAGGTTGACATGATGGTCGGTGAAGTCGAAGACGCTGGTGTCCACGAGGTAGTCGAGCAGGTCCGAGCCGCCCTCCGTGTTGTAGTGGATGCCCAGACTGGTCTCCTGGATCAGCGCGTTGGGGGTCGCGAAGTCGATCTGGAGGCTCGCGGCGAAGGCGACCGGGCCCAGCGGGCAGTGCGGGGCGAGGGAGACCCCGTACGCCTCCGCCATCGAGGCGATCCTGCGCACCTCCGAGATGCCGCCCGCGTGGCAGACGTCCGGCTGCGCCACCGCGATGCCCGCGCCCAGCACCTCCCGGAAGTCCCAGCGGGAGTAGAGGCGTTCACCGGTCGCGATCGGCACGGTGGTGGCAGCGCAGATCCTCCCGAAGTCCGCCGTCAGCTCGGGCACGACCGGCTCCTCGACGAAGAGCGGATGCAGCGGCTCCAGCAGCCGGCACGCCTCGCGGGCGACGGCGGGGGAGACCCGCCCGTGGAAGTCGACCGCGATGTCCGCCGCGTCGCCGATCGCCTCCCGGACCGCCGCCACCCGCCCCACCAGCAGGTCGAGTTCGGCCTTGGACTCCAGTGCGCGGGTCCGCCCGGTGCCGTTCATCTTGACCGCGTCGAAGCCCTGCGCCACCCGCTCCAGGGCGTGTTCGGCGACCCGGTCGGGCTCGTCCCCGGCGATCCAGGAGTACGTACGCATCCGGTCGCGCACCGCGCCGCCGAGGAGTTCGTACACCGGCACACCGAGCGCCTTGCCCTTGATGTCCCACAGCGCCTGGTCGATCCCCGAGACGGCGCTGGAGAGGACCGGGCCGCCCCGGTAGAAGCCGCCCTTCGTCATCACCTGCCACAAGTCCTCGATACGGAAGGGGTTCCGGCCGACGAGATAGTCCGAGAGCTCCGCCACGGCGGCGGCCACGGTCGCCGAGCGGCCCTCCACCACGGGCTCGCCCCATCCGGTGATGCCCTCGTCGGTGCGGACGGCGAGGAAGAGCCAGCGGGGCGCGACGGAGAAGGTCTCCAGTGCGGTGATCTTCACGGTTCTGTTCTGCCTTTCCCTTGAGGTGCGCGTACTCCAGCGGGTGACGTACGGGGGGTTCGCGCGGGTGGGGCGTCAGCTCCAGAGGGTCACATGGACGGCGGGGCGGAACCTCCCTGCCGTCACTCCTTCCCCACGGAGCATCGCTTGGAGCGCGCGCGGCGTGGTGACGAACCGCATCAGCTCGGCCGCCGCCGGGGGCGCGTCCCGGCCGGGGAGGGCGAGCGTGTGCCAGGAACCCTTCGCGGGGAGCGCCGGGCTGAGGAGCTGGCGGAGTTCGCCGCCGGAGAGCGCCCGGGTGACGGCGAAGGAGAGCGCCAACGCGACGCCCTTGCCGTGTTTCGCCTCCTCCAGGGCGGCGGCATGGCTCTGGAAGATCCGCTGGTGCTCCTCGTCCACCTGGAGCTGGTGGAGCACGGACGGGACGAGCCCGGTGCGGTCCGCCGCCGACGGGCCCAGCAGCCAGGTCTGGCGGCGGAGTTCACCGGGGCCGGCGGGCCGGCCGGCCAGCGGATGGTGCGGGCCGACGACGCCCACCATCCGGTAGTGGAGGAACGGGGCGCCGGCGATGGCCGGGTCCAGCTCGGCCGGGCGGGGCCCGATCGCCACGTCGACGGTGCGGTTGCGGAGCAGGGTGGCGAAGCGGCGCGGGCTGTGCACGCTCAGCTCGACGTCCAGGTCGTCGGCGCGCCCCGCGAAGAGTTCGATGAGTCCGGGCGCCGCGTGCTCGGCGAAGAGGCTCGACGTGGCGACGCGGAGCAGCCGCCGCCCCGACCCCGCCTGGCTCACCTCCAGAATGGTGCGGTCCTGGAGCCCCAGCAGCTCCGTGGCCCGGCTGGCCAGCCGCAGCCCGCCGGGGGTGAAGGCGAGCCCCGCGCCGGTCCTGGTGAACAACTTGTCGCCCAGCTCCTTGCGGAGCTGGGCGACATGCATGGAGACGGCGGCCTCGGAGACCGAGAGATCGGCCGCAGCGGCCTTCACCGAACCCAGGCGGACGACGGCGGCGTACGCACGGAGCTGGGTCGGCGTCATCTCTGCTCTCTCCCCGGGGTCCGTCCGCCGGTCGGCGGGGGCTCCGCTGGTCGGCGCCGGCGCCGGTGTTCCGCGCACGCCACCGACGGCCCCGGTTTCTCCGGCTCAGGGGCGACCGTGCCGTAACGCTATCCCCTGAGCCGCACAGTCGCTACAAGATCTTCACACCGACTCGACATGGAGCCCGGCATGCAGCGCGCGGGTGTGGTCCACGGACCGCACCGGTCCGGTCAGGGTCAGCGCGGCGGTGAGCCGGACATCGGTGCTGGAGGCGCCCAGCCGGACCTCCAGCGCGCCCGGTTCGACGATCCTGCGCCCGTCCCGCCCGGTGAAGGAGGCCAGGTCGGCGGGGAGGGTGACGGACACCCGCGCCCGCTCGCCCGCCGCCAGGGGAAGCCGTACGTACCCGACCAGCCGCTGTACGGGCTGGACGGCCGAGGCGACCGGGTCGTGCAGATAGAGCTGGACCACCTCGGCCCCCGCCCGCCCGCCCGTGTTGGTGACGGTGAACGAGAACGCGGCGGCGCCGTCCGTGGGCAGCGTGGTGACGGCCGTGGTCAACTCCCCCCAGGTGAAAGCGGTGTACGTGAGCCCGTGGCCGAAGGCGAAGGCGGGCGTCGGGTCGATGGTGGAGACATCGCTCCTGCGGGCCAGCGGCGCCGCGAGATACGTGGACGGCTGCGCACCGGGCAGCCGCGGTACGGAGACGGGAAGCCGACCCGAGGGGTTGATCCGGCCGCTGAGCACCCCCGCCACCGCCGGGGTGCCCTCCTGCCCGGGGAAGAACGCCTGCACGATCGCCCCGGCCTCCTCGACCGCCCGGCCCAGCGCGTACGGACGCCCGGCGAGCAGGGTCACCACGACGCGGGTGGTGGTGCCGTGTACGGCGTCGAGTACGGCGTCCAGCAACCTGCCCTGGGTGCCCGGCAGGTCGAGGCTTTCGGCGTCGCACCCCTCGCCGCTGGTGCCGCGCCCGAAGAGCCCGGCCCGGTCGCCGAGGGCGAGGACGACGGCATCGGCGGCGCGGGCGGCCCGTACCGCCTCGGCGATCCCCTCCTCGGTCGCGGGGGTGTCGATGCCGGTGCCGGCCACCGTGACCAGCTCGCTCTCCGGGAACTCCGCCGCCAACGCCTCCCGCAGGGTGGGGAGTTCGATACCGGCCGGGGTCTCCGGGTGGTGGGCGCCGACATGGACGGGGAAGGAGTAGCAGCCCAGGACGGCGGTGGGGGAGTCGCCCTGCGGCCCGATGAGCGCGATCCGGGCCGGGGACACGAGGCCCGTACCGCCGCCGTGACCACCCGCCCCCGCAGGGGAGTTGAGCGGCAGCGTCCCGTCGTTGCTCAGCAGGATCACCGAACGCTCCGCCAGACGGCGGGAGACGGCCCGGTGCGCGGAGGAGTCCAGGGTGACCGTGGCGCGCAGCGCCTCGGGCCCGGCCGCCGGATCCGCCCCGGCGAGGGCGTCCGGGCGGGGGCTCCACCCCGGGTCGAGCAGACCGAGCCCGGCCTTCTGGGTGAGGACCCGCCGTACCGCCCGGTCCACCGCCGCCACCGGCAGCCGCCCCTCGGCGAGCGCGTCCCGCAGCGGCTGCCCGAAGGTCTTCACCGTGGGCAGCTCCACATCGAGCCCGGCCGTCAGCGCGGCCACCGCGGCCCCGCCCCAGTCGCCCGCCACCCCGTGCAGCGTCCTCAGGAAGCCGACCCCGAAGTAGTCGGCGACCACCGTCCCTTCGAACCCCCACTCCTCCCTGAGAAGCCGGGTGAGCAGCCGGTCGTCCGCCGCGCACGGCACCCCGTCGATGTCGTTGTACGCGGACATCACGGAGCGCGCCCCGCCCTCCCGTACCGCCATCTCGAACGGCGGCAGCACCACATCCGCCAACTCCCGTACGCCCAGCGAGACGGGGGCCAGATTCCGCCCGCCGCGCGAGGCGGCGTACCCCGCGAAGTGCTTCAGCGTGGCGACGATGCCCGCCGACTCCAGGCCGCGCACATACGCCGTCCCGACCGTGCCGGTGAGGTACGGGTCCTCGCCGATGGTCTCCTCGACCCGCCCCCAGCGCGCGTCGCGCACCACGTCCAGCACCGGCGCGAGCCCCTGGTGCAGCCCCACCGCCCGCATGTCCCGGCCGATCGCGCCCGCCATGGCCCGTACCAGCTCCGGGTCGAAGGAGGCGCCCCAGGAGAGCGGCACCGGGTAGGTGGTGGCCCCCCAGGCGGCGAAGCCGGCCAGGCACTCGTCGTGGGCCATCGCCGGGATCCCGAAGCGGCTCGCGGCCACGACGCGCTCCTGGGTCCGCATCAGCGAGAGCGCCCCGACCGCCGGGTCGACCGGGACGGTGCCGAAGGGCCGGGTCAACTGGCCCAGCCCGTACGGCAGAAGCTCGTCCAGCGCGGGCGGCGCTTCCATGTCGTGCTGGTGCGGGGCGACTTCGGCACCGTCCGCGGAGGCGCCCGCCCACAGCCCGTAGAGCTGCGCGAGCTTCTCCTCGACGGTCATCGCCGCGATCAGCTCGTCGACGCGGCGCGCCCGCGCGACGGAACGGGCGCTCTCGGCGGGGGCTTCGGCGGGGGCTTCGCGCGGTGCGGATTCGTGGGGTGCGGCTTCGGCGGCGGCCTGGCCGGTGACGGCGGCCTCGGGGGTGGCACTCACGTTGTCGATCACTTTCCTCCGACCCCCATGAGCCCCTGGACCAGGGCTCGGCGGGCGAACAGGTAGACGAGCAGGACGGGCAGCGTGGAGAGGACCACGGCCGCCAGCAGACCCGGGATGTTGATCCCGTACGCGGTCTGGAAGTCGTACAGGCCGAGGGTGAGGACCTTGGTCTCGGCGGACTGCGTCAGGACGAGCGGGAAGAGGAAGCCGTTCCACGCCTGGAGGGCGGAGAACACCACGATCGTCGCGAGGCCGCCCTTCGAGAGCGGTACGACGAGCTGGAAGAAGACCCGGCGGGTCGACGCCCCGTCGAGGGCCATCGCCTCGAAGAGTTCGCCGGTGATGTCGCGCATGGTGCCGGTGAGGATCAGCGCGCAGACCGGGAGGCAGAAAGCGGCGGTCGGCAGGATGACCCCGATGAGGTTGTCGTACAGCCCCGCCTGGCTGATCACGTAGAACATCGGGACGATCACGGCCTGCGCCGGGATGGCGAGGCCGAGGAGGAAGAGCCGGAAGACGCGCAGGCTGCCCCGGCCCCCGTTCCGCACGATCGCGAAGGCCAGCGGGGGTACCAGCAGCAGCACGATCGCCACCACGCTGGCCGTCACCGCCAGGGTGTTGAGGAAGTAGCGGCCGAAACCGGCGGTGAGGTCCTGCGCGTAGTTGTCGAAGGTGAAGGAGCGCGGGAAGGAGAGCGGCCCGTTGGTGCCGTACTCGGCCCGGGTCCGCACCGTCGCGCCGAGCATCACGTACAGCGGCAGCGCGACCAGCCCGAGCCAGAGCAGCGCGCCGAGCCCGGCGAGGTAGTTGGGCCGCCGGCCGGCCGTCGTGCCGGGCCTTCGCGCGGTGGTGGTACGGGGCGTCACATCCCCTCCTTGGTGCCGGCCATCCGGTCGTACCCCGACATCCGCACCACGACCAGCGAGATCACCGTCGCCACCACGACCAGCAGCAGCGCGATGGCCGAGCTCTGGCCGAAGTCGAACTCCCGGAAACCCTTCTGGTACATGTAGTACGCGCTGATGCTGGTGTCGGTGCCCGGCCCGCCCTGCGTCAGGATCAGCACGGTGTCGAAGGTGGTGAGCCCGCCGACCACCATGAGAATCACCGAGGTGATGATCGCGTTGCGGAGCTGCGGCAGCGTGATGTGGAAGAACTGGCGGACCCGCCCGGCCCCGTCGATCGCCGCCGCCTGGTACAGCACATCCGGCACCGCGCGCGCCGCGCCCTGGTAGATGAGCGTGTGCAGCGGGGTGAACTGCCAGGCCGCCACGGAGACCAGCACCCCGATCGCCCCGGTCCCGCTGCCCAGCAGATTCCCGTCCCCGAAGAGCCACTTCAGCTCCGCCGGCACCCCGAAGTTCGGGTCGAGCAGCGCCCGCCAGAGGACCGAGACGGCGGCGGCGGAGAGCAGCAGCGGCACGAAGAAGATTGCGGAGAGCACCGCCCGGTTACGCTGCCGCCCCGCCGCCCAGACCCCGAGCAGCAGCGACAGCGGGGTCTGGGTGACCACCCCGAGCCCGGTCAGCAGCACGCTCAGCCAGAGGCTCTTGAGCATCACCGGATCGCGGGCGAGCGCGCTCCAGTTGGCGAACCCGGTGAAGCGCGGCGCCGCCACCCCGTCCCAGGCGGCGAACGAGAGCACGGCCACCAGCACCAGCGGGACCAGCGCGAACAGGGCGAAGAAGACGGCGGCGGGCACCGCCCAGAGCAGCCCGGGCCGCGCCACGGTATGCCCGGCGGGACCGGCGGGCCCGGCGGGACCGGTGTGCCCGGCGGGACCGCCGGTCCCGGAGCGGCCGGCCCGCCCGGACCGGCCGAGGTGCCCGGAACGGCCGGGGCGGCGAACGTCGGCGGTGCTCACCCGGCGGACAACCCCTGCATGGCCTTGATGAACCCGTCGGCGTCCATCGACCCGTTGAAGTACTGCTGGATGGCCGTCGACATCGGCGCGTTGGCGGACGGCGGGTACGCCTGGTCCCAGGAGAGCTGGAACGAGGGCGCCTTGCTGACCATGGCGAACTGGTACTTCAGATACGCCGGGTTCTCCGCCGAGCCGAGGAACTTCTCGGTGCTCGTGGTGGTCGGCAAGTTGCCGATGGCGAGCTGCGCCTCGACGAACTCGTCCGAGTACATCAGCTTCAGGAACTCGGCTATCGCGTCCGCGTGCTTCGTCTTCTTCAGCACCGAGTAGAAGTTGTTGGTGTTGCCGACGACATCGGCGGGATCACCCTTGCCGTCCGGCACGGTCGGAAACGCCGTATACCCGAGCCCGTTCTTCGCGAACTCCGGATTGGCGTCCTGCTGGGTCGAGTACACCCAGGAGCCCATCAGCTCGAACCCCGCCTTCCCGGTCGCCACCAGGGCGGGGGAGCCGCCGTCGGTGAACTTCACCGAGTCGTAGTTCGTGCCGAACGCGCCCGCGTCGACCAGCTCCTTGATCATGGCCAGCGCGCGCCTGCTCTCCGCGCTCTCCCAGACCGACGCGTCGCCCGCCAGGGCCTTCGCGAAGAGTCCGGGCCCCGCCACCCGGTCGTACAGGTACTCGAACCACATCAGCGTCGGCCACTTGTCCCCGCCGCCCAGCGCGATCGGAGTGACCCCCTTGGCCTTCAGCTTCGCGACCGCGCCGAGAAGCTCATCCCAGGTCCCGGGCGGGGTGATCCCCGCGTCGGCGAGGACCTTCTTGTTGTGGAAGAGCAGCACCGGCTGGGTGCCGCGCATGGGGACGCCGTACGCCTTGCCGTCGATCTTCGCCGTGTCGTAGACGGACGGCAGGAAGGCCGACTCCAGCTCCGGGTTCTTCGCCACCATGTCGTCCAGCGGCAGCAGCAGCCCCGACTTCACGAAGGGCCGGATGGAACCGCCGCCCCAGTTGAAGAAGACATCGGGCGCCTGCGGGGTATTGATGGTGGTCTGGAGCTTCTTCTGGTAGTCGGCACCGGGGACGGTGTCCAGCACCGCCTTGACCTTCGAGGTCTTGTTGAACGTCTCGACGATCTGCTTCTCCACCTTGTTGGTGGCGTCACCGTAGACGAGGACATGGAACGAGTCGGCCCCGCCCGGACCCCCGCTCCCTCCCCCGCACCCCGCCAGCCCCACCAGACTCAGCGCGAGCGCCAGCCCCCCGGCAACCCCCCGCCACACGGCCCGTTCCCTCACCATCGCGCAACCACCACCCTCTCCCGAAGCCCATCGAAACCATCTCGAAACTATCGCTGAGTTCGCCGAAAGTATCTGGCGTGTGACCGTAGGACTCCGCTCCGGAGCGGTCAACACCCCGGTCGGCGCGCAGCCAAACCGTTACCGATTTCGGCCCGATTTCGGGTCGACTTCCCTTGGCTTATCCTTCAGTCCATGCGTGATGAGACGAGTACGGGCCGGGTCACCCTGGCCCAGGTGGCTTCGCAAGCCGGGGTTTCCCTTTCGACAGTTTCGAAAGTGCTCAATGGGCGGCCTGATGTCTCCGCACCCACCCGGGGCAAGGTCGAGGAGCTGCTGGAGGCCCACGGCTACCGCCGCTCCAGCGCCGGCGCCCCCGAGGCCCCGCTCATCGAGATCGTCTTCCACGAACTGGACAGCACCTGGGCGATGGAGCTGATCAGAGGCGTCCAGAACGTCGCCAAGGAGACCGGCCTCAGCGTCGTCCTCACCGAGACCGGCACCCGGCACTCCCCGGGCGCCGACTGGGTCGAGGGCGTGCTGCGCCGCCGCCCGCTCGGCGTGGTCCTGGTCTTCTCCACACTCCCCGACGACCTGAAGAAGAAGCTCTGGTCCCGGGCGATCCCCTTCGTGATCATCGACCCGGCCGGCGACCCGGAGCCCGACGTCCCCTCGGTGGGCTCGGCGAACTGGGCCGGCGGCCTCGCCGCCACCCGCCACCTCCTCGACCTGGGCCACCGCAGGATCGCCGTCATCACAGGCCCCGAGGACATGCTCTGCTCACTGGCCCGCCTCGACGGCTTCCGCTCCGCCATGGGCATGGCGGGCGTGGCGGTCGACCCGGCGCTGGTCCGCTTCGGCGACTTCCACGTACGCTCCGGCCGCACCCACGCCGCCGAACTCCTCCAGGCCCCCGACCGCCCCACCGCGATCTTCGCCGGCAGCGACCTCCAGGCCCTCGGCGTCCTGGAGGCCGCCCGCGTCCTGAACCTCCGCATCCCGGAGGACTTCTCCCTGGTCGGCTACGACGACATCCCCCTGGCCCAGTGGTCCAGCCCCGCCCTCACCACCGTCCACCAGCCCCTGGTAGGCATGGCGGAAGAGGCCGCCAGAATGCTCCTACGCCTCCGCCACACCACCCCGCCCCCACCCCCCACCGACACCCCCCGCCCCCTCCCGCCCACCCCCACCGACCAGGCCGACACCCGCATCGAATTCGGCACCCGCCTGGTCGTACGCGACAGCACGGCCCGCCCGCCGGGACAGCGGGGGTAGCGGCGGGAGCGGGAAGCGCTGTGCGGAGCCTGGATCCCCGAGTGGTGCCCCGCGTTACCCCTGGGGCGCTCCAGGGACGATCGAGTGCGCCCGCTCGTAAACGTCGCGAGCCACATGGTTCTTGAGATGGGGCCGTGCCAGTTGCAGGAGATTCCACATTCGCTGATCGGCTCTTCCCGATTGAATCAGTGGGTAGTCGTCCAATGCGCTGTTCCATGTGGCGCAGGCGGCTTCCACATGCCCGACCGCGAAATGGCGTTCGGCGAGGATGGCACGCTCTTTGACCCGTGTTCGCCGATAGATGTCGTAGCGAAGTTTGTCGGACTCCTGCATCGCTTCTACGGCTCCCACCGTATCGCCGAGTTCATATCGGACCTGACTGGTGTGGTAATTCAAGGCGGCCGGATCGTAGGAGCCGAATATTTTCTGTTGGGATTCGGCCTTGTCCATGGCGACTTCGGCTTCACGCAGGTACGTGAACGCCTTCGAACGATCCCCGATGTGCGCCGCCGCATGAGCCTGCTGCCCGGCCAGAAACGCCCGCATCCGGGGCCCGGCCTGCGGGGAAGCCGCTGCGGCGGCGTCGGCCAGCCGCATCGCGGCTTTTCCGTGACCCAGGTCGACGGCCTGGACGCTCATTCCTCGCAGTGTGGTGCAGTAAGTGAGATGGTCTTCCGAAGCGCCTGCCAGTTCCAGAGCCTTCAAGTAGTACCGCTGCGCCAATCCATGGATTCCTTCGTCCACGGCCATGTAGCCGGTGAGATAGCACAGGTCCGACGCTGCCGACATCATTGCCTTGCGGGTTTCGTCGGAAGCATCCGCCTTGAGGTATGGCGCTACCGTGTTCACGAGGAACGCCGCCGCCATCGGTCGGGCATGTCGGCCGCCGAACTGGTCATCGAGCTCCGAGATTCGTTCTGTCATGGCGATGACCATGTCGACTTCGTGCATCCCTATGCGGCGCGTTTTGCCGGTCTGAACGGCCTCCATTCGCCCCACGACGTCCGGCCAGTTCGGGATGGTGAGAGCGACAGAGAACAGGCTTGTTCCGACAACGCTTCGGCGGGACGGGTCCACGTCGTGCCTCCCCAGGTCGATCAGCCCTTCCACCGTACTCGGATGGGCGTTCGACTCGTGTGGAGGTGCGGGGAATCCCGCTTCGATGTGCGTGACGGGGCGGAGCAGTCTTCGGGCGAATGCCTCCAGGACGATCGGCCGCGTGCTCGCCTTGGGCATATGCCCCTTCAGCCACTGATGGACCGAGGGCTCTTGGTACTTGAGCGGTGTTCCGCGTTCGGTGCCGATGCGGTTGATCGCCTGGGCGAGTTGGCGCAGCGTCCAGCCGCTCTCGCGGTACAGCAGTTCAAGTGCCGTGTTCGGCTCCGGTGTCCTCACTGGCCTCAACTCCCCGCACAAATGGCGCTTAAGGGTCTTAAGTCCTGCCGTTGGCATCAGCGTAGCGCTGTGGGTAGTCGTCCTGTTGCCTGGAGCGAGTGGAGACCGCGCCGGAAAGCGGGGCGACGATGAACGACCAGGGGACACCGGCGACGGCCCCCGGCAGCGGGCAGTCCCCCCGTCGGCGCCATCGGAATCGCTTCACTCCCCGAGAGGAGACGAGCATGCTGATGCCCTATGCGGTGTTGGAGCATCTCAGCCAGCGTGACGTCGAACAGTGGAAGACATTCTTCGTCGGTGGCCATGACCGGTTACGGTCGGTGGAGGAAGGTATCTGGCGGCGCACGCAGGAACCGGACAATGCCGAACAGTCCGGATGGTCGGACGAGAGCGACCGGCGTCGCCGCGTCGTGCACTACCGGTACGGATACGACCTGGACTACACGCATCCGGCGCCGCGCCTGGTCATCCGTGACAGCACGGCCCGCCCGCCGGGACAGCGGGGGTAGCGGCGGGTAACCAGAACAGTTACCGGAACTCCCCGTTCCCGACCGACTGTCTGTATGGGCAACCCGGTACGAACCGTACGCTGAAGCCGACCCTGTCGGGCTTCCGGAAGTCGGCCGATCGTCAGTGAACACCTTCGTCGTCGGTTCGCGCGCCAGCCATCTCGCGAAAACCCAGGTGAGGACCTTCCTCGCCCCGCTCCGGGAAAGATTTCCGGAAACCGGATTCACCCACCGGGTGATTCTCGAAGGCGGTGACAGGGACCGGAAGTCGCCGCTCCACGGCGTATCCGCGCGCAGCGGCGGCTCCGCGTTCAGTTCCGCGCAGGAGGCGGCGCTGGTACGAGGGGAGGTGGACGCCGTCGTCCACTCCCTGAAGGACCTTCCGACCGCCACCCCGCCCGGCCTGGTGCTCCTGCCCCCGCCCGGACGCGCGGATGTACGGGACGCACTGTGCGGATCGACCCTCGCCGGTCTGCGGCAGGGCGCGCGGGTCGGTACGGGCGCGCCCCGCAGAGCCGCCCAACTCCTCGCCGTACGACCGGACCTTGAGGTGGTGCCCATTCGGGGCAATGTCCCGCCGCGCCTCAGGAAGATCGAGACCATGGGCCTGGACGGGGTCGTCCTCGCGGTCGCGGGGCTGCACCGACTCGGCCTCGACGACGCGATCGGGGAGATCCTGCCTCTCGACCTCTTCCCGCCGAGCCCCGGACAGGGCGCACTGGGCATCCAGGTCCGTCAGGACAACGAGGCCGCCCGCGAAGTCTTCGCCACCACCGGAGATCTCGACATCGACGCCCACGTGCGGGCGGAACGCTCACTGCTCGCGGCATTGCACGGCGGGTGCAGTGTTCCTGTGGGCGCGTACGCGGAGAGTTCACCGGACGGAAGGCTGTCGCTGTTCGGCCAGGTGACGTCCCTGGACGGAACGGAGCGAATCTCAGGGCGGATGGCCGGTCCGCCCGGTGAACCCGAGAAACTGGGTGCGGCCCTGGCCGCCGAACTCATCGACCAGGGCGCACACGCCGTCCTCGCCACGGCGCGCGCCGCGACCGGGGTCAGGTGAGCAGGCGTGCGATATCGAGCGCGGCGTAGGTCAGGCTCGCGCTTGCCCCCGCGCGCTTGAGCATGGTGAAGAGTTCCACCAACCGGCGAACGTCCCGCTTCCCGGTGGCCGGATCCGTGTGCGTCAGCGCCTCGTACTCCCCGGAGACGGAGAACGGGAACAGGGGAGCCCGGGTCACGGTCCGGAGTGTGGCGAGCACATCCGCGGTGAACAAGGCCGGCTCCAGCAACAGCATTTCGGCGCCTTCCGCCTCCATCCGTAACGCGGTGTCGACGAATTGCTCGGCCTGGCCGGGATGGATCTGGAACTCCCGATCGGCGCCAGTTCTCGGGGTCGCCCCCATGGTCCGTCGGAACCCGTCGTACAAGCTGGACCAGAAGATCACATGAGGCATGACGGACACTCCTTCGTGCCCGCTCCCGTCCAGCGCGCCCCTGACGCCCGCCGTCGTGCCGAGCAGCATGGACGCGGGGCCGACGATGTCGGCGCCGGCTTCCGCGTGAGCGACTGCCTGCCGGGCGGTCACCTCTACCGTGGCAGCCACGTCTGGCCGCCCTTGTGCTCCGGCGAGATAGCAGAGCCCGTCATCGGTGTGGGAACACAGGCATGTCTCCGTCATGACGGCGATGGACGGTACGGAATCCTTGGCCGCCTGGATGGCGCGGGCCATCAAGGAATCGGGGGCGAGGGACTTTTCCCCCGTGGCATCCCGGTCGGCGGATCCGGCGAACAGCTTCACGGACCGGATGCCGAGCCTTTCGGCTTCCCGTAGGACGGTGGGAATCCGCTCGACCGTGACGGTCGGCATGGGGCGGTCGGCGGGTTCCGTGGTGACGAGCAGCACGAGAGAGAGGTCGGCGGGGGTGAGCGTCCGCGACTCCAGCAGATTCCGGACCGCGGGACGGCTCCGGAGTGGTCCGGCCGCCCCGATGACACCGTGGGGCCGAGGTGTTGCGGTGGTGGTCATAGGTCCTCGTTCCGAGTCAGCCGGTCGGCGGGCGGAGAGCCGCCGATTCCAGTCGTGTGAGGGTGAATTCGCGCAGCCGTACGACGAGTTGTCCGGCCCGCGTCCAGTGAATGCGGGGGTCGTCGAAGGCGACTCCGGCAACGTCCACGAGGGTGGGCGCCGGATGGCCGGGGCGATAGAGCGCTCCACGCACTCCGACCGGTTCGAAGGTCCGGGCCCGAAGCGCCACGTATCGCTTTCGCAGGTGCGGGCATGCGCGGACGGATTGCAGGGCGCATGGCATGCAGAGCGGCGGATGCGTGGTGGTGAGTTCGGTGGTTCGGGGAGTGAGATCGTCGGGGGCCTCACCCAGGAGCCACAACACGCCATGCGCGTCACGGTCGGCAGGCCGGCCGCAGACCTGGCAGAGCAGTTCGCGTATCGCGCGTAGCTGCCTCAGAGCATGGACCTTGCCGAACTCCGGCTGTCCTTTGCCGGGGAGACACGGAACGCCGGTCCACAGCACGCCGTCGGTGTCGCGATCGTAAGGCCGTTCGTCCGCATAACCAATGCCTTGGCCCCTCGCGACGACAGTCAGCCGAGGGGCTTGTTCCGCACTCCACTGGGTGATGTACGGCACCACCGGATGGCCTGGCATGGGCGTTGCCCCTCTCCAGGGATCGCATGCTAGCTCACGCTTGGACATCGCATGCTAGCTTACGTCGACAATCGTTGGCTAGCGGTAGTGTTACGCGCGAGCTAGCAGACGATGTGGAGGGGACATGGCGCCACGAGTACGGCGGGAACCGCCACCGTTCGTTCAGATTGCGGACCATTTTCGACAGCAGATCATCGACGGGGAACTCGCTCCTGAGGCAAAGCTCCCTTCCATCGCCGCGATCTCCGAGGAGTGGGGCGTGGCCACGGCCACGGCGGCCAAGGGAATCAAGCAACTTCAGGCGGAGGGGTACGTACGGTCGTCCACGCAGGGGACCTTCGTGGACCTGGGGGCGAAGCAGACCACAGGCGCGGACCGGCTGCTGATCTCGCGGGCCGGGGGCACCGGGTTCCGGCCCGGTGAGCGGGTGGAGATCGTCGGTGCCGAAATGGTTCCGGCGCCCGCCGATGTGGCCCAGGCGCTCGGGCTGGAGGAGGGCTCGGACGTTGTCAGGCGGCAGCGCAGGTATCTCGACGACGCCGGTGTGGTCGCGCTCTCCACGTCATGGCTGCCCGGGGAGTTCGCGGACGCGGCTCCGGAACTGGTCGTGGCGGCTCCGCTGCCGACCATGACGTTCGGGCTGGTGGAGGAGCGCACCGGGAGGCGTGCGGTGCGCAGGAGCGATGTGGTGTCCCTGCGGCCGGTGCCGCCGGAGGACGCGGAACTCCTCGGTGTCGAAGCGGGCACTCCAGCCCTGGTCATGGCCAACCGGTACTGGGACGAGGACGGGGTGACGACCGAGTACGCCACCGACTTCCTCGGCCCCGGGCGGCAGCTTTCGGGGGAGTTCGATCTGTCCTGAGGGGCGCGGGGGCACACTGGAGGTATGTGCCGCAGTATCAAGACGCTCCGTCCGCCCGCGCTTCCCGAGGAGGCGACCGAGGAGGACATTCGGGCCGCCGCGCTTCAGTACGTACGGAAGGTGTCCGGGTTCCGGGCTCCGGCCGCGCACAACCGGGAGGTCTTCGACCGGGCCGTGGACCAGATCGCCGAGGCGACCGCCGCGCTCCTGCGGGACCTGGAGGTACGGGGCGGGGCCGGAGCCGGGGCCAGGGCCGGTGCCGGGGAGCGGGCTCGTACGCGGTGAACCGGGTGGGTCCGTCCCGCGTGGTCAGGAACCCGCCCGGCGCCGCTCGTGGCGGGCGCGGGCCAGGTGGTGGGCCGTGGTGAGCAGGTCGCGGAGGGCGGCGGCGGTGCGCGGGCCCGGGTTCACCACCGCGAGCCAGCCCGCCTCGGCGTAGACCGGGTGGGGCAGCACGGTGTCGGGGGTGCTCGGGTCGGCGGGGGAGGGGGAGGAAGCGGTGGTCGTCCAGTGGGTGAAGGCTTCCCTGCCCGGGGCCATGTTGACCCGGAAGGCTCCCGGGCGGTCCAGTCGTGATGCCTCGTCGCCGGGGTAGTTCTTCGTGACGACCGTCGCGAAGGGCTGACCCGCCTTCGGCGTCACGCCGTCCGGGGCGTAGTAGAAGTACGTGTCCCCCCAGCTCACCTGAGGCGAGCCGGCGCCGGGGCCGGGCCTGAGGACCAGGACTCCGCCGAGTTCTTCCAGATGGGCGATGATCTCTTCGATGGTCATGTGCTCAAGCGTTTCATTCAGGTGGTTGTGGAGACTCCGGGGCGGTACGGCCCCGGGAGCGGGGGAGCGGCATAGTGGGAACCCTCAAATCCGGCGGTACGGATGTGCTGCGGACCAGCGATGTCGCGCGCCGCGCCGGGTACTCCGTGCAGCAGATCCGTGATCTCGAACGCGACGGCGCGCTGCCGCCCGCCGTCCGCACCGCCGCCGGATACCGGTGCTACGCCGAGGTCCATGTGCGGGCGGCGCTCGCCTACCGGTCCCTCGCCGCCGGTACGGGGCCGGTCGAGGCGAAGCGGATGCTCCGTGCCGCGCACCAGGACCAGGAGCGGGACCGGGACCGGGACCAGGACCGGGACCGGGACCGGGAGCAGGGGGCGGCCGGGTCCGTGCTGGCGCTGCTCGACGCGGCGCACGCGCGGCTCGACCGGGAGCGCCGGGGGCTCGCGCTCGCCAGGGAGGCCGCCGCCGCGATCTCCGCCGAGCCGCTGGGGGACGTACGGGAATCCGACGCGTTCAGTGTGTCCGCGCTCGCCGCCGCGCTCGGCGTGCGTCCCTCGACACTGCGGCACTGGGACGCCGAGGGGCTCGCCGTGCCCGACCGGGTGCCGCCGCGCGGGACCCGCCGCTATACGCCGGACCAGGCCCGGGACGCCCGGATCGTGCAGCAGCTACGGAGCGCCGGGTACGGGGTCGGGGCGCTCCGCTCCCTGATGCCCCAACTGCGGGGCGGGCGGCGCTCGGAGGAGGTCGCCTCCGCGCTGGCCGCCCGGGACGCCCGTATCACCGCACGCTCCCGCGCCCTCCTCGAAGGGTCCGCCGCGCTCGCCGCCCTCCTCGGCCGGGGACCATGAAACCCTGGCGTCACGCCGCCGCCGTGCCCGCCGGGCCCGGGCGGCGTATCACGTACGCGGCCAGGGAGCCCGCGCCGAAGAGCGCCAGTACCGAGAGCGCCACGCCGATCCAGGTCGAGCCGAGCCACTGGGCGCCGAAGTAGCCGAGGCCCGCGCTGTATCCGGTCCAGGCCACCGCCGCCAGGGCCGACCAGGGCAGGAACTCCTTCACCTTGCGGTGGGCCGCGCCCGCGCCCAGGGAGACCACCGAGCGGCCCGCCGGGGCGAACCGGGCGATCACGACCAGGGCGCCGCCGCCCCCGCTGAGCGCGGTGCCGAGGCGTTCCTGCGCGGTGGTGAGGCGGCGCGAACGGGCGATCGCACGGCCGAGCCCGCCGTGCCGGCCCAGCCGGAACGCGACCAGGTCGCCCAGGACCGACGCGCTGAACGCGCAGAGCATGAGGAGGAGCAGCGAGGGGACTTCCTGGGGCACCTGGCCCTGGCCCACCTTGCCGGCCGCGCTCACGACCGTCGTGGTCCCGGCCGCGGCGGCCGTGGCGGCGGTGATCACCAGCACGCCGCTGGGCAGCACCGGGAGGAAGACGTCCAGCAGTACGGAGACGGCCACGACGGCGTAGATCCATGGGCTGCCGGTCAGCAGACCCAGACTCTCCAGCACTTCTCCGACTCCCCCTGCGCGCACCCGTGACAGCGCTCGATGCCGCTGGTGCGCGGCAGCGGCTGCTGAGCCACACAGCGTACGCGTGTGCGGTACGGAGCGTACGTCCGGGGCGGCATGTCGTCGCGGCCGTACGCCCGTTCGTTCCGTACGGACGCCGGTTCGTCCTGTACGGACGCGGAGGCGCCCCGCGCCCCGGGCGGCCGAGCGGGCCGTGCCGACCGGGGGCGGGGCGCCGTATCACCGGCGTATCACCGGCGTATCACCGGCGTGCCGCCGAGGTGCCTGCCGCTTACGCGGCGACCTTCGCGGGCTCGCCGTGCCGCCCGTCCTCGGTGCCGTCCCCGTTCCCGGCGCTGTTCCCGGAGGCGGCGGCGCCGTCGCGCGCGGGCAGGAACTGGTCGAGGGCGAACGCGCCGGGACCGGTGAAGACCAGGAGCAGGAACGACCAGCAGAACATGACGGGCAGTTCGCCACCGTTGGCTATGGGGAACAGGCCGTTGGGCTGGTGGACGGTGAAGTACGCGTACGCCATCGCCCCGGAGGCGATGAAGGCGGCCGGGCGGGTGGCGAGGCCCAGCAGCACCAGGGCGCCGCCCACGAGTTCGATGACGGCGGCGAACCAGCCGGGCCAGGTGCCGGCGGCCACCGTCTCACGGGAGAAGGCGCCGAAGAGCGAACCGGCGCCGTGGCAGGTGAACAGGAGTCCTACAACGACGCGGAACAGGCCCAGCACATAGGGCTGGGCGGCGTTCAGTCGTGTGTACATGGGGGGTGTACTCCTTGGGTCGAGGCCCGGACCAGGCGTGGGGGCGAGGCCGGGGCCGACGAGTGACGTCCCGCCAGGTTAGGTTGGCCTAATCGATGCTTGCAAGTTCAACATTCCGTGGAGGGCCAATTCGCGCCTCCCCGGCGGCGCCCCCGGCCGCCTCCCGGCCGGCGTCCCCGGCGGCGTCCCGGCCGGCGTCCCGCACCGCCGTCCGCAGCACCGCCCGCGCCACCGCGTCCGTGTCCGAGAGCATCACGGAGTCCACCCCGGGGCGTGCCCCCGCCGCCGTCACCCAGTGCACGCCCTCCGTGGGCACGCCGAGCGCGAACCGCCGCGGGTGGACCGCGCCCTCGCGGTCCACCAGGCGGTACGGGCGCGGCGTGACGTCCATGCCGCCCGTCTCGTACCCGTCGATCGTGTGCGGCCGGCACTGGCCGGTCCGGAGCAGCAGCGCGAGCAGCGGGTCGCGGCTCCGCCGCAGGTCCGGCTCCGGAAGCCGGGCCTCCACGAGCGTCGTGGCCCGTACGGCGGAACCGGGGACGTCCGGGGACTCGGCCAGGAACGCGCCGTCCTCCGCCCGTACGGCGGTCCGGGGGCCGACCACCTCCAGCACGCCCGCCTCGATCAGCGCGGCCATCTCCTCGATACGGCGGCGGGGCGGCCCGATGGAGAGGAACGCGTTGAGCGGCGTGTACCAGCGGTCGAGATGGTCGCGCCGGGAGGCGCCGGAGAGGCCGGCGTGGTCGACGATCAGGCGCAGCTCGTTCCGGAGATCGCGCAGGACGTCCAGCGCCGCCTTGACCGGCCCGACGACATTGCCGAGCGCCGCCTCGGCCGCGTCCCGCCGCAGATGGGCGAGGAGCCAGGCGCGGTGCCCGGCCGGGTCGCGGAAGGTCTCACCGTCGTACGGGCGCGAGATCCGCTCCCAGGACCAGCGCCCGGCGGCGGCGATCCCGGCCTCGTCCAGCACGGCCGCCTCCTCGGCGCTCCCGTGCGGCGCGGCGAGGAAGCGTTCCAGCAGGGCGCCCGGGACGGCGGGGCCGCCGGCGGCTTCGGGGGCGGCGGCATCCGTGGCGGCGGTCGCGCCGATCCGGAGGGAGGCCTCCCGCAGGGCCGCCGCGTAGTACACGGCCTCCACCTCCTTCGCGACCAGCGGCCATATCTCCTGAAGGAAGTCCGGCGGATCGCCCGCCTCCGCCCGCTTGCGGAAGAGCGCTATGACGTCCGGGGTCAGCTTCAGCGGGTGATGGCGCCCCGAGGGGCCCTTCTCGTTGTCGCCGCGCGCCTGGTACGGGACCCCGCGCCGGGACCCCGCGTACAGCCGTGGCTCGCGCCCCGACGGGCGGTACGTCAGGACGCCGCCGATGTCCCGCCGGAAGGTGCCGCCCCGCCCCGCCGTCAGCAGCGCCATGTGGTCGAAGAAGTTCAGCCCGAGCCCGCGCAGCAGCACCGGGGAGCCCGGTGCGATGCCCGACAGGTCGAGGTCGGCCGGGTTGGCGGGCGGGAAGTAGCGCAGCCCGTGGCGTTCGGCGAACTCGGCCAGGGTCGCCTGTGTCCGCCCCGGAACGACCGGAAGATGTCCCTGCGCGAGGACGACGGCACAGAGGCCGGAAATCGTCGTCCCGTCGTCGAGCGTGAGGCGCTGCGCCGGGGACGCCGGAGCCGCGCCCTGCCCGGGCTCGTCGTCCAGCCGTACCGCACGCGCCCGGTGCACCTCGACCGTCACGCGCTCGGGCGCGCCCTCCACCGTCGTACGGAACGCCCACTCCAGGTACCGCCCGTACGTGGCCCGGCTCGGATAGTCGTCGGGCCCCAGCCGCTCCTCGGGCAGGGCGGCGGCCCACTCGTACAGACTCGGCCCCGGACGGATCGGCCCCTCGCACTCCACGCTCAGGTCGGTGAAGACGGTCACCTGAGAGGCCACCGTGTTCATCAGCAGCTCGCCCGACTGGTCCGTCCGCCACACCCGCCCCGCCCCCGGTGGCGCCGGATCCACCAGATGCACCGTCAGATCCAGATCCGGTGCCAGCGCGGGCACGGACGCGCAGAGTCTCTCCAGTACGGAGGTACCACGCGGGCCGACGCCGACGACGGCGAGTGAACGGTGGGGGTGCTGCCGTACATCGGACAAAGCTGTGGCTCCGGAGGCATGGGGCGGTACTGGACGCGGATGGTCCGCATCATCATGCCGTTGGTGTGTGGTGAGTTCGAACCCTCGGGTGAAGGATCACGTTGTGTGGGAATGATCACACGGGGGGATCGCGGTCCTCGCGGGCCGATAGTGTGGGGAATTTGCAGAGATCTCGCGGAGCCGCCCCATCGGCTTGAGGAGCCGCCCCATCGGCTTGAGGCACCGCCCCATCGGTTTGAGGTGCCACCCCATCGGTTTGAGGCGCCACCCCATCGGCTTGCGGCGCCGCCTCATCCGAACGGGCCGCCTTCTCCGCCGGTCCACCCGGATGGGCGGGCAGGAGGAAGGCGGCCCGCTTGGTGCTGCTCGATGCTGCTCTGTGCTGCTCGGTGCGGGGGTCGCCGCCGGCTCAGCAGCCGCTCAGGGCGTTGGTGAGGGCGGTCTTCTCGGCCGAGTCGACGCTCAGCTTGTAGTAGTACTTCACCTGGACCCAGGCGCGGACGTACGTGCACTTGTACGAGGCCAGCGGCGGGAGCCAGTTGGCCGGGTCCTTGTCGCCCTTGGAGCGGTTCGAGCTGGCCGAGACGGCGACGAGCTGCGGGCGGGTCAGGTCGTTGGCGAACGCCTGGCGCTGCGCGGTGGTCCAGCTGCTGGCGCCCGACTTCCAGGCCTCGGAGAGCGGGACCATGTGGTCGATGTCGAGGCTGGAGGAGGCGGTGAAGGTGGTGCCGTCGTAGACGGAGTACCAGGAGCCGCTGACGGCGGCGCAGGCGGAGTCCTGGACGACGTTCGTGCCGTCGCGCTTGAGGACGACCTCGCGGGTGTTGCAGGTGCCGGACTGGGTGATCCAGTGCGGGAACAGGTCGCGGCTGTAGCCGGAGGAGGAACCTTCCGCCTGGACGGTCAGGCTGGCCAGGTACGTGCGGGCCGTGCTGGCGGCGATCGGCGTGGGCATGGCGGCCTGCGCGGTGGGGGCGCCGAGCAGGGTGGTGGCGAGGGCGATGGCGGCCGACGAGGCGAGCACGGCGAGACGGCGCATTCGACGCGCGTAGACACCGGACATGGGGACTCCCTTGAGGGTGGGGGGAACCTGCGGAACCTGACGTGGTGGCCGATTGGGGGCTCGGCCGGTGCGAACCGTTCGACATCGTCGTGGCGGCGGGTTTCCGGAAGGTGGGCTTCAGGTAACAGGGTGACGACATGAACACGTCACATCAAGGGGTCGGCGGCCGTCGATATTTTCTGACGGACGGTAATTCGGGCTTACCCGGGCAAAGTTGATGTAAGCGGCGGCTAGGATGGGCACGTGCTGCTGCGCGTCGATACCACGTTCGGAGTCGTCCTCGGCCTCCTGCTGATCGCCGCGGTGGCCGTGGCCGGTCTCGCCCGGCTCGGGCGGGGCCGTGAGATCGCCGTCGCCGGGGTGCGCGCCGCGCTCCAGCTCGGCGCGGTCTCCCTGCTGATCGGCTGGGTGGTCGGCTCCGTACCGCCGCTGCTCGGCTTTCTCGCGCTCATGTACGCGGTCGCCGTACGCACGGCCGGGCGCCGCGTCACCGCCAACCGCACCTGGTGGTGGGCCGCCCTGCCGATCGGCGCGGGCGTGGCGCCGGTGGTCACGGTCCTGCTGCTCACCGGTGTCGTACCGGCCAAGGGCATCGCCCTGATCCCCGCCGCGGGCATCCTCATCGGCGGCGCGCTCACCGCGACGGTCCTGGGCGGCCGGCGCGCGCTCGACGAACTCCACGCCCGGCGCGGCGAGGTGGAGGCGGGTATGGCGCTCGGCCTGCTCGACCGGGAGGCGCGCATGGAGGTCGCCCGCCCGGCGGCGGCGGACGCCCTCCTTCCGGGTCTCGACCAGACCCGCACGGTCGGCCTCGTCACCCTGCCGGGGGCCTTCGTGGGCATGCTGCTGGGCGGCGCGTCGCCGGTGATGGCGGGGGCGGTCCAGCTCTTCGTGCTGGTGGCGCTGATGGCGGTGCAGGCGGTCGCGGTGAGCGTGGTGCTGGAACTGGTGGCGCGGGGGCGGCTGCACAGGGATGTGTGACCGGCCGGGGGAGAGGACGGACGGGGCTCCCGCCGGCGGCCTCGCGGGACCGCCGGCGGGAGCCTGACACCGGACGCCTGACGTCAGGCACCCGGCAAGGGGGCCCGTCATCAGACGCCCGGCAAGGGGAGCCCGTCGCCAGGCCCCCGGGGTCAGCCGGTGCGGCGCGCGGCCCAGACGGTGCGTTCCGTGCGTACCGTCAGGTCCGCGCGGAGCAGGATGCTCTGCGGGCCCTCGGTGTCGAGGAGCCGGTCGAGCGCGGCGAGGTCCTCGGGCGGGAGGACGCCGTCGATGCCCAGACGCAGGCGCCGCAGGGAGCCGAGCGCGTAGCGGCCGACGGTCGCGTCGCCCGCGCCCTCGATGTCGACGGCGACGGTACGTTCGCCCTCCACGGCGAATCCGGCGGCGGCCAGCAGCGGCCCCCAGTCCGCGCCGCGGTGGGGCACATGCTCGGCGTGCAGGCGGTCGCTCGCGGCGTGGCACCGTTCCTCCAGTCCGGGCCGGTCCTCCGGGGCGTCGGCGGGCAGGAAGCGGGGGAAGCCGGCCAGCTCGACGACGGCGAACAGGGCGCCGGGCGCGAGGAGTTCGTGGACGGTGCGCAGGGCGCGCTCGGGGCGGGCCATATGGTGCATCGAGGCCGAGGCCCACACCAGGTCCGGCGCCCCGAGAGCGGGCCAGTCGGCGGCGTCGAGGTCGGCCTCCACGGTGCGTACGCGCCCCTCCGCGCCCTGGGCGCGCGCCTTGGCCCGCAGGCGGTGGAGGTGCTCGGCCGAGGAGTCGACGGCGACGACCCGCGCCCCGGGGAAGTGGTCGAGGAGGGCGAAGGTGCCGGTCCCCGTTCCGCAGCCCAGGTCCACGATCTCCCGTGGCGCCGACGCGAGCGGCAGCCATCCGATGATCTCCGCGATGTGTTCGGCGAGGACCTCCGCGTCCAGGTCGAGGATCTCGGCCTGATCGCCGAGGGCGGCGGATTCAGGGGTGGGGCCGGAGGCGGGAACGTGCGCGTGGCGCGGGTGTGTGTGGGTCATGGGCCCACGCTAGGACGGCCTTGCGTGTACGGCATCATTCTTTGCGGCATTGGCAAGAAGATCGTCGCCCGGGGTGCCGTACGCGCAACCCCCGCGCCCAGGGGTGCGGGAGGCCGTCAGGCGCGGGAGCCCTCCGCCTCGCCGTCGCCGTCGCGCTGATGGCCGCAGCGGGCCTCGCGGTCGAAGATGCCCAGGATCTCGCAGGGGCCGCCCTCGGCCCCGAGAGCGTGCGGCAGCATGGTGGGGAACTCGGCGGCCTGGTTGGTCTCGATACGGAAGCGGCGGTGGCCCAGCATGAGGAGCGCCGTGCCGGACAGGACGACGAGCCACTCCCTGCCGGGGTGCGCGCGCATCCGCGCGGGGTTCTCCGGCGGCGGCTCCGTCATCCGCCGCCGCATGACGGTCATGCCCGGGTCGGCCCTGACCGGCCAGCGCATCTGTCCGTGGGCGCCGTCGATCACCGGGCTGATGACGACGTCGTCGGCGGCGCTCTCCACGAGCTGGTCCAGCGACGTGTCCAGGGCGCGGGCGAGGACGACCAGCTGATCCAGGGCGAGGCGGCGCCGGCCGTTCTCGATGCGCGACAGCGTGGACTGGCTGATCCTGGCCCGGGAGGCCAGCTCCTCCAGGGACCAGCCCTGCGCCACCCGCAGGGCGCGGATACGGCCGCGTACGAGACTGTCCAGGTCGCCGCTGTCCTCGTGCGTCATAGGCGGCATCGTATGCCCGTGACACACGAGGGCCCCGGGCGCCCGGGGACGCCGGTGGCTCGCGAGAACGGGGCGCGGGCTCAGAACTCCACGAGGGCGTTGAGGCCCTCGTGGCCGACGCCCGCCCGGTCGAGCGCGAGCCAGCCGTGGCCCCGCATCCGCGTCGTGGCGCCGAGCGCGCCGGGATCGACGGAGAGCTGTCCGCAGGCGCGGGCCACCCCCGCCGTACCCGCGTTCGGCGCGGCCGTCCCGTACTCCGGGTCGAAACCGTCCTCGTCGACGGCGAGCCGCTCCCAGGGGAGCGGCTCGCCCACCCACTCCGGGTCGCTCTCCGCCGCGTAACACCGCTGGACGGCGCCCTTCCGGGCGACGGCCCAGATGTCGGTGCCCTCCGCAGGGTCCTCGTAGAAGAGGTGCGCCTCGCCGCAGTGGGCGCTCAGCCGCTCCACGGCGCCGATCCAGTCGTCCCGCTCGGTGCCGACCAGGTCGGGCAGGTTGCCGAGGACCAGCCGCCAGCCGTCCAGTTCGGGCGTGACGAAGCTGGGGACCGCGAGCCCCCGGAACGGCAGGTCCTCCACGTCGGCGCCCTCGTCCAGCGTGACCGGGAACCGGTCGTGCAGGCCGAGCGCCTCGAAGAGCCCCTCGTACGTCGCGCCGGGCACCGCGTACCACCAGCCGCGAGGATCCAGGGGAAAGGGCCCGCCCTCGGTGGACTTGATACGGGCGCGGCGCTCCAGGAGCATCCTGTCGCGCGCGTCCAGCCGGTCGATCAGACCGGTGGCGACCAGGTCGCTCAGCCTGTTACGCATCACGGCCGATGATCTCATGGGCGCGCCGCGCGGTGGTGGCGCGGGGCGTGGTCAGTACCCGGCGATGTGCAGGGCCAGGTCGCCGCCCGGCAGCACTTCGACCCGTACCCGCGTGAGGTCCTCGACATGGGCGTCCGGGTTCATGGCCGCCGCGCGCGGGCCCACGCCCACCACGCGCATGCCCGCCGCCCGCGCCGCCGCGATGCCCGCCTCGGAGTCCTCGAACGCGACGCAGTCGCGCGGCGCTACGCCGAGCGTCGCCGCGCCGAGCAGGAAGCCCTCCGGGTCCGGCTTGCTCGCGCCGACGTCCTCGGCGGTGACCCGGATCTTCGGCATCGGCAGGCCCGCCGCGGCCATCCGGGCGTCCGCCAGCGGTACGTTCGCGGAGGTCACCAGGGCGTGCGGGGCGGTGGCGAGCGCCGTCATGAACTCCGGTGCGCCGGGGATGGGCACCACGCCACGCGTGTCCGCGATCTCCTCGGCGAGAATGGCCCGGTTGTCGGCGTAGTTCTCCTCCATCGGGCGCTCCGGCAGCAGCACGGCCATCGTGGCGTACCCCTGGCGGCCGTGAACGACCTTCAGGATCTCCCGGGGGTCCAGGTCGTGGGCGTGTGCCCAGCGGCTCCAGCAGCGCTCGACGGCGGCGTCGGAGTTGACGAGGGTGCCGTCCATGTCGAGGAGCAGGGCCTTGACGGCGTCGAGCTTCACAGGGTTCTCCGGGGGGCTCCGAGGTGTCCCCGGGGTGTTCCCGGGCTGGGGCGGCGGTCGGCGTGCGGACGCGCGAACCATACGTTCGTACGACCGTACGGGCGGGAGGGTGCGGGCAAAGTGACTCCGCCCGTCGGTCAGGTGAACGGGCGGAGCCACTTTGTTCCGTCATTATACAAAGCAGGGACGGTCCCGCCAGCGGTACCCCCTGTGAGCGGTACCGCCGTTGTCGGTCGGCCGTCTTACCGGTCGGCCCTCTTATCGGTCGGCCGTCTTACCGGTAGCCCTGCCCCCGGTTGTAACCCCTCCCGTACCCGGGCGTCTCCGCCTCCAGCGCGGCCCGGGTCCGGGGGCCGTAGACGCCCGCGGGGTCGTCCGGGACGCTCCGCTCCTGCTGGTACCGGCGTACGGAGTCCTCGACGGCCTGGTCGTACTCCCCGTTCGGCTGTCCGTAGTACATCCCGACCCACGTCAGCCGGTACTGGAGCTCCGTCACCTCGTCGCCGGAGTCCCCGCGCTTGAGCGTGGCGCCCCGGACGCCGTCCGACCCGGTGGCGGAGGTGCTCGCGGCGGGCCCGCTCGGCGACGCCGCGGACTCCTTCGGCGAGGGCGGCGGCGCCGAGCTGGTGGCCGACCGTACGGAGGGCGTCGTCTCGGCGGCCGGGGACTCCACGGGGGCCGGGGACTCCGAGGACGCGGTGGGGCTCGGGGCGGCCGACTCGGACGGCTCCTCCGAGCTCTCCCCGGCGGACGACGGCAGCCAGGTGCTGATCTCGTCCGGTGTCCTGCGGTCCTCGCGCTCGGAGCCCGAGAAGAGGCCGCCCGCGAAACCGGCCACGCCGAGCACCGCCACCGCCGCCGCGCCGATCGCGGCCAGCAGCAGGGCCTTGCGCCGCCGACCGCTCGCCCGGGGCTCCCCCGGAGCCTCCCCCTCGGGCGGCGCGCCGGCGGCCAGCACGGAATCCGGGCCGGGGGCGAGGCGGGGAACCGGGGTGAGGTTCATGGTGGGGTACGGATCGGGGTCCGGGGCGGCGGAGGCGTCGGGCACGCCGGCTCCGGGTGCTCCGGGTGCTCCGGGTGCTCCGGGTGCTCCGGGTGCTCCGGGTGCGGCCTTGAGGGGCGGCAGCGGTCCGGCCGTACGGAAGGCACCGGGCCCGTCCCCGGCACCCTCGTCCGAGAGTTGCACGTACGGGCGTACGTGCAACGGCGGGAACTCCTCCGTGACCGGGCCCTCCGCGCCCGCGCCCGCCCCGTGCGGAGCCGCGCCTTCCGGGACGGCGCCTCCCGGGACGCCGCCGTCCGGGGCTGCGCCCTGCGCGCCCGCGCCCGGGACCGCGAGGGCCTGGCGCGGGTCGGCACCGGGCGGAGGCACCGCCATGGGCGCCGCCCCGGCGGGGCTCGCCGGTCCTGCCGGACCTCCCGGCCCCGCTGCCCCCGCCGGACCTGCCGGCCCCGCCGGTCCGGCCAGTGGCACCGGACCTCCCGGACCCCCCGGTGGCACCGGACCCGCCGGGCCCCCCGACCCGGCCAGCCCCACCACATCGTTCCCCTGCCCCTGAGCCTGCGCCTGGGCCTGCTTCTGCGCTAGGCGCGGGTCGCAGACACAGCAGGGGGTTATCTCCGCGCCGAGCGGCGTACCGCATCCGGGACAGAGCTCTTCTGACACCTGGGTTCCCCTCCCCTTGAACTGCCGCCGATTATGCAGCCCCGATATGAAGAACTACGTACGCCGGCCCCGCCCCGTTCGCCGGTCGAGCGCCGGTCGAGAGGCCATAACCGGACAGAGCGGCCAGGATGGGTATCCGGCGGAGTCGTGGAACTGGCGAAAACCGGCGGTCCGACACGGCCGGGACGGACCCCGAGGAGTTGACCCATGGCCCAGGAAGCGACCACCCCGGCCGTGAGCCCGCCCCCGGCGCCCGGGGCGGGCGACGGGAGCCCGCGTACCGTCCTCGTCGCGATCGGCGCCCTGCTCATGGGGCTGCTGCTCGCCGCGCTCGACCAGACCATCGTCTCCACCGCCCTGCCGACCATCGTCAGCGACCTCGGCGGCCTGGAACACCTCTCCTGGGTCGTCACCGCCTATCTGCTCGCCTCCACCGCCGCCACCCCCCTCTGGGGGAAGCTCGGCGACCAGTACGGCCGCAAGCGGCTCTTCCAGATCGCGATCGTCCTCTTCCTCATCGGCTCCGCGCTCTGCGGCCTCGCACAGAACATGCCCGAGCTGATCGGCTTCCGCGCCCTCCAGGGCCTCGGCGGCGGCGGGCTGATCGTGCTCTCCATGGCGATCGTCGGCGACCTCGTGCCGCCCCGCGAACGCGGCAAGTACCAGGGCCTCTTCGGCGCCGTCTTCGGCGCGACCAGCGTCCTCGGCCCGCTCCTCGGCGGCTTCTTCACCCAGCAACTGAGCTGGCGGTGGGTCTTCTACATCAACCTGCCGCTCGGCATCATCGCCCTGATCGTCATCGCGGCCGTCCTGCACATCCCGGTCCACCGCACCCCGCACACCATCGACTACCTCGGCACCTTCCTCATCGCCTCGGTCGCCGTCTGCCTCGTCCTCGTCGCCTCCCTCGGCGGCACCACCTGGGCTTGGGGCTCCCCGGAGATCATCGGGCTCGCCCTCCTCGGCCTCGTGCTCCTCGCCTTCTTCATCCGCGCCGAACGACGCGCCGCCGAACCCGTCCTCCCCCTCCGCCTCTTCCGCCTCAGGACCTTCACGCTCGTCGCCTGCATCAGCTTCATCGTCGGCTTCGCGATGTTCGGCGCGATGACCTACCTGCCGACCTTCCTCCAGGTCGTCCACGGCGTCACGCCCACCATGTCCGGCGTCCATCTGCTGCCCATGGTGCTCGGACTGCTGATCACCTCGACGCTCTCCGGCCAGATCGTCAGCCGTACCGGCCGCTGGAAGGTCTTCCCGATCCTCGGCACCGGTGTCACCGCCGTCGGGCTGCTCCTCCTCCACCAGCTCACCGAGTTCAGCTCCACCTGGGCGATGAGCCTCTGCTTCTTCGTCTTCGGCGCCGGGCTCGGCCTCGTCATGCAGGTCCTCGTCCTCGTCGTGCAGAACGCCGTCCGCTACGAGGACCTCGGCGTCGCCACCTCCGGCGCGACCTTCTTCCGCTCCATCGGCTCCTCCTTCGGCGTCGCCATCTTCGGCACCATCTTCACCCACCTCCTCCGCGAACGGCTCGACAGCGCCCTCGCCGGCGCTACCCTGCCGCCCGGCACCAGCGCCGGACAGCTCGCCGCCGACCCGCACGCCCTCGACCGGCTCCCCGCCGCGCTCCGCACCCCCGTGCTGCACGCGTACGCGACCTCCATCACCGACGTCTTCCTGTACGGGGTGCCCGTGGTGCTGGCCGGCTTCGTCATCGCCTGGTTCCTGAAGGAGGACAAGCTGCGCGGCTCCGTGACCGCCCCGGAGATCACCGAGACGCTCGCCACCAACCCCGTCGTCCGCTCCTCGCGCGACGAGGTCGCCCGCGCCCTCTCCGTCCTCGGCACGCGCGAGGGGCGCCGCCGCGTCTACGAGAAGATCACCGCGAAGGCCGGGTACGACCTGCTCCCCGCGGCCAGTTGGCTGCTGCTCCGGGTCCGCCGCGAGGGCGCGGTCCGCCCCGTACCCCTGGCCGAGCGGGCACCCGTACCGCTGCGGGTGATCACGGACGCTTCCCGGCAACTGGAGGAGCGCGGCCTGACCCGCCGTGAGGGGGTGGAGCTGCGCCTCACCCCGCGCGGCGAGGAGGTGGCCGAACGGCTGGCGGAGGCCCGGGAGGCATCGCTCGCCGAACTGCTGGGCGACTGGTGGGGCGCGGACCGGCCGACCGATCTGGTCGCGCTGGTGAAGGAGTTGAACAGCGAGCTGTGCGGCTCCGACGGCGAACGCCCCCGCACCCCGCACCCGCCCCGCGACCACGCAGCCTGAGCCGCCACCCCGGGGTCAGGGGGTACCGGAAGGACCCGCGGGACCGGGCGCCACCAGGTCCTTGCCGTACCAGATCTCCCGGTACGGACCCGTGCTGTACGCCGGGATCTCCCGGAACCCGTGCTTCACATACAGCCCCCGCGCCTCCACCAGGTCCAGCCGCGTGTCGAGGACCAGGCGCCGCGCCCCCAGCCGCCACGCCGCCTCCTCCAGCGCCGCCAGCAGCGCCCCGCCGCCGCCCGTGCCGCGCGCCTCCGGGCTGACATACACCCGGGTCAGCTCGCCGGTCGCGGCGTCCCGCAGCCGTACGCCGCCACAGGACGCCGCCACGCCGGGCCCCGCGCCCGGCCCCGCCCCGTACCGCCCGACCACGAACGCACCGGTGGGCGGGGCGAGAAGGCCGGGCGGGTCGCCGGCCAGCCCCTCGTCGATCTCCGCCTCCGTCGCGGGCCGCCGCCAGTACCGGCCCGCGACCTCCGCGTAGTACGCGCGGCGCAGCCGGGTGGCGTCGGGGGTGGCGAAGGATTCCGGGCGTACGGACCAGAACCGGGACCGGGACGAGTGCATGGTGCCTCTCTACCCGGTACGGCGCCCCCGCGGCCACCGGATTACGGGCGGGCGGTACGGCGCGGAGCCGCCCCTCACCCCACCACGCGGGCCAGCGCGAAGCCGTCGTACCCCTTCGTCCCGACCGTCTGGACCGCCGTCGCCGACAGCCGGGGGTTCTCGGCCATTTCCTCGACCATCCGCCGGGTGCCGCGCACCGCGGCCGACGGGTCGTCCGGATCCGCTACCGCCCCGCCCCGTACGACGTTGTCCACGACGATCACGCTGCCGGGCCGGGTGAGCTTCAGCGCCCACTCCACATACGCCGCGTTGTTCTGCTTGTCGGCGTCGACGAAGACGAAGTCGAACGGGCCCGCGCCCTCGGCGAGCAGCACCGGCAGCGTGTCCAGCGCCGCCCCGGTCCGTACCTCGGCGATCCCCGCGAGACCCGCGTGCGCCAGATTGGCGCGGGCCACCTCGGCGTGGGCGGGGTCGTACTCCAGCGAGATCAGCTTCCCGCCGGCGGGCAGCGCGCGGGCCAGCCAGATAGTGCTGTAGCCGCCGAGCGTGCCGATCTCCAGCACCGTACGGGCGCCTTGCGTCGCGGCCAGCAGATGGAGCAGCTTGCCCTGGTTCGGGGCGACGCTGATCGCGGGCAGCCCGGCCGCTTCGATGGCGGCGAGCGCGGCGGTCAGCGCCTCGTCGGCGGGGGCGAGACGGTCGGTGAAGTAGTGGTCGACGGCGTTCCAGCCTGCCTGCTGCCGTCCCTGGTCCTCGGATGCCATACGGGTCTCTCCATCGCTCTCGGGTACATTGCGCGGCCGTTCGTCTTCCGGTCGTCCGTCTCCCGGTCGTGCGGCTCCCGGTCGTTCATCCTCCCGGTCGTCCTTCGAACCGCGTGATGGATCAGTACCCTGCACGCGCCGCCCCGTCTCTGATGTCATGGGCAACGATCCGAAACAGTGGTGTCGGTCAGGTGAAGAGGGGGTGGCCGTGGTCTTCTCCGGAGAGCAGTGCGAGGCTCTATGCCTCGGGGAACGCCCCAGGGACGGCGTTATCGGACGGAGGGTCGGCGCGGCGTGGTGAAGGCAGAACGCAGCGTGCACGGCGGTGCGGCGGCAGGCGTGGCAGGCGTGGCGGGGACGGCGGGCGCCACCGGCGCGGCGGGGGGCGGCCATGGAGCCGCGCGCGCCGTGCTCTGGCTGCTCGCCGCCGTGCTGGCGGTACGGCAGACGGCGGCGGTGCTCGGACAGCCGCCCGGGCAGCGCCTCACCGACCTGGAGACCTGGATCGGACCGGCCGGCGTCCTCCACGTACCGGGCTCGCTCTACGACACCGGGAAGTTCACCGGGACCCCCTTCGCGGGGCTGGTCCTCAGACCCCTGGCCAGCTCCGCCCAGGAGAGCCTGGGGATCGCCTGGACCCTCGGCACCCTGCTGCTGGTCGTCGCCCTCGGCCTGGTGGTGGCCCGGCGCGCGCTGCCGGGCGAACTCTCCGGCCGTACCCGCCTGCTCGCCGCGCCCGTCGCGATCAGCCTGCTGATGCTCTCGCTCCCGGTGCGCAACAGCTTCTCGCTCGGCCAGACCAGCATCATCCCGGTCCTGCTGGTCGTGCTCGGCTGCTTCGCGGTACGCGGCGAACGCGCCTCCGGTGTTCTCATCGGCCTGGGCGCGGCCCTCCAGCCCGCCGTCCTCCTCTTCACCCCGCTCCTCTGGCTGACGGGACGGAAGAAGGCGGCCGTCACCTCGGCGGGCGGCTTCGCCGCGCTCACCGCGCTCGCCTGGGCGGCACTGCCGGGCGACTCCTGGGCGTACTGGGTGCACCATGTGGCGGGCGCCGGGCTCGGGCAGCGCGCCGACAGCCTCGCCAACCAGTCCCTGCACGGCGCCCTGCTCAGGGCCGGCCTGGAAGGGCCCCTGGAGGTCGTCCTCTTCATCGCCCTCGCCACGGCCGTCGCCGTCCTCGGGGTGCGCCGCGCCGTCCGCTACGCGCGCGACGGCCAACTGCTGCTCGCCGTCGCGGTGACGGGGTGCGTCGCGGTCGCGGTCTCCCCGACCGCCTGGCAGCACCAACTGCTCTGGGTGCTGCTGGCGCTGGTCGGCCGGGTCGGCGTCCGCGCCGGGGACCGGCTGGTGTGGCCCGCCGTGGTCATCCTCGTGATGACACTGCCGGGCACCATGATGCTGCCGAACATGGCGGCCCTCGCCCAGCTCCGCGACAACGTACCGCTGCTCGCGGCCCTCGCGGCGGCCTGCGTGGTGCCGTTCCTCGCCCGGACCTCGCCCCACTTCGACCGGCCGGTCCCCACCACGTACGCGCACCCCGTGCCCGCCCGCTGGAGCCGGATCCCGCTCGCGCCGTTCTGGAAGCGGCTCGCGAGCCGGCCCAACCTGCTCCTCGAACTCCTCGCCATCCGCGTCTGCTACGCCCTCTACTCCCACATCAGGCTCGCCGCGACGGGCGGCCGGGAGACGGCGGAGGCACACGGCCGGCAGATCCACGGGATCGAGCGGGCGCTCGGCATCGACATCGAACACTGGGTCAACCACGCGGTCGCCCGGACCGGCTGGGCCGAGGGCTTCTTCAACTTCTACTACACGTCCTTCCACTTCGTGGTCCCGCTGACCATCCTCGCCCTCCTCTACGTGTGGCGCCCCGCCGACTACCGGTGGGCCCGCTCCTCGCTCGGCTTCGCCACGGTGCTCGCGCTGGTCGGCTTCTGGTTCTACCCGCTGGCGCCGCCCCGGCTCATGCCGGGCCTGGGGTTCATCGACACCGTCCACGGGCCGCAGGACCTCACCAACCCCGAGTACGGCGCCCTCACCGCCCTCACCAACCAGTACGCGGCGATGCCCTCGCTCCACTTCGGCTGGTCCCTCTGGTGCGGGGTGGTCGTCGTGGTCCTCGCGCCCAAGCTGTGGATGAAGCTCCTCGGGCTGCTCCACCCGCTCTTCACGGTCTGCGCCATCGTCGCCACGGCCAACCACTGGGTGCTGGACGCGGTCGGCGGCGCGGCGGTGGTGGGCGCGGGCTTCGGCCTGACCTATCTGCTCGCCGGGCCGAGGCGGCTGCTCCCGAAGGCGGTGGGACACACCGACCCGTTCCCGAGGAGCCGCCGGGCCGAGGACGACGCGGTACGGGACGACGACGCAGTACGGGACGGGGCGGCCGTACGGGACGACACCGCTGTACGGGCCGACGGGGCCGTACGGGACGGGGCGGTACCGGCGGCGGGCGCGGCCCGGGAGTAGCCGGGGCCGCGGGGAAGAGCGGGGCCTCGTCGGGGCGCGGCCCCGGGGGCAAGAGCCCGGCGGGGGCCCGGGCTTGGACCCGGGCCCGGGCCTGGACCCGGGGCAGGCCCCCGGCCCGGTGGCCGCGCCGTCGCCGTAACGGCCCTACGGCCGCCGGGTCTTCTTCCGGCCGGCCAGGAACACCGTCAGCAGCACCGCGCCCCCGCCGATCGCCACGACCCAGAGGATCACCGCGGTGTCCCCGTCGGCGATCACGGCCTCCGCGAAGGTGCCGGGGCGCGGCTCCGGGGGCGCCACCGACTTGGGCGTGGGGCCGGTCGCGTTCAGCCGCTCCACCAGATCGAGGCCGCCGAAGCTGCGCGGGTCCGTGTCCGTCGCATACGCCGCGAAGATCAACTGGGCGTATCCGGCGGGCCCCTGCCGCTGCGCCCACGCCCCGGAGTTCTTCTTCAGCCACTCCAGGGCGCCGGTCGCCTGGTCCCCGTAACCGGCCGCCGTCAGCGCGACCACCGCCGCCGCCGTGTTCCCGACATCCGGCTCCGGCGGGCTCTCGCCCGCCACCCGGTCGAGATGGCCGGTGGCCGCGAGCGCGCCGGCCAGATAGGCGGCACCGTTCCGGGCGGCTCGCTCCGGCGAGGGCGGCTCCGGTCCCTCCGGACCCTCCGGTGTCTCCTGGCAGACCGGCGCGGGGCCCGCCTTGACCGGATTGCTGACCAGCCGCTTGCCGAGCCCGGCCAGCACGGCCGCCGCGGTGGCCCCGTCGTCGGCGGTGAGCGCGCCGTCCTCGCCCCGCCGCTGCGCGAAGGCCCCGGCGTCGGCGCCCGACCCCGCGTCACACGGGATCGCGAGCTCCACCAGCGCGTCGTAGGCGTCCTTGCCCCCGGGGCCGCCCACCGGGGCCCGTACGGAACCGGGGCGCACCCCGGCGGAGGTCAGCGCGCCGATGACCAGGGAGGTCGAGCGGGCGTCGCTCGGCGCGCCGGGGGCCCGGCCCCAGCCGCCGTCCTCGTTCTGCGTGGCGCGCAGCCACGCCACGCTCCCGGCCATGAACGGCCGCTGGTCGCCGAGGGAGGAGAGCGCCTGGACGGCGACCGCCGTCGACTCGGTGTCGACCGGGGTGTGCGCGTCGCAGGGCGTGCCCGGGTCGGCGCGGAACGGGGCGTACCCGCCGTCGGCGCACCGCTGCCTCTTCAGCCACCGCACCCCGTCGTCCCCGGGCCGCACGCCCGCCGCGGCCTGGCCCAGCAGCGCGAGCGACTGCCGCCGTACCCCGTCGAGCGCCGGGTCCGTCGAGCCGTACAGCCCGCGCGGCAGCATCTCGGCGGAGAGCGGCGCGGGCGGCGTGGGCGACGCGGGCGAGGAGAGCGGTACCGGCGCGGGCGAGGCGGCAGGGGCGGAGGGAGCCGGGGAGCCGGAGGGGGCGGCCGGGGCGGAAGGGACGGCAGGGGAGGGAGCGTCGGAGGGTGCGGCGGAGGAAGGGGCGGAAGGAGCGGAGGGAGCGGAGGAAGGGGCGGAAGACGGCGCGGGAGTCGGCGGAGTCACATCCCCGCCCGCATACGCGGCCGGGGCGAACATCCCCCAGAGGAGGGCTGATACGGCGAGCGCCGCGCTGCCGCGGCGAACGGTGGTCATGGCGACTGGGGCCTCTCCTGCGGGGGCCGGGCGCCCGGCACGCGCCGTGCCGCCGCCCCGCTCGTCCTGCTCGTACGTACAGCTCGTACAGGTCGTGAACAAAGCGTGAAGTTATGCCTGTCGACCCCGACAGCGCCCGCCACCGGTGCCGGTTTCGCACCGGCTTCCCTCCATACGGGCACCGAGGGCGACGGGGCTCACTCTACCGTTTCGCGCCCGCCCCGTTCCGCGCGCCCCGGTCGCGCCCCGCCTTCTCAACTGCCCCCACCTCGAACGTTTTCCGCCCCGGCGCCCGCCCGCCCCGGCCGGCCGCTCCGGTCGCCCCGGCCGGCTCTCCGGGCACGCGATCCGGTCCGCCGTTCTCCGGCATCCAGGTTAAATCCGGCGAACAGTCGGGAAACACTTGTCTCTTGCCCGGTCCCACCCCTTGTTCGCGAGCGATCTACGCGCGTATCTTGAGCCGACTTTTCCCGCCATGCGCTCATCCGCGGCTCGCCACGAGGAACCCACGGGGGGCCCTCGACGGACGCCGCAATCGAAGCAACAGAAAGAGCCACTGTGTCTCCCTCCATACCTCCGGCCTTCCGTGGCCGACGCGCGAAGATCGTCGCGCTCGCGCTCCCCGTCGGTATCGCCGGTTCCCTCGTCGCGCTGCCCTTCACCGCCCAGGCGACCCCGTCCCCGGACGCGGTGATCGCCGAGGTCTTCGGTGGCGGCGGCAACTCCGGGGCCACCCTCGCCAACGACTTCATCAAGCTGGGCAACGCGGGTGGCGGCGCCTTCGACCTGAGCGGCTGGTCCGTCCAGTACCTCAGCGGCTCGCCCTCCGCCTCCTCCAAGTGGCAGGTCACCGAGTTGTCCGGGGCCATCCCGGCCGGCGGCACCTATCTGATCGAAGAGGCCAAGGGCGCCGGTGCGGGCGAGGCCCTGCCCACCCCCGACGCGGTCGGCACGATCCCGATGTCGGCGTCCAGCGGCACCGTCGCGCTGGTCCACTCGACCACCCCGCTCACCTGCCTGACCGCCGAGAGCTGCACCTCCGACGCCTCGGTCAAGGACCTCGTCGGCTTCGGCACCGCGACCGTACGCGAGGGCTCCCCGGCCACCGGCGCCGGCAACACCACCTCGGTCAGCCGGAACGCCGCGTTCGCCGACACGGACGACAACTCCGTCGACTTCTCCGGCGCCACGCCGTCCCCCCGTAACAGCGCGGGTGAGGGCACGACCCCCGGCGGCGGCTCGGACCCGTCCCCGACCCCCTCGCCCACCAGCACCACCCCGGGCAAGCTCCGCATCCACGACATCCAGGGCAACACCCGGATCTCCCCGTACGCCGGATCCACCGTCACCGACGTGCCCGGCATCGTCACCGCCCTGCGCGTGACCGGCACCTCGCGCGGCTACTGGGTCCAGGACCCCAAGCCCGACAAGGACCCGGCGACCAGCGAGGCGGTCTTCGTCTTCACCGGATCGACCACCCCGCAGGTCAAGGTCGGCGACTCGGTCCTGGTCAGCGGCAAGGTCTCCGAGTACTACCCGGGCGGCGCCGCGAGCGGCAACCAGTCCGTCACCGAGATCACCGGCCCCACCGCCACCGTCCTCTCCTCCGGCAACGCGCTGCCCGCCGCCGAGGTCATCGACGCGAAGACCATCCCGGACACGTACGCCCCCAAGGCCACCGCCAAGGACGGCAACATCGAGTCCCTGGCCCTCAAGCCCACCAAGTACGCCCTGGACTGGCTGGAGTCCCGCGAGGGCATGCGCGTCCAGGTCGTCAACACCCGGGTCGTCGGCGCGTCCAACGCGTACGGCGAGACCTGGATCACCACCAAGCCCAAGGAGAACGCCACCCCGCGCGGCGGCACCCTCTACGGCTCCTACGCCCAGCCCAACTCGGGCCGGCTGCTGGTCGCCTCGGTCACCGGCGAGAAGGCCGACGCCAATGTGGGCGACACGCTCACCGGAGCGACCACCGGCGTTCTCGACTACTCCAACTACGGCGGCTACGGCCTCCAGGCCACCCAGCTCGGCAAGGTGAAGTCCGGCGGCCTCAAGCCCGAGGTGGCGAAGAAGGCGAAGTCGGACGAGCTGGCGGTCGCCACGTACAACGTGGAGAACCTCGCCCCGACCAACCCGCAGTCGAAGTTCGACCGGCTGGCCACCGGCGTCGTCAAGAACCTCTCCGCGCCCGACATCGTGAGCCTGGAGGAGATCCAGGACAACAACGGGAACAAGGACGACGGCACGGTCGCCGCGGACAAGACCCTCCAGCAGTTCACCGACGCCATCAAGGCCGCGGGCGGCCCCGCGTACGAGTGGCGCTCGATCGACCCGGAGGACAAGAAGGACGGCGGTGAGCCCGGCGGCAACATCCGTAACGTCTTCCTCTTCAACCCCAAGCGCGTGAGCTTCGTGGACCGTCCCGGCGGCGACGCCACGACCGCCACGAAGGTCGTCCAGGCCCCCGCGACGGGCGGGAAGCCCGGCAAGGGCAACGAGAAGGGCAAGGGCAACGGCAAGGGCGGCATCACGCTGTCGAACTCCCCGGGCCGTATCAACCCCACCTCCAGCGCCTGGCTGAACAGCCGCAAGCCGCTCGTCGGCGAGTTCACCTTCCAGGGCCAGCAGGTCTTCGTCATCGGCAACCACTTCAACTCCAAGGGCGGCGACCAGTCCCTGCACAGCCGCTTCCAGCCGCCGGTCCTCTCCTCGGAGACCCAGCGCCTGGCGCAGGCCAAGGAGGTCAACTCCTTCGTCACCGGCCTGCTCAAGCAGGACGCGAAGGCCAAGGTCGTCGTCCTCGGCGACCTGAACGACTACCAGTTCTCCAAGCCGCTGGCCGCCCTCACCCAGGGCAAGGTCCTCACCGACCTGATCAACACGCTGCCGAAGAACGAGCGCTACAGCTACGTGTACGACGGCAACTCGCAGACCCTCGACCACATCCTGGTCAGCCCGGCCGTCAAGAAGCCGGCGTACGAGGTCGTCCACATCAACGCCGAGTTCGCCGACCAGGCGAGCGACCACGACCCGCAGGTGGTCCGCATCCGCTGACCCGTCGGCAGAGCTGACCGGCCAGTGGGCCGGCAGGGCTGACCGGCCAGTGGGCCGGCCGAGCCGACCGCCGGCAGAAACGTGGCGGGCGGGCACCCCGTGCGTGGGGCGCCCGCCCGCCACTCCTTTTCCGCTCCGGGAGTTACGGGGCGGAGTCGGGCGCCGAGCCGCACGGCGCCGTCAGATGGGCGAGCGTGCTGGTGACATCGAGGATCCGGCGGACCGGGGCCGAGCAGCGGAGCAGCGAGATGTCCCCGCCGGCCCGGCGGCTCGCCCGGCGCTGGCCGAGGAGCAGGCTGAGGCCGGTGGAGTCCATGAACGGCACCCGGCTCAGGTCCAGTTCGACATACCGGTCGGTCAGCGCGGCCAGCGCGGCGAACAGGTCGGGTCCGGTGTCGCAGTCCAGCTCGCCGCTGACCCGCACCAGGACACGGTCCTGGCCGGTGACGATCTCGATGCCGAACGGGGCATACGGGGGCAGAGCGGCGATGGGGGACCTCACTCCTTCGGTGAACTCCGGTGAACGGGCGGGCGGGTGCGACGACCGAGCACGGTACACGCCCCGCCGCACCCTGGTCGGCGTTCCGTCATGCCCATGGCGCTCGCGTATCGCATATGACAGCGCTTTCCCCCGTGCGGGGAAAACCCGCTGGTGAGGGCTGCGTACGTGGTCAGAGCCGCTGTCGCGGCCCCGCCCCGTCACCACCCGCCGGTGTAGAGCAGACGGTCGGGAGATCCGGCGCCGATGGCGGAGATCACGTCGGGGGTGGCCTCGTCCACCAGCCACTCGGCCACCTGCCCCGGCGACGCCGACGGATGGCCCCCCAGATAGAGCGCCGCCACCCCGGCCGCATGCGGGGAGGCCATCGACGTACCGCTCAGCGCGACGGAGCCGCCGCCGAGCCGGGCCGAGACGATGTCGACACCCGGCGCGTACAGGCTCAGACAGGACCCGGTGTTGCTGAACGCCGCCTGCCGGTCGGTACGGTCGGTCGCCCCGACGGCCACGGCGCCCCGGGCCCGGGCCGGTGAGACCGTACAGGCGTCCGCCGAGGAGTTGCCCGCGGCGACGACCGGGAGGACGCCCCCGTTCCGTACCGCGGTCACGGCCGTGTCGACCGCCGTGGAGCCCGGGCCGCCCAGCGAGCCGTTGACGACGGCGGGCGTGTGCGCGGTACGGGCCACCCAGTCGAGCCCCGCGATCACCCCCGCGTTGGTGCCCGACCCCTTGCAGTCCAGGACCCGCACCGCGACCAGCGACACCTCGCGCGCCACCCCGTAGCGCGCGCCCCCGGTGGTGCCCGCGACATGGGTGCCGTGCCCCTGGCAGTCCTGGCCGTTCCGGCCGTCGCCGACCGCGTCGTACCCGACGCTCGCGCGCCCCGCGAACTCGGGGTGCGCGGTCTCGATCCCGGTGTCCACGATGTACGCGGTGACGCCCGCGCCCGTGGCCGTCACGTCGTACGCGCCGTCCAGCGGCAGAAACCGCTGGTCGATCCGGTCGAGCCCCCAGCTCTCGGCCGGCACCAGCGGCCGGTGCCCCGAGGTGGCCTCCGCCGGGTCCAGCGCCATGACCCCGTTCTCCTCCACCGCCTCGACGCCCGGGAAGCCGCGCAGATGGCCGAGCTGGGACGGGGTGAGCGCGGCGGCGAAGCCGTGCAGCACGGTGTCGTACGTGAAGTGCGGGGCGAGCCGGAGCTGACGGGCCACCGAGGCGGCGGAGACCGAGGGGGCGAGCGTCACGATGTACTCACCGGGCACCGCGCGCGGCGAGCGCTCCAGCGGCGCGGTGCGCGGGGCGGTGCTCGCGGCGCCGCCCGGTCCCGGCTCACCGGGACCGGGACCGGAGCCGGCGGTGGCCGCCGGGGCGGCGCCGAGGAGGGGGAGCAGAAGCAGCAGGGCGGCGGAAGCCCAGCGCGGACGGGGACGGCGCATGCGTTCTCCGTAAGGGGTCGGGGGCCGGGTCTGGCGGATGAGCCACCTGTCTTTCGGCCGCGACACACCCCGGACTTGAGCCGGATGGGCCGGATGGAGCAGCGAGGAAGCAGTGAGGGAGTGGCGGGGGAGTGGCGGGGGAGTGGCGGGGGAGCGGCGGGGGCGACGGACGGCCGCCGTGGCACGAATCACCTGTACCGGCCGGTACGCGAACGCTACCTGCCGGTAAATTCAATGCCTGTGAACGAGTGCGTCTGAAACTTGTTCTAGATTGTCGACAGCGGTTTCGCCGCGGCGATCCGATCCACCACGGAGAGCGCAGTCAGAGCAGCCAGAAGGGGGCCGAGCGTGACCGCTGAGGCCATAGCGGCGGGCACCGGACCAGGACTCCAGGACGACCGCCCGCTGCGGATCGCGCTCCTCAGCTACAAGGGCAACCCCTTCTGCGGCGGCCAGGGCGTCTACGTGCGCCACCTCTCCCGCGAACTCGCCCGCCTCGGCCACCACATCGAGGTCATCGGCGCCCAGCCCTACCCCGTACTCGACGCGGGCGTCCCGCTCACCGAACTCGCCAGCCTCGACCTCTACCGGCAGCCCGACCCGTTCCGCACCCCGCGCCGCGACGAGTTCCGCGACTGGATCGACGCCGTCGAGGTCGCCACCATGTGGACCGGCGGCTTCCCCGAGCCGCTCACCTTCTCGCTCCGAGCCCGCCGCCATCTCGCCGCCCGCGCCGGGGAGTTCGACGTCGTCCACGACAACCAGACCCTCGGCTACGGGCTCCTCGGCGACCTCGGCGCGCCCCTCGTCACCACCATCCACCACCCCATCACCGTCGACCGCGCCCTCGACCTCGCCGCCGCCGAGGACTGGCGCCGCCGCGCCTCCGTACGCCGCTGGTACGGCTTCACCCGTATGCAGCGGCGCGTCGCCCGCCGGCTGCCGTCCGTCCTCACCGTCTCCGGCTCCTCCCGGCAGGAGATCACCGACCACCTCGGGGTACCGGCCGACCGGATCCGCGTCGTCCATATCGGCGCCGACACCGGCCTCTTCGCCCCCGACCCGGCCGTCCCCGAGATCCCCGGCCGTATCGTCACCACCTCCAGCGCGGACGTCCCCCTCAAGGGCCTCGTCCACCTCGTGGAGGCGCTCGCCAAACTCCGTACCGAACACGCCGGCGCCCACCTCGTCGTGGTCGGCAAGCGCGCCGAGGACGGCCCGGTCGCCCAGGCCATCGAACGGTACGGGCTCGAAGGCGCCGTCGAGTTCGTCAAGGGCATCTCCGACGCGGAGCTGGTCGATCTGATCCGGGGCGCCCAGATCGCCTGCGTCCCCTCCCTGTACGAGGGGTTCTCGCTGCCCGCCGCCGAGGCGATGGCCACCGGCACCCCGCTCGTCGCCACCACCGGCGGCGCCATCCCCGAGGTCACCGGCGCCGACGGGGAGAGCTGTCTCGCCGTACCCCCGGGCGACGCGGGCGCCCTCGCCGCCGCGCTCGGCCGGCTCCTCGACGACGCGGAGCTGCGCGCCCGGCTCGGCGCGGCGGGGCGCGAACGCGTCCTGGCCAAGTTCACCTGGGCCCGCGCCGCCCAGGGCACCGCCGACCTCTACCGTGAGGCCATCGCCCGGCAGGGCCGCCGGATCCCGCCCCGCCCCTGACCCCCCGACCCCCGGCCCCCGCCCCGCCCCTGACGCCTCGTCCGACCCCGAACCCCGACCGCGAAAGCAGGACCGCCCTGTGCTGACCGTGGACTTCACCCGCTTCCCGCTCGCCGCGGGCGACCGCGTGCTCGACCTGGGGTGCGGCGCCGGCCGGCACGCCTTCGAGTGCTACCGGCGCGGCGCCCAGGTCGTCGCCCTCGACCGGAACGGCGCGGAGATCCGCGAGGTGGCCACCTGGTTCGCCGCGATGAAGGCCGAGGGCGAGGCCCCCGAGGGCGCCACCGCCACCGCCATGGAGGGGGACGCGCTCAACCTCCCCTTCCCCGACGCCTCGTTCGACGTCGTGATCATCTCCGAGGTGATGGAGCACATCCCCGACGACAAGGGCGTCCTCGCCGAGATGGTCCGCGTGCTCCGCCCCGGCGGCCGGATCGCGGTCACCGTGCCCCGCTACGGCCCCGAGAAGGTCTGCTGGGCGCTCTCCGACGCGTACCACGAGGTCGAGGGCGGCCACATCCGCATCTACAAGGCCGACGAACTCCTCGCCAGGATGCGGGAGGCCGGACTCAAGCCGTACGGCACCCACCACGCCCACGCGCTGCACGCCCCCTACTGGTGGCTCAAGTGCGCCTTCGGCGTCGACAACGACCAGGCGCTGCCCGTCCGCGCGTACCACAAACTGCTCGTCTGGGACATCATGAAGAAGCCCATGGCCACCCGGGTCGCCGAGCAGCTCCTCAACCCGGTCGTCGGCAAGAGCTTCGTGGCGTACGCGACCAAGCCGCACCTCCCGGCGGCCACGGCAGCCACGGCAGCCACGGCAGCCACGGCAGCCACGGCGGGCACGGCTCCGGCGGACGCCAAGTGACGCTGCCAGGGCCCCGGTCCGGCGCCGGTTCCGGCCCCGCCCCCGGCGCCGTCGAACACCTCGTGCTCCCCGGCGTGCTCACCGCCGAGCAGGCCGCGCTGACCGTCGCCGGGATCCTCGCCGTCCAGCGGCCCGACGGGGCGATCCCCTGGTTCCACGGCCACCACCTCGACCCCTGGGACCACACCGAGGCCGCCATGGCGCTCGACGCGGCCGGCGAACACCGGGCGGCGGCCCGCGCGTACGACTGGCTCGCCCGGCACCAGAACGAGGACGGCTCCTGGTGCGCCGCCTACACCGACACCGAGAGCGGCGCCCACCACCCCTCGGACCTGGGCCGCGAGAGCAACTTCTGCGCCTACCCGGTCGTCGGCATCTACCACCACTACCTGGCCACCGGCGACGACGCCTTCCTCGACCTGATGTGGCCCGTCGTCCACGCCGCCATCGCCTTCGTCCTCGAACTCCAGCTCCCCGGCGGGCAGATCGGCTGGAAGCGGGAGGCCGACGGCACCCCCCGCCACGACGCGCTCCTCACCGGCAACTCCTCGGTCCACCAGGCGCTGCGGTGCGCCCTCGCCATCGCCGAGGAGCGCGAGGAGCCGCAGCCCGACTGGGAACTGGCGGCGGGCGCGCTCGCGCACGCCATCCGCGACCACCCCGAGCGCTTCCTCGACAAGAGCCGCTACTCGATGGACTGGTACTACCCGGTCCTCGGCGGCGCCGTCACCGGCGCCGCCGCCACCCGCCGGATCGAGGAGGGCTGGGAGCGCTTCGTCGTCCCCGGGCTCGGGGTGCGGTGCGTCCTGCCCAACCCGTGGGTCACCGGCGGCGAGAGCTGCGAACTCGCCCTGGCCCTCTGGGTGATGGGCCAGTCCGACCGGGCCCTCGACGTGCTCCAGTCCATCCAGCACCTGCGCGCCGAGAACGGCCTGTACTGGACCGGGTACGTCTTCGAGGGGAAGCCGGGCCGGTGGCCCGAGGAGCTGACCACCTGGACGGCCGGCGCGCTGCTCCTCGCGGTGGCCGCGCTCGGCGGCCACGAGGCGACCACCGCCGTCTTCGGCGGCGAACGCCTCCCGCACGGCCTGGAACCGGACCGGGCGACGGAGTGCTGCCCGAGGTAGCCGCGGGGCGGGCGGGTGACCCGAACGGACCAGCCCGCGTGGCGGGCGACCCTGGGGCCGGTGAGGATTCAGGCAGTCTGCCAGGGAGGTTCCCATGTCCGACCACCCCCACATACCGGGCCACGAACCGGGCGCACCCCCTCCGCGCCCCCTCCGTGCGCACGCACTCCAGGTGACGGTGCGCCGCGCCGTCCTCGCCCTGCTGCTCTCCTGCGCGCTGCTGACGACGGCCGCCTGTGGCGGCGCCTCGTCCCCCCGAGCCGAGAAGGCCGAGAAGGCCGTGGAGGCGGTGCAGGAGTTCCCCGCGGCCGATGAGGCGGCGGCGTCGCCCACCAGCTCGGCGGAGAAGCAGAAGTTCTCCAAGACCCGCTTCGTCGCCAACGCCGGCCTCGCGGCCGGGGCGACGTACCAGTGGATCATCAAGCCGTACAAGGCGGGCAAGTTCAAGAAGGGCGCCAAGGGGCGGAAGCTCGCCCTCGTCAAGGCGGGCCTGGCCGGTGCCTTCACCTACAACCGGCTCAAGGCCGCCTCGGAGAACGCCAAGGGTGACCCGCTGCTCTCCAAGGCCGTCGCACCGCTGGCGGCCGGGATCGCCTCGCTGAAGGGGCTCGCCACGAAGCTCCGCAAGGGCGACGCGAGCAGCTCGGACATCGACAACTTCCAGAAGAACATCACGGACGTCAAGGGAGCGGGGGACAAGGCGGGCGCACCGGTGAAGGACAAGGTGCCCTCCCTGTCGCAGCTCAAGAGCGGCGCCGGCTGACGGACGGCCGGAGACGAGAAGGGGTACGAGAAAGGCCCTGGCCCGGAACGCGAAGTTCCGGGCCAGGGCCGCACCCTGGGGTGACCGGGCGTCAGCCGCGCTGGATGCCCGAGGTGTCCTGGAGGACGCCCCGCTGGCCGTCCTGCGTCTGCGCCACCAGGCTCGCGCCGCGCTGCTCGACCGCCAAGTACCAGGTGCCCGGCGCCAGTTCCGCGATCGGCGTGGGCGATCCGTCCTCACCGAAGAGGGGCCGCGCCACCGGTACGGCGAACCAGAACGGCGCGAAATCGCCCGCCGGAGCCGCCCCGCCCTGCGCCGGCCCGCCCGGCTGGCCCGCCTGCGCGCCCTGGGCGTCCGCGCCGAACGTCCCCGGCTGCGGCTGCGCGCCGTACGGCTGCTGGCCGCCCGGGTAGCCGTAACCGGGGCCGCCCGGAGTGCCCGGGGCGCCCCCGTACGGCTGCGGCGCGACCGGCTTCGGGGCGCCGACGAGGCCGACCTTCAGCGCGGGCACGAGCGGGGTCGCCACGGCCGCGCCCGCGAGCACCGCGGAGCCGAGGAACCCGAGGATCTGGCCGCTGCCGGCCGTGCCGTTGCCGAGCAGGTACCAGAGCGAGGTCCACGCGGCGAAGATGGCGAGCGCGACACCGAACTGGCCGAGGTCGAGCCCGGCGATCTTCTTCGGGGTCTGCGGAACGGCGTGCGAGACGACGATCAGCGCCGCGGCGATCACCCCGGCGATGTGGATGCTCATCACGACGCCGAGGATGTCCCACGCCTTGGTGCCCGAGACGTAGTTCGAGTCGTAGAAATTGAGGAACGAGGCGATGAACAGCAACACCGCTGCTCCGATCACCACGCCGTCACCTCTCGTGAGGGAGCGGATGTTCACGTGAAAAGTCCTTCGTCAGTCGTCTCGTGGGGGCGGTCGTCGCGCCGCTCAGGGTGCGGTGCGCGGTGCGAAGCTCGGGGGCGGCTCCCTATCGTACGGTTGAATCTATCGTCTGCCCGATGCGGGCGTCCGCCCGGTATCCGCCCCGGTACCCGGCCGTTACTCGGGTCCGTTATGCGATCCGCTCATCCCGCCGGTCGCCCCGGCCTCCGCGCGCCCCGCGCCCACGCCCCCGACGCGCCCCTCACCTGCCCCGCCGCGCGCCGTCTGCCTCGGCTTTTGCCGCCGGGCACGCTCCTCGCGCCGCGCACCGTATCCCCACCCGTACCGCCCGGGTATCCCTCCCCCGTCCCTTCCCCGCACGGTGCGCCGCACCGGCTCCTCACAGTGGGCGCACAGTGATTCACCGCTTCTTCTTTACTTCTTCAGGAAACCGCTGATGCCCTCCGACAGCCCCCGTGCCGCTTTCTGCCGCCATTCCGGGTCGGTCAGCAGCGCGGCATCGGCCGAATCCCGCATATTCCCGCACTCGATGAACACCTTCGGGACGGTGGAAAGGTTCAGACCGCCGAGATCCGACCGTACGTCCAACGCCGTACCGTCCCCGATGTAGTTGGAAGGAGAACTTCCGGTTTCCCGTACGAAATTCCCGACGATGCGCTCACCGAGTTCCCGGGAAGGCCCGACGATGGCGGAGGTGTCGGCCCCGCCGCCCTTGACGAGGGCGGGCAGGATGACATGGAAACCGCGGTTGCCGGGCGCCGAGCCGTCCGCGTGGACGGAGACGACGGCATCGGCCTCCGCCTCGTTGCCGATCCGGGCCCGCTCGTCCACGCACGGCCCGAACGGGCGGTCGTCGTCCTGGGTGAACCGGACCGTCGCGCCCTGGCGGGCCAGCAGCGTACGGAGCCGGTGCGCCACGTCGAGGGTGAACTCGGCCTCCGGATAACCGGCGTCGGTGGCGGTCCCGGTGGTGTCGCACTCCTTGGACGTGGTCCCGATGGAGACCTGCTTGTTGATCTCGGCGGTGTGGTCCTTGTTCCCCGGATTGTGCCCCGGGTCGATGACCACCACCTTCCCGGCGAGCGGCCCGGACGGGTCGGCGCCGCCGGGGGCGTCGTCATCGGCCGAGGCGGACGCGGACGCGGATGCGGCGGTACGGGGGGTGGTGGGCGCCGAGGGGCCGGTGGGGGAGGCGGGCGCGGCGGAGGAGGAGGCGGCCGTGGCGTTGGCGCCGTCGGGGCCGCTCACCCCCTGCCACACCAGCCACCCCACCAGACCGGTCGGCACCAGCGCGGCGACCGCGACGGTGAGGTGGTGCCGGCCGAAGCGGCGGCGGGGCGCGGGGTGCGGGCTCTCGTCGTACGACACCTCGCCAGGCTAGACGCACCGCCTCCCGATCGCGGTCTTCCGGCCACGGACCGGCCGGGGCGGGGCCGAGGACCCCTCTGACGGGTCAGGGGGCGCCGGGCGGCCCCGCCTCGGTGCGGTCCGCGGTGGGGCCGTCGGTACGGTCGTCGGTAGGGTCCGCTTCGCGGTCCCCGGTGCGGCGGAGGACCCGGAGCGTGTCGGTCGCCGACACCTCCGTGAACGCGCCGGAGGCGAGGGCCCGCCGGTAGATCCGGTACGGCGCCTGGCCGCCCTCCGCCGGGTCGGGGAAGACGTCGTGGATCACCAGCAGCCCGCCCCCGGCGACCCGGGGCGCCCACCCCTCGTAATCCCCGGTGGCGTGCTCGTCCGTGTGGCCGCCGTCGATGAAGACCAGCCCGAACCGCCCGTCGCCCCAGACCCGCGCCACCTGCGGCGAACGGCCGACGACCGCGATCACCCGCTCTTCGAGTTCCGCCCGGTGGAGCGCCGAGCGGAAGAACGGGAGCGTGTCCATCAGCCCGGCACCGGGGTCGACCAGATCCGGGTCGTGGTATTCCCACCCCTCCTGCTGCTCCTCGCTGCCCCGGTGGTGGTCCACGGTGACCACGACGGTGCCGGCCTGCTCCGCGGCGGCGGCCAGCAGGAGGGTGGAGCGCCCGCAGTACGTGCCGATCTCCAGCAGCGGCAGCCCGAGCGCCCCGGCCTCGACGGCCGCCGCGTACAGGGCGAGCCCCTCGTGGACGGGCATGAAGCCCCTCGCCGCCTCGAAGGCGGCGAGGATCTTCGGGGGCGGGGTGGGGGAGGAGACAGGGGCGGGGGCGGGCATGGGGGGCTCCTGGGGCGCGGGGTTCGGGGGCCGGGGGCGTCCCATCGTGCCGTACAGCGGTACGCGTGGGGACCCCGGCCCCGTAAGGCCAGGAGGCCGGTCCTGGACCGGACCTCAGGGACCTCAGGAGGGCAGGGACGTGCAGGAGGCCAGGGACCGCCAGGACGTCAGGAGGTGACGGCCGTGCCGGTCTGCTGGGCCTGTTCCAGACCCTGGCCGAGGACCAGGTCGACCGTGACCGGCACCCCGTCGCCCTGGTAGGTCGCCGGGCGGGCGTGCGGGCTGTACCCGGTGGCCGTGCCCGCCAGTACATACGTACCGCCCGCCGGCGGCAGCAGCGTCCAGCGGCCCGCCGCGTCCGCCGTCGTCCGCCCCGCCTGGCGCCCGCGCCGGTCGATCAGGGTGATGTTCGCCCGCCCCACCGGCGTACCGTCCACGTCCACCACCTGCCCGGTGAACCCGCCGGAGCCCGCGACCGGCACCGACCGGTGCGCGGAGTGCGCGGAGTGGGCCGAGTGCGCGGGGCCCGCGTACCCGGCCCCGTACCCGGCAGCCTCGTACTCCGCCTCCTCGGCGCGCGGGGCGCTCCGCCGGCCCGGCAGGAACGCGGCGAGCACCAGGCCGGTCAGCACCGCGCCCGTGGCGATCAGGAACGAAATGCGGAAGCCGTGCAGCGACGGCAGCATCACCCCGCCCACCGGGACCGAGGTGTGCGCCAGCACCATGCCGATCACCGCGCTCGACGTCGAGGTGCCGATGGAGCGCATCAGCGTGTTCAGCCCGTTCGCGGCGCCGGTCTCAGACTCGTCGACGGCGCCGATGATCAGGGCGGGCAGCGAGGAGTACGCGAGCCCGATCCCGGCGCCGAGGACGACCGCGATCACCACGGTCTGCCAGGCGGCGCTCATCAGGCCCAGACCGGCCCCGTACCCCACGGCCATCACCAGCAGACCGATGACCAGCGTCACCTTCGGCCCGTGGCGGGCCGAGAGCCGCGCGTACAGCGGCGCCGTGAACATCATCGTCAGGCCGAGCGGCGCCACGCAGAGGCCCGCGCTCACCATCGACTGGCCCAGGCCGTACCCGGTCGACGCGGGGAGCTGGAGCAACTGCGGCAGTACGAGCGAGACCGCGTAGAACGCCACCCCGATCATGATCGAGGCGAGGTTCGTCAGCAGCACCTCACGGCGGGCGCTGGTCCGCAGATCGACCAGCGGCGCCGGGCTGCGCAGCTCCATCACCCCCCACAGCAGCAGGATCACGACCGCCAGGGCGAAGAGACCGAGGGTGGTCCCGGAGGCCCAGCCCCAGTCGCTGCCCTTGGTGATCGGCAGCAGCAGCGCGACCAGCCCGGCGGAGAGCGCGATCGCGCCCAGCCAGTCGAAGGTGCCCTGGGCACGCACGGACGACTCGGGGACGAGGAAGGCGGTGAGCAGGATCGACAGCGTGCCCAGACCGGCGGAGGCGAAGAACAGGGCGTGCCAGTCGGAGTTCTGCGCGATCAGCGCGGCGGCCGGCATGGCGAGCCCGCCGCCGACCCCGATGGACGAGCTCATCAGCGCCATGGCGGAGCCGAGCTTCTCGGGCGGGAGCTCGTCCCGCATGATGCCGATGCCGAGGGGTATCGCGCCCATGGCGAAGCCCTGGAGCGCCCGGCCGACGATCATGATCATGAGGTCATCGGTGAAACCGCAGATCAGCGAGCCGACCACCATGACGGCGAGGCTGGCGAGCAGCATCCGCCGCTTGCCGAAGAGATCGCCGAGACGCCCCATGATCGGCGTCGCGACGGCGCCCGCGAGAAGGGTCGCCGTCATGACCCAGGTGGCGTCGGAGGCCTCGGTGCCGAGGAGGACGGGCAGGTCCTTGATGACGGGGACGAGCAGGGTCTGCATCACCGCGACGGTGATGCCCGCGAAGGCGAGGACGGGGACGATGCCGCCGGCTGTGCGGGGTGATGGACCGGGGAGCCCTCCGGCGTGCTGATCGGTCGTCGTCTGCGGCATATGTGCGGCCTCCGGGGCAGGGGAGAGTACGGACGTACGGGTGGTGCGCGAGGGTGGTGCGGTGAGCGGCGGACACCCGTGCCGGGCGTGCCGGGTGTGCCGGGTGTGCCGGTGCTTGACAGGGCCGGGTCGGCCGTCAAGTACATGCACCATGAAACCTTCTCAGGTCAACCCGTGGGCGCGCCGCTGTATTCCGGCCTCTTCGGCCATCATCAGGTAAACAGTGTGTGAACGAGGTTTCGGCGGCGTGATGTCCGGGACCCAGGGGGCGCGGGGAGCGGAGGGGGAACGCGGGAGAGGCTCGGGAAGGGCTGGGGAAGGGCTCGGGAGGAGCTGGGAAGGGCTGGGGGGACGGCTGGGGAGGGGCTGGGGGAGGGGGCTTCCGGCGCGGCGTGGGCCCGGCGTGGGCCCGGCGTAGGTCCTGCGGACCGGGCCGACCGGCCGGGCAGGCTCGTGCGGAATATCCATGTACGGGTCACCCACCGGCTGAGAGCATGACACCCATGGTCAGAACCTCCTCCGATGCGACATCCGCCGCCTCCGCCTCCCCCGACCCCGCCATATCCGCCGCAGGGGCCGCCCCTGCCTCCGGGAAGCCCGGGCCGCGTACCTGGGCCGTGATCCTGGCCTCCTGCGCCGGACAGTTCCTCGTCGTCCTCGACGTGTCCGTGATGAACGTCGCCCTGCCCTCCATGCGCGCGGACCTCGCCCTCTCCGCCACCGGGCTCCAATGGGTCCTCAACGGCTACACGATCGCCTTCGCCGGATTCATGTTGCTCGGCGGACGGGCCGCCGACCTCTTCGGCCGCAAGGCGACCTACCTCGCCGGACTCGCCGTCTTCACCCTCGCCAGCGCGGCCGGCGGCTTCGCCCAGGAGGGCTGGCAGTTGATCGCGGCCCGCGCCGTCCAGGGACTCGGCGCCGCCGTCCTCGCCCCCGCCAGCCTCACCATCCTCACCGCCTCCGTGCCCGCGGGGCCCGCCCGGGTCCGCGCCGTCGCCACCTGGGCCGCCGTCGGCGCGGGTGGCGGCGCCGCGGGCGGGCTGGTCGGCGGGCTCCTCACCGAACTCCTCTCCTGGCGCTGGGTCCTGCTGATCAACGTGCCCGTCGGGATCCTGGTGCTCGTCGGCGCCGCCCTCTGGCTCACCGAGTCCCGGGACGCCGCCGGACGCCGGCTCGACCTGCCCGGCGCGGTCCTGGTCACGACGGGGCTCGCGGCCACCGCGTACGGCGTCGTCCAGACCGAACAGCGCGGCTGGGCCGATCCGGGGACGCTGGTGCCGCTGGTCGGCGGCGTCCTGCTGCTGGGCGCCTTCGTTCTGGTGGAGGCGCGGACGAAGCAGGCGCTCGTGCCGCTCGGGCTCTTCCGGATCCGGGCCGTCTCGGCGGCCAACACCGGGATGTTCCTCTGCGGCACGGCCTCCTTCAGCATGTGGTTCTTCATGACCGTGTATGCGCAGAACGTGCTGGGCTACACCCCGCTGGAGGCCGGACTCGCGCTCGTCCCGAGTTCGCTCTGCGTCGTACTCGGCTCGAAGCTCGCGCCGCGCCTGATGCCCCGGGCCGGGGCGCGCGGGGTCGCGATCGGCGGGGCGCTGGTGGCGGCGGCCGGATTCGGGTGGCAGTCCACGATGACCGTCGAAGGAACGTTCCTCGCGACCATCCTCGGCCCCGGCATCCTCATGATGACCGGCCTCGGCCTCGCCACCACCCCGCTCGCCGTCCTCGCCACGGGCAGCGCGGCGCCCGGCGAGGCGGGCCTGGTCTCCGGCCTGATCAACACCTCGCGCACGATGGGCAGCGCGCTCGGCCTCGCCGTACTCGCCACCGTCGCGGCGACACGGACCGGCGGACGCGGCGGCCCCGAGGCACTGACGGAGGGGTACGCGCTCGCCTTCCGCACCGGATGCGGGGTGCTGCTCGTGGCGGCGGCCCTGATGACGGTCTGGCTGCCGCGCCGGGAGCCGTCCCCGGAGAGCTGACCTGGCCCAACTCCCCTGACGGGCCGGGGAACGGCACCCCGTACCATCGACGGGTTTGCTGTGATCTCGGTAACGGCTGGGGGGAACGCCATGAGCGATGGCGGTAACGGTGTTGAGAGCGGCGGCGAAAGCCGTACGGATACGGATACGGATACGAGTGCGGGGCCGGGTGCGGGTACGGAGGGCGTCGGCGGGGACTCCGGCGGGGGCGTCGGCGTCGGCGGGGGTGTGACCGGGCGGCGGGTGAGGAGCCGTGCCCGGTGGGTGGCGGGGGCGGTGGCCGGGGCGGTGCTCGTCTCGGGCATCGGGCTCTGGGCCACCGACACCTGGCCCTTCCGGGACACGTACTGCTGGGGCGCGTGGCAGCAGAACAGCGGCGCGTACTTCCTCGGCGAGAAGGCGCTCGGCACGAGCGGCTCGGAACGGAAGGCGACCGAGTCCGCGCCGCCCTCGGCCGACCGGCCCGACGCCACCTGCACGGTCACGGTGAACTCCACGGTCCCGGACGACGACGCGGACGAACCCCTGCGCTTCAAGGAGCGGGTCACCGTCGACTACGGCCCCGTCCCGGAGAGCGCGGAGAAACGGCGCGCCTGGATCGCCCGGAACTTCCACGGCTCCGTCTCCCCGCTCCCGGACGGGCTCACCGGGCTGGTCGGCACGGACCGGGCGATGCTCGTCCTGCCCGAGAAGTGCGACACCGCCGACCGCCCCTCGGTGGTCACCCTCCGCACCGAGAGCCGGGGCGACGGCCATCTCGGCAAGGTGTTCCCGCCGTTCGCGATGGGCACCAGGACCGAGGTCGCCCAGATGCTCCTGGACGTCGCCGACGCCACCATGCGGCAGGCCGGATGCGCCCCTTCCGCACCGCTGAGCATGACCTCGCCCCTGATCACCGTCGCGGAGAAGGAGCAGAGCGCCGCCCGGCCGCTCTGCCGGATCCCCGGGGTCACCTTCGACCTGGGCGAGGAATACCGCTTCCGGCAGCAGGTGGGCACGGTCGGGGACCGGCTCCAGACCTGCTCCATGGTCTGGAGCACCCTCGGGGTGCCCGACGAACCGGCCGCGCAGTACGTGATGGCGGGCGAACCCCGGCTGGCCGCCATCTTCGACGGACTCCCCGAGGGCGCCGCCCACGGCCTCGTCCACGCCATGTGCGACGGGCGGCGTACGGCGTTCTACGGGCATGTCGACCCGGGAGGTCAGGGGCGCGGGGTCCCCGACGACCAGCAGGTGTTCGAGAACTTCACGCGCTCGGTGAGCCGGCGCATCGGCTGCGACACGGGGAATGACAACCGATGACGAACGAGAACACGAACCAGAGCAAGAACGAGAACGACACCAAGAACGGGAACGAGAGCGGGAACGAGAGCGGGGACGTGAACGGGAACGCGCTGCGCAGGCTGCTCCGGAACCGTACGTTCCGGACCGCCGTGGTCGCCGCACTCGTGGGCGGGCTGCTCGGCGCCGGCACGGTCGCCTGGCGGACGGACACCCTGCCGCTCCTCGGCCCCCAGCCCTGCTGGGACTCGCTCAGCGACACGACCGTACGGGCCTTCTTCGGCGACGACCGCACGGTCGAGGCCGAGGAGGAGGAAGTGCGCCCCGACCCGAGGAGCGACACACCGTCGTACGGGCAGTGCCGTGTCACCAGCTTCAAGGGGGAGGAGAGCCGCCGCAGGCTGACGATACGGGCGCACATCCTGGACGGCATGCGGGGCGACGACGGGCGGCAGTGGCCCCGGGAGTTCCTCGGCTCGGGCATGGTCCCGCTGGGCGACGGACTGCCCGGCATGGCGTCCGCGTCCCGGGCCTGGCTGGCCCTGCCGCAGAGCTGCACCGGGCGCCCGGGCCGCTACTCGGCCCCCTTCGTCGTCGACGTCTCCACGGGCCTCCGGCACGTCAGCGGGGGCGATTACGAGGAGGCGGACAGGTCCGCGCTCGCCGATGTGCTGGTGGAAGCCACCAACGGCGTGCTGCGCGAGCTGGACTGCTCCGGTACCTACCGCAGGCCCGCCAAGCTGCCGCCCCTCATCACATCCGAGAGGACGCGGAGCGACGCCCTCTGCGGCAACAAGGGGTTCACCCTGCCCGCCGCGTACCGCGAGAGTCTGACGGACACCTACCTGGACAGCGGCTCCACCGGCTCCGGCGGGCCGGCCCGGGTATGCGAACTGGGCAGCGGCTCGCAGACGGGGGCGCGCCTGATCACCATCGAGGATCCGGCGCTGGGCGAGATCTTCAGCAGGGAAAGGTTCTACGGCGGCCTCCGCCTCCGGGGCACCAAGGGCAGCGGAAGCCTCAACGAGACCCGAGCCCTCTACACGGCCGACTGCCAGACCGGGCCCGTGGTCTTCCTGGTGGACCGGTACGACGCCCTGTCCGCCGGTGACCATCCCCTGCCCCGTGACCTCATCGCGGGCTATGTGGCGACGGAGGCCGAACGCATCGGCTGCGGCCCCGAAAAGGTGACCCTGCCGCCCGCGTGACTCAGAGCCAGCCCTGGCGGCGGGCCGCCCGTACCGCCTCCATGCGGTTACGGGTGCCGGTCTTGCCGATGGCCGCCGACAGGTAGTTCCGTACCGTCGACTCGGACAGGTGCAGCCCCTGCGCCATGTCGGCGACGGTCGCGCCGTCCACGGACGCGTTGAGCACCTCCCGCTCCCGCGCGGTGAGCGGGCTCGGCCCCGCGCTCAGCGCGGCGGTGGCCAGGGCCGGGTCCACGACCGTCTCGCCGGTCAGCACCGCGCGGATCGCGGCGGCCAGCTCCTCCACGGGCCCGTCCTTGACGAGGAAGCCCGCCGCGCCCGCGTCCATCGCACGGCGCAGATATCCGGGGCGCCCGAAGGTGGTGAGGATCAGCACCCGGCACTCCGGCACCTCGGCGCGGAGCGCGGCGGCGGCGTCCAGGCCGCTGAGCCCGGGGAGTTCGATGTCCAGCAGCGCGACATCGGGACGGGAGGTGAGTGCCGTCCCGACGATGGCGTCGCCCCGGCCCACCTGGGCGACCACCTCCATGTCCGGTTCCATACCGAGCAGCAGGGCGAGGGCGCCGCGCACCATGCCCTGGTCCTCGGCGAGAAGGACACGCACACACTTGGCCGGCCGCTGATTCTGGGGCATCTCCGTCACAACCACAGATTAGGTCGGCCCCGGCCCACCGCGCCCGAACCCCCGCCGCCCTGTGGAAAACCGCCGCCCCGACAGGCCGGACCCCGTGGACCGTTCCGCCACCCCGGGGACCCACCGGACTCACCCCCGTCCGGGCGGGTCGTCCAGCGGGCCCAGGGGGCGGATCCTGCCGGGCAGGGGGTCGGTGGTCAGGGCGAGGAACGCGTCTTCCAGCGTCGCCGGGCGCACTTCGAGCCGGTGGACCGCACCGCGCGCGGCGAGCGCGATGACGGTGGCGTCCGAGTCGTCGCTGCGGAGCCGCACCCGGCGCCCCCGTACCGACATCGAGACCACCCCGGGCAGCCGGGCGATGGTCGGCTCGTCCAGTCCGTCCGACAGGTCGAAGGAGACGGCGTGCCCGCCGACCGCCTCCTTGATCCGCTCGCTCGTGCCGTCGGCGACGATCCTGCCGTGATCGATGACCACGATCCGGTCCGCGTACCGGTCCGCCTCCTCCAGCGAGCGGGTGGAGAACAACACGGCGTTCCCCCGCCCCGCATACCCGCGCAGGGACGACCAGAAGGAGCTGCGCGCCTCCCTTTCGAGTGCTGCGGCGGGCTCGTCCAGCACCAGCAGCTCGGGGCCGCCCGCGAGCGCGATCGTGAGCACCTCGCGCACGGTCGCCCGGCGGATCGGCCCGCCCTCCTGGAGCATGACGCCCACCCGCCCCTCGGCCACCGCGCGCCCGGGCGCCCCGCCGAAGAGCCGCACCGTGCCCATGTCCGGCCGCTCCACCCCGAGGAGCAGCCCGATCATGGTCGACTTGCCCGCCCCGCTCCGCCCGAGCAGCGCGACCGTCTCACCGCGCGCGACGGAGAGGTCGGCCCCGGCCACGGCCCGTACCGCGCCGAAGGTCTTGGTCACGCCACGGAAACTCACCGCCGTGAGGGAGGAAGGAGGGGAAGGGGAGGAAGAAAGAGAAGAGGAGGAAGGGGAGGAAGGGGAAGAAGGGAGAGGGGGAAGGACGGGTTTGGTCTGCTGTGTCGTCTGCGTCATGCCCAAAACGTTACGGAGTGCCGTCGATCGTGGGCAGATGCGCATGTACGGACTCGGGCGGTACAAATGTCCCGGACCCGCCCCGGCCCCTGTCGGGCGACCTCGCCCCGCCCCCCGGCCCCGTTTCCCGCCTGCGCGCGAGAGGCCGCCACGGAAATCCGTGGCGGCCTCTCGCACGCGCACGCGTCGCGCGCGTATCCGGTGGTCGGCCCGGGCCCGCCCGGGCGCCGAGCCCCGGGCGGGCCCGTCAGGCCGCGCTCTTGTCCTCCGCCGGGCGGCGGTGGCGGCCGTGGGCGGGAGCGGCGGAACTCTCGGCCGACGCCGCACCCCCGCGGTGCTTGCCGGCGCCGTCGCTGTCGCCGCCTGCGGTCCCCGTCCCCTGCTGCTGCGTGTCGCTTCGGGTCTCAGCCATGTGGGAAGTCACCCCGTTGTGGTCGTTCTGGTTCTTGTGGCACAGGGCCCGGAAGAACTCTATCCAGGAGCCGCGCGGCCGGAGAGAGGAGCCTGTTGCAACGGCACGGGCCTGCACATCACAGGAGTCCGTGGAGCGCCGTATGGTTCCCCTTCTCCGCATTCCACTTGTGTTGATTTCATGACCTTGTCCTGATTCGGGGCGCTCGCCGGAGCCGAGGTCGGAACCGGAGCCGGAACCGGAGCCGAGACCGGCGCCGGGGCCGCGAACTCCGTCAGCCCGCAGGGCACCGCCCTCGTCGCGCACGGCAGCCGCAGCACGCCCTCCCTCGTCCACGCCCCGGTGCCCGCCAACCAGCCGGGCGGCGCGGGGCGCTCGTGGAGGCGGCGGCCCGCCGGGTGCCACATACCCACCCGGGTTCCCGCCGCGCCCTCGATCCGCAGGGCGACCGCGCAGCTCTCCGGCATCAGCACCTGGCCCGGCTGGACGGCGAACGGCGTCACCGTGCGGTCGGCGGGGCGCAGGCACTCCGGGAACCGTACGGGGCGGCTGCTGCCCAGCACCCCCCAGCCCAGCCGGTCGTGGCCCGGCGCGTCGGAGCGGATCAGGAGCAGACCGCTGTCCGGGTCCGCCAGCAGCAGCCGGTCGTCGCTCTCCTCCGTGATCTGGAGCAGCGGTGTCACCTCGCCGCCCCGCGCCAGATCCACCGCGACGGCCTTGACCACGCCGTCCCGCTCCCGGTCGAGCGCCAGCATCCGCCCCGTACCGTCGAGCCACACCCCGCCCGTGCACACCCCCGGAACCTCGGCGACCCGCTCCGGGCCGAAGGGGCCGCCCGCCACCCGCCAGACCGTGGTGACGCCGGCGCCCACCGCCAGGGCGTACGCGCACCGTCCCTCCGGCGCGGGCGGGAGGAGGGTCAGCCCCGGCGACTCCACCACCCCGACGAGGAGCTGCCCTGTCCCCGGGCCCGTCGGGTAGAGCAGCGAGAGATCGTGCCGCTCCGCGACCCGGCGGCACACCAGGACCCGGCCGTCGGCCAGGGGCAGCACCTGGGTGTCCGGCTCCTCCGGCTGGTCCAGGGGGAGTGGCACGGCGTACGGCTCCGGGCCGTCCAGGGTCCACCGCTCGGGGAACCACGCGTTCCGCGTGCCCTCCTTGAGGACCAGCCGCGCGCCGTACGCCCCGTCCGCCGTCAAGGTCAACGCCGTCGGCATGGGGTCGGTTGTCACGGGTTCCGCCCCCATGGGGTCCGTCGCCATGGGGTCCGTCAGCGGGGGCACCGCGGGCGCTGGCCCCGTCAGGCCCGGGTACTCCACCGTCTCGACAGCACAGGCAGTCATCGATCCGTCACCTCCGGCCAAGAAGCTAGTTTTCGCACTTCCTGCCGAACAACACGAGACCTCGCACTTCACACATAAGGGTGGCCGTCACGCGATTCGCCTGATAGCGCGGGGGCGGGTGTGCTGGCCGGGAGAGGGGAAGCCTAAGGTAAGGCGCGCCTAACTCGTCCGACCCCGTCAGGAGCCTGAAGATGCCCATAAGACGCCGTGCCACGGCCGTCGTCGTCGCCTTCGCCGCCGCGCTCTCCCTCGCGGCCTGCGGCGGTGGCGACTCCTCCGACAGCGACTCCTCGGGAGACGGCGCGGGCAAGAAGGCGGCCGTGGCCACCGGCGGCAAGGACTTCGCGGACGCGGCGAGGAAGACCGCCGGGTACGGGACCGACGCCAAGGCGGGTGAGTTCCCGCGCACGATCACCCACGCCATGGGCACCACGGTGCTCGCCAAGCGTCCCGAACGCGTCGTCGTGCTCGATGTCGGCGAGCTGGACAACGTCGTCTCGCTCGGTGTCGCCCCCGTCGGCTACGCGCCCACAGAAGGCGACGCCTCGCTTCCCGGCTACCTGAAGAAGGGCGCCGGAGAGCCGAAGAACGTGGGCACCATCAACAACCTGAACCTGGAGGCCGTGGCCGCGCTCAAGCCGGACCTCATCCTGGGCAGCCAGCTCCGCGCCGCCGACAAGTACAAGGCGCTCTCCGCGATCGCCCCCACCGTCTTCTCCATCCGGCCCGGCTTCACCTGGAAGGAGAACTACCTCCTCAACGCCCAGGCCCTGGACCGTACCGACCGGGCGAAGGCGGCGCTGGCCGCGTACGACAAGAAGGCGAAGGACCTCGGGACGGCGATCGGCCCCGACAAGCCGACCGTCTCCATGGTCCGCTACATGCCGGACCGGCTCCGCCTCTACGCGAAGGCCTCCTTCATCGGCACCATCCTCGACGACGTCGGGCTGCCGCGCCCGAAGAACCAGCAGGTCGAGGATCTCGCCGTCGAGATCAGCCCGGAGAAGATCGACGACGCCGACGCCGACTGGATCTTCACCGGGGTCTACGGCGACCCCAAGAAGACCCAGCGCGACACCGCCCGCTCCAACCCGCTGTGGAAGAACCTCACGGCCGTCAAGGACGGTCACGCCGAGGACGTGCCGGACGAGACCTGGTACCTCGGGCTCGGCGTGACAGCGGCCGATCTGGTCCTCGACGATCTGCGCGGCTACCTCGTCAAGTAGCCACGGCCCCACCGGCCCCGGTCCCGCCTCCCGGGTCTGGCCCCCAGGCCCAGCCCAAGACCCGGCCCCAGGCCCCAGGCCCCGGGCCCGGGCGGGCGCGGAGTTGTCCACAGGCATGGTCGGCGGGGAGGTCCGGGCAGGTAGCCTTTGCTGCGTGTCCGAACTCCCCGCCCAACCGCCCGCCGCGCCCCGGCTCGCCGATGTCGTCGCCGCGCTCGACGCCCTCTGGCCGCCCGAGCGCGCCGAGCAGTGGGACGCCGTCGGCACGGTCTGCGGCGACCCCGACGCCCCCGTACGCCGGGTCCTGTTCGCCGTCGACCCCGTCCAGGGCATCGCCGACGAGGCCCTGCGGCTCGGCGCCGACCTGATCGTCACCCACCACCCGCTCTATCTGCGCGGTACGACGACGGTCGCCGCCGGCACCTTCAAGGGCCGTGTCGTGCACACCCTCATCAAGCACGACATCGCCCTGCACGTCGCGCACACCAACGCCGACACCGCCGACCCCGGCGTCTCCGACGCCCTCGCCGGCGCGCTCGACCTGCGGGTCCTGCGGCCCCTCGTCCCGGACCCCACCGACCCCGCGGGCCGGCGCGGCCTCGGCCGGATCTGCGCGCTGGACCGCCCCGCCGCCCTCCGCGACTTCGCCGCCCGCGTCGCCCACCGGCTGCCCGCCACCGCCCAGGGCATCCGCGTCGCCGGCGACCCGGACGCCCTCGTCCGTACGGTCGCGGTCAGCGGCGGCTCCGGCGACAGCCTCTTCGACCAGGTCAGAGCCGCGGGCGTGGACGCCTTCGTCACCGCCGACCTGCGCCACCACCCGGTCTCCGAGGCCACCCAGCACAGCGCGCTCGGCCTGGTCGACGCCGCGCACTGGGCCACCGAATGGCCCTGGTGCGAGCAGGCCGCCGCCCAGCTCGACGAGATTTCCGACCGCCACGGCTGGGACCTGCGGGTCCACGTCTCGAAAACGGTCACCGACCCCTGGTCAGCCCACCACTCCTCAGGAGCCCCCAACTGAACGCCGCACCCGCAGACCAGATCCGACTCCTCGACGTCCAGGGCCTCGACGCGCGCCTGTCGCAGCTCGACCACAAGCGCAAGGCCCTGCCCGAGCACGCCGAGATCGAATCGCTGACCAAGGACCTCGCCCAACTCCGTGACCTGCTGGTCGCCGCGGAGACCGAGGAGAGCGACACCGCCCGCGAGCAGACCAAGGCGGAGCAGGACGTCGACCAGGTGCGCCAGCGCGCCGTACGGGACCAGCAGCGCCTGGACTCCGGGGCCGTCACCTCCCCGAAGGACCTGGAGAACCTCCAGCGCGAGATCGTCTCCCTCGCCAAGCGCCAGGGCGACCTGGAGGACGTCGTCCTGGAGGTCATGGAGCGCCGCGAGTCCGCGCAGGAGCGGGTGGCCGAGCTGACCGAGCGGGTCTCCGCCGTCCAGGCCAAGGCCGACGACGCCGCGGCGCGCCGCGACGCCGCCCTCGCCGAGTTCGACACCGAGGCCGCCACCGTCACCAAGGAGCGGGGCATCGTCGCCGCCTCCGTCCCCGCCGACCTGCTCAAGCTGTACGAGAAGCTCCGCGTCCAGCAGGGCGGCGTCGGCGCGGCCCGGCTCTTCCGGCGCCGCTGCGAGGGCTGCCAACTGGAGCTGAACATTACCGAGGTCAACGAGGTCAAGGCGGCGCCCGCCGACGCGGTGCTCCGGTGCGAGAACTGCCGCCGCATCCTCGTCCGCACCGCCGACTCGGGGCTGTGACGCGCTGATGGCGACGCTCTCCTCCGAGTCCTCCTCGTCCGTCGGCTGGGGCGCCTCCGCCGACCTCGGCGCCCCCGCCACCTTCGTCCTGCTGCGGCACGGCGAGACCGCCCTCACCCCCGAGAAGCGCTTCTCGGGCAGCGGCGGCACGGACCCCGAACTGTCGGAGATGGGCCGCCGCCAGGCGGATGCGATCGCCGCGGAGCTGGCGGGGCGCGGCACGGTCCAGGACATCGTCTCCTCCCCGCTGCGCCGCTGCCGCGAGACGGCGGGCGCCGTCTCCGGCCGGCTCGGCCTCGACGTGGTGATCGAAGAGGGCCTGCGCGAGACCCACTTCGGCGCGTGGGAAGGGCTGACCTTCGCCGAGGTCCAGGAGCGCCATCCGGACGACCTGGCCGCCTGGCTCGCCTCGGCGGAGGCCGAACCGACCGGCGGCGGCGAGAGCTTCGCCACCGTGGGCCGCCGGGTCGCCGCCGCCCGCGACGCCCTGCTCGACCGGTACCGGGGCCGTACGGTCCTGGTGGTCACCCATGTCACCCCCGTCAAGGAGCTGATACGGCTGGCCCTCGGCGCCCCGCAGGAGTCGCTGTTCCGGATGGAGCTGTCGGCGGCCTCGGTCTCCGAGGTGGCGTACTACGCGGACGGCAACGCGTCGGTACGGCTCTTCAACGACACCTCGCACCTGCGCTGAGCCGGGCCCCGGCCGCTCCGTCCGCCGGCCCGTTATTCGCTGGCTCCGGGCGGGGAGCGCGGAGGACGATGCCGTATGAGCTGGCAATGGACCGAAGACGTCGAGGAGTTCCGCCGTGTAGCGGACCCGTATTTGGCGGCGGACGCCGCGCGCAACACCGTCCTACTGACGGTCAGCGAGTCGCTGCGCGGCGGTGACGGCGGTGACGGCGGCGACGGTGTTGGCGATGGTGACGGCGGTGCTGCGGATGCCGACCCGCCCGGCGCCGGAGATGGGCCAGCCCGGTTCGGCTGGTGGCGGGAGGACGGCCCGGACACCCTGGACCCGGACACCCCGGACCCGGACACCCCGGGCGCGCCGGTGAGCGGGGCGTTTCTCCAGACGCCGCCGTATCCGCCGTACCTCGGGACGATGCCGGCCCGCGCCGCCGTCGCCCTGGCCCACGCCCTGCGGGCCGGGGAGCTGGGGCAGCGCGGGGCCGCGCTGACGGAGGTACGGGGCCGGGCGGCCGACATCGGGGCCTTCGGCGCGGCATGGGCGGACGGGACGGGGCCGTCGGCCGGTGACCGGGCTGCCGGGCCGTCACCGTACCGGCTCACTCACCACATCCGGCTCTTCCGGCTGGGAGAGCTGACCCCGCAGTCCCCCGCGCCCGAGGGGCGGGCGCGTCCCGCCAGGGCCGAGGACGTTCCGCTGGTGGCCGCGTGGCTGACCGCCTTCGCCGACGAGATCGGGGAGCCGGCCGGCGCGGACCAGTCGGGCCCGGCCCGCGCCCGTATCGGGCAGGGGCTGCTGCTGCTCTGGGAGAAGGACGGCGTGCCCGTCTCGCTGGCCGGCCGTTCCCCGCTCCTCGCGGACCAGATCCGGATCGCCCCCGTCTACACCCCGCCCGCCCACCGGGGGCGCGGATACGCGGCCGGGGTGACCGCAGCGATCAGCGAGGCGGCCCGCCGGGCGGGCGCGCGCGAGGTGCTGCTCTTCGCCGACAACGCGAACCCGACCTCCACCGCGCTCTACCAGCGCCTCGGGTACCGCCCGATCGAGGGGTACGCCACGCTCGAACTCGACGGCGGGACGTGACCCCGGGGCGCGGCCCCGGTCAGTCCCGGGCCGCGCCGCCCAGTGCCGCCGCCTCGCGGGCCAGTGCCTCGACACGGCCCCAGTCCTTCGCCGCCAGCGCGTCCGCAGGGAGCAGCCAGGTACCGCCCACGCAGCGGACGTTGGGCAGGGCCAGATACTCCGGGGCCGATGCGGGCGTGATGCCGCCCGTGGGGCAGAACCTGGCCTGCGGGAGCGGCCCCGCCAGCGACTTCAGATAGGGCCGCCCGCCCGCGGCCTCCGCCGGGAAGAACTTCATCTCCGTCACACCGCGCTCCAGCAGCGCCACGACCTCGGAGGTCGTGGACACCCCGGGCAGGAACGGTATGCCCGAGTCCCGCATCGCCCCCAGCAGCGTCTCCGTCCACCCCGGGCTCACCAGGAAGCGCGCGCCCGCAGCGACCGACCCGGTCACCGCCTCGGGGGTGACGACCGTACCGGCGCCGACCACCGCGTCCGGCACCTCGGCGGCGATGGCGCGGATGGCGTCCGGCGCGGCGGACGTCCGCAGGGTCACCTCGATCGCGGGCAGCCCGCCCGCCACCAGGGCGCGGGCGAGCGGGACGGCGTCGGCGGCGTCGTGCAGGACGACGACGGGGATCACGGGGGCGAGATCGAGCACGGAGGTCATGGGGTCATCCTGCCGCGCGCTCTCACCGTACGCAATGCCCGTTGCGCAGCATGCAACGAGTGTCGGTGGGGGAGGACGGTGGAGAGGGAAAGAGCGGAGAGGGAAAGGCCGCGAGGGAAAGGCGGGGAGGGGAAGGCGGCGAGGAAAAGGAACAGGGCGGTCAGGGTCAGTGGATCTCGCGGACGACCACGTCCAGGGCCCAGGGCCGCCCCGCCCGTGCCGGAGCCGTCGCCTCCACCACGTACCCCAGCTCCCGCACCGTCTCCACCAGGCGCTCCGGGTCCCGGGGCCGGGCGCCGGAGGCCAGCAGGTCCCGTACGAGCCGGCCCTTCGTCGCCTTGTTGAAGTGGCTGACCACCGACCGCTTCTCCGCCCCGGTCACCGGGTCGGTCTGGGCGTGCAGGACCCGTACCGTCGCCGTGCGCCCGGCCAGTTCGCCCTTCGGCCTCCAGGCCGTCGCGTACGCCGCCGAGCGCAGATCCAGCACCAGACCGCCGCCCCCGGAAGCCCCGGAGCCCCCGGACGCGGCCTCCTCGGCGGCCTCCGGCAGCGCCGCCTCCATCGGGGTGCGCCAGTACGCGCCCAGCGCGCCGAGCCCCGGCAGCCGTACCCCCATCGAGCAGCGGTACGAGGGGATGCGGTCCCCGATCCGTACCGCGCCCCAGAGCCCCGAGAAGACCAGCAGGGACGTGCCGGCCCGCCGACGCGCGGCCGGATCCAGGGTGGCCAGGCCCAGCGCGTCGTACAGCACGCCGGTGTAGATCTCCCCCGCCGGGCGGGTGCCCGCCGTGCGCAGCTCCGCGTTCTTGGCGACCTCGCCGCGCAGCCCCTCGCTCAGGCCGAGCACCGTGCGCGCCTTCTCCTCGTCGGCGGCACAGAGCTCGACCAGCTCGTCCAGTACGGCGGCGCGCGCCCCGGCCAGCGCGGGGAGCGACAGCGACTCCGGCTTCAGCGGAGCGCCGCGCCCCGAGGCGGCCTTGCCTTCGGACGGGGGCAGCAGGACGAGCACGGCGGGTCTCCTTGGAAGGCACGTGGAGTTGGACAGGGATTGGGACAGGGATTTTGGACAGGGGTTGACTTTTGTGGGCGGCCAGGTGGCATCCCCGCGTCAGCGTAGGTGAACGGGGGCGGTGCCTTCTTCTCCTGGCTCCTTCCGCGCTCCTTCCCGCACCTTTTCCGTCGCCTTCCGGCTCCGGAGCACCTTCACCAGTTCCTCCGGGTGGTCGGCGTGGAAACGGATCACCCGCGCCCGGCCTGTCGCGCCGAGCGGCCGTACGAAGGGGACGGGCGTCGCCAGTTCCACCCGTACGGACGTCTGACTTCCTACGACGAGGTCCAGCGTGCCACCGTCCGCCTCGCCGTTCCCCGCGTCGTGCTCGCCGCTCCCCGCGTCGTACTCGCCGTTCCCCGCGTCGTACTGGAGGAGCCCGCCGTCCGGGTAGCGCCGGTCGACCCGTACGGCGGCGATGAGGCCGGCCGGTATGCGCAGGTCGAAGAGGACGCCGTAGCGGATCCTCAACGAGCCGTCCGGGCCCGCCACATGGGGGCGGGTGACGCAGCCCGCGTGCAGCCCCAGCACCATCAGCACCGTGTAGACGTCCAGCACCAGGGCGATCAGGTGCACGACGGGCCAGGGGATCAGCGCCGCCAGTGCCACGGTCTCCACGACGGCGACGAAGAGCAGCCCGTAGAGCATCGCCGTCTGCGGTCCGGTGTACGGGGCCGCGTGGGCGCCCGGACCGACCCTGTGCGGGCGCCGCGCTGCCCAGCGCGCGATGCCGGCCAGGCTCCGGAATTCGAGGGCGATCAGGCGCCGTACGATCTCGGCCGCCCGCTTCATGACGCCTCCTCCTGCCGCTGCCGGCTCTGGTTCTGGTTCTGTGTACGGCTGTGGGACCGGGTGCGGGCCGCTATCGACGCTATGAGGTGCCGTACGACCTCCGCCTGGGCCGGGCTGTACTCGGCCAGGAGGGCTTCCCCGAGCCCGGTTCCGTCGTGGGGCGGGCCGTCGTCGTCTGGGATCGCGGCGATGATCTCGTCGGTGACCAGGGTGTTCAGGTCGGCCACGAGCGGGCCGATCCGGGGGTCGTCGGCGGGGGCGCCGTCCAGCGCGTCGAGCCGCTGGTAGGCGCGGTGCAGCTCCGGGGCGGCGGTGAGGGAGCGCAGCGCGTCGTACAGCCCCTCGGGCCCGTACGCCTCTCCCTCGGCCGCTCCCCCGGCCTCTGCCTCTCCCTCGGCCTCCGCCTCCGCCTTCGTCCCCGTCACCCTCCCCTGCGGGTCGAGGAGGGTGAGCAGGGCGCGGTCCGCGGCGGCGGCCGGGGAGTCGAGGTCGGGGAGCGAGCGCAGGAAGCGCGCGAGCGCGGGGGAGAGGGGGCCCTCGGCGGTCGGCGGCTCCGCCATCAGCTCGGCGAGACGGCGCCGCCGGGCCCGGATCTCCGCCTCCTGGCGGGCCAGGTCGGCGTCGAGTTCGCTCAGCACCTCGGCGAGTTCGTGCCCCGCGTCATCGGCGAGTACGTCGCGTACCTCGTCCAGCGAGAGCCCCAGCGCGGTGAGCCGGCGGATCCGGGCCAGGAGGACGGCGTCCCGTACCGCGTAGTCGCGGTAGCCGTTGGGGCGCCGCGCGGGCTCGGGCAGCAGACCGACATGGTGGTAGTGGCGTACGGCACGGGTGGTGACCCCGGCGAGGGAGGCGATCTCTGCGATGCGCATGGGCTCAGTACAAACCCTGACGTCGCGGCAGGGTCAAGCCGACGGGTACGGCCGGGGGTACGGACGGGTACGATGGCCAGTACGGCAGACGAGCCGGGCGGACGGCCGCGTCAGGATCTGATTCTTCAGCTCCTGCCGAGGAACGTCCGGACTCCACACGGCAGGGTGGTGGGTAACGCCCACCCGGGGCGACCCGCGGGACAGTGCCACAGAAAACAGACCGCCGGGGCTGTGCTCTCCTCGGAGAGGGCGGGCCCGGTAAGGGTGAAACGGTGGTGTAAGAGACCACCAGCGTCCGGGGTGACCCGGACGGCTCGGTAAACCCCACCCGGAGCAAGGTCAAGAGGGCTCCCCGTTCCGCGAGGAACGGCGGGCCTGCGCGGACGTTCGAGGGCTGCCCGCCCGAGTCCGCGGGTAGACCGCACGAGGCCGGCGGCAACGTCGGCCCTAGATGGATGGCCGTCTCCCCGGCCGCCGCGAGGCGCCGGGCGAACAAAATCCGGCGTACAGCCCGACTCGTCTGCCGGTCATCGACCACCGGTCATCGACCGCCGGTCATCGACCGCCGGTCATCGATGGCCGGTACGCGCTTCGTCTGCCGGTACGCGCCTGGCGCAGTACCTCTGTGGCGCAGTACCTCTGTGACGGACTACCTCACTGACGGACCACCTCACTGACGGACTAACCGGCCGCGTAGCCGAGTGTTCGTTCGCCCAGCGTCTCCTCGACGATGTCGAGGAGTTCCAGGACGGCCCCGGCGATCGTGGCGGGTTTCTCGCCCGCCGCGACGCGCCGTCCGATCTCGCTGTAGACCAGGGAGTGGAACCAGCCGATCTGGCCGGCGACCACGCGTGGTGTCTGGTCCTCGGGCGCGGCTCCGGTTTCCTCGGCCAGGACCGTGGTGAGGGCGTCGGTCATCTGCCGGCCGAGGTTCTCCAGCCGGGCGGTGAGGGTGGGGGCGGCCCGCATCATCTCGAATACGGGGCCGAAGCCCTCGGTCAGGCCCACCTTCCGGTCATGGCGGCGCACTTCCTCCCGCAGCCGGCCGAGCACCGCCCGCGCGGCGGACTCGCCCGGCCGCCGGGCGCGCACGATGTCGGCGAGCCGCTGCGGTGACGCCTCGTCCGGCGGCAGGACCAGGTCTTCCTTCGCCTCGAAGTAGTTGTAGAGGGTGTTGACCGAGACATCCGCCGCCGCAGCGACCTCCGCGATGGTGACGCTGTCGAAGCCCCGCGCCACGAACAGGCCGAGTGCCGCCTCGGAGATACGCCGCCGGGTCTGCCGCTTCTTCCGTTCCCGCAGCCCTTCACTCATGACATCTCCTGGGGAAGCCACCGGGCGGAGTACCGCGCGCGGGAGGCGAGATGGGCGACGTAGGCGTCGCGGACGTCGTCCGGGGTGCCGAACCCCGGTTCGCCGGCCAGCCATACGTCCGGTACGGCGGCGGCGAGCCGACGCAGCAGCCCGGGGGTCACCCGGTGCGCCAGCTCGGCGTCGGCCGCCGCCAGGTGGGGACCGGGCGGGCCGAGCGCGTGCGACCGGAAGTCGTAGCCCTTGCCGACCGCGTCCGCCGCGCTCTCCCATCGGTGGTGGAACACCAGCGACGCACCGTGGTCGATGAGCCACAGACGGGGCTTCTGGTGGCCGGCGGGCGGCCATGTCATCAGGTTCGAGCTGTGCACCGTACGGTCCACATTCGCGGTGAACGCGTCCAGCCAGAGGATCCTGGCGGACTCCATCGGGTCGATGTCGAGCGCACCCGGCGTGAAGTCGGCGGCTCCCGGCAGGTAGTCCATGCCGAGGTTCACCCCCGCGCTGGCGCGCAGCAGGTCCCGCACCTCCTGGTGCGGTTCCCCGGCGGCGACCGCCGGGTCGAAGTCCACCAGGACCAGTTCCGGTACGGGCAGCCCGAGATGGCGTGCCAGCTCGCCCACGATGACCTCGGCGACGAGCGCCTTGCGCCCCTGCGCGGAGCCGGTGAACTTGACCACGTACGTCCCCAGGTCGTCCGCCTCGACGACACCGGGGACGGAGCCGCCGCTCCGCAGCGGGGTCACGTACCGGACGGCGGTCACCGTGCGCAGCCCGTCCGAGAGTGTCTCCATACGTTCCTGCCCCTGCCCCTGCCCTGCGTGTGCTCTGCGGCTGCCCCGGTCGCTTCTGCCCGCCTTGCCGGAAAGTGAAGTGCGCTGTAAATATACAGCGCATTATAGTTTTCGCGAGTCTTCGCGAGTTTCCGCGGGAGGGGAACGATGCCGGTGACCCCGGATGGGCACGATGCCGCGGTGAAGCGCGCCAACGCGGCGATGGAGACGTACACGCTCTCGGGCGACGGCTGGCGCCGCAGCCCCGGCGAGACCCTTCAGCAGGTCCTCGTCGACCTGCTGCACTGGTGCGACGACACCCAGCGCGACTTCGACGCCGCCATGGGGCGGGCGCGCGCCCGCCATACGGCAGAGAACTCGCCCTGGAGAACTCGGTCAGAGGGCTCGCCCTAGAGGACTCGCCACGGAGGACTCGCCCTGGAGAGCTCGGTCAGGGGGCGGCTATGTCCTGTGACTTGCTGGCGAACTTGCCGTCGATCAGCTTGTGCATGACTCGCTTGCCGACCTGGTTGCCGGCGAGTTTCTGGGTGAGGCCGCGGACGAGCAGGTCCCGGCGGGACTGCGGGACGAACATGGTCAGGCCCTCGGTGCGCCCCAGTTCCTGCTGGGTGGTGATGAAGGGCCGCAGCCGCTGGTCCCATTCGCGCAGGGCCCGGCCGGGGTTGCCGGGGTTGCGCAGCAGGGTGGTGCCGAGCAGGTCGGCGCCGGCCAGGGCGGTCGAGGCGCCCATGCCCGAGTACAGGGTGAGGCACCAGGCGGCGTCGCCGAGGAGGACGACACGGTCGGTGTGCCAGGCCGGCATCTCCACCTGGTGGACGGAGTCGAAGAGGCAGTCGTCGGCCTGCTCGAACTGGGTCAGAAGATTCTCCAGTACGGGGCCGGTGGGCTCGGGGCCGAAGGCGCGGCGCAGGGACTCGGCGGGCGGGCGGGTGAACTGGCCGTCCTCGTCGTCGGTGCGGTAGCTGAAGAGCACTCCTGGCTGGTGGTCGGAGAAGGGGAAGACCCATACGGAGCGGCCCGGTTCCGCCAGGACCAGGCCGTCGTTGGGGCGGAACCCGGGTACGGCGTCCTTGAGGATCGCCGCGCCGATGATGTGGTGGAAGGGCCGCAGGTACCGCGCGTCCGGCCCGAAGGCGAGGCGGCGCACGGTGGAGCGCAGGCCGTCGGCGCCGACGACGAGATCGAAGCGCTCGGTGCTCTCCGTGCTTTCCGTGCTCTCCGTGCCCTCCGTCTCCGCTCTTCCGGCGCCTTCGGTGTTCTCGCACGTGTCCGCGCCTGTGGTGGTGCGCAGGGTGACGTCCACGCCCCCGGGGTGCTCGTCGACGGCGACGGGAGTGGTGCCGTAGCGGATCTCGGTCCGCGGCGCGGCCTCGTCGTAGAGGGCGGCCTCGATGTCCCCGCGGAGCATGAGGCGCGGGCCGCCGGGCAGGTCGCCGTAGCCCAGGCCGGGGCGTCGGCGGCCGGTGCGGTCGATGTCGTAGGTCACGCTGGTGAGGTCGGTCCGGTTGCCGATGGCGTCCAGGACGCCCATCCGCCGCGCGGTGGCCCGGCCGGTCTCGAACAGGCCGATGAAGTAGCCGGCGGCGCGGCGGTCGGCGGCACGTTCGACCAGGACGGGTTCCCAGCCGACCTCGTGCAGGCGCATGGCGGTGGCCAGGCCGCCGATGCCCATGCCCACGATCAGGGCGCGGGGCTTGGTCATGACGTTCACTCCTTGAGGGAAGCGGAGGGCGGCGAGCGAGGAGGGGCAGCGTGCGAGCAGCGGAGGAGGGACGGTAAGCGGAGAAGGTCTCTCCGCTTACCCGACCACCGTAACACGTAAGTGGAGAAGCCATCTCCGCATGGCGCCCCGCAGAGCGTGGAGTGCCCTGGACCGGTCGTAGGGGGGGGCGGCGGCAGGAGGGGTCAGGAGGGGTAAGGGCAGGTGTAACGGCAGGGCTAACGGCCGGGATGACCTCAGGGGTGGTGCGCCCGGGCTTCATCGGGCGCCGCCCCTCGCGGTGCCTCCGGACGTCCGGACGCCAGGTCGGCGGCGGCGAAACGCCTGGCCGTGAGCGGCCTCGCCATCGTGGCGGGGTGGGTGCGGTAGGCGCTGAAGTCCCGCCAGTAGCGCTCGGTCCTGGCCCCCTGGCGGAGCGCGCTCGACCCGCCGGTACGGACGAGGAGGTCCATCGCCTCCGTGACGTACCGATCGCCCTGCGCGCCCAGGCTGGTCAGGCGCAGATCGTCCACGGGGCCGAACCTCCCTTCGCCCCGGGCCTCGCGCTCGCAGAACGCGTGGTACAGCTCTCCCATCCGCCAGAGCACCGCCTCCGCCGCGTCGAGCAGGGAGCACGCCTCGCCGTACCACTCCTGGTACTGGGCGTCGTCCGCGCGCACCCCGTGCGGGTTCCACATCGGCGCCTTCTCCAGCAGCGCCGACCGGTACTCGTCGAGCATGGCGTGACCGATGCCGGCCGCGACGGCGAGCGTCTCACCGAAGAAGAAGCCGCCGAAGCGTCCTCCGTACATGGGGTTGCCGTGCAGAGCCGCGCCGACGGGCTCGGCCCACAAGGGGTCCTGCCCGTCCACCTCGCGCACGTTGCCGTACGGCACCACGGCGTTCTCCATCCGGAGCGAAGGCGAGCCGGTGCCCCGCAGGCCGAGGATGTCCCCCCAGTCGTCGAGGACCGCGTACCCCGACCGGGGCACCACCGCGATACCGAAGCGGGGCGCGCCCTCCTCGCCGGGAGGCAGGGCGACGGTGCCGAGCGCGTGGGTCGAGTACGGCGCCCCGGAGTTGTAGCTCCATGTGCCCGTCAGCTCCCAGCCGTCGGCGTGCGGGACCGCGCGGACCGACGGGACCATCCGGTGCGGTGCGATGAAGTGTCCGTCGGCGCCCATCGCCCCGGTCTGGACATCGGGGCCGAAGAGCGAGGCGAACGGGAGCACATGTCCCGAGCCGAGGGCCAGACACCAGCCCGTGGAGGGGCAGCCCCGGGCGATCTCGACGACGACCTGGTAGAACTCGGACACCCGCAGCTCGTAGCCGCCGAAGGTCCTGGGCTGGAGCATGCGGTAGAAACCGTTCCGCCGGAGGAGGTCGTGGGTCTCCTGCGAGTAGAACGTCCGCCGCTCGGTCGCCTCCTGCTCGGCGCGGAGGTGGTCGCGCAGCGCGCGGGCCCGCAGCAGGAAATCGTCGGCCGTGAGGCCGGGTTCGGGCTGGGCCAGCACAGTCCCCAGCGGGCGGAGGCCGGTCGTCGTCATCGTCGCTCCTCGTTCTCACCACGTGTCCGGTTGGGATCCCGGTACCGGCGAGTCTTACGGCGCCGGTGCGCCCCGGGCGGAGGACCGGGCCGGACACGGCGGAAACCGGAACGGATGGCGGATCGGCGTGCCGGGGGGATCGGCGCCGGTGGGGAGCGGCCGGCGGGGAGGCGCCGGTGAACGCTCGGGGCGGCGCGTGCGTATCCGTGGGTGTGATACGCCTTCATCCGCGCCGGCGGCGCGCGCCGTTGACGTTGTCGTATGTGCCGAGCCGGAAGCCGGGCCAGAAGCCGGGCCGGAAGCCGGGCCGGAGCCCGAGGCCGGCCCCGAGGCCGAGCCGGGGATTCCGGCCCGTCGTGGCGGGGCTGATGGCCGTCGGGGTGCTGGGCCTCGCCGGGTGCGGGGGGAGCGGGGGGAGCGGGGACTCCGTGCGGGAGGACTCCGGGAAGGCCACCGGCGCTGCCACCGGCGGCGACGGGGGGAGCGCCGGACCCTCCGCCGTGGCGGCCGGGCCCGCGACCGTGGAGCAGTTGGCCGAGGCCGTCGGGTGCACGGCCCAGATCAGGATGACCGTCGAGGACTACCGGCAGGGCGTCTGCAAGAAGGGCGGGACCGGGTACACGCTCATCACCTTCACCACCGAGAAGAACAAGCGCGACTGGGTCGACTACGCCCAGATGTACGGCGGCACCTACCTCATCGGCACCCGGTGGGTCATCGGCACGGACGACGAGAAGAACGTCAAGGGTGCCCAGGGCAAGCTCGGCGGCTCGGTCGAGGAGGGGCAGGGGTACGACTCCTCCGGCACCGGGGACGGCAGCGGCGTCGCCAACAGCGGGTGAGGGCCGGGGTGACGGGCCGGGCAGGGGGTTTCGGGGCCCCGGGTGCCGGAGGGGTCGTCCGCGGTCCGCCTAAGGGGTGGTGATGGCGGGGCGCGGCGGCGTCGGCATGTTGTCGCCTATGAAGAAGCTCGGGTGCGGCGGCTGGTTGTACGCCGTGTTCTGCCAGGCCAGCGCCGTCCGGTACATCCGGTCGTGGAGCAGCGTGGTGATCTTCCGGTCGGTCGGGTACGGCGTCGAGTAGATCCGCAGGGCCGTGTTGTCGCTGGTGGGCCAGATGACCTCCTCGCGCCAGTCGCCCAGGATGTCACCGGAGAGCGAGGGCGTCGCCTTCGTACCGTTGTTGGAGTGCACCCCCGAGCCCGTCAGCAGCCGGGTGTCGCCGGAGGGGCCGTACTTGTCGATGTGCGTGCCGTCGAGGAGTTCGCGCACCGGGTCGCCGTCCCACCAGGAGAGGAAGTTGGTGGAGGAGGGCTTGCGGCCCAGCGCCGCGCCGGTGGTGCTGCGCAGCGAGCCGTCCGCGGCCGACCACGACTCCGCGCCGGGGCTGCCGGCCCAGATGTCGCCCGCCACGCCGCGCCCGTTGTCGCCGGCGGCCGGCGTCGACCAGAGCACCTGGCCGGTCCTGGCGTCCGCGAAGTACGAGGAGGGCTTCGAACCGTCCTCGTCCACCTTGAAGTATTCGAGTCCCGGGCGGGACGGGTCGAGGTCGCCGAGGTGGGCCGCGTCGCCGTGGCCGTTCTTGTTGGTCCACAGGCCGGCCCCGTTGTCGTCCACGGCCATCGAGCCGTAGACGATCTCGTCGCGGCCGTCGCCGTCGACGTCCCCGATGGCCAGCGCGTGGTTGCCCTGCCCGTCGTACCCCTTGCCGACGTTGGTGGAACTGTTCGTGTCGAACGTCCACTTGCGGACGAGCTGACCACCCGTGAAGTTCCAGGCGGCGATCACCGTACGGGTGTAGTAGCCGCGCGCCATGATCAGGGAGGGCGTGGCCCCGTCGAGATAGGCGGTGCCGGCGAGGAAGCGGTCCACGCGGTTGCCGTACGAGTCCCCCCAGGAGGCGACGGAGCCGCGCGGCGGCACATAGTCGACGGTGGAGAGCGCGGCGCCGGTCTGGCCGCTGAACATGGTCAGGTACTCGGGTCCGTCCAGGACGTACCCGGAGGAGTTGCGGTAGTCGGCGGAGGCGTTGCCGATGACCCGGCCGGTGCCGTCGACCGTCGCGTCGGCGGTCTTCATGGCGACCTCCGCCTTGCCGTCGCCGTCGTAGTCGTACACCTGGAACTGCGTGTAATGCGCGCCGGAGCGGATGTTGCGGCCCAGGTCGATACGCCAGAGCCGCTGCCCCTGAAGGGTGTAGCCGTCGACGATCGTGTTGCCGGTGACGCCCGACTGGGAGTTGTCCTTCGCGTTCGTGGGCTGCCACTTGAGGACGATCTCCAGCTCGCCGTCCCCGTTGAGGTCGCCCACGGAGGCGTCGTTGGCCTCGTACGTGTAGTCGGAGCCGCCCGGCGGCACGGAGATCGGCACGTCGAAGTACCCGGCCCGGAACTGGATCGCGTGGGGCGAGGCGGCCTGCTCCGTACCGTTCACGATGGCCCGCACCGTGTAGTCCGCCGAGTTGGGCGCGTCCTTGTGGAGGTAGTTGGTGGTGGTGATCGGGTCCGTGTTGACCTTGAGGGAGCCCCGGTAGAGGTTGAAGGTGACGTTGTCGGGGTCGGTCCCCAGCCAGCGCCAGCTCACCAGGTTGTCGTTGCCGGTGTGGACGCTGACCAGGCCCCGGTCGAGGCGCTCCATGCGGGAGGCGGCGAGGAGGGGGGAGGCGTCGGTTGCGGAGACAGATGCCTCGGCCGAGGTGGCGCTCGCTGTGGGGGAGGCCAGGGCGGCCACCACCGCGCCGGTCACCGCCAGCACGGCGAAGGGGCGGCGGCGTGGGCGGGGGCGTGGAGTGCCCGGGGAGGGGGTTCTGAGCGGCACGGAATCCTCCAGAGGGGGGTGGGGGGTCGGGGCCCTGTGCCCTCCGGTCGCCTCCGGGACGGGAAAGGTTGCCGCCCCCCGGCCCCCTTCTGCCCCCGGCCCCCCTCTGGCCCCCGGCCCCCCGCTTCTCTCTCCCCCCCCCGGGTAGCCCGTCCGCTCCCCGGACTACGCCCCGGACCCCTCCCCGGCCCCCTCCGGAGCCTCCGCCTGCCGCGTGACGTACTCCGCGAGCAGCCGCGCGATGTGGGTCTCCGACGCGGCCTTGCCGATGCCCGCCTCGTGGAGCACCCCCGTACCGTTCTCCAGCTCCAGCAGGGCCAGCAGGATGTGCTCCGTCCCGATGTAGTTGTGCCCCAGCCGCAGGGCCTCCCGGAACGTCAGCTCCAGCGCCTTCTTCGCCGCCGCGTCGAACGGCACCAGCGCCGGTGTCGTCTCCGCCCGGCCGGGCAGCGCCGCCGTCGCCTTCTCCCGTACGAGGTCGAGCGGCACCCCCTGGGCGACGATCGCCTGCGCGGCGATGGTCCCGGGCAGGCCGAGCAGGCCGAGCACGATATGGGCGGTGCCGATCTCGTCGTTACCGGCGGCGTGCGCCGCGTTCTGCGACCCGACCACCGCGCTCCGCGCCCCGGGGGTGTAGCGGCTGAACCCCTCGCTCGGGTCGAGGGTGAACGGCTCGCCGGCCTTCGGTACGAAGCGCTTCTGGGCGGCCTGCTTGGACACGCCCATGCTGCGGCCGATGTCGGTCCAGGAGGCGCCGGAGCGGCGGGCCTGGTCCACGAAGTGGCCGATGAGGTGGTCGGCCACCTCGCCGAGGTGGTCGGCGGCGACGACGGCGCTGGAGAGCTGTTCGAGCGCGTCGGTGTGGACCTTCTTGATGCCTTCGATCAGTTCGTCGAGACGGACCGGGTTGGTCACCTGGGCGGGAGCGGACGTTGCGTTCTGCGGGTCCTGAGGACCCTGAGTGGGATTCTCCATGCGTCAACCTTAGGTTGACGATATGCGGACCGTCAACCCAAAGTTGACGATGGTCGGCCGCCTCGTTTCCGGGTCACTCTGTTTCCGGCTTTCTCTGTTTCCGGGTCTCTCGCACCTTGTCTTCGTGTGCGCTTCAACTCCTACGGTCCTCTCCATGGACACCACGGACGCCATGAACACGGACGCCATAGACAGAACGCTGGGGCGGAGCGGAATCGCCGTCGGCGCGCTCGGCTTCGGCTGCTGGGCGATCGGCGGCGAATGGCAGGACCCCGACGGCTCCCCGCTGGGCTGGGGCGCGGTGGACGACGACGAGTCCGTCGCCGCGATCCGGCGCGCGCTCGACCTCGGGATCACCTTCTTCGACACGGCCGACACCTACGGCACCGGCCACAGCGAGACCGTCCTCGGGCGGGCCCTGCGGGGCCGGCGCGACGAGGCCGTCATCGCCACCAAGTGGGGCAACGTCTTCGACCCGGAGACCCGCACCCGCACCGGCGCCGACCTCACCCCCGGCTACGCCCGCCGGGCGCTCACCGACTCGCTGCGCCGCCTCGGCACGGAGTACGTGGACCTCTACCAGCTCCACATCGGCGACGCGCCCCCCGAGGCCGCCACCGAACTCCAGGAGCTGTGCGAGGAGTTCGTACGGGAGGGGCTGATCAGGGCGTACGGCTGGTCCACGGACGACCCGGAGCGGGCGGCGCTCTTCGCGCGTGGGGAGCACTGCGCGGCCGTCCAGCACACCTGCAACGTCCTGGAGGACACGCCGGAGATGCTGGCGCTCTGCGCGGAGCTGGGGCTCGCCAGCGTGAACCGGGGGCCGCTCGCGATGGGCCTCCTGGCCCGCCACGGGGATACGGCGGGTACGCGGGACGGCGGTGACATCCGCTCCGTACCGCCGGGGTGGCTGCACTGGTTCCGTACCGGCGGCGTACCGGCCCCGGAGTGGGCGGCGCGGGTCGACGCCGTACGGGAGGTGCTGATGTCCGACGGGCGCACCCTCGCGCAGGGCGCCCTCGCCTGGCTCTGGGCGCGCGGCCCGCACACCCTGCCGATCCCCGGCTTCCGCTCCGTCGCCCAGGCGGAGGAGAACGCGGGGGCCCTGCGGTACGGGCCGCTGGGGGAGGCGCAGATGGCGGAGGTCGCGGGGCTGCTGGCGGGCGACGCGGTGGCCCCGTAAGGCCATCCCGTACGGGACGAACCCGCCCTGAGGGCGAGCCCGTCCTGGGGACGAGCCCGTCCTGGGGACGAGCCCGTCCTGGGGACGAGCCCGTACGGGTCAGGCGGTCACAGGGGAGCCGCCTGCCCCGTAGGGGACTCAGGGACCGGGAGGGCGTACGGACGCGCGTGTACGGGCGGCCGGCGCCCTCCGGGTCAGATGGCGCCCTCCAGGTCAGACGGCGTCGTCCGGGATCCGGGCGCCCGTGCCGCTCACCCGGACGCGCGGGTCGCCCGCCCGCAGCTCGACGGTCAGGACACCGGGCCGGCCCATGTCCTCGCCCTGGTGCAGGGTGAGGACGGCGCTCCCGTCGACGGCGCCCACCTCCCGTACGTACGCCCCGAAGGCGAGCGCGGCGGCGCCGGTCGCCGGGTCCTCGACCACCCCGCCCACCGGGAACGGGTCGCGCACATGGAACACCTCGGCCGATTCCCGCCACGCCAACTGGACGGTGGTCAGGTCCAGTCGGCGCATGAGCGCGGCGAGCCGGTCGAAGTCGTACGCGAGGTCCGCGAGACGGGCCCGGCTCGCGGCGGCCAGGACGAGATGCCGGGCGCCCGCGTAGGCGATACGGGGCGGCAGCGCCGGATCGAGATCGCCGGCCGGCCAGCCGAGCGCGGCCAGGGCCTCTCGTACGTCGTCCTCGGCCACCCCGGTGACGTACGGCTCGACCCCGGTGAGCGTGGCCCGCAGCGCGCCGCCGGGGGTGCCGCCGGGGGTGCCGCCGTCTCTGGTCACGGAGACGGGCACGGCCCCGGCGGGGGTCTCGAAGACCAGCTCGCCGGGGCCGGAACGCTCGGCCAGCGCGATCGCGGTGGCGACGGTGGCGTGCCCGCAGAAGGGCACCTCGGCGACGGGGCTGAAGTACCGCACGCCGAAGACGCGCCCGCCGTCCCCGTGCGCGGCCCCGTCCCCGTTACCGGCCTCGTCCCCGGCCTCGGGGAGCCGGGTCAGGAACGCCGTCTCGCTGTACCCCACCTCCGCCGCGATCGCCAGCATCTCGCGGTCGTCGAGCCGCGTCGCGTCGAGCACGACCCCGGCGGGGTTGCCACCCCGGGGGTCGGCGGAGAACGCGGTGTAACGAAGGACGGGAGGGAGATCAGGAGAGGTCATACGCGTCACCAACGGGCCGGGTGGTGTCGCGTATTCCGGTGTTCCGGTGTTCCGGTGTCCCGGTGTCCCGGACCGGACTCCGCCGGGGATCCCGCCCAGTACCTGCGGGCGGTCCCGTACGGGCGGTCCCGTACGGGCTCATCCCGTACGAGCGCATCCCCTACGGGCGGCCCCGTACGGGCTCCGCCCCGCCGTCACCCCCGGCCGATGTACGGCATCGCCGTCGCCATCACCGTCGCGAACTGCACATTCGCCTCCAACGGCAGCTCCGCCATGTGCAGCACGGTCCGCGCCACGTCCCGTACGTCCATCACCGGCTCCACCGCCAGCTCCCCGTTCGCCTGCGGCACGCCCTGCCGCATCCGCTCCGTCATATCGGTCGCCGCGTTGCCGATGTCGATCTGGCCGCAGGCGATCCGGTACGGACGGCCGTCCAGCGACAGCGACTTGGTGAGCCCCGTCATGGCGTGCTTGGTTGCGGTGTACGCGACGGAGTCGGGGCGCGGGGTGTGCGCGGAGATCGACCCGTTGTTGATGATCCGGCCGCCCTGCGGTTCCTGCGCCTTCATCAGCCGGAACGCGGCCTGCGCGCAGAGGAACGAGCCGGTCAGATTGGTGTCCACGACCCTCCGCCACGCCGTGTAGGGCAGGTCGGCGACGGTGACGCCGCCGGGGCCGAAGGTGCCCGCGTTGTTGAAGAGCAGGTCGATCCGGCCGTACCGCTCCCGTACCGAGGCGAACAGGGCGTCCACGTCATCGGGCCGCGCCACATCCGTCCGTACGGTCAGGACGTCGCCCTCCGGCCCGGCGGTGCCGGCCGCGCCCCGGACCTCCTCGGCGGTCCCCTCCAGGGTCTCCGTCCGGCGCCCGGCGAGCACCACCGCCCAGCCCGCGCCCCCGAGGGCCACGGCGACGGCCCGTCCGATCCCCGACCCGGCGCCGGTGACGACGGCGACCCGCCGCCCGCCCCGGCCCGCGCTGTCCGTGCTGTCCGCGCTGCCCGTGCTCTTCGTGCTCTCCGTGCTGTCCGTCTTCCGCATGGCGTCGCCCCTCAGCCCTGGTCGTCCGCCGGATGGCCGTCCGCCGGATACCGGACGCCGATCCGCTCCCGTACCGCGTCCAGCGTGCGCATGACCGCGAGGGTGCCGGCCAGCGGGACCAGCGGGGATTCCCGTTCGCCCGCGCGGAGGCAGCGCATCGCCTCGGCCGCCTCGTACTGGAGGCCGTGGGAGGCCGCGTGGGCCAGCGGGCCCGTGCCCGCCCGGAACTCTTCCGGCTCCGCGCCGTCGCGGTGCAGGACGAAGCTCTCCGCGTGGAAGAAGCCGGGCGGTACGTCGATCCTGCCCGCCGTGCCGGTCACCGTCGCCGCCGCCGGGGTGCGGGCCGTGATGGAGCAGGAGAGCAGCGCCGTCGCGCCCGAGTCCCAGCCGAGCAGCATCCCGGTGTTCAGGTCGACACCCTCCGGGGAGAGGAGCGCGTCGGCCTGGACGCGGTCCGGCTCGCCCAGCAGGAGGTGGGCGAAGGCGACCGGGTACACCCCCAGGTCCAGCACCGCGCCGCCGCCCAGCGCCGGGTTCCGCAGCCGGTGTCCGGCGGGGAAGGGGCCGTTGTCGCCCCGGATGCCGAAGTCCGCCTGGACTGTACGGACCTCACCGATCGCCCCGTCCCGCACCAGCTCGGCGAGGTGCCGTACGACCGGGTTGCAGTACGTCCACATCGCCTCCATCAGGAAGACGTCCCGCTCCCGGGCGAGCGCGACCAGCTCGCCGGCCTCCCGGGTGTTGAGCGTGAACGCCTTCTCGCAGAGCACCGGCTTGCCGGCGGTCAGCGCGAGGCCCGCGGCGGCCCGGTGCGCGGAGTGCGGTGTCGCGACGTACACGATGTCGACCTCGGGGTCGGCCACCAGGCCCGCCCAGTCGCCGTACGCGCGCGGGATCCCGAACCGGCCCGCGAACTCCTTCGCCGGCTCCTCGCTCCGGGACGCCACCGCGACGATCTCCGCGTCCGGCAGCCCGCCCGCGTCACGGGTGAACCGCTCGGCGATGCCGCCCGTGGCGAGGACGCCCCAGCGCACGGGGCGGTCCTGCGGGAGTGGTGCTGTTGTCATCGCTGCCTCGATCGCTCGGTTGGTCGCTCGGTCACTCGGTCGCTCGGCCGCTCGGTCGGTCGGTCGCTCGGCCGGTCGCGGTGCGGGGCGAGCTGCCCGGCTGAGCTGAGAGCATAGATGCGGATTCAACGACATGGAGAGATGGATGCAGGACGGCTGTCGCACCACTGAAGAAAGCACCACGCGTACCACACCCATACGGTCCGAGCAGCCTCGCTCGGCATCCGGCCAGGCCACCCCGACCGCCCCGGCCACCTCGACCGCCTCGACCGCCCCGGCCACCCCGGCCGCCCCGGCGGCACAGGGAGCACCAGCCGTACCGCCCGCCGTCGTCGCCGCGCGCCGGGCCGGGCTGCTGGTGACCCTCATCCTCGGAGGGCTCACCGCGCTGCCGCCGCTCTCCATGGACATGTACCTCCCGGCGCTTCCGGCCGTCACCCGCTCCCTCGGCTCCACCGCCGCCACCGCCCAGCTCACCCTGACCGCCTGCCTCGCCGGGATGGCGCTCGGCCAGATAGTCGTCGGTCCGATGGGCGACAAGTGGGGGCGGCGCAAGCCGCTGCTCGTCGGCATGGCCGTGTACGTCGTCGCCACCGCCATCTGCGCCTTCGCGCCCACCGTCGAACTCCTCATCGGGTTCCGGCTGCTCCAGGGCCTGGCCGGCGCGGCCGGGATCGTCATCGCCCGCGCCGTCGTACGCGACCTCTACGACGGCATGGAGATGGCCCGCTTCTTCTCCACCCTCATGCTCATCTCCGGCGTCGCTCCGATCATCGCCCCGGTCATCGGCGGGCAGGTGCTGCGGCTGACGGACTGGCGCGGCATCTTCGTCGTCCTCACCGGGGTCGGCGTGGTGCTCACCTTCGTCGTCTGGAAGTGGCTGCACGAGACCCTGCCCGAGGAGCAGCGCCACAGCGGCGGCGTCGGCCACGCGCTGCGCACCATGCGCGGGCTGCTCGCGGACCGGATCTTCACCGGCTATCTCCTCGCGGGCGGGCTCGCCTTCGCCGCGCTCTTCGCGTACGTCGCCGCCTCCCCGTTCGTGGTGCAGGAGATCTACGGCGCATCCCCGCAGACCTTCAGCCTGCTCTTCGGCGTCAACTCCATCGGCCTGATCGCCGTCGGCCAGATCAACGGCAAGGTGCTGGTCGGCCGGGTCTCCCTCGACCGCGTACTCGCCTTCGGCCTGCTCGTGATCGTGGGCGCGGCGCTGGCGCTGCTGCTGATGACCAGCGGGGTGTTCGGCGAGGTCGGGCTGATCCCGGTCGCCGCCGGGCTCTTCGTGCTGATGTCCGCGATGGGGCTCGCGATGCCCAACACCAACGCCTCCGCCCTGATGCGCACCCCGCACGCGGCGGGCTCGGCGTCCGCCCTGATCGGCACGGCGTCCTTCCTGATCGGGGCGGTCGCGTCGCCGCTGGTGGGGATCGCGGGCGAGGAGACGGCCGTACCGATGGCCGTCGTCCAACTGGTGTGCGCGGTGGGGGCGCTGGCGGCGTTCGTCGGTCTCGTACGACCGTGGCAGCACCAGCCGCCGATGGAGACGGGCGCCGGGGCCGGTGGCCGGGGCGGCGCGGGTCCGGCTTCCTCCTAGCCTTCCCCACCCTGACGTGGGCGCGGGGGAGTGAGGGGGAGCGCGCGGGAGTGAGGGGCTCGCGGGGAGCTTGGGCTCGCGGGGAGCGCGCCCCTCAGCTCACTCCGCCCGCTCCGTCCTCCTGGACCTGGCCATTCCCTTGTCCATTCCCCTGACCGTCCCCCTGGCCATTCCCCTGGCCGTCTTCCCCGCTCCGGCCCGGCTCCGGGACCGGGGTCTCCTCCGGGGCCGGCTCCTGTTCCTGGCCCGGCTCCTGGCGGTGCGGGTACCCCGTCAGGTGCGACCTGTCCTTGCCGTCCGTCCACCGGAACAGCCCGATCCCGGCGATCTCCGCCCCCGGAATCCGTACGTTGAGGGCCATCGTCTCCGGTGTCGCCGTCGTCAGGTCCACCACGACCGGGGCGCTGCCGCCGCCCGCCAGCGCGTCCGAGGCGCTGCGCGCGCTCCGCGCGCCGTACGCCGTGCCGTCGTCCGTGACCGTGGTCAGCATGAGGGGACGCGTGCCGTCCTCCTCCTCGAAGCAGTACGCGCGCTTCTCCCGCAGGTCGAAGGCGAGCCGCCCGGCGACCAGGTACTCACCGTCCCGGGAGATCACGAGCTGCGGGTCCTCCGCCGATCTGATCGCGGGTTTACGGCACCGGGCCTGGAGCACCGCCTTGCCGGTGGCCGCGTCGTGCAGCACCCACAGTTCGTGCGTACGGGCGTCCTTCGCCTCTTTCTTTTTCTGCCAGGTGGCGAGGATGTAGCCGCCCGCCTGCGAGGCCGGTACCCCGGTCGCCGGGTCCGCGTCCTTCGGCGCGACCTTCCTGCTGTACCAGCCGCCGCGCACCCAGAACTCCTTGGCGCCGCTCACCAGCAGCCCCTTGGGGGTCGTACCCCGTACCTGGGTCAGGGTGCGGCACTCCTTGCACTCCTTGGGGTAGCCGAGGGCCCCCGGTGGGACGCTCACGATGTCGCCCTTCGCCGGGTCGATCACCGCCGTCGTCGCCTTGCCGTCGCTGATCAGGATGGAGGGGCCGGAGGCGGTGATCTTCGGCGGGTCGGGCCAGGGGAGTTCGATACGGCGCGCCCTGCCGTCCGAGGCGCGGAAGATGTCGAGCGAGATGAACGAGTCGGAGGGCTGCCCGGGCCCCTGGTCGACCCGCCCGTACGACCAGGTGACGAAGTACTCCTGGGCCTCTTGCTCCTCCGGGGCGTCCTGCTTCCCGTCGCCCTTGGCGTCCTGGGCGCCCTGGGCGTTCTCCCCGTCCTTGCCCTTGTCCCCGTCCTTGGCCTGGGCGTCGTCCTTCGCCTTCTCCCCGTCCTTGGCGTTGGCGTCGTCCTTCGCCTTGTCGTCCTTCTCGTCGTCCTTCTTCTTGTCGTCCTTCTTGTCCCCGCCCTTGTCCCCGCCCTTGTCCCCGGCCTTGTCCCCAGCCTTTTCCCCGGCCGGTTCCTCGGCCTTCCGTACCGGATCCGCGGAGACCGACAGCAGCCGGGGGAAACGATCCGGCGGATAGAGGGTGCGCCGGGGTTCGCCGTCCCAGGCGGGCTTGCCGTTCTTCGGGTTGATCGTGCGGATCAGGTACTCGTCGTCATCGGTCCGCGCCAGGTAGGCGATGAGACCGCTGGACTGCGCGACGGCGTACGTCGGCGAACTGTCCGTGATGTCCCAGCCGTTCGTCGTGTCGTACGTGTCCGGTACGACGAGCTGCGGGATCCGCGGGGCGCTGCTCGCCGACGCGCTCGCCGTCGGCACGCTGACGCCGGGCCCCGCCTTGTCGCTCTTCCTGTCGGCCGGGGGGCCGCAGGTGACGAGGAGGAGCAGCAGGGCGAGCAGCACCCCGCCGACCGCCAGGGAGGTGCGTACGATCCGTTCGCGCCTCGTCGGCCCGTCCCCCAGGGGACGGTTGTGACGCGTCGTTCTCAGCATCCCCGTAGGCCCCACGAGTCTGCGCCCTATCCGCTGGAACATGGTGGCCATGGTCCCCGTGGTCCTCCTGTGAGAGCCCGCCCCGTGCTGCAAGGCGGCCAGCGTAGCAACTGGTCATAGGGGGCTCGGCGTTCGCTCCTGGGACGGGCGCGGGGGCGGGCACAGGGGTGCGCGCGGGTGCCCGAGTGGGCGTCGGGTCCTGCCCGCTTGCCTACAATTCGGCGGTGAACGCCACCCTCTCCACCGCGGAAACCCTGCGCTCCCGGCTCGGCCGGCTCCTCGACGGGCTCCCGCCGAAGCAGGCCGCCCAGGCCGTCGACCGCCTGATCGCCCACTACCGGGGCACCACCCCGACCGACGCCCCCGTCCTGCGGGACCGTTCGGACGTCGCCGCGTACGCCGCGTACCGGATGCCGGCCACCTTCGAGGCCGTAAGGGCCGCCCTGGAGGCCCTGGCCGACGCGGTGCCGGGGTGGGCGCCGGGCGGCCATGTGGACGTGGGCGGCGGTACGGGGGCGGCGGTGTGGGCGGCGGACGCGGTGTGGGGCGGGGACGACGGGAGCGGCGCCGGTGGAACCCCCCGTTCCACCACCGTCCTCGACTGGGCGGAGCCCGCCCTGGCGCTCGGCCGGGAGCTCGCGGAGTCCTCGGGGATCCCCGCCCTCCGCGCCGTCCGGTGGCGCACGGGGCGGATCGGGGAGGCGCTGCGGCTGCCCGAGGGGAGCGACCTGGTGACCGTCTCGTACGTTCTGAAGGAACTGGCGGAGCGGGACCGTGCCGCCCTGGTCACCGAGGCCGCGCGGGCGTCGGCCCAGGCCGTGGTGATCGTGGAGCCGGGCACCCCCGACGGCTATCTCCGGGTCATCGAGGCCCGGGATCTGCTGATCGGCGCGGGTTTCCATGTCGCGGCGCCCTGTCCGCACGACACCGCCTGCCCGATCGCGCCCGGCACCGACTGGTGCCACTTCTCGGCCCGGGTCAGCAGGTCCTCCTTGCACCGGCAGGTGAAGGGCGGCTCGCTGCCGTACGAGGACGAGAAGTTCAGTTACGTGGCCGCCGTACGGTCGGTCCCGGACCGGGCCCCGGCCAGGATCGTCCGGAAGCCGCAGCTCAGGAAGGGGCAGGTGCTGCTGGAGCTCTGCACGGCCACCGACGCCCTGCGCCGCGAGACGGTCACCAAACGCCATGGCCCCCTGTACCGCGCGGCGCGGGACAGGGGGTGGGGGGAGAGCTGGCCTCCGGAGGAGGACCAGGGCTGGCCCGGGGAGTGACAAGCCCTCCGTAGCCCGGAGGGGTTGTCGGACGGCGGCGGCGGCGGCGGTCGGCGGCGGCGGTCGGCCCGTATCCATGTCCGTTCACCGTTCACCGTTCACCGTTCACCGTTCACCGTTCACCGGTCACTGATCACCGGTCACCGGTCAGACGAGCCGCCGCACATCCTCCAGATAGTGCAGAACGGCCGCCACCCGCCGGTCGACCCGGTCGGCGGGGGAGAGGTCGAGCTTGGCGAAGATGGAGCGGATGTGCTTGTGGACCGCGCCGTCCGTGACCACCAGCCGGGCGGCGATGGCGCTGTTGCCCAGCCCCTCCGCCATCAGGGCGAGGACATCCCGTTCGCGCGGGCTCAGCCGCTCAAGCCGGGTGTCCTGGCGGGAGCGGGTGAAGAGCTGCGCGACGATCTCCGGGTCGATCGCGGTGCCGCCGTCCGCCACCCGGTACAGCGCGTCGAGGAACTCCTCGACCCGGCCGACGCGTTCCTTGAGCAGATAGCCGAGGCCGCCGACGCCGCCGGTGAGGAGCTGGGTGGCGAAGCTCTGCTCGACGTACGCGGAGAGCACGAGCACCGCGAGACCGGTGTGCCGGCTCCGGGCCTCCACGGCCGCCCGGATCCCCTCGTCGGTGTGGGTGGGGGGCATCCGTACGTCGAAGATGGCGACATCCGGGCGGTACGTGTCGATCGCGGCCAGCGCCTCCTCGGGGGTCCCGGCGGTGGCGGCGACGTCCAGCGACTCGGCGTGGAGGAGGAGGGCGAGCCCCTCGCGGAGCAGCGGGTCGTCCTCGGCGATCACGACCCGCAGGCTCCGGTCAGGGGCGGGGCCGGTGCCGGGGCCGGTGCCCGGAGCGTGGGCGAGGGGGGTTTCACGTTCCACAGGGGAGATCCACTTCCAGGGTTGTCGGACCGCCGGGCGGGCTGGCCAGGCGGAGAGTGCCGTCATGGGCCGCCACCCGGCGGCGTATCCCGGTCAGCCCGGAACCACCGGCGGCGTCCGCGCCGCCCCGGCCGTCGTCGGTGACGTTCAGCAGGAGCCGCCCGCCCCGCGTCCGTACCGTCACCGTCGTATGCCGCGCGCCACTGTGCTTGGCGACGTTGGTGAGGGCTTCGGCGACCACGAAGTAGGCGGTCGCCTCGACGGAGGCGGCGCAGCGCTGCCGGGTCTCGACATCGATACGGCACGGAACCGGGGACTCCGAGGCGAGCCCGGTGAGCGCGCCGGCCAGCCCCCGGTCGTCGAGCACGGGCGGGAGGATGCTCCGGGAGACGGAGCGCAGCTCGGCCAGGGCCTGTTCGGCGGCGGACTGGGCGCGTTCCAGGATCTCGTCGGCGCGGGACGGGTCGCGGGCGACCTGGCGGCGGGCGGCGCCGAGGAGGACGGAGACGGAGACCAGCCGGTTCTGGGTGCCGTCGTGCAACGCCCTTTCGATACGGCGGAGTTCGGTGGCGTGGGCGTCGAGGGCCGCGGCGCGGGTGGAGGTCAGCTCGGCGACGCGGAGCTGGAGGTCCACCTCGGAGCCCGCGGCGAGGTGGCGGCGGCCGGGGGCGGCCTGGAGCCGGGCCATGCCCGGGGTGAGCCCGACGAGCATGGCGATCGCGCCGAAGCCGGCCAGGCCCACGGCGATGGCGTCGGGCCAGGAGCGGGCGACGCCGACCGCGAAGGAGGTGGCGGTGGGGTTCTCGGGCAGCAGCCGCCAGTACAGCGGGAACGTGGTGTCGCGCACGGCGGAGATCACCATCAGGAGCGCGGCGGTGCCGAGCAGGAGGCCCACCGTGGCGTGCCGGACCAGCCAGCGGGCCTCGCGCCGGGTGGTGGGGTCGGCGAGGGCGGCGGTCAGCCGGGTCGGCGGCGGGTCCGGGGCGATGACCTCGGCGCCCCGCCGCCCGAGCCGGGCGCGCTCGCGGCGGGCCAGGGCGTGGAGGGCGCGGAGGGTGAGGGGGGCGAGGAGGAGCCCCACGCCGAGGAGGGAGGTGAGGGCGGTGACGGCGAGCAGGGCGAGCAGGACCAGAGCGAGGAGGGCCGTACCGAGGCCGCCGAGCAGCTCGCCGACGGCGGAGGCGGTACGGGCGAGGGTGACGGCTATGAGCCCTTCGCCGTCGTCACCCCCGCCCCGGCCTCCTCTGCTCTGCGTGCCGCTGGGCCTGGTGCCGGGCTTGCCGCTGGGCCCGGTGTCGGGCCTGGTGTTGGGGGATGCAGTGGCCATCCGTCCGCCTCTTTCCGGTAGTCCGGAACGACCATAGAGGGAACAGGGGTTCCACTTCAGTTCCAGGGCCGGGAAGGTACAGCCTGCTGTACCGCGGACCGGGCCGTACGCGGGATGGGGCAGGGCGGCGACGCTCCGTAATGTCGTCCACACCACCGGAACCCGCCCGAGGAGGCCCCGTCATGACGCACACCACCGACCCCTACCGCCCCACCGCCCAGCAGACGTACAACCAGCAGGGACCTGGTCAGCAGGCGGAGGGCGGGCAGACGGAAGGAGGGCAGGCGGAGGGCGTGGCCCGGGACGGAATGGTACGGGCCGGGCTGTGGACGGTGGTCGTGCTCAGCGTGATCATCAACATGGCGTCCAACTTCGGCTCCCTGCCGATCTGGACGAACCTGGTGAGCGGCGTGGTCACCGTGGCCGCCGTGACGGCCCTGATCGTACGAGCCCGCCGCCACCGCTGAGCGGGCGCCGCGCCTGAGCGGGGGCCGCCCCCTCCCGGAGTGGCGCCGCCCCCTCCCGGAGTGGCGCCGCCCCCTCCCCGAGCGGGGCCGCCCCCGAGCCCGCGCGCCCGCCGGCCGGCTCGCTCCCCGGCCTGGGTTCACTCCTGGCCGGCGGCGCCGGTCAGGAGCAGGGTCACCAGCCGGGTGAGCCGGGGCGCGAAGTCGGTCGCGACATGGGCGAAGACCGGGTCCTGGGCATAGAGCAGGGCCAGGGTGTCCGGCGGGTTCGAGGTCTGCCACTGGGCGGCGGCCATCGCGGTCGTACCGGCGATGACGTCGATTGCCCGCTCGCGGGGGAGCGCGGGCAGGGCCGTGGTCAGGGCCTGGGCGATCCCGGCGACCGCGTCGAGGGTCGCGATCTTGAACTCGCGTACCTGGCGCAGGGTCACCCCGCGTTCGAGGGTGAGCTGCGCGTGGGCGAGGAGATCGCAGAACAGGGCCCGCTCGCCCAGAGTCCCCGCGAGCACGCCCGCGACCTCGCCGGGCGCCATGGGCTCCGCGAGAGCGTCACCGACAGCGGCGGCCCACTCCCCCCACCCCTCCGCGGTCAGCAGCAGGAAGACCGCCTCGCGGGAGGCGAAGTAGCGCAGCACCGCCGACTTGTGGACACCGGCCCGGGCGGCGATGCCGGTGAGGGTGACCGACCGGACCCCGTCCCTCAGGGCCAGCGTCGCGGCGGCCTCCAGGATGTCGTGCCGGCGCCGCTCCTTGTGCTCGGGGCGGCGGGCGCGCTGGAAGGAGTCGGGCGAGGGCGAAGGGGGCGACGACGGCATACGTAAACAATAACGCAACGGCGGCGCGTTAAACTTGCCCAATTAACGCACCGGTGTTTCACTATAGGAAAGGAAGGCGCGACCACGGAAGAAGGAAGCTCTGATGTCTCCGATGCCGGCGAAGACCATCGCCATCACGGGCACCGCCAGCGGATTCGGCTGTCTGAGCGTGCGCCGCTTCGCCGAGGCGGGCTGGAACGTCGTCGCCACTGTCCGCAAGGAGGCGGACCTGGCCGTACACGCCGGTCTGGACCGTGTGAGGACGCTCCTGCTGGACGTCGACGACGAGGACGCCGACCTGCGCTTCGGCGACCTCGCCCGGTCTCGGTTCGGCCGCCTGGACGCCCTGATCAACAACGCGGGTTACTTCCAGTCTGGCCCGCTCGAAGCGGTGACGATGGACCAGGTGCACCGCCAGTTCCAGACCAATGTCTTCGGCCTGGCCGCGCTGAACAAGGCGGTCGTTCCGATCTTCCGCGAACAGCGCTCGGGGGTGATCGTCAACGTCAGTTCGATCAGCGCGGACGCGGGGTTCCCGTACACCTCCGTGTACCAGGCGTCCAAGGCGGCCGTCGCCGCCCTCACGGAGGGTCTCCACGCGGAGCTGGCCGAGTTCGGGGTGCAGGTCAAGGCCCTGCACCCGGGGAGCATGGAGACGAAGATCTTCGGCAAGGCCGACCGCGCGCGGGACGTCCCGGACGACTACACGGAGTCCTGGAACACCTTCGCCTCGCTGAACCTGGTGCGCTCCGACCCGGCGGTCACGGCCGAGGTCATGTTCCGTATGGTCACCGACGGCGACCCCCGCAAGGTCCACTACTACAGCGGCCCGGACGCCGAGGCCGTCCCCCGCGTCAAGCAACTCCTGGGCCAGGACTGGTATCTGGAGGAGCTGACCGCCCGCAACCGAGGCCGGGCCACCCCCCTCTGGAACGCCCTGATGCCCACTCCGGCCCGGACACCCCACTGACCACGGGTGCCGCCGTGCAGCCGGCTCCGCCGCGACATCACGAACCGGGCCCGGAGGGCGGCGCTCAGTGCCAAGCCCTTGGCGCGCATTGCTATCTGCCGGGCCGGGTCCCCTGGGAATGATCGGAGCATGACGAGAAGCGCCGCGTACGGCGCATCGCCGTCAACCAGCCGCCCGCACCTGGCGAGCTGTACCGACAGCGCAGACCGAATGCGCAGACCGACAGAAACAGGGGGAATCATGAGATTCGTACGTTGGAAGGCCGGTGTCGTCGCCGCGTCCGCCGCCGGAATCCTCGCCTCGGGGGTCGCGCTGGCCCCCGCGGCCAACGCCGACGCGTTCCGCTGCGGTTCTTCCGGCAGCGATCCGCGGGCGTGGTGCGCGTATGTGCAGAAGGCGCCGAACGGGCTGAAGGTCCGCGTCAAGCCCAGCACCAGCGCCGACATCGTGTACACCCTTGCCAACGGCGCCAAGGTCGAGGTCGACTGCTGGACCACGGGCACGTCCGTGAACGGCTACAACATCTGGGCCCGCCTCTACTCCGCGAGCGGAACCCGGTACGTCAGCGACTACTACCTCACGACGGGGCGCATCCAGAGTTACGTCCCGCACTGCTGAGAGCACAGCTGAGAGCACTGCTGAAGCCTGCTCAGGAAGCAGGGGTTACCGGGCCGCTGATGTCCTCGGAAGGAGACATCAGCGGTTCCGCCCGTTCCGCTCGTTCCGCTGGGAGCGACGACGACGCGGCGGTGGCGGCGGCGGTGGTCCCGGCGGAGAGGGCCTTACGGCCCTGATGACTTGACGGCCTGACGGTCCTGGCGAGGGCTACCGGCCCAGGGCCTGGCGGATCGTCAGGTTGTGGTGGGTCCGGAGCCGGTACAGCTCCCAGCACGACAGCACCGTCACCGACACCGGAGCCCCGAGCAGGAACACGATCCGGGCGAGGAGCGGGACTTCGGCGTTCTCGTTGTTGATCACGTCGAGCGCGGCCATCACCCACACCAGCAGGGTCGCGAGGACCGGCGGCAGCACCTCGTGGATGTCCGCGCTGCGGAACACGTGCATCAGGCAGAGCCCGATCCCGTACAGCGCGAAGCCGAGCGACCATGTGCAGAGGATGACGATCACGACCATGCCGGGGACCCCGATGGCGTCCCGGAAGGCGGTGGTCTCCGGGTCGGGCGCGACGGCGAGGGGGAACGAGGCCATGGACCCCATCAGCGCCGCCACCGCCCCGAAGGACTTCAGGGACCGCCGCAGATAGAGCCCGCGCAGCGCTCCCCGGGCGGCGTACGCGAAGAGGCCGATCACGAGCGGGAAGGCGCAGACGAGGACGAGCGTGCTGATCCAGCTCTGGTTGAACTTGTCGTCCGCGACGGCCTCGACCCCCTTGGCGGTGTCGACCGGCTTGTACGACATGACCAGCACGAGCCAGGCACCGATCCCGAGCCCCGTCCGCCACATCTGGATCTTGCGCACCGTCAGGTCGTGGACGACGTCGGGCCGCGAGGGCCTGAAGGCGCGCTGGGCGGCGTAGAACGGGTTGTAGAGGCACTTGAGGATCCGCTGCCCCCGCGTCAGCGGCGGCCGGGGCGGCTGCGGCGGACCCGGGTACGGGGGCTGCGGCGGGTACGGCCCCCACCCCGGAGGATGCCCCGGCCGCCCCTGCGGCGGTACGGGGACGGGCCCCGGCTGCGGCGGATAGGGCCCCGGATAAGGCCCTGGGTAGGGCCCAGCGCCGGGCCCGCCGGGCCCGCCGGGGCCGGGGTAGGGCGGATGCCCGCCGCCGGGACCGGGCTGCCCACCGGGCCCCGGGTGACCATTGCCGTTCGTGCTCATGCCGTACGCCCCCGTGATGTTCCGACCTGTGCCACGTGCGGGGCGGGCGGCACCGGATTCATGCCACTCGCTCGGCACGCGGCGTGATCCTACCCATTGCGGAGGCCGAAAACCGCGCATTCCGGGGCCTGTACGGGCGTCGGCGGGTAACGAATCGGCCGACTCGGGGAGTTCGGCGGAGCTGTGGGGGGCGGGGCGCCGGGCGTGCTCCCCGCCCATGCGCCGACCGCGAACCCGCCCGTGGTCACCGACGCCGGTAGGCGGTGGCCAGCACGGAGACGGTGACGGTGACTTGGGTGACCTGGGAGACCTGGGTGAATTGGGTGACGCGGGCGGCCTGAGTGATGTGAGTGGCCTGGGCGATGCGGGCGGCCTGGGTGGCCGGATCCGGCGGGACGCCGTCTTCGGCGAGGTCCGCGTGGCCCATATGGCGTGCGCTGGGCGTCATCGCCACCAGGTCCAGGGCATCGGGCCCGGACAGGGGCGCGGCGTACTCGACCAGTTCGGTGCCGACGGCGTCGAAGAAGGGGCCGAGCCTCCGGTGCAGGCGCTCTTCCTTCGCCGGGTCGACCATGACCATCCCGGGCAGCCGGCCGCGCAGCTCGGCCAGGTGCCGCCCGGTGGGCCGGACCACGATCAACCGGCCGGCCGCACGCAGCACACGGTGGAACTCGGCCGGGTTGCGCGGGGCGAACACGTCCAGCACGACATCGGCCACCCCGTCGGCCAGCGGGAAGGGCCGGAAGACATCCCAGGCGATCGCGGCGGCCCGGGTGTGGGCACGGGCCGCCGAACGCAGCGCGCGTACCGATGTGTCCAGCCCCAGACCACGGGCGCCGGGCAGGCGGTCGAGTACGCCGGCCAGGTAGTACCCCGTGCCACATCCCACGTCCACGACCGTGGCCCGCTCGGTGCCGGGGCGGGCGCCGGGGGCCGCGCCGGGGGCGGAGCCGTGGGCGGCACCGGAGGGAACCGCCGTGGCTGCCAGGCGCGCCGTAACGTCGCGGACAGGCGCGTAGACACCGCTGGACAGGAACCGGGCCCGGGCCCGAACCATGGCCGCGTCGTCGCCGCTGATGGCGCGGCTGCCCGTGAGCAGACCGGCGTAACCGTGCCGGGCGATGTCGAAGGTGTGGCCCGCCGGACAGCGCAGCGCGCGGAGGTCGGCGGTGGGGCGCAGGTGGCCCGCATGGCGTGTGCGGTGTGTGCGGTGTGTGCGACGCGTGCGGCACGTCGGGCAGCGCAACAGGCCGAGGGAGAGTTCGAGGGCAGGCGGAAGCGATACGGGCACGAGGCACTCCAGGCAAGGGGATGGGAAGGACCGTGCCCGCACGCGCACGCGCACGCAGTGCGTACTACGCGTTACCCGTTAGGTGTTACGCGTTACCCGGCAGGCACACCAAGGAGGGCGATGCCGTCCGACATCGCCCTCAACGCCTTCCGATCACAGGAAGCAGCAGTGCGGGGTGCTCATGAATGCCACGCCATGAGTCTATGAGAGGGGCGGGCGGTCGCCTTCGGCCCGGCCGGCACATCACCAGGTACGAGGACGGGACCGGGCCGGCACCGCGATCGTCCCGGAGGTTCGCCGTGCTGCTGCCCGGGCGGGCCATATATCACGTAACCGCCTGCCATGGGGCCGACTATCGGCCTTCATATGGCGAGTTGGCTGCTTTTCATCTGCCCCGTGACTGTCTACAGGCGCTTAATGGTGCTCCCGCGACATGCGGGTGGGAGTGATGACAGCACGGGGGAACCATGGATCACGCAGAACACATCAGACGTGCCGCACGCGCAGCACGCGTCGAACACGCCGAACCTGCCGAACGCGTTGAACGTGCCGAACACATCGAACCTGCTGAACGCGTCGAACCTGCTGAACGCGCCGAACCTGCCGAACCTGCCGAACGTGCAGGAAACGTCGGCGCGTCACGGCCCGAGCCACCGCCCGGAGCCCCCCCGGCAGCACCGCCCGGTCCACCGCCCGAGCAGCCGCCCGGACCGTACGAGCCGCCGCAGCTACCGTCGGCTCAGCGCAAGGGGGCACCTCTGGTCCTCCGGGTCAGCCACCAGATGTTGTGGGTGGGGACGGCGGCCATCCCGCTGCGCAATGTCACCTGGGTCGATGCCTACAGGGTCAAGCCCGACTGGGGCAGGGCTCTCCTCCGCTTCCTGACGATTGTGATCGTCGGCGCCCTGGTCGGTGCCGTGGCCGAGGGCGGGGCGCAAGTCGCGGTGAACGGTGGCGTTTTCCGCGTCATCGTCGCGATCGGCCTGGTCGTCGTCCTCGTCGCCCTGTTCGGGTCGGCGAAGCCGGTACTGGTCGTCGAGATGGCAAGCGGCTCCAAGGTGGTGGTGACCCTGCCGAACATGGACGATCTACGGCAGATCGCCGGGCAGATCGTGTCCGCGATCGACAACCCGAAAGCCGAATTCACCGCGATCGTCAGGCAGCTCAACAACACGAACAACTACGGTCCCGTCGTCAACATGAGCGGCGGTCGGGGGAACACGGGGTTCAAGCTGTGAGCGATACGTCGAATTACCACGGACCCGTGGTCAACATGCATGGCGGGCGCGAGAACATCGGCATCAACTACGGGTCGGCCGGCGGTGCCGCCCAGGAGGCGGAGACCCGCGCCGCCATCGCGGATCTCCGCCAATTGCTCCAGGAACTGCGCCCGCACCTCACCCCGGACCAGGACCGGACCGTCGGGGACGCACTGCCCGTGCTCGATCCCGACCGGGACACCCGGAGCGGGCGCGGCACCGTCCTGGCATCCGTCGTGCGGATCGCGGAGGCCGTCGGCTCGGTGGGCAAGCCCGCAGCGGAGGCGGCGCGGCGGCTGACCGAGCTGCTGAGCTAGCGGCTGGCCACCCTCGCCGCTGTCGGCATTCGGCTACGGCCGAGGGGTATCCATGGCGGACCCGGATCGGCCGGTGGCCGCTGCCGCTGCCAGGGCTGGGGCCGGTCCCGGTCCCGGTGCCGGGGCCTGTGCCCGTTCCGGTGCCGGTGCCGGTGCCGGTGCTTGTGTCGGGCCGGGGCGGGGCAGGGGCGGACTCCGGCGCGTTCGGTGCGGGGGCGGCGTGTCCGTACGCCTTCTGCGCACACGGTGTTACGGGTGGGACAAGGTCGGCCTGATGTGACAAACGAGGCGCTGGGATGGGGAACCGTCCGGCTCAGGCGGGGAGTTCCGTGACGCCGAGGGCGAAGTCCCAGCCGCCCACCCCATGGCGGGCGAGCCCCATCGTGAGCAGGCCTGCTCCTTCCAGCCAGTGGGCCATTCGCAGGCCACCGACGTCCATCGGGCGCATGCCGAGGCTCTTGACGAACGCCGCCACGCTCGCCTTGGCCTCCGCGCTGTCGCCGGCGATGAAGATGTCGGGCCGGCCGTTCTCCAGGACATGCCGGAAGACGGTGTTGAACCCCTTCACCACCTCGGCACCGGCCGGGACCACCTTGGCGGCCTCCTGCGCGACCGAGGTGACCTCGCGGTGGGTCAGACCGTCGAACGTGGAGTTGAAGGGGTTGCTGATGTCGACCACGACCTTGCCCGCGAGGGCGTCTCCGTAGTGGGCGACGGCCGGAACGACACCGTCGGGCAACAGGGCCACGACCACGATGTCCCCGGCCGGGACGCCGCCCCACTCTCCCGTCGTGGTGCCGCCACCGAGAGCCTTGGCCAGGTCGGCCGCCTTGGCGTGATCGCGGCCCATGATCTCGACGGTGTTGCCGCCCGCTACCGCCAGCGCGCCGATGGCGCGGGCCATGTTCCCCGTACCGATGATGCTGATGCTGCTGTTCATGAGGTGTGCTCTCTTCCTTGTTCTCGAAGTTCTCGAAGTTCTCGAACTTTCCTGTTCTCGAACGTTCGCTTCTGCTCCATCTGGCGTCGCGGAGTGCGTCCGCTCAGATCGCCGTGGTGCCGCCGTCGGTGGTCAGTTCCAGCCCGTTCACATAGCTGGAGTCGTCCGAGGCGAGGAACAGCGCGACCGTCGCGATCTCCTCGGGGCGGCCCATCACGCCGCGCGGGATCAGGGACTCGAACTGCCGCTTCGTCTCCTCGTCGAACAACTCCTCCTGCTTGGCGGTGGCGACCTGGCCGGGGGTCAGTACGTTCACCCGGATCCGCCGGTCCCGCAGCTCGTTCAGCCATACGCGGGCCCAGGCCTGCTGCACGGCCTTGCTCCCCGCGTACACGCTCCACCCGGGGTAGCCCTTGAGCGAGGCGTTCGACCCGGTCATGAAGACCGAGCCGCCGTCGTTGAGCAGCGGCAGCGCCTTCTGCACCGTGAACAGCGTGCCGCGCGCGTTCAGTGAGAACGCGCGGTCGAACTGCTCCTCGGTGATCTCGCCGAGCCTGCCCTCCTCGCCCATCCCGGCGCTCGCCCAGAGCACGTCGATCGATCCCTTGTCGCGCCGGACCGTCTCGTACAGACGGTCCAGGTCGGCCAGGTCGGCCGCGTCGCCCTGTACGGCGGTCACGTTCCGGCCGATCACCTTGACGGCGTCGTCCAGCGCTTCCTGCCGCCGGCCCGTGATGAAGACATGAGCCCCTTCCTCGACGAACAGCTTCGCGCCGGCCAGCGCCATGCCGGTCGACCCGCCCGTGACCACCGCGACCTTGCCATCAAGCTTTCCCACGATCACTCCTACGTAAACCGATCTGTGTACTTAAACGTATCCGGCGACCGGCGGGAACGCAAGCTATGTACACCGAGCGGTACCGAACCGGGGTATGATGAAGCCATGACGAAGCTGGAGAAGGGCCCCCAGGGCCGGCGCCGCGGCAGGGGCGCGCGCGAGCGCATCCTCAGCGCATCGCAGCAACTGTTCCGAGCACAGGGCATCAACGGCACCGGCATGGACCAGCTCTGCGCGGTGGCCCAGGTCTCGAAGCGCACCGCCTACCAGCACTTCGCCGGCAAGGACGACCTGGTCGCCGAATACCTGCGCCGATTCGATCCCGACGTCATGGCCGGGGTGTTCGACCGCACCGACCTCACGCCCCGCGAACGACTCCTCGCCGCCTTCGAACTCCCCGCGTCCGGCCCGGACGAACTCACGCCCCTGTGCCCCTACATCGCGGCGACCGTCGAGATCCACGACCCCCAGCACCCCGCGTCCCAATACGCACGCGACTACAAGCTCGCCATCGCCGCGCGGCTCGCCGCGACGGCCCGCGAAGCCGGCGCCGCCGACCCCGAACAACTCGGCGAGCAACTGGCGCTGCTCCTCGACGGCGCCTCGGCCCGCACCCGGGTCCTCAACGCCGAGTCCTTCCCCACCGCCGCAGCCATCGCCGCCGTCCTCATCGACAACGCCCTTCCCCCGACGGGCACCGGGACTGGCACCGGGGCCGACGCCATGACCGGCGCCGCGACCGACGCCGGGACGGATGCCGGGACCGGTGCCGGGACGGATGCCCGGACCGGCACCACGACCGACGTCGCGACCGGCACCGAGTCCGGCACGACGACCGACGTCGCGACCGGCACCGCGAACGGCTGACCCCGGGGGTGCGGGTGCGCCCCCTAGGGGTGCCCCGAGGGCATCGTCAGCGGAATCGACTCCGAGCGGCGCCCGGGCCCGAGGGGGCGCGACGGACGCGGCGGACGAGGCGGGCGAGGCCGACCGGCTGACGTCGGGCGGTCGGACGGCCGGGCGTTCGGATGCCCGGCGGTCGGACGGCCGGGCGGTCGGGCGTTCGGATTGCCGGGCGGTTGGGCGGCCGGGCGGTTGGGCGCCCCCGCCGTCGTACGCGCCGCCCATCCGCACACCGTCGGAGCCCGAAAAGCAGTGGCCGCGCGGGCTCGGGGCCGCATACGTTCGCCCCCATGGTCGACGCAACTTTCGGGCATCCGCGCCTCGCCGCCATCTACGACCCCCTCGATCCGGACCGCCCCGATCTCGACGCGTACCTCGCGATGGCGGAGGAGTTCGGCGCGCGCTCCGTGCTGGACATCGGGTGCGGTACGGGCGTGTTCGCGCTGCTGCTCGCCGGGCGCGGGACGACGGTCACCGGGATCGACCCCGCGCGGGCCTCCGTCGACGTCGCGCGCGGCAAACCGGGCGCGGAACGGGTGCGCTGGCTCGACGGCGACGCGGGGGACCTGCCGCCCATGCAGGTCGACCTGGTGACGATGACCGGGAACGTGGCCCAGGCGATCACCGATCCGCAGGCGTGGCGTACGACGCTGCGCGGCGCGTACGACGCACTGCGGCCCGGCGGCCGGCTCGTCTTCGAGACGCGCGATCCGGCGTACCGCGTGTGGGAGGAATGGGCGGAGTGGACGCGGGGGACCACGTACCGCGTCACGGATGTCCCGGGCGTCGGCCGCGTCGAGACCTGGGCCGAACTGACCGACGTGAGCCTGCCGTTGGTGAGCTTCCGGGGCACGCATGTGTTCGCTGCGGACGGGGCCGTACTGACCTCGGAATCGACGCTGCGCTTCCGTGAACGTACGGAGATCGAACGGAACGTGCGCGAGCACGGCTTCACCGTCGAAGACGTACGCGACGCACCCGACCGCCCGGGCAGGGAGTTCGTGTTCGTGGCGCGCCGCCCCGGGCCCGCGTCGGATACCCCTCGGCCGTAGCCGGGGCGCGCGAACGAGACGGGCGACCGGCCGTACCCACACCCACAGGCGATCCACTAGGAACGCGTTGACCGCTCGCGGGTCGACGGGGAAGTACGGGAGCGGTTCGTCCGCCGCGCCTTCGTCATCGATCCGGGTCACCAGGCCGCTCCCGGCGAAGTACCGCCACGGCGTCGCATACGCCTCCCGCGTGACCGCCGCCACCTCGGCCCCCCCCGCACCACGGCGGTAGAGCGCGTAGCCGCTTGCGGAGGGCCGTCCCTCTCCTGGTGCACGGCTGGATGCAGCGACGTCGCCGTGCACCGGGTGGTCGGCGAGACGTACCGTACCGTCCAGTGGGCCGTCCTCCGGTCGGGCCGGCGGACGTGGCGGTACGGGCCTGATCGTAGACCTGCTCAGGGCGGACGGGCCTGCTCGGGCTGGTACGTCCGGACCGCCCCGTCGCCGAAGTCCGTGGCAGGGCGGAAGCGCGGAGCCCGGCGGTCGCAGCGCGTGCGGTCCCCGAGCCGCAACTGTACGGTCCGGAGATCCCGGAGCCCCGGCCTCGGAGGGGCGAAGCGCCGCGATCGCCTCCCGCCCGGACGCGTACAGGCCGGTCAACTGGGCCCGCACCATGGCGGTGAGCAGCCCGCGCCTGTGATGTGTCGGGGCCAAGCCGCCCGCCTTTCGGACCGTGCGGCGGCTGGACCGCGATGTGCCGGTACTTGCGGGGCTTGCGGGTGTCCGGGCCGTGCGACCACATGCAGACGTACGTGTGCCCGGGTTCGCAGAGCGTCGCTACGGTCCGGGCGGTATCGCCCGCGCAGGGGTGGGCCCGGTTCCGCCGCTGCGGTGGCGTAGCCGACGTTCATCGGGCCCTGGGCAACTCCCTCCGCCCGGAGAGGCGATGGCACCCCAAACAGCCGGGGGTGTCCGGAACTTTACGCAGGGTTCGCTGAGGCGTAGGCGGTGAAGTCGCCCCAGGCTGCGGGAGTTGTGAGCAGGGTGGGCCCGTCGGGGTTCTTGCTGTCTCGTACGCGGATGACCCCGGCACGGGTGAACGTGCGGCTGAACTCGATGCAGTCGCCGCCTTGCTGGTCGCTGTAGGTGGACTTCTGCCACTGCGCGTCTGCGAGGTCGCGTGTGTTCATCGGGGTCATCTCCTTGTTCCGAGGGCTTATCGGGCGGCGTAGGTGATGAAGTCGGCCCAGGCGGACGGGGTTACGGTCAGGACCGGGCCGGTGGGGTTCTTGCTGTCGCGCACGGGGATGACCCCGGCGGGGGAGAGGAGGGTGCGGCTGAACTCTACGCACTCGCCGCCCTGCTGGTCGCTGTAACTGGACTTCTCCCACAGCGTGTTGGAGAGATCGAGTGTGTTCATCGGGTCCATTCCTCCATTACCTTGCGCAAGTAAGCGACTGACGCCTCTGGTGAGAGTGCGTCGGCTCGTAGCCGATCGTAAAGGACGCCTGCATCCGCTACTACCGTCCGCGAGTCGGTGACATGGCCTGCACCAAGTGTCTCCTGGTACAGCATGTCGGGTTCCTCGTCGTCGAACCTCAGCAGCGTGAAAGCCAAAGACCAGGAGGGGGCGCCAGAGTCGAGCGGTAGCACCTGGATGGTGAAGCGCGGTGATTCGGCCTCCTGGATCAGGTGTGCCACTTGCGCGGCCATGATCGCAGGGGTGCCGATCATTCGCCTGAGGGCTGCTTCGTCAAGGATCACCCAGATCAGAGGAGGATTCTCCTTCTCCAGGATTTGGCGGCGCTTCAAACGGCGTTCGACCTTCCGGGAGGTCTCCTCTGGAGTATCCGTCGGGCATCCTTTCTGGAAGATCGCGTGCGCATACGGTTTGGTTTGCAGCAGCCCAGTGACCAGGCTGTTGCTGAAGTTCAGGATCGTGGTCGCCTTCCGTTCGAGCTGAATGTACGGCTCGAACCAGTCCGGGTACCCACCCCTCTCCGCGCAACGGTCCCGCAGCCGCGTGAACGCCTTCGGCGTGCCGAAGACCTCGTCGCAGCCTTCCGCGAACTCAGGGCTGGCCATGCGCTCGCCGGCCTCGACCTTCGCCACGTACTGCTGGCCGTACTGCTTCGGGGCGCCGACCTCGCGTTGGCTCAGGCCCCTGGCCAGGCGCCATTCCCGTACCTCGTTACCGAAAAACGCCGCTCCCGTCATCGGCTGTAGCGGCTCCACCGGTCCCTTCTGACCGTCCGACATCGTGATCCTCCTTCACGCCAGGTGCGTTGTCGTGCCCTCAACCCTGTTCAGCCTATGCCCGAAAACCGATTATTGGGCACAGAAAGTAGTTACTCGATGACGGAGGGGTGCATGTGTGGCGAGTGGGAGGGCGTCCGGAGGGCGCCGGACAAGGTGCTGGTGGCCGAGGGGGATTGGGTTCATCGGCTGGTTCCGGAGTGTGTGCCCCGGTGGTTCGCGGAGCCTACGCCGGAGTTGACGGCGCGGGTGGCGCGTGGGTTGCGGGGGCTGAGTGATGACGGGGAGTGAGGCGCGGAGGCGTATCGCGTTGGTGATCGCCACGTTTGGGGTGGACGGTTCGCTTCTGGTGCCGAAGTACGGGGCTGGGGCGAGGACTTGGCCCGGGGCGGGGTACGGGGCCGGGCCCGAGGGGGGTGACCTCGCGCCTGGGGATGCGCTGAGGTGGCCGCCGTGCCGGTGCGGCAGCCCGGTCTGCCCTGACGGGGGGTCGGAACCTCGGCCGGGCCGGGGTGTGGGCCCGGGCCCGACGCCGGGGCCGACGCGGGGTCCGGGTCCGATGCCGACGCCGGGGCCGGGGCCGGGGGTGGTGCGCGGTGAGTGAGGGATTGTCGGCGCAGCACTCGACGTCGCAGCCCTCGGTGTCGCTGTCGTCGGCATCGCTGTCGTCGGCGTGCGAGCCCGGGGCGGCGGTGGGGTGCGGGGTGTGTGCCGCGCTCTGCCGGCAGCGGGAGGAGGCGCGGGCGGCGGGGGACGGGTGGACGGTTCGGACGTGGAACGAGGAGTTGCGGAATCACCCGCACCGGTTGGTCGGGGAGTGGCCGGCGGCCGGGGAGGGCGCGTGGGCGGGGGAACCGGGGTGAGGCCGCGCCCGCCCGTGCCTTCGCCGTCGGCGCGCCCGTGCTCGACCCCGGGGCAGGTGCCGCCGGGGCCGTCGGCTCAGGGGCGGTTGCTCCCGGGTGAGTCGCCCTCGGCTCCGCTCTCCCCGGCTCCGCTGCCACTGACTTCGTCGTCGGGGTGGCCGCCTCCGCCGCGTGCGGTGCGCCCGAGGGCTCCGGTGCCCCCGGTGCCGAGGCAGCCGGGCCCGATGTCCGAGTCCGCATCCGGGTCTGGACCCTCGCCCTCGCCCTCGTCCTCGCCCGTGCTGGGTGAACTCCGGCTCGGCATGGTCGTGTTCGACCGGCGGTACGACATGCCCGGGGAGATCGCCGGGTTCGCCGGGCCGCTGGTTCACCTGATCCGGCCCACGGGGTTGCACTGGGAGGCGAACCGGTTCTCGCTGCGGCTGGCCACGCCGTACGAGAAGCGCCAGTTGAGGGCGCTGGGTGCCCTGCACCGGACCCGCCTGAAGGGAATCCGGGGCCGGTAGACCCTGTGGCGCCCCTTTGGCCCCTGGAGACGTCGTCCCCGGGGGCCTGGTACCGGGTCGATGCGGCCGAGCCGTGCCGGGACGGCGACGCTGATTCGCGGAGGCCATGCCCCGGTTCCCCCCACCGAAACAACCGCCTCGGCTGGCGGGGCGGCCACTCCGGAGGGGCACCGGGATGCCCCCCCGGGTCAGTACGCTGGGCGACGTCCCAAACGCTGCCCACGCCATGGAGCCCCTGGCCCCCAGCGACGCCCCCAGCCCGCCACCGACACGACTCAGCCCAGCGTCTCCGCCAAACGAAATCGGCACTCGCCCCGGATAGAACCCCAGCTCAGCAAGCGCCGCCCCCGCACACGCGGGGATGCTCCCATCTCCCACGGCCAGGACACGGCCGAGTTCGTGTCGCCCCCGCACCCGCGGGGATGCTCCGCGGCGTGACCTGGTCGACGCCATTGAGACTGGGTCGCCCCCGCGCACGCGGGGATGCTCCGTACGCGGCGAGGTCACCGCGCGCCTGCTCGTCGTCGGCCCCGCACACGCGGGGGTGCTCCCCGCAGGACCTCACCGGGCACGAAGTCGTCGGGGTCGGCCCCGCGCACGCGGGGATGCTCCACCGTCCCGCACGCAGCACGGCGGCGGCCTGCGGTCGGCCCCGCGCACGCGGGGGTGCTCCCGCGCTCAATCACCGGGCTCGCACCGGTTGTTCGTCGGCCCCGCGCACGCGGGGGTGCTCCGCATGGCGAGATCTGGCGCAGTGCGTCACCTCCGGTCGGCCCCGCGCACGCGGGGGTGCTCCGTGCAGGATCTGCGCCGGGAGCGAGGCCAGCGCGTCGGCCCCGCGCACGCGGGGGTGCTCCCAGGTCTGGCACGGCGGCGCCGAGCAGGCATCGGTCGGCCCCGCGCACGCGGGGATCCTCGTACAACCAGAGACCGGAGTAGTCGCCCCCGCGCATGCGGGGATGTTCCGGCCCGTACGATGCCCCGGTCCTCAGCGGTGAGGTTGGCCCCGCATGTAGGGGTTGTGTTGGTCGGCGAACGGGTGTCGGTGCGTTTGGCCACGTCCTAGGAGGAGCTTCGGTTGCGGGCGCTGGCCGTTCTGCACTGGACGCGCCTCAAAGGCATCCGGGGCCGGTAGGGCCTGTGGCCCCTGGAGGCGTTGTCCCCGGGGGCCTGGTGCCGGGTTGATGCGGCCGAGGCGTGTTGGGATGGCGGCACTGATCGCGGAGGGCATGCTCCGGTTCCGCCCGCCGGAACAACCGTCTCGGCTGGCGGTGCGGTTGCCCCGGAGGGGGCATCGGGATGTCCGCCGGGTCAGTACGCTGGGTGGCGTTCCAAGTGCTGCCCCGAACCGCATGGAGGACCTGGTCGCCGGTGGCGCTCTCAGCCTGCTGGCGGCGCGTCTCAGGTCAGCGTCTCCGTCGAACCCCACTAAACGAAATCGGCACTTGCCCCGGATAGAACCCCAGCTCAGCAAGTGTCGGCCCCGCGCACGCGGGGATGCTCCTTCCTCCAGGTTGATGCCGCGCCAGTGGGTGTGGTCGGCCCCGCGCACGCGGGGATGCTCCGCCCTCCAGCGGCCCTCCCGGCCCCCTCGAAGAGTCGGCCCCGCGCACGCGGGGATGCTCCGCCGGCACCGCGGCGGCGGCCCAGGGTGAGCCCGTCGGCCCCGCGCACGCGGGGATGCTCCGGACGTGGAGGTGGCCCCCGGCGTCGTCGTACCGTCGGCCCCGCGCACGCGGGGATGCTCCCCCGGCCGGGGACCCGACCACCTCCGGGAGCCCGTCGGCCCCGCGCACGCGGGGATGCTCCGTCGAGATCGACCCGCGGACGGCGGGCGTCTACGTCGACCCCGCACACGCGGGGATGCTCCGAGGGGCGCGCGGTGCGGGACTCGACCTACGCGGTCGGCCCCGCGCACGCGGGGATGCTCCCTCGTACCGTCGTGGTCGGGGTCCTCGGCGCACGTCGACCCCGCCCGCGCGGGGGTGCTTCCCGGTACGAGTCCGGCCGCCGCGACCCCCGCTACGTCGGCCCCGCGCATGCGGGGGTGCTCCGATCCGGCGCTCGGTCGGGGAACGCGTCTGGTGGTCGCCCCCGCACACGCGGGGATACTCCGCGCGCCTTGATGGGCGTCGTCGTCGGCGCGTCGTCGGCCCCGCGCACGCGGGGGTGCTCCCCGTATGCGCGGGGGCTGCTCCGACTGTCCGGCGTCGGCCCCGCGCACGCGGGGGTTCTCCCCACTCCGCAGCGCCCATCGCGACCGCCCGCGCGTCGGCCCCGCGCATGCGGGGATGCTCCGTCCATGCCGACGATGGCGGCGGCGATGCTCAGGTCGGCCCCGCCCCTGGGAGGCTCCCGCAGGAGTAACCGGCTTGGTCGGCAGGGCTGTTGCTCTGGTGGGGCGCGGGGATGTCCGCCGGGTCAGTACGCTGGGTGGCGTTCCAAGCGCTGCCCCGAACCGCATGGAGGAACTGGTCACCGGTGACGCTCTCAGCCTGCTGGCGACGCGACTCAGGTCAGCGTCTCCGTCGAACCCCACTAAACGAAATCGGCACTTGCCCCGGCTAAACCCCCAGCTCAGCAAGTGTCGGCCCCGCGTACGCGGGGGTGCTCCAGCACCCCACCCCCTCGGGGGAGCGGGGCGAAGGTCGGCCCCGCGTACGCGGGGGTGCTCCCGGGGCGGAGAGGGCTTCGACCAGCTCGTGCACGTCGGCCCCGCGTACGCGGGGGTGCTCCGTACGACCTGTCGTCCCGGTCCGCGAAGGGGCAGTCCGCCCCGCACACGCGGGGGTGCTCCCGTCGCCGTACTACGGGCGTCCCCCCCCAGAGTTCGTCGGCCCCGCGCATGCGGGGGTGCTCCGGACTTCCTCACCTTCTGGGCGGCGACGGAGAGGTCGGCCCCGCGAATGCGGGGATGTTCCGGCCCGTACGATGCCCTGGTCCTCGGCGGTGAGGTTGGCCCCGCATGTAGGGGCTGTGTTGGCCGGCGAACGGGTGTCGGTGCGGCTGGCCACGCCGTACGAGGAGCTTCAATTGCGGGCGCTGGCCGTTCTGCACCGGACGCGCCTCAAAGGCATCCGGGGCCGGTAGGGCCTGTGGCCCCTGGAGGCGTTGTTCCTGGGGGCCCTGGTGCCGGGTTGATGCGGCCGAGGCGTGTTGGGATGGTGGCGCTGATCGTGGAGGGGATGCTCCGGTTCCGCCCGCCGGAACAATCTGCTCGGGCAACGGGGCGGCTGCTCCGGAGGGGGCATCGGGATGCCCACCCGGGTCAGTACGCTGGGTGGGCGTTCCAAGCGCTGCCCCGAACCGCATAGAGGACCTGGTCACGTGACGTCCCCAGCTCGCCTGCGACGCGACTCAGCTCAGCGTCTCCGCCCAACCCCACTAAACGAAATCGGCACTTGCCCCGGATAGAACCCCAGCTCAACAAGTGTCGCCCCCGCACACGCGGGGATGCTCCGGGTGAGTTCCCGAGCCTTGGCTGGCTGGTCGGGTCGCCCCCGCACACGCGGGGATGCTCCGCCGGCCAGTTCCGGCACGGTCAGCCACTGCCGGTCGTCCCCGCACAGGCGGGGGTGCTCCCACCCAGCAGCTCCAGGCCGTCGCCCAGTACGTGTCGGCCCCGCGCATCCGGGGATGCTCCGTCCATGCCGACGATGGAGGCGGCGATGCTCAGGTCGGCTCCGCCCTGGGAGGCTCCCGCAGAAGCAACCGGCTTGGTCGGCAGGGCTGTTGCGCTGGCGGGGCGCGGGGATGCCCACGGGGTCAGTACTCTGAGTGGGCGTTCCAGTGCCACCCTTGACGACATGGAGGACCTAGTCACCGGTGACGCTCTCAGCCTGCCTGCGACGCGACTCAGGTCAGCGTCTCCGTCGAACCCCACTAAATGAAAACGGCACTTGCCCCGGATAGAGCCCCAGCTCAGCAAGTGTCGGCCTCGCGCACGCGGGGGTGCTCCCACGGTCGACGGCAACGCGCGCTTCTACGGGGTGTCGGCCCCGCACACGCGGGGGTGCTCCGTTCTCCGCGCCGGTCGCGGGCAGCAGCGGCTGGTCGGCCCCGCGCACGCGGGGGTGCTCCCTGCTGCTCCTCCATCTGCCCCAGGTACACCACGTCGGCCCCGCATGCAGGGGCTGTGCTGGTCGGCGAACGGGTGTCGGTGCGTCTGGTCACGCCCTACGAGGAGCTTTAGCTGCGGGCGCTGGTCGTTCTGCACCGGACCCGGCGCAGGGGATCCGGAGCTGGTAGGGCCTGTGGGCCCTGGAGGCGCTGGCCCCGGGGGCCTGGTGCCGGGTTGACGCGGCCGAGGCGTGTTGGGACGGCGGCACTGATCGCGGAGGGCATGCTCCGGTTCCGCCCGCCGGAACAACCGTCTCGGCCAACGGGGCGGCCACTCCGGAGGGGGCACCGGGATGCCCACCGGGTCAGTACGCTGGGTGGGCGTTCGAAGTGCTGCCCCGGACGGCATGGAGGACCTGGTCACCGATGACGCTCTCAGCCTGCCTGCGACGCGACTCAGGTCAGCGTCTCCGTCGAACCCCACTAAACGAAAACGGCACTTGCTCCGGCTAAAACCCCAGCTCAACAAGTGTCCGCCCCGCACACGCGGGGATGCTCCGCCCTCCGCCCGCGGCTCCGGCGGAGTCGGCCAGTCCGCCCCGCACACGCGGGGGTGCTCCGGGTTTTGACGGTCTGCGAAAGCGGCTCGTTGGGTCGGCCCCGCGCACGTGGGGGTGCTTCCGCAGGAGCAGTCGGCTCGGTCGGCAGGGCGGTTGCTCTGGCGGGGCGCGGGGATGCCCGCTGGGTCTGTACGCTGGGTGGGCGTTCGAAGTGCCACCCCTGACGGCATGGAGGAGTTGGTCACCGGTGACGCCCTCGGCTCGCCAGCGACAGGACGCAGGTCAGCGTCTCCGCCCAACGCCACTAAACGAAATCGGCACTTGCCCCGGTTAAACCCCCAGCTCAGCAAGTGTCGGCCCCGCACGCGCGGGGATGCTCCCTCCAGCTCGGCGTAGTCACCCACCTCGCCGACGTCGGCCCCGCACGCGCGGGGATGCTCCGTAGAACCTGAGCGAGGCGACCTGCTGCGGGGCGTCGGCCCCGCACGCGCGGGGATGCTCCCGGCCCCGCGCGCTGGCCCCAGCACCGCCCCGGGTCGGCCCCGCACGCGCGGGGATGCTCCCGGCCCCGCGCGCTGGCCCCAGCACCGCCCCGGGTCGGCCCCGCACGCGCGGGGATGCTCCCCGGCAGGTACGGAACCCTCGCTACCCCGGCCAGTCGGCCCCGCACACGCGGGGATGTTCCGTACGTATCCGGCGACGCGCAGCACCTGCTCGCGTCGGCCCCGCGCACGCAGGGGTGCTCCCTGGCGGTGGGTCACCTTCGGCGGGCAGACCGAGGTCCGCCCCGCGCATGCGGGGATGCCCCCTGGCCGCTGGAGGACTAGGGCAGCACCACGGGGGTCCGCCCCGCGCATGCGGGGATGCTCCCCGCCGGGTTCCGGGTGTCCCGCCGGGTGGATCGTCGGCCCCGCGTATGCGGGGATGCTCCGTCGGGGGTGCGTTCGCCTTTGCGCCACAGGACGTCCGCCCCGCACACGCGGGGATGCTCCCCGGTCGATCGGCAGATCTTCCTCGCCGATGACGTCGGCCCCGCGCATGCGGGGATGCACCGGACCTGATCGCCTCCTGCGAGACGCGCATCCAGTTGTCCCCGACAGTGCGGGGTGCCCCCAGTCACTCCACCGGCCACGGTCCCGCGTGCCAATCGACCCCGCATATGCGGGGACGCTCCCCCGGTCATCATGGCCTCGGCGGCTCGTCACCTGTCGGCCCGGCGTATGCGGGGATGCTCCGAGCCCCGTGGTTCCGGTGCCGATCGTGGTGAAGTCGCCCCCGCGCACGCGGGGTTCCTCAGGTGGGTTCTGACCGCTGGGTCTGGTTGGCCTCGTACTCACGGGGGCGTTTTGGCGAGGCAGGGGGACGGGTGGCAGCCTCTTCCGTGTTGGCGCCCCGCGTCGCCCCCCTGGGGCGCCTTCTCACCCCCGCAGCTCCTGCGTGCAGCACTTCACGCTGCCGCCGCCCTTCAGGAGTTCGCCCAGGTCCATTCCGATGGGTTCGAAACCCCGGGCGCGTAGGGGTTCGAACAGGCCAGTCGCGGCCTGGGGGAGGAGGACGTGGTGGCCGTCGCTGACCGCGTTCAGGCCGAAGCGGGAGGCGTCGGCGGCCTCTGCGCGGAGGGCGTTGGGGAAGAGCCTGGTCAGGACTGCGCGGCTGCCGGGGGAGAACGCGTCCGGGTAGTACATGATCTCCCCGGCCGCCTCGTCCAGGACGCAGAGTGCCGTGTCCAGGTGGTAGTAGCGCGGGTCGATCAGGTCCAGGCCGATCACCGGGCGGCCGAAGAACTCCTGGGCCTCGCCGTGCGCCAGCGGGCTGGAGCGGAAGCCCCGGCCGGCCAAGATGTAGTCGGACGTGACTGCGAAGTCGCCCTCTCCCTCGTTGACGTGGACGGGCTCCCTGACCTCCGGATACCCCTGTCCCCGGAACCAGTTCAGGTGGGCCTCCGCCTCCGCGCGCCGCTCCTCGTGCGCGAAGCGCGCCCCCAGGACGCGGCCCTCCACCACGGTCGCGCCGTTCGCCGCGTACACCATGTCGGGCAGCTCGGGGTCCGGTTCCAGTACGGAGACGGTGTGGCCCAGCGAACGGTACCGGTCACGCAGGTCCTCCCACTGGACGAGGGCCAGGCGCTGGTCCACCGGCTTCGCCGGGTTCATCCACGGGTTGATCGAATACGTCACTTTGAAGTACTCGGGTGGGCACATCAGATAGTGCCGAGGGGAGGAGACGCGGGGACGGGGCACCTTAGGGGCTCCTTACGGGTGGCCCGCCCTCGCACCGGGTCGGCGCGTCGGGGCGGGGCGGGGCGGGGCGGGGCGGGGTAGGGCGGGGCAGGCAGTGCGCACGGGGTATGTGCCGACAGCCATGCTGAGAGTGGTGAGAGTTTGTGCTGAGAGTTGTGCTGAGAGTGATGCCGTGGGTCGCGTTAGTGAGTTGCGTTAGTGAGTTGCGTTGGTGGGGCGTGTTCGTGCGTCGTGTCAGTGGGGCGTGTTCGTACGTCGTGCTGTGAGTTATGGTGCGCCGTCGCCGGGTTCCGCGCGTGCACCGTTCGGGTGGTCTTCGCGCATGTCAGACGGCCTGCGCGGACGGTACGTAACCGGTGCGTTACGGGCGTGTGGCGTCGGGGTGGCACTTCCCTTTGGGGGGTCCACTTCCCTTTGGGGGTTCCACTTTCCTTTAGGGGTTCCCGTGGGTGGTTCCTGCGGGTCGTTCTTCGGGTTGCGGTGCCTTTCGGTGGGCGGCGCGCAATAAGGGGACCTCGCGGCGGGCCGGAGCCGGCCGGCCGCTCATCCCTCCGGGGGCGCGTGGGGGCGCGTCGAGGCATGTGGGGCGGCTGTGGCGGAAAACGCACCCCGCCGGGGTTTCCGGGAAGCGCTCCCCTGGGCCTCATATCGCTACATAAGCCGCGATGACGGCCACGGCGGGGGATGAGCCCACCTCCGCCCATGCTCCCCGGTGCGGGACCACGGCCGCCCGGGAGGCAGGATGGTGCGACCATGGGAAGAGTCCGCGCTGACGGGCATGGGTGGACGAGCATGACTGTGAGGGGATAGATGGGCGACGATTTCGGCCGCTTCCACGGCACGGAGAGCAAAATTCCCCAGTGGCTTCGCAGGCGGCCCAAGAGCACGAACGGCACCAAGAACACCAAGGGTGTCCGGGGTGGCAAGGGAGGCGGCGGTGCGGGCGGGGCCGAGGCCGTCGCCGCGGCCCGGGAAGGGCTGCTGCTCGCCGTCGCCGGAGCGGGGATGCCCGTCGCGCCCGCCGCCCACCCGGTCGGTTACCGATGTTCCTGCGAGCGTATCGGCTGTCCCACCCCGGGGCGCCACCCGATCTCCTTCGCCTGGCAGACCCAGTCCACCACCGACCGGGCCCAGGTCGAGCGCTGGGCGCGCAATCAGCCCGAGGCGAACTTCATCACCGCGACCGGGATGGTCCACGACGTTCTCGACGTGCCCCTCGAAGCGGGGCGCAGCGCCCTGGAACGCCTGCTGGAGCAGGGCATCGAGGTCGGCCCCGTCGCCGACTCCGGCGGGGACCGGATGCTCTTCTTCACCGCCACGCGCGGCACCCCGGAGGACGAGGACGAGTGGTGGCCCTGTGAGCTGGACTGCCACCCCGAGACCATGGACGAGCACCCGGGGCTGCGCTGGCACTGCCGGGGCAGTTACGTACTCGTACCGCCCGCCCGGCTCCCCGGTGAGCTGGGTGTCGGCTGGGTGCGCGGGCCGGAGCATCCGCTGCCGGACCCGCTGACCCTGCTGGAGATCCTCACCGACGCGTGTGCGCGGTACGCGGGGGAGAACGGCGAGCTGGATCCCCACGCGGTCGCCTGGCCCATGGGGCGTTGAGCGGCAGACCTGGCCGCCCATGGGGGGCGTTGCGGGCGTGGGGCCCATGGGGGGCGAGAGGGCCTATGGGGAGTTGGGGGAAGGGGAGGAAGAGGAAGAGGGAGGGACTCGGGGGGCGTCGTCGGGTCCGTACCGTACGACCGGACCGGCCCCGCACACCCCGGCACCCTGCTACGGCCCGCGAGCCACGCCCCGCTACGAGCCCTTCGCCGCCACAACCCCCTGCAAGCGGCCCGCCACGGTCACCCTCTGGTCGCCCGCGTCCGCCGCCGGGACCAGGACCGCCTGGCTGGAGACCCACTCCTTCGTGAGGGTGCTCGTCACCTCACCCGTCGTCAGCGCCTGCACGTCCTTGCTGACCTCCGGCTTCACGCCCTTCGCGCCCGTCAGCCGCTCGAAGTACCGCGTCGTGAAGAAGACCAGCGCACCGCCGTCCTCCGTCGCCAGACCCAGCGGTTCGAAGTCGCCGCTGCTGACCGCCTGGTCGATGTACTGCGTGGACAGGCCCCGCAGCCGCTCCTTCTTCTTGCGCTCCTCGCGCAGCGCGTCGGTGTGCGGGCCGTCCGCGAAGTGGCCCGGTTCGCCGTCCTCCAGGTACGAGGCGTACTCCGCGCTCAGATCCTTCGGCGCCACCGACAGGCCCTTGCTGCCCGGCTCCACCGGCTCGGCCAGGCCCTCGTCGTCCGTACGGAACTCCGGGACCGCGTCCGCCGCGACGATCGTGAGATACGGGACCTTCCACTTCTGGTCCGGGCCGTTGCGCAGGAACACCAGGAGCCAGCGGGTCTGCTGGCCGCCGGCCGACTGCCGGTTGCTCCGGGTGTCCGCCACGAACCAGCGCGGCCAGCCCGCCTTCTTCGGTATCGCGAACTTCGCGTCCGACAGCTCCAGCGGCTGATGCTGAGGGTTCCCGTTCGGGGAGGTGACGGAACGCGCCTTCAGGCCCGCCTGGTTGATCGCGCCGAGCGCGCCGGTCACCCGGTCCGCGTCGAGCCCCGGGTCGTACGCCTTGTCCGCCGCGTTGTACGCCTCTGTGAAGTCCTTCAGCGCCCGCGCGGCCTCGCCCCGGTCCGCCGACGGCAGCACCGCCAGCTCGCCGTGTACGGTCACGCAGCCGCTCGCCGTCAGCGACAGCACCGTCACCGCCGCGAGCGCCGCCGCCGTCCGGCGAGCCCGGAACGTCTTCCGATCCCGAAGGCGATCCCGAAGCCGATCCCGAAGGCGATCCAGATTCCGAAGCCGATCCCGATCCCGAAGCCGAACCCGAATCGGCCCTACCAGCCTGCTCATCGGCCGCCTCTGCTCCCCTTGGCCCCTGCCGCAGGCGCCGTGCTACCTGCCGCTGTTCCTACTCAAGACCCGCACGACCCGTACGACTCGTACGACCTGTACGAACGGATCGCCACCCTACCGGGGCCAGGAACAGTGCGAGGACCGGGACCAGATACAGGAACCAGACGGTTACCTGAAGGACCGTCGGGTCCGGCTGGAAGTTGAGCACGCCCTTCAGGAGCGTGCCGTACCAACTGTCCGGCGGCACCGTGTCACTGATGTCGAACGCCTTGTCCGACAGGCCGCCCACGAACCCCGCCTCCTGGAGATCGTGGACCCCGTACGCGAGCACCCCGGCCGCCACGACCACCAGCATCCCGCCGGTCCACGTGAAGAACTTGGCCAGATTGATCCTCAGCGCGCCCCGGTAGAAGAGCCAGCCGAGGAGGACCGCCGTGGCGATGCCGAGCGTCACCCCGATCAGGGGGCCGTGCGTACCGTCCGAGGACGCCCTCACCGACGCCCAGACGAAGAGCGCCGTCTCCAGCCCCTCCCGGCCCACCGCCAGGAACGCCGTCGCCACCAGCGCGCCCGTCCCCATGCGCAGCGCCGCGTCCAGCTTCGCGCCCAGCTCCGCCTTGAGGTGGCGTGCCGTGCGCCGCATCCAGAACACCATCCACGTCACCAGGCCGACCGCGATGATCGACAGCGAGCCGCCCAGCCCCTCCTGCGCCTCGAACGTCAGCTCCTGGGAGCCGAATTCGAGGCCGAAGCCGAAGGCGAGGGCCAGGACCACGGCGACCGTGATGCCGATCCAGACGGGGCGCAGCGCGTCGCGGCGCTCCGTCTTCACGAGGTACGCGATGAGGATGCAGACGACGAGACTGGCCTCCAGGCCCTCCCGCAGGCCGATCAGATAGTTGCCGAACACGCCGGACTCCTTCTGGAACACGTCATAGGGGTGGAACACGTCATAGGGGTGGGGCGGGGTGCGGTGGGCTCGGGTGGGCTTACGTGAACAAGGCCCGGCCCCACCAGTCGGAACCGTCCCGTACACCCGGCGGGATCGCGAAGACCGCGGAACCCACGTGCTGGATGTACTCGTTGAGCGCGTCAGAGCGCGCCAGCGCCTGCTGTACGGGGATGAACGCGTCCCGCACGTCCCGCTGGTACGCCAGGAAGAACAGGCCCGCGTCCAGCCGGCCCAGGCCGTCCGTACCGTCCGTGAACGAGTAGCCCCGGCGCAGCATCCGCACCCCGTGGTGGGAGTCGGGGTGCGCCAGCCGTACGTGCGAGGTCGGCAGCATCGCGCGGAGGCTGGGCGGGTCGTGCTCGTGGGCCTTGCCCACCGCCGCGCCCTCCTTCTTGTCGCGGCCGAAGACATCCTCCTGCTCCTGGAGCGAGGTACGGTCCCAGCTCTCGATCCGCATCGCGATCCGGCGCGCGACCAGATACGAGCCCCCGGCCAGCCATGCCGGGCCCTCCTTCCCGCCCACCCATACGTGCCGGTCGAGCGCGGCCGTCTCGGTGCCCGCGATATTGCTGGTGCCGTCCTTGAAGCCGAAGAGGTTACGCGGGGTCTGGGCGCCCGGGGTCGTGGACGACGTCTTGCCGAAGCCGAGCTGGGACCAGCGCACGGCCACCTTGCCGAAGCCGATCCTGGCGAGGTTGCGGATGGCGTGGACGGCTACCTGGGGGTCGTCGGCGCAGGCTTGCACGCAGAGGTCGCCGCCGCCGCGCGCCGGGTCGAGGTTGTCGCCCGGGAACTTCGGGAGGTCGACGAGGGCGGCGGGGCGGTGTGCGGCGAGGCCGAAGCCCGCTTTCTCGCGGAAGAGGGCGGGGCCGAAGCCCACCGTGAGCGTGAGGCGGGAGGGCGGGAGGCCCAGGGCCTCGCCGGTGTCGTCCGGCGGCGCCTCGGGCAGGCCCCCGTACGCGCCCCCGCCGACCCCGTGCCCCGCCGTCATCCGCTCGGCGGCCCGCGTCCAGTCCTTCAGCAACTGGATCAGCTCGGCCCGGTCCTCCGTCGTCACGTCGAACGCGGCGAAGTGCAGCCGGTCCTGTACGGGCGTGGCGATCCCCGCCTGGTGCGCCCCGTGGAACGCCACGGCCGCGCCCGCCGCCTCCCCCGACTCCTCGGGGCCCGGGGTGCGCTCTCCGGCCCGTACCGCCGCGACGGTGCCTCCTGCCGCCACGGCCCCCAGCGCCAGGCCGGCACCGCCCCAGCCGAGGAGGGCGCGGCGGGAGGGAGAAGGAGAGGGGGAGGAAGAGGGAGAAGGTGAGGGGGAGGGAGAAGGAGAAGGTGAGGGGGAGGAGGAGGGAAGAGGAGGGGTGGGGGTGGTGTCCGTTGGTGTGGAGTTGATGTCCGGCATGGGGGCGCTTCGCTTACTTCACCACGGCCGCGGCCAGCTTCGAGAGCGGCTCGGCCAGGGCGTTGACGCCGTCGGACAGTTCCTTGCGCTCGGCCTTGCCGACCTTGTCGTACGACATGAACTCGTACGAGTCCGCCGAGTCCGCCGAGTCCGCCGAGTCCGTGGAGTCGGGGGAGGCGGACGAGTCCGAGGAGTTAGTGCCGCTGCCCGTGCGGTACTTGTCCAGCAGCCCGTTCAGCGCAGCGAACTGCTTGTCCAACTCCGTCACCAGCGCCTTGTCGTTCTTCACCGCCACCGGCTTCAGCAGCTCGTACGAGCGCTCCGCGCCCTCCACATTGGCCTGGAAGTCGACCAGGTCGGTGTGGCTGTACCGTTCCTCCTCGCCGGTGACCTTGCCTGCGGCCACCTCGTCGAGGAGTTCCTTCGCGCCGTTGGCCATGGACGTCGGGGTGATCTCGGCCCGGCCCACCCGCTTCTGCCAGTCCAGCAGGTCCTTGTCGAGCGCGTCGGCGAGCGCCTTCGCGTCCGGGCCGAGCTTCTTGTCCGCCCAGAGTTCCTTCTCCAGGCGGTGCCAGCCGGTCCACTTCTGGCCGGGCTCCAGGCCGTCCGCGCGGGTGTCCACCTTCGGGTCGATGTCGCCGAAGGACTCGGCCACCGGTTCCGTACGCTCCCAGCCGATGCGCGAGGGCGCGTACGCCTTCTTCGCCGCCGCCAGGTCCCCGGCGCGTACCGCGTCGGTGAAGACCTTGACCTTCGGCAGCGTCTGATCGGCCTGCTCCTGCACGTACTTGCGGTACGAGGCCACCGCGGCGTCCATCTCCGGGCTCCGCCTCGTCGCCGTGCCGCCGGTCACCGTGATCTTCTGGCGGATGCCGTCGCCCTTCATCCCGGGCTTGCAGGCGATCTCGTACGAACCCGCCTTCACCTCCGCGGTGATCTTCGCCTTCGTGCCGGGGCCGATGTTCTCGCGCTCGGTGACGATCCGGTCGTCAGGGAAGAGGACATAGACCTCGGTGACCTTGGAGCCCTTGTTCTCGACGGCCAGTTCGAGATGGCCGGCGGGGAACTCCTTCTTGGAGATCTCGCAGGCGTCGTCCTTCGCCGTGACCTGGACGGAGCCCGCGCCCCCGGATCCGCCGCCCTTGGTGTCGCTTTTCTCGGCGCATCCCGTGACGGCGGCCAGGGCCACCACCGTGGCGGTGGCGATGACGGAGGGAAGGCGGACAGGTCGCATACGGGGCTCCACTGAGGGCGGCGAAAGGGGGAGATTGTCACGGAGTGCGGCGCGGCTAACTTAACTGAGGCTTACCTCAGTAGGGCGCTCACGTCCAGTGATTCAGCTCTCACTCAGCCGGTTCGGTGGTGTCCGGATACGAGCAGGTCACAGGGGGTTCAGGGGCTCCCCACGGCTAGGCAAAGGGGAGCCCAAGAGGGTCGTCGGGGAAGGGAGACGGGGGGCCGGGGACGGTGGGGACGGTGGTGGGGGCGGTGATGGTGATGGTGGGGGGGCGGGCTCAGCGTGTTCGCTCCGGGACGATCAGGGGGACGCCCGTGCGCGGGTGCGGCAGTACCTCCACCGGCTGGCGGTAGACCCGGCTCAGCAGCTCGTCCCGGAAGACCTCCCGGGGCGGGCCCTCCGCCGCGATCCGGCCGTCGTGGAGGACGGCCGTACGGTCCGCGTACGCCGCCGCCAGGCCCAGGTCGTGCAGGACCACGACGACCGCGTCGCCCGCCTCGGCGCGCTCGCGGCAGATCCGCAGGACGAGTTCCTGGTGGCGGAGGTCGAGCGCGGCCGTCGGTTCGTCCAGGAGGAGGAGCGGGGCGCGCTGGGCGAGGACCCTCGCCAGGGCGACACGGGCGCGTTCGCCGCCGGAGAGCGCGGAGAAGGGGCGGGCGGCGAAGGCCGTCACCTCGGTGGCGGCCATCGCGGCGGCGACCGCCGCGTCGTCCTCGTCCTCCCGCGCCGTGCCGGCCCAGGGCGCGCGTCCCATCCGTACCACCTCACCCACCGGGAAGGGGAACGAGAGCGTCGCGGCCTGGGGCAGCACCGCGCGGCGCAGGGCGAGTTCGGGCGGGGACCAGGCGGGGGCCGGGCGGCCGTCGATCCGTACCGTCCCCTGCTCGGCGGGGAGGTCGGCGGCGAGGGCGGCGAGCAGGGTGGACTTCCCCGCCCCGTTCGGGCCGACCAGGGCGACCACCTCGCCGGCGCGCGCCACCAGGTCGATGCCGGAGAGGACGGCGCGCCCGCCCAGGCGGACGTGGAGGGCGGTCGCTTCGGCCACCGGGGTGCCGGGGGACGCGGGGGCGGGGAGGGCACGGGAGCGGGCTCGGGGGGTGAACATGCTGGTGAGGGTGGTGCCGATCGTGGTGCCGATCGTGGTGCGCGGGAACCTGCTCATGCCCAGCCTCCTTGCTTGCGACGGGTCCTGCGCAGCAGCCAGAAGAAGAACGGGCTGCCGAACAGCGCCGTCAGCACCCCCAGCGGCAGCTCGGCGGGGGCAGCGACCGTGCGGGCCGCCAGGTCGCCCGCGAGCAGCACCAGCGCCCCGCCGAGCGCGCTGCCCGGGATGAGGAAGCGGTGCCCGGGGCCGTTCGCCATGCGGAGCAGGTGCGGCACGAGCAGGCCCACGAACGTGATGATCCCGGCCACCGCGACCGCCGCCGCCGTGAGCAGCGCGACCACCAGCACCAGCAGGATGCGGAGCCGCTCCACGTCCACGCCCAGGTGACGGGCGGGGCGTTCGCCGAGCGCGAGCAGGTCGAGCTTCCGGGCCCAGAGCGGCGCCACCGCCAGCCCGACGAGGGCGCACGGGAGTACGGCGAGCACCTTCGGCCAGGTCGCCTGGGCGAGCGAACCGAGCTGCCAGAAGGTGATCTGGGTGATCTGCGCGTTGTCCGCGAAGAAGATGAACAGGCCGATCAGCGCCCCCGCGAAGGCGTTCACCGCGATCCCGGTGAGGATGAGGGTCACCACCTCCGTACGGCCGCCCGAGCGCGACAGCGCGTACACCAGCAGGACGGTCGCGAGCCCGGCGACGAACGCGCAGACGGTCACCGTCCAGTTGCCGAAGAGGGTGAGCCCCAGCGCGATCGAGGCGACCGCGCCGACCGCCGCGCCGGACGAGATGCCGATGACGCCGGGCTCGGCGAGCGGGTTGCCGAACACGCCCTGCATCAGCGCGCCCGCGCAGCCGAGCGAGGCGCCGACCAGCAGGGCGAGGACGACGCGGGGGAGCCGTACGTTCCACAGGACGCTCTCGCCGACCCGGTCGAGCGGCGCGCCGCCGAGGCCCAGATGGTGCTGGAGGGAGGCGAGTACGTCCCCGAGGGGGATGGGGTACGCGCCGATCCCGGCGGAGAGGAGGCAGAGGAGGGCGAGGGCGGCGAGGAGGGTGATGGTGAGGAGGGTGGTGGTGCCGGGGAGGCGGCGGGGGCGGCCGGGGGGATCGGGGGGAGCTGGGGGGTCGGAGGGGGCTGGGGGGTCGGAGGGAGCCTGGGAATCGGAGGGGGCTGGGGGGTCGGAGGGAGCTGCGCGATCGGGGTGCGGCTGTTGGGCGGGAGAAGTGCTGGGAGGAGTGGCGGGCGGATTGGCGGAAGGAGTGCCGGGAGGGGGAGCCTCCGGAGTCTGCGCCGTCGGGCTGGTCGTCACCGGTTCTGCCGCCCCGTCACTTCTCGCCCGCGTAGAGCTGGCCGACGATGGACCTCAGTACCTCGTCCGTGCGCGGGCCGTAGTTCAGCAGCACCCCGTCCTCCACCATGATGACCCTGCGGTCCATCCCCGCCGGGGTCTCCGCCACGCCCGGGATCTTCACCAGGCCGTCCACGCCGCCCACCGACGCGAGGCCCTTCGTCATCACCAGGATCGCGTCCGGGGCCGCCTTCGCCAGGGCCTCGCTGGTGATCGGGGTGAAGTCCTTGGTGAGCCCCGACTCCTTGCCCGCGTCGACCGCGCCGGCCGCCTCCAGCAGCGATACGGCGCCGGAGTCGGCGCCGCCGATCAGATAGACGGAGGCGGAGCCGCGTACGTACAGGAACGCCACGCGCGGCTCGGACTTCTCCTCCTTCTGCCGCGGGATCTCCTTCTGTACGGCCGTGATCCGGGCCTCCGTGCGCTCCTTCAGCTCCTTGCCCGCCGCCGTGACCCCCAGCGCCCCGGCCACCGTGTCGATCCGGCGGCCGACGTCCGCGAGGCTCTTCGCCGGTTCGACCACGAGGAGCGGGATGCCCGCCGCCCTGATCTGGTCGACGGCCTCCGCCGGGCCCGTGGTGGTGTCCGCCAGGACCAGGGTCGGCTTGAGGGCGAGGACGCCCTCGGCGGAGACGTCGTGGGCGCGCGTCACCACCGGGAGTTCCGCGGCCTGTTCGAACGTCGCGGTGATGTCGCGGGCCACGACCCGCGTGCCGAGGCCGAGCGAGAAGACGATCTCGCTCAGGGAGCCGGTCAGCGGCACGATCCGGTCGGCGGAGGTGACGGTCACCTTCCGGCCGTCCGCCGAGCCGACGGTGACCGGGAGACGCGGCTCGGGCGCCGTCGCCAGGGGCTCCACCCGGTCGGCCGCGCCGGAGCCGGAGGCGGAACCGGAGCCGCCTGACGGGGTGGCGGGGGGCTCCGTACCGCTTCCGCCGCAGCCGGTGAGCGTGGCGGCGAGGGCGAGGGCCAGCGCGGGGACGAGCGCACCCGTCAGGCGCGACAGGCGAGATCTGGGCACGGAGCGCACCGTCCTTCTTTCCGCTTCCGGTACATCGGGTATCGAGGCTTCTGTGGCGGGAGGGTTCCGGCACAGGTCGGAAATAGCTTAGGTTAGCCTTACCTCGGTTACCAGGCCCGGGGGTGTTTCACGTGGCGTGTGTCGAGCGTCCAGACGCGGGAGTGACCCGAAGTGACCCGAATGCCTACCTTCAGATTCGTACGCGCCTTCAGCACTCTGCTGATGGCGCTCGCGCTGGCGTCGGCACCCGTGCTGCTCCCGGCCGGTGCCGGGTCCGGTATCGGTGCCGGTGTCGCGCAGGCGGCGGAGCGTACGGTGCAGGGCGGCAGGCTGGACTGGGGCATCAAATCATCCTTCCTCGCCTATGTCACCGGGCCCATCGCGCAAGGGAGTTGGAGCCTCACCGGGGGCGCGGCCACCGTCGGGAGCCAGTTCCGCTTCCACTCGGCGACCGGGGCGTACGACCCTGACAGCGGTGCCTTCCGGGCCGGGTTCTCGGGCGGCGTACGGTTCGTCGGGCACCAGAAGTCCGACGGTACGTACGAACTCGACCTCACCCTCTCGCGCCCCACCGTCCGGATCACCGGTGGCGGCGCCACCCTCTACGCCGACATGGTCAGCAAGGCGAAGGGCTCGGGGAAGGTCACGACGTCGAGCCAGGTTCCGTTCGCCTCCCTGAATCTCTCCGGCGTCAACATGCGCGGGGGCTCCTCACCCATCGGGCTGAGCAACATTCCGGCCACGCTCACCTCGCAGGGCGCGACGGCCTTCGCCGGGTACTACACGGCCGGTACCGAACTCGATCCGGTCAGCCTCTCCGTGGATGTCGTCGCCGGCGGGGGGAGCGGCAGCGGCAGCGGTGGCAGTAGTGGCAGTGGTGGCAGCGGGGAGAAGTCCGCCGCGCCGGGGGAGAAGTCCCCGGAGGCGTCCCCGGAGAACTCCCCGGGGCAGGGCGAGTTCCGGGACGCGGCCGTCGACTGGGGGGTGCGGCGCACGTACCGCGAGTACGTCACCGGGCCCGTCGCCAACGGCAAGTGGACCCTGGGCGACGGCGCCCAGGACGGCGGCGCGCTCTTCCGGTTCCCGGGCGGGAAGGGCTCGTACGACCCGAAGAAGGGCACCCTGGACGCCACCTTCGCGGGCACCCTCCGCTTCACCGGCACCCACCTCGACCTGACCCTGGGCAAGGTCGGGGTGACCGTCAAGGACGGCAAGGGCACCCTCTCCGCCGATGTCACCGACGCGGCCGAGGGCAGCCCGCCCCGCAAGGCCGTGCCCCTCGTCACCTTCGACGCCCCGGACTTCACCCCGAAGGACGGCCTGGCGGCCCTCACCGAGGCGCCCGCCGAACTGACCGCCGAGGGGGCGAAGAGCCTCGGCTCGCTCTACCCGGCCGGTACCGCGATGGACCCCGTCTCGCTCGCCGTCACCGTCGACGCGAAGGCGAAGCTTCCGGCCCTCCCCGACCTGGGCACCGACACGGATTCCGGCGCCCCCTCCGCCACTCCGACGGCCCCGTCCACGCCCACCCCCAGCCCCTCCGTGGACGGGGCCGGTCCGGCCGCCACGTCGTCGTCCTCCGGGTCCCTCGGGGCCGGGGCGTACGCGGCGATCGGGGCGGGGGCGGTGGCGGCCGCCGGGCTCGCGGTCGTCGTGGCGCGGAAGCGGCGGGCGGGGGCGACGGCGGGTGCGGGTGCGGGTGCGGCGGAATCGGCCTCGCCGTCCTCCGCACCGGGCTCCGCCGATTCCGCAGGCCCGAACGGCGAGAACAACTCCGGCGGCCCGAACGGCGCGAACAACCCGAACGACTCGAACTCTTCCTGACGGCTGACCGGCGGTGCGGCCGTCTCGCGCCCCCGACAGCCGGCGTGAACTCCGCCCCCGCATCTCGCAGACTTCACACACCTAGGAGCATCCCGACCATGGCAGCCACCCGCCGCCCCCGCCCCCTCACCCTCGTCGCGGCCATCGCGACGGCGGTGACGCTCGGCGCGACCTCGTTCGCCCTTCCCGCCCTCGCGACGAGCGGCCTGACCGCCGCGCCCGCAGCCGTTCCCGGGACCCTTCCCGGCGCCGCGCTCGCCGCCGCGCCCGCCGCAGCGCCGCACCTGGTGCTGAAGGACGGCACGCTGGAGTGGGGGGTGAAGGAGTCCTTCCGCAAGTACGTGACGGGCATCGCCGCCGGCACCATCACCCCGGCCGACGGCGCCACCCAGGCCGCCGGCAACGGGCCGTTCACCTTCACCGAGGGCACCGGCACCTACGACCCCGCCACCCACGCCGTGACCACGGCGTTCGACGGCAGCGTCCGGTTCACCTCGGCCGCCCACGGCTTCGACATCAAGATCAGCGACATCAAACTGGTCACCTCCGGCACGACCGGCGCCATAGAGGCCGACGTCACCCTCAACGGCGACACCCAGGACGACATCGAGTTCGCCGCGATCGACCTGACGGACGTCGCCCCGGACAACGCCGACGGCACGATGGTCTTCGCGGACATCCCGGCCACCCTGACCGCCGCCGGAGCGAAGGCGTTCAACGGGATGTACCCGGAGGGCACCGCACTCGACAGCGCGACGCTCTCGGTCGGTTACGAGGCCGCACCGCCCGGAGACGGTGAACCGGGCGAGCCGGGTGACCCCGGCGACGGCGGGGAGAGCCCGGCCCCCACGCCCACCCCGAGCCCGACCACCGAGCCGACCGCCACCCCGACCTCCGCCCCGCCCTCGTCCTCGAACCCCGCTCCCACCCCCACCCCGACGCCCACGCCGACCCCCAGCACCCCCGTCGTGGACGGCGCGATCGTCGACGGCAACCTCGACTGGGGCGTGAAGGAGTCGTTCCGCTCGTACGTCACCGGGCCGATCGCGGCCAGCAAGGTCGAACTGGGCGACGGCGCGACCCAGCCCGGCGGCGCCGCGTACCGCTTCCCGAAGGCCACCGGCTCGTTCGACGCCTCCGCCGGGAGCCTCGACGCCGCCTTCGGCGGGACGGTCCGCTTCCTCGGGCACAAGGAGGCGGACGGTACGTACATCCTCGACCTGAACCTCGGCGCGCTCCGGGTGAAGGTGAAGGACGGCAAGGGCACGCTGGTCGCCGATGTCTCCACCAAGGACCGCGAGACGCACAAGGTCTCGGAGTTCAAGGGCCTCGCCTTCGCCACGCTCGACCTCCCGGCCGCCCCGCCGGCCGCCGAGGACGGCGTGGTCACCCTGGACGCCGTACCGGCCACGCTGACCGCCGACGGCACGAAGGCGTTCGGCGGCATGTACCCGGAGGGCACGGCCCTCGACCCGCTGACCCTCGCGGTCTCCCTGGACGCGGACGCCGAACTGCCGGGCGCCTCGGGCGGTACGACGGCCGGTACGACGGGCGGGTCGACCGGCGGGTCGACCGGCGGCGCGTCGGGCGGGACATCGGCGGGGACGACCGGGGGCACCGTCGGCGGGACCGTCGGCGGCGGTACGGCCGGATCCGGCACCGGGGGATCGCTGGCCTCCACGGGCGCCGGCGTGCCCACGGGGTCCCTGCTGACGGCGGCCGGTGCGGTGGCCGCCGCGGGGGCAGCCGTGGTCTTCGCGACGCGGCGGCGGCGTACGGGGGAAGAGGGCGCCGCGTAAGCCGCGTACCGGTACGCGGGCGTCACCCGGCCCGCGTACCGGACGGCCTCCCGCCCCTCACCGGGGTGGGAGGCCGCCCGCCCCTTCCACCGGGCGGGCGGCCGTCCTTCGCGTACGTACAGCCCCTACGGCTGCTCCAACTCCCCCTGTCCCTCCGCCGCCTCGAACGCCGCCGGGCGGAGCTGGGCCGACCGGACCCGGGCCAGGTCGAGCTTGGGGCTGCGGTCGAAGCGGTAGACGCCGTTGCGCTCCTGGAAGACGTCGGTGAGCTGCGTGTAGCAGTAGCCGAACATCGCCGGGTCGTCCAGCAGCACCCCCGTCAGCCCGGCGAACCGGGCGTGGAACTCCTCCTCGTCCCGCACCCGTTCGCCGTACCCCCAGGACTCCGTCCGGTTCTCGCCGCTCTCGGCGGCAGCGGCCTCCGGGTCCCACCAGATGCCGCCGAACTCGCTGACGAAGTACGGCTGGCCCCGGTACGGGAGCGAGAAGGTGTCGCCGTTCCGGTGGATGTTGACGTACGGGTCGCCCTTGGCGAGCCCCGACATCTGGCGCTGGAACGCGGCCGGGTCCTGCTCGTAGCTGTGCGCGTCGTAGACGTCGGTCTCCGCGACCCGGTGGGAGTAGCCGGAGGCGTCGACCACCGGCCGGGTGGTGTCCATCGCCTTCGTCGCCAGGAACATGGCGCGGGTCACGGCGTCCAGCCCGGTGAGGCGGTCGTGGAGCTTCTGGTACGTCTCGTTGAGCGGGCACCAGCCGATGACCGACGGGTGCGAGTAGTCCCGCTCCAGGGCTTCGAGCCACTGGGCGGCATACGAGACGTCCGGGCGCTGGTTGTCTCCTGAGGTGCCGCCCGTCTCGCACCCCCAGTCGCCGAACTCGCCCCAGACCAGGTAGCCGAGGCGGTCCGCGTGGTAGAGGAAGCGCTCCTCGAAGACCTTCTGGTGCAGGCGCGCCCCGTTGAACCCGGCGGCCATCGCCAGCTCGATGTCATGGACCAGGGCGGCGTCGGTCGGCGCGGTCATCAGGCCGTCCGGGTACCAGCCCTGGTCGAGCACGAGCCGCTGGAAGACCGGGCGGCCGTTGAGGGTGACGGCCTTGCCCCGGACGGCGACGGCCCGCAGCCCCGCGTAACTCTCGGCGGTGTCGGTCACCTCGCCCGCCGCGTCGAGGAGTTCGATGCGCAGCTCGTAGAGGTGCGGGTCCTCGGGGCACCACGGGCGGCGGCGCTCCTCGGGGACGGGGAGGTGGAGGCGGGGCGCGAGGTCGAGGTCGGCGCGGACCTCGGCGCGGCAGATCTCGCCGGCGGCGTCGGCGAGGACGGCGCGGAGGCGGTGGCCGGGGCGGGGGTCCGAGTGGGCGCCGGAGAGCGGGAGTTCGAGGTGGAAGGCGGAGCCCGCCAGGTCGGGGGTGATCCGGGGGCGGCGCAGATGGAGGTCGGGGACGGGCTCCAGCCATACGGTCTGCCAGATGCCGGTGACCCGGGTGTAGTTGCAGTCGTGGTTCGCGTACCGCACCGCCTGCTTGCCGCGCGCCTGCGGGCCCGAACGCGGGTCGCGGGCGCGGACGGTGAGGGTCACCTCGTCGCCGGGGCCCGCACCGGGGACGTCCCCGAGATCGGCGGTGAACGGCGTGAACCCGCCCCGGTGGCGGGCGACTTCGACGCCGTTGGCCCAGACGGTGGTGTCGTAGTCGACGGCGCCGAAGTGCAGCAGCACCCGCCGCCCGGCCCAGGCGGCGGGGAGGGTGACCACCCGGCGGTACCACACGGCCTCCAGGAAGTCGGTGTCGCCGATGCCCGACAGCTCCGACTCCGGGGGGAAGGGGACGACGATCGCCCCGGTCAACTCGCGCTCCAGCAGGCCCCGTTCCAGGCCGCTGTCCCCTCGGTCGGTCTCGAACTGCCAGGTGCCGTTGAGGTTGAGCCACTCCCTGCGGACGAACTGCGGGCGCGGGTACTCGGGGCGCGGGGTGGCGGCGGGGGGTGTGGGCACGCGTACTCCAGTCGGTGGGGTGAGGGGCGGGCGGTGCTGGACCGACCCCAATGTACATCGATGTAAATCGTGGCAGGGAGAATTAACGGCACGTGCATACGCCTGGGTCGGGCAGGGGCATACGCCCCGGTCGGCCAGGGTCATACGCCCGGTTCGGCCGACGGCATACGCCCGGGGCGGCCGGCGGCATACGCCCGGGGCGGCCAGGGGCGGGCCGGGTCAGGAGCCGCCCAGGCCCGTCGTCGCGACCGACCTGACGATGCGGCGCTGGAAGAGCAGGAACATCACGATCAGCGGCAGTGAGGCGAGCACGGCCGAGGCCATCGACTGGGCGTACTGGACCCCGAAGGCGTCCCGCACGGTCGCCAGGCCCACCGGAAGGGTCATCAGGCCCGGGTCGTTGGTGACGATGAACGGCCACATGAAGTTGTTCCAGGCCCCGATGAAGACGAAGATCGCGACCGCCGCGACGATCGGCCGGGAGAGCGGCAGCACCACGGAGAGGAAGACCCGTACCTCCGAAGCGCCGTCGATCCGGGCCGCGTCCTCCAGCTCCCGGGGCAGCGCCTCGAAGAACCGTTTCAGGATGAACACCATCATGGGCGCCACGACTTGGGGCAGCACGATCGCCGCGTACGTGTCGACCAGCCGGAAGAGCAGCATCTGCTCGAAGAGCGGGACGATCAGCAACTGCGGCGGCACCAGGATCGCGGCGACGGTCACCGCCAGCAGCACGCGGCGCCCCCGGAACGTACCGCGCGCGAAGCCGTACGCGGCGAGGGTGGAGACGGCCACGGTGATCAGGGTGACCAGGGCGGCGACGAGGAAGCTGTTGAACGCCCAGACCGGAACGTTTCCCCGCGACAGGATCAGGCGGTACGACTCCAGGGTCAGCGCCCCCTTGAGCGGGGAGAGACCGGGCGACGCCGCGTCCGTCTCGCTCTGGAGGGAGGTCGCCACCGCCCAGACCAGCGGCAGCAGCCACACCCCCGCCAGCACGGCCAGCGCCGTACCGGCGAGCACGCGGGGGAGGCGGCCGGGCCCGAGGAGCATCGGAGCGGAGCGAGTGGAGTGAGCGGAGTGAGCAGAGCGCTTGGGGCGCTTGGGGCGCGTGGAGTGAGTGGAGTGAGCGGCCACGGTCAGTCCCCCTGGCGGAAGAAGCGGAGCTGGGCGATCGAGACGACGATCACGAGGGCGAAGAAGACATACGAGACGGCGGAGGCGTAACCCAGCCGGTATCCGGTGAACCCCACGTCGTAGACGTACTCCAGGATCGGGCGCGTCGTGCCGCTCGGGCCGCCCCTGGTCAGGATGTAGATCTGGTCGAACACTTTGAGCGAGGCCAGGATCTGGAGCATGCCCACCATCGCCGTGGTCCTGCGGAGCTGGGGCAGGGTGATGGACCAGAGGCGGCGCCACGCCCCCGCGCCGTCGAGCGCCGCGGCCTCGTCCAGCGTCTCCGGGAGGGACTGGAGGGCGGCGAGGTAGAGCAGGAAGTTGAAGCCGACCGTCCACCAGACGGTCAGCGCCGTGACGGACCACATGGCGACCCGCTCGTCGGAGAGCCAGCCGACCGGGCCCAGGCCGAGCGCCCCGAGGAACTGGTTGCCGAAGCCGAGTTCCGGCTGGTACAGCCACTCCCAGATGAGGGTCACCACGGTGACGGGGAGCAGATACGGCGCGAAGTACGCCAGCCGCCACACCCACTGCCCGGCCAGCCCGCTGTGCACCAGCAGCGCCATCGTCAGCGCGAGGAGCACGAGGGGGACGGAGGAGAGGAGTGTGAAGACGAGGGTGTTGCCCAGACTGCTCCAGACATCCGGATCGGCCAGCGCCTCCGCGTAGTTGGCGAAGCCGACGAAGGAGGCGGGGCGGAGGGTGAGGGAGGTGTCGGTGAGGCTCATCCAGAGGCCGTGGACGACCGGCCAGACGAGGAAGAGGCCGAAGAGGAGGAGGAAGGGGAGGACGAAGAGCAGGCCGCTGCCGGCGATCCCGCTCCCGCTTCCCGGCCTCCTTCCGGTCCCGGGGCTCTCTGCCTGCGCTTCCCGGCCGGATGTCCCGGTGGCTCCTGCGGGCGCGGTGACTGCCATGTGACTGACTCCTTGAGGGACCTTGAGAGCCTTGGGGACCTTGAGGGTCTTGGGGACCTTGGGGACCTTGGGGGTCTGAGGGCCTGAGGGCCCGGTGACCGGGACCTGTGGCCCGGGGGCCTTTCGGGCCGGGGGACCGGCCGGTCAGGCCACCGGGTTCGCCTGGCTCAGCAGTGAGTTGGCCGTACGGACCATGTCGCGTACCGCCCGCTCCGGGGAGGCGTTGCCGAGCAGCGCCGACTGGATCGACTGGGACATCCGGTGGTGGAAGTTCGAACCGGATCCGACGAACCAGGCCGGCGGATCGAGCACCGCCACCTCGCTCGCGCCCGCGTACGACGACTGGGGGCGGAGCGCCGCGTACTCCGGACTCTCCAGCACCGGCCGGTACGCGGGGATGTGCCCGGCACTCGCCCACGTCAGGCTCTGCTTGATCAGCTCCGCGATGTACCGGTGCGCCTCGCGCCGCCGCGCGGGGTCGGGGTCGGCCTGGTGCGGCAGGACGAGGCTGTGGGAGTCGGTGTAGACGGCGGGGCGTTCGAAGACCTGGGGGAAGGGCGCTGCGCCGAACCGGATGCCCGACTTCCGCAGCGCCGGAAGCTCCCACTCCCCGAGCATGGCCATCCCGCCCCGGCCGCCCATGAACGCGGCCAGGGCGCCGTCGTAATCCAGGTTGTTGGGGTTGGTACGGCCGTCGAAGAGCTGCCGCATGAACGTCACGACCCGGATGGCGGCGTCGGTGTCGATCCCGGCCGGGCCGCCCTCGGGCAGCGTGAACGCCGCGCCCGTCTGGGCGTAGAAGGCGGCGAACTGCCGCCAGCACTGGGAGGTGTCGTTGACGTAGCCGAAGATGATGCCGGGTCCTCCGGTGGCCTCCGCGAGCGCCTTGCCCGCGTCGAGCAGCGCCTCGGGGGAGCCCATGGGGGCGAGTTCGCCCGAGGTGTCGAGGAGGCCGGCCCGCTCGGCGGCGTCCAGGTCGTAGAAGACGATGAAGGGGTGGATGTCGAGCGGGATCGCGTAGACGGTCCCGTCGTACCGGGTGCGCTGCCACAGGGACGGGGTGAAGTCGGCCTCGCGGCAGCCGAACGAGGCGAGCAGATCGAGGTCGAAGGGGTCCAGCAGCCCGCCCGGGGCGTATCCGGCGAGCCGGGAGAGATGGACGACCCCGACATCGGCGGCGCGGCCCCCGGCGGCCGACATGGCCAGTTTCGTGTAGTACGAGGGGCCCCACTCCAGGATCGTACGGTTCACGGTGAAGCCGTCGGGCCCGGCGGAGACGGCCTTGATCATGTCGTTCATGAGCATGCCGTCACCGCCCTGGAAGAGGTCCCAGACCCGGAGGGCGGAGGGGTCCGCCGAGGCGGCGAGCGAGCCGCAGCCGGTGAGCGCGGCGGAGCCGAGGAGGGCGGCGCCGGTGCCGGCGAGGGCGCCGCGCAGCAGACTCCGGCGGGTGGGGGAGGGGCCCCGGTCCCGCCCGTCGTGGCCCTGGGCGGGTGGGGGAGGGGACGGCGGAGCGCTCATCGACGGACCTCACCTTCCGAACCTTGCGATCCTTCCGGACCTTCCGGACCTTCCGGCGGCGCCGGGTCGGCGCGCCGCCGCACGTACGGTGCACGGTGTCCAGTGTTTTTACATCGATGTACACCGCCTGTAAAGACCTCTGACACATAGACTCGGCAGGCACCAGAACAGGGGAGATGGCGGTGGCACGACCCAGGATCAAGGACGTCGCGCGGCACGCGGGCGTGTCGGAGAAGACCGTCTCGAACGTGATCAACGACTACGTCCATGTCTCCGACCGGACCCGCCGCGCGGTCCGCGAGGCCATCGACCATCTCGGCTACCGGGTCAACCTGGCCGGCCGCCATCTGCGGACCGGACGGAGCGGGGTGATCGCCCTCGTCGTACCGGAGCTGGACGTCCCGTACTTCGCCGAACTCGCCCGGCATGTCATCCGCGAGGCCGAGCGGTGCTCGCTGACCGTGCTGGTGCACCAGTCGGGCGGGGACCGGGCCCATGAACTGGCGGCGGTGGCGGGGTTCGGTTCCGACTTCGTGGACGGCGTCATCCTCAGCCCGCTCGCCCTGACCTCCGACGACCTGCGGGCCCGTGCGGGCTCCCCGCCGATGGTGCTGCTGGGGGAGTTGCTGGAGGAGGGCGCGGACCATGTCGCGATCGACAACGAACGCGCCGCCCGCGAGGCCACGGCGCACCTGATCGGCCAGGGCCGCCGCGACATCAGGGTCATCGGCGGCGTGGACCGTTCCGGCCTGGGTACGGCGGAGGCCCGCACCCGGGGGTACCGCGCTGCTCTGGACGCGGCGGGGCTCCCGTACGACCCGGCGGCGCTGCTCCCGGTGGCGGCGTTCCGGATGCCGGACGGCGCCGCGGCGGCGGCCCGCGCCCTGGCTTCCGTCCCCCGCCCGGACGCCCTGCTCTGCCTGAACGACCAGTTGGCGCTGGGGGCGTTGCGGGCGCTGCACGAGCACGGGGTGCGGGTGCCGGAGGAGGTGGCGGTGGTGGGCTTCGACGATGTCGAGGGCGGCCAGTACAGCGTACCCACGCTGAGCACGGTGGCCCCGGACAAGGACGCGGTGGCCCGGGTCGCTGTCCAACTGCTGCGCCAGCGTATCGAGGAGGGGGTGCGGGGGGTGGCGGATGAGGAGCCCTTGCCGTCGCCGCAGGATCGTGTCGTACCGCACCGGCTGGTGCTGCGGGAGAGCACGGAGGGGGCAGAAGTTAGGCTTGCCTAACTTACGGTCATGACGGTCATGGCCGTCATGACGGGGGAGGGGGACGGCGTATGTCCTCGGCGGGCAAGAGCGCGGGCGCGGGCAAGGGCGCGGGCGGTACAGGCGGCACGGGAGGTACGGGCGGGGGCTCGGGCGCGGGGCATGTCCAGGGGGTCGTGGAGCGGGTGCCGACCCGGGACGGGCGCACGCTGCATGCGATGGTCCTCGCGGGCCCTTCGGGGACGGAAGCCGGCGCGGTGCCCACGGTGGTCTTCGAGGCGGGCGCCGCGGCGACGCGTTCCTCCTGGGCGCTGGTGCAGCCCCTCGTGGCCGAGGCGGCGCGGGCCGTCGTCTACGACCGGGCCGGGCTCGGCCTCAGCCCCGCCGACCCGGGCCCCCGTACGCTGCCCCGCATGGCCGAGGACCTGGCCGACCTGCTCGACCACTTCGGCCCGGGTCCGTACATCCTGGTGGGCCACAGCGCGGGCGGCCCACTGGTCCGCCTTGCCGCGGCGGGGCTCAAGGCGGCCGGCCACCCCGACCGGGTCCGCGCCCTGGTCCTGGTCGACCCCACCGACGAGGGCACCGGCCTCCTCTTCCGCCCCCTGTTCCGCCGAGCGGAGCGCGCCACCATCGCCGTAACTCTCCTGCTGGCCCGCGTCGGCCTGCTCCGCTTCCTCTTCGGGTGGCTGGCCAAGGCCCTGCCGGAGGACGCGCGCCGCGACCTGCTGGCCGACGGCCTCGCCCCCGGTGTCATCCGTACCCAGCGCGCCCAGTCCCGTACATACCTGGATGACGTGGCGGCGTTCCGTACCGCACCGCCCGATGTGACCGGCATCCCGGTCACCGTCATCTCGGGCGCCCTCCCCGGCTCCGGCATCTCCCGGGCCACCCGCCGGGCCATCAACCGTGCCCACGCCGCGTCGGCGGCGGCCGCCTCCCCGGGGCGCCATGTGATCGCCGAGCAGTCGGGCCATTACATCCCGGTCACCGAGCCGGAGTTGGTGGCCGAGGAGATCCGCCGGCTGGTGTGAGCCCCGTACTCCGGGAGCGCGATGTCCCCCGCCTTGGCGAACTGCGCGGCCATCAGGTTCCGCATCGGCCAGCGGGTCATCGACCGCATCGAGAGGTCGCGCACCCGGATGCCGAGCCGCCCCGAGGGCGCGTATCCGGCGGCGCCGCCGGGCGGCATCCGCTGGGCCTGGTCCACGTACGGGCGCATCACGGCGTCGTAGCGCCGGAAGGCGGCGGCGTGGTCGCCCCCGGCGCCGAGTTCACCGGCGAGTTCACCGGCGAGGACATAGGCGCCGACCAGGGCGAGGCTGGTGCCGAGGCCGGTCAGCGGCGTGGCGCAGTAACCGGCGTCGCCGAGCAGCGCGACCCGGCCGCGCGACCAACTGTCCAGACGGACCTGGCCCATGGAGTCGAACAGGAAGTCCGGGGCGGCGCGCATCGCCCGCAGCAGGGCCGGCGCCTCCCAGCCGACGCGGGCGAAGCGCCGGGCCACGATGTCCTGCTGGGCGGCGATGTCGCGGCGGTCGTAGGCGATCGGCGGCGAGCGGAAGCTGAAGCCGGCCTTGATCTCGCCGGGGGCCCGGCCGGGCCGGGCGGAGGCGACCAGACCGCCGGGCGCGTTGTGCATCAGGTACCAGCCGTCGAGGTCCAGCTCGCCGTGGGCGGTGAACCAGGCCGTGTAGAGGCCGATGGGGTGGACGAACTCCCGTTCCGGCCCGAAGGCCAGCGTACGGACGACGGAGTGCGGCCCGTCCGCGCCGACGACGAGCGCGAACCGGCGCGGCGCGGCCTTCTCGAAGGTGACGGTGACCGCGCCGGTGCTGCCGCTGGCTGTGTCCTGTTCGATGTCCTGCTCGATGCGGGTGATGGTGTCGTCGAAGAGGTACTCGGTGTCCGGCAGGGTGGCCTCGTACAGGAGACGGGCGAGGTCGCCCCGGAGGATCTCGATCTCGGAGACGATGCCCTCGCCGCCGAAGCTGTCGGCGGGCATCCGCGCGGTGGTCCGGCCGGCGGAGTCGACCAGCGCGAGGCCGCGCTGGTCGACGCTCTCGGCCCTGGCCCGGTCCAGCAGGCCCATGCGTTCGACGACGGTACGCCCGGCGCCGCGCAGATCGACGGTCTGCCCGCCGGGGCGGGGCGCGGGTGCGCGTTCGACGACGGTGACCGCGAAGCCGTACCTGCGTAGCCAGTACGCCAGGGCGGGCCCCGCGATTCCGGCGCCGCTGATGAGTATCGCGTTGCTCGCCTCGTTGTTCGCCTTGGTGTTCATCATGGCGTGAGCGTACGCCGTACGCATACCCCGAGCAAGCGCGATTTCCTCCCTCTTCCCTACGTTTCAACGACTCCGGCGACGCCACTGCACTAGTACAGTGCGACTGGGGAGGGCGCGCAAGAACGGGATCACCCGGTGTCGGGGCTAGGATGAGGCCCCCTCAGGTGCACTAGTACGGATGGTGTCGGGGATGGAGGGACGCCGGTGAGCGGACGGGCGGTGCCGCGCTACAGCCAGATCGTCGCGGAGCTGCGGCAGCGGATCGAGACGGGCGAACTGGCCCCGGGGGACCGCGTGCCCTCCACCCGTGAGATCACCCGGCGGTGGGGCGTCGCGATGGCGACCGCGAGCAAGGTGCTCGCCGAGCTGCGCCGCGAGGACCTGGTCCGAGCGGTCCCGGGCGTCGGCACAGTAGTAGCGCCTCCGCCTCCACCCTCACCCCCACCCCCACCCCCACCCCCAACTCCACCGTCACCCCCTGCCCCAGCCCTCGCCCCAGCCCCTGCCCCCGCCCCGGCCCGCCGGCCGCGCACCGCCCGCCCGGGCGCCCCCGGGCGGCCCCCCGCCTCCCCGCCCCCGACAGCGGGCACCCCCTCGGCGCTGACGCTCGGCCGGATCGTGGAAGCCGCCGTGGAGGTCGCCGACGCGGAGGGGCTGGCGGCCGTCTCGATGCGCCGGGTGGCCGCCGATCTCGGGGTGGCGACCATGTCGCTGTACCGGCATGTGGCCGACAAGGACGACCTGTTGACGCGGATGCTGGACAGCGTCATGGCCCGGCACCCGCTGCCGCCCGACCCGCCGGAGGGGTGGCGGGAGGCGGCCGAGCTGGCGACGCGGCAGCTCTGGGAGGTGTTCCGCCGCCACCCCTGGCTCGCGCCCGCCCTCTCGATGACCCGGCCTCAGATGATCGCCTCGGCGCTCCCGTACAGCGAGTGGATGCTCACCGTCCTGCACGCGCGCGGGCTCGACCTGCACTCCGCCTTCACCGCGCACCTCGCGCTGCTCAACTACGCCCGGGGCATCGCCTTCAACCTGGAGACGGAGCGGGAGGCCGAGGCGGAGAGCGGCCTCGACAGCGAGGAGTGGATGGACCACCAGGAACCCGCGCTCCTGGAGATCCTGGGCACCGGCCGGTTCCCCGCGCTCTCCCGGCTCGCCGCGACGGGGTACGACTTCGACCTGGACGCCCTCTTCGAGTTCGGCCTCCAGCGCCTCCTGGACGGCCTCGCCGCGTCACCGGAGGGCGACGGTCACGACGTACGAGACGGTGGACCACCCTCCTAGCGGCAGCCCCGAGAAGGTCAAGGAAATGCCAATCCGGATCCAAGGAGGACCCAAGAAGCACTCAAGCAGGACCCAAGGATCTGGGACCGGAATGCGGCATACCGGGCCCCAGGGCCCATGCCGGGCGGGATTTATCGACATAGCCTTCTGGACATGTCAGCAACGGGTATGGGGGTCCCCGGAGTTGGGGAGTCTGACGTAACGGTGGGGGCCGGCGGGGGCCGGCTGGGGATGCCGAGGACACTGCGGACGGCATCGGTTCTGATCGCTTTACTGTTCGGCGCGACAGTGCTGGGCACGGCCGGGGCGCTGGCCATGGCGGCGTCGGCGGACACGGTCGACGGCGCGCTGCTGGGCCTGCTCACGTACGCGTCGGCGCCCGGCGTGGCCGGGCTGGTGCTCGCCCGGAAGGCGTGGACCGGCGGGGTGTGGGTGCGACGGTCGCTGCTGGGGGTCCAGGCGTGGCTCGTAGTAGGCGCGTTGGGAACCCTGGGGCAGGGGTCGGGGCGGGGCCTGACGCAGTTGGTGCTGCCCGTCGCGGTGATCGTGCTGCTGTGCAGGCGGCCGTCGCGCGAGTGGTTCCGGCTGCCGGAGCCGGAGCGGGCGCAGCGCCGCCCCTTCCGTCTCCCGCACATGATCAAGTGGCGCAGGGACGGGGGCCAGACCGCCACCGAATACCTGGGCCTGGTCCTCGTGGTCACCGCGATCATCGCGGGCCTGGTCGGCAGCGGCATAGGCGGCCGGATCGGCGGCGGCCTGCGAGCCGCGGTCTGCGAACTCTCCGGCACCGCATGCGCGGAGGAGGGCCCCGTAGCCGCCAACGCCGACACGAGCCCGAGCGCCCGCCCCGACCCGGACGCGGCGGACGCGCCCGAGGCCGCCAGGGGCGACCAGGCCGACACGGGCGGCACCGGCGGCACCGGCGGAACCGAAGAGACAAACGGAACGAGCGGCGGAACCGAGGGCGCGAACGGCACCGGCGGCACCGGCGGGACCGGCGGGACCGGTGGGTCAGGAATCGACCACAGTGCCGACGGCGCGTACGACCCCGGATACGAGCCGGACGTCCGCTACGACCGGAGCGACACCCACGACGACGACGGCGCATACCCTCCCGAACTTCAGGACACCCACGGGGACTACCACGGCGCGGACAGCGAGGAATCCGAGGAGACCGAGGGCGAGGGCGACGGTGACGGGGGCTGTCTCTCCGGCTTCATGGCGGCACTCTCCTGCGGGGGTGACGCGATCGCCAGCGGTGCCGGGTTCGTGGGCGACTACGCGGGCGGGGTGTTCAACGGGGCGATGGAGGACATCCAGGGCGGCCTGGAGTGGTTCCCGGACCCCATAGGAAAAGCGGAGGACACCGTTCGCGGCACCGTGGATCTCGGTGGCCGCCTGTTCGACAACTACGTGAACGGCTGGTCCAGAGTCTTCGACGGTGACATCTGGGGCGGCGGCGCGCAGCTCTTGTGGGGCGGACAGGTCATTGTGCTGGACGACATGTTCGTCGGCGACGAATTCCGCGAAGCGTGGAGCAACGGCGACTATGGCGATGCCCTGGGGAGGGTCGGCTGGAACATCGGCTCCGAACTCATCCCCGGCTATAACGTGTTCCGCCTGTTCGACAGGTTCTCGGATATCGGCGGCGCGGACCGGCGGACCCCCGACGAGGCTCCCAACGAGGTCCCCGACAGCGAACGCAAACCGGATTCCGACGCCGATTCGGATTCCGACGCCGACGTGCCGAGCTGCGCCACGCACAGCTTCCTGCCGGGAACGCCGGTACTCCTCGCCGACGGCTCACGGCTGGCCATCGAGCGGATACCGGTCGGCACCCGGGTGCTGGCGACGGACCCGGTGACGGGGCGGACGGAGGCGCGGGCGGTCGAGCGGGTCATCACCACGTACGACGATGAGGAGTTCACCCGCCTGACGATCGCGACCCGCACGGGCCCGGCCGTCATCACGGCGACCGACACCCACCCGTTCTGGCTGAACGAGGGCGGCCGGAGCCGCTGGGTGAACGCGGGCGAGATCCACCCCGGCGACAACCTGCGGACCCCCGCCGGGGCACCCCTGCGGGTGGCGGCGGTCGACCGCTACACCAAGCAGCGGACCACCCACGATCTGACCGTCAACGGCATCCACACCTACTATGTGCTGGCGAGCGCGACCCCGGTTCTCGTTCATAATTCAGGTGGACTCTGTCCGGAAGTGCTGGACGAGGCCTATAGGTTGGCGATTAAGCCGGAAAAGCTGGAGCATGTGATCGACCCGGAGAAGCATGGCTTCGCCGATCTGGTTGCCCGTTCTGGCGGCCGTGAGCAGGCAATGCGGCGGATCGTGGATAGCCTGGCAGATGTGGATGACCTTCCGGCAGCGGGGAAATTTGAAGTGACGCGCGTCATCGATGGTGAGAGCGTGACCATTCGAGGGGCTGTCGTCAATGGAATCCCGAGGATCGGCACCGCATTCATCCCGGACAAGTTCACTGGAGGCGAATAGATGCGGATTGCCGTTGAGCCGCGGCAACTGACCGCTGAAGAGCGGGCGACGGTTGACCGGGTTCTACAGGTGGATTTTCCGGGAGCGGAAGAACTCCGCCGCCAACTTGATCAGGTTCGAGTGGTGGCGCTATGGGGGACTCATTCTGTGAGCGTTGACCTGCAAGTCACGGGTGACGCTCCTCGCGCCCCTGTTCCGAACGGAGTTGTGCCGGTGACGTGCACGGTCCTTGATGAAGGAGGCGAGCTTTTTGGCGAAATCATCCTGTGGGTTGAATCAGGAAGGCTGGCCGCCCTCGAATACGCCTGGTACGGCGATCTGCCCCCCACCACACTTCCGGAAGTGGAACGGATGATCACGTCATAGAACCTGAAGGCGTGCGGGGAAGCCCTGTCGGCATCTCTGACCGCCAATGCCACCGCGTGTCCGATGGCGGAGGCGGGCGACGTCAGCCAGCGGCGGCGGGTACGTCGAAGAGCGGGATCCGGTGTGGGGTCCCGCCCTTCGGCTTGCGTGTTCGGCGAGAGGCGGCCGGGCTGGCGGCCCGGCGCCTCCTCCTCGGCGCCGCGCCGGGCAACGGCCAGGCCACCCGTGGCAGGGTCGATCTCGCCAACGCCCCCGCACCTTCTCTACCGGGCGCCCCGCGAGACCGCTTCTGGAGGCCGGGGCAATGGTGCCGTAACCCCCGGCCCAGCAGCCCAGAACGCGGGAAGATCGTCATCTGTGGCTGGAGTACTAGGCTGGCGCCATGAGTGACGGGCTTGCTCACGAGGAAAGCATCTTCATCAACTTTCGACGCTATGTCACGGATCCGAAGGAGCACGGGTTTCGGTGGGTCGACATCAAGCGGTTCCGCTCCTCCGTGGAGTCCGTTGACGACAGAGGGCTGCTCGCCGCACTGATCGGGCATGAGCAGTTCCGGGACGACTATGCGGGTGGTGGAGTGCTGCCGGACGGGCGCAGGCACGGTCCGTATTGGCTGCGGTTGATCACTCCCGACCTGTTCGAGCCCATCGCCCGGGGGAAGGCCGCACACACCCTACGGGAGTGGGTGGATCCGTGCTGGGAAGTACCCACCGAACTGGAGGCAGACCTGCGGCGTGAGGTGTTCGCTTGCCTGGCCGGGGCCGATGGCCTCTACTACCTCAGCGAGCTCGGTGAGGAGGCGATTCATGACTGGGGGCGCGTGCACGGCTCCTTCCACGAGTTCGTTCTCATCGACCGCTCGGCCTGGCGGATCACGCTCATCGTCGCCGCCGACGACTGAGGCCGCCATCGGCGCACCGCCGTGCCGCCGCCGGGGCTGCCGCCGTCCGAGGGGGCGCCTGCGGCAGGAGGGTCGTGGCTGTCCCGGAGGGCAGGGAGAGCGGCATGGTTGATGACGGGAGCGTGGACTTCATCCTGCCCCGGGGGGCGACAGGCTTCTTCGTGCCGCAGCGCGGTGCGCTTCCGGGAACTGACCTGCGAGCGTTCCGGACCGCGCTGTACGCCGCCGCGCGCGTCGCCGAAGGCGAGGTGGGCGAGGTGGAGGAGCAGGCGTACCCCCGGACCTTCCACATCGCCTCGGTCGTCCATCGCACGGACGAGAGCGTGATCCTCTGTCACGCCCACCACCCCTGGATCGCCTTCGCTCGCGAACGCCGGGACTGGTACCGGGAGGAGTTCCGCTCCGCTCCACCATGGGCGCATACCTTCACGGAGACGGGCTTCGTGGTTCTGAGCCGCGAGCAACTCGCCACGCCCCTCTCCGGCGTGGACACTTCCGTTCTCACTCGGAGCGAGTGGCGTCAGGTTCGCCTCTACGGCATCACCACATTAGGCGGAGTGCTCTTCAACGCATGGGATTGATGATCACAGCCTGACCATGGGCCATCGTTCGATCCCCGCCGTTCGATCCCCGCCGTTCGATCTCCGAGCTGTCGCGGTATGCCGGGGCCTCCCTGCCCCGGCTGCCTCGTCGGCCCGCCGCCTCGTCGGGCCCGCCAGGTCAGGGGCGATATGTTCAGCGAAGTTCATGGGGTGTTTGCGTACCGATCGGGTAAAAGGTCTGTCGGTGTCGTGGTGACGCGCGTAGAAAGCTGTTCATGCACATTTCCACGCACAAGCCCAAGCACAAGCAGAAGCGCATCGCGGGCGTCGCCGCGACCGGTGTCGCCGCCGTCGCCGTTGCCGGTCTCGCCCTGTACGGCACCGGGGTGGCCACCGCCGGTCAGCCCACCGCCGGCCAGAACTCCGCCGCCGCCCAGGCGTCCGCCGGCAAGGACGTCAAGGAGCCGCAGAACATCGGCCTCCTGGTCCAGCAGATCGACGCGTACTACGGCGCCACGCCGGACGCCGACGGCGTGTACCAGGCGTCGCCCACCAGCCCGTACGCCAAGGACCTCGCCCGCATCGAGGCCGACGCCAAGAAGTACATCGACCGCGCCGCCCAGCAGGCGAAGAACGGCAAGGGCGGGCAGGGCGGGCAGCACGGCAAGCAGGTGAAGCCCGCCGTCGTCTTCGACATCGACGACACGCTGCTGCTCAGCTTCGACTACGAGCGCAAGACCAACTACACGTACAACTCGGCCACCTGGGCCGAGTACGTCGCGAAGGCCGACCGCCCGGCCGTCTTCGGCACCCCCGACCTGGTCAAGTACGCCAAGAGCAAGGGCGTCGAGGTCTTCTACAACTCGGGCCTGACCGAGGCGCAGCGCTCCGCCGCCGTCACGAACCTGAAGAAGGTCGGCGCGGACATCAACCTCGACGCCGGCCACATGTTCCTCAAGGACGCGGCCAACCCGCCCGCCTACCTGAAGGACTGCGCCACCGCGGGCGCCTGGAAGTGCACCACCGTGCAGTACAAGTCCGGCACCCGCAAGCACATCGAGTCCCTGGGCTACGACATCATCGCCAACTTCGGCGACCAGCAGTCCGACCTCGACGGCGGCTACGCGAACAAGACGTTCAAGATCCCGAACCCGACCTACTTCGTCGGCTAGGACGGCAGGAGCTGGGGCGAAAGCACCGCAGGGGGGGGCGGGGTCGGCAAGACCCCGCCCCCCTGTTCGGGTGCTGGTGCTTCAATGCTCGCGTGACTGTGAAAGACATCGACGTCCTCAGCGTCTTCTGCGGGGCCGACGGCCGGTACGGCAATACCCTCGGCGTCATCCGTGAGGGCGGCCACCATCCGGACCGGGCGGACAGGGCGGCGCTGGCCGCCCGGCTCGCGTACAGCGAGACCGTGTTCGTCGACGACCCGGACACCGGCGTCCTCGACATATACCGCGAAGGGCTCCGGCTCCCCTTCGCGGGGCATCCGCTGGTCGGCGCCGCGTGGCTGCTCGATCTGGAGACCGTGAACCCGCCGGCCGGGGAGGTCTGGGTGCGCCAGGACGGCGAGTTCACCTGGATCACCGCCCGTCCGGAGTGGGCGCCGGCGACCACGCTGGTCCAGTACGGGTCCGCTGGTGAGGTCGATGCGCTGGAAGCGCCGGGAGAAGGGGACGGGGGCGGTGACGGGGCGGAGGACGGGTGGCTGTATGCCTGGGCCTGGGAGGACGAGGCCGCGGGGCGGGTCAGGGCGCGGGCCTTCTGGCGGCGGGGAGATGGTGAAGCGGCGGACGCCTCATCGGAGGACGAGGCCACCGGTGCCGCCGCCCTGCTGCTCACCGCCAGGCTGGGGCGTGCGCTCAACATCGTCCAGGGGCGGGGCTCGCAGCTCATCACGGCGCCCGGTCCCGACGGGACGGTCGAGATCGGGGGGCGGGTCCGGCTGCTCTCCCGCCGTTGAGGGGTACGGCGACGGACAGGCCGCCCTTCGGGGCCGTACCCCTTATCGGTGGGAGGTCACGGCGTCAGGAGGTCACGCGGTCAGGCGGCGTACCGCCGCGAGGAAGGTGTCGACGTCGCGCTCGGTGGTGGAGAAGGACGTGACGAAGCGGCAGACGCCCGGCTCCCAGCGGTCGTGGTAGAAGGCGAACCCCTCGGCCAGGAGCTGGTCCACGACCGGCCGGGGGAGGCGGCAGAAGAGGATGTTGGCCTCGGCCGTGTGCACCAGTTCGGCGCCGGGCAGGGCCTTGAGGCCGGTGCCCAGGCGTTCGGCCATCGCGTTGGCGTGGGCGGCGTTCCGCAGCCAGAGTCCGTCGGTGAGGTAGGCGTCCAGCTGCGCGGAGTGGAAGCGGGTCTTCGCGGTGAGCTGGCCCGCCCGCTTGGCCCGGAAGGAGAGCTCCCGGGTGAGCGAGCGGTCGAAGACGACGACGGCGTCGGCCGTCATGCCCCCGTTCTTCGTCGCCCCGAAGGAGAGGACGTCCACCCCGGCCCGCCAGGTCAGTTCGGCCGGGGTGCACCCCAGCGCGGCCACGGCGTTGGCGAAGCGGGCCCCGTCCATGTGGACCCGTAGCCCGGCGTCCTTGGCGGTACGGGCCAGGGCGCGGACCTGGCCGGGGGTGTAGAGGGCGCCGGTCTCGGTGGCCTGGGAGAGGCTGAGCGCGGAAGGCTGCACGCTGTGCACGTCACCGGCCTTCCGGGTCGCGGCGGCCCGCAGCGCCTCGGGGTCGATACGGGCGTCGTCGCCGGGCAGCGGAACGAGTTTGGCGCCGCCCGTGAAGAACTCCGGGGCGCCGCACTCGTCGGTGTTGACGTGGCTGTCGCGGTGGCAGAGCACGCTCCCCCAGGGCGGGGTGAGGGCGGCCAGGCTCAGGGCGTTGGCGGCGGAGCCGGTGGAGACGGGCAGGATGTCGACATCGCGCTCGAAGATCTCGGCGAAGCGGGCGCGGGCGGACGCGGTGTGACGGTCGGCGCCGTACGGCAGGTCCTGGCCGCCGGCCGCCGCGGCGACGGCCCGGACGATCTCGGGGGAGACCCCCGCGGTGTTGTCGCTGGTGAATATCGGAGGGGTGGGGGAGGGGGTGGTGACGGGGGCCGTGGGCATGTTCCGGGGTGTCCTTCAGTGGCGGCGAGGGGGGGCGGTGAGGGGGCGGTGAGGGCGGCGAGGGGGGCGTTCAGCTGATGATGGGGGAGGCGATGACGACCGTGACGTCCGCCGCCTCGGGGCCCGTGCGGTAGAGGTGCGGGCTGTCCCCGGCGAAGGCGAGCAGGTCGCCCGCGTGCAGGTCGGCCGGGGCGTCGGCGGGGCCTGCGGTGAGGCGGCCGGAGGAGACGAGCAGGTGCTCGATGGTGCCGGTGGCGTGCGGTACCCCCTCCAGATGGGTGCCGGGCGGCATCCGCAGGCGCCAGATCTCCAGGCTGTTGCCGCTGCTGATACGGCGCAGCAGCTCGCGCCCCACCTCGCCGTCGGCCAGTTCGGTGCCGGGCACGACGACCGGGCCCGGGTCGGTGTCGCGGGCGAGCAGGTCGGTCAGCGGGATGCGCAGGGCGATCGCGAGCGCGTCGAGGGTCTCGATGGTCGGGTTCCCCCGCCCGGCTTCGAGCTGGGAGAGCGTCGCCTTCCCCAGGCCCGCCCTGCGGGCCAGTTCGGCTCCGCTCATCCCGCGCTGCTCCCGGCGTTGCCGGATCTGCGCCCCGACCGCGATCGCGGTACTGCTGGCGGAGCGGCGCTCCCCGGGCGGCGGCGTCACGGGCGCGCCTGGGGGGAGGCCTGCCCGGTGCGCGTGGCGTACACGGTGTGCGGGGCATGTGTGGTGTGCGGGGCATGCGGGGCATGCGTGGTACGCGGGGTGCGCGGGGTGTGCGTGGCGCTGTAGGAGACGCGGATGCGGCCCTTCTTGACCTTCAGCGTCGGCAGCACCACCTCCGCGAGGTCGCCCAGGCTCCGTACATGCGTGCCGCCGCACGGGGCCGCGTGCAGTTCCCCCAGCCGTACGACGCGGCGCTTCTCGGCGTCGTACTCCCAGGTCACCGGCAGGTTCTCGGCGACGGCCCGGGCGATCTCCGTGCGGAGCGCCCCGGTGGCCTCCTCCCGGCCCTCCGGGGTGTCCAGGCGGGGGTCGGGGCACGGCGCGGTGAACTCGATCCTGGCCTGGCCGGGGAAGTGGATGTTCGCGGCGAGCGACCAGCCCTGCGCCCGCCCGGCCGCCTCGATCAGGTGGCCGGCCGTGTGCAGGGCGGCGTGCGCGGTGCGCAGCGGCAGGTCGATACGGACATCGACCGGCTGCCCGACCGAGAGAGCCGAGAGAGCCGAGAGGGCGGGGAAAGCCGGGAGGGCCGGGCGGGCCGGCGGCGCCTCGTCACCGGAGGCGACGGCCACGACCAGGCCGGAGCCGTGGTCCCGTACCGGGGTGATCTCGTGTCCCGCCACCCACCCCCGGTCGGCGGGCTGGCCCCCGCCCTGCGGATGGAACAGGCAGTGCTCCACCGCGACCCAGGGCGCGCCGTCGCGCTCGCCGGTGGCGACGACCTGGGTACGGGCCGCTTCCTCGTACGTATCCGCGTAATAGGCGAGTACCTGCATGACACCCTCACTGGGTCGGATGAGCGAACTTCACGTTCACTATAACGAACGAGTGAGGGTGGCCGCTTACGTACGTGTGCATGTGCGTGCCTGCGTGCGTACCTCCGTGCCTGCCGCGCGGGTGCGCGCTTACGTGTCTGCGCGCCTGTGCGCCTGCGCGCCTGCGCGCCTACGCGCTCAGCGGGAACTCCGCGCCCAGCTCGCGGAAGACCGCCCCGTTGAACTCGAACGCGCGCTTGCACTCGTCCACGATCCGCTGCTTCTCCAGGTCGTCCGCCGCGACCGCGTCCAGCAGCTCCCGGTATCCGCGCTTGAAGGCGGCCGGGTTGGAGATCGACTCGAAGACGTAGAACCGTACGCCGTCGCTCTTGTGGGCGAAGCCCCACGTCTTTTCCGCCTTGTCGCGGATGATCTGGCCGCCCGACAGGTCGCCCAGGTAGCGCGTGTAGTGGTGGGCCACGAAACCGCCGGGCCACTCGCGCGCGCACTCCTCGACCCGGGCGGCGTACGCGGCGGTCGCGGGGAGCGGGGTCAGCCCCGTACGCCACTCGGCGCCGCGCAGGAACGCCAGGTCGCGTTCGAGCTCCGGTGTGCGGGCCAGCTCGCTCTGGATGAAGGGGCCGGCGACCGGGTCGTCCCGCAGGGTCTCCGAGGCGCCTTCGAGCGCGCGGTACACGAACCAGAGCTGCTCGGTGTAGCGGGTGAACGCGTCCACCCCGAGCCGGCCGCCGAGCAGGTCGCTCATGAACGACGAGGTCTCCGCTTCCGTGTGCTGCTGGTGCGAGGCGACCCGGATCAGCGTGGAGAAGGGGGTGGTGCCGGGGGCGGCGGTGGCGTTTGCGTCCAAGGTGGGCCTCCGGGGCCGAGGGGACGGACAGGGCGCGTACTACGCTCAGATACTCTTACTTAGGCTTACCTAAGTCAATGGGTTCCCGACGCCCTGTCGGTAAAAACGCTACCCGATCACCGCCGCCCGGCAACCTCGCGCGAAATCGGGCAGGCGTCTCCGGCGTCTCCGGTGCCTCAGATGTCTCCGGTGCCTCAGGTGCCTCAGGTGCCTCAGGTATCTCAGGGGAGGGTGAGGATCTCCGCGCCCGCGTCCGTCACCACGAGCGTGTGCTCGAACTGGGCGGTCCGCTTCCGGTCCTTCGTCACCACGGTCCAGCCGTCCGCCCACATGTCGTGCTCGTACGTGCCGAGGGTGAGCATCGGCTCGATGGTGAAGGTCATGCCGGACTCGATGACGGTGGTGGCGTGCGGGCTGTCGTAATGCGGGATGATCAGGCCCGAGTGGAACGACGAGTTGATGCCGTGCCCGGTGAAGTCCCGGACCACGCCGTACCCGAAGCGCTTGGCGTACGACTCGATGACCCGCCCGATCACATTGATCCGGCGCCCCGGCCGTACCGCCTTGATGGCGCGGGCCAGCGCCTCGCGCGTCCGGTCGACGAGCAGCTTCGACTCCTCGTCGACATTGCCGCAGAGGTAGGTGGCGTTGGTGTCGCCGTGCACCCCGTTGATGTACGCCGTCACATCCAGGTTGACGATGTCGCCGTCCTGGAGCACGGTCGAGTCCGGGATGCCGTGGCAGATGACCTCGTTGACCGAGGTGCAGAGGGACTTGGGGAAGCCGCGGTAACCGAGCGTCGAGGGGTACGCGCCGTGGTCGCACATGAACGTGTGCGCGACCTGGTCCAGCTCGTCCGTCGTCACGCCCGGCGCGATGTGCTTCGCGGCCTCCTCCATCGCCTGCGCGGCGATCCGCCCGGCGATCCGCATCAGTTCGACCGTCTCGGCGGTCTGCACCTCGGGGCCGGTGTACGGGGTGGGGGCGGGCTTCCCCACGTACTCGGGACGCCGGATCCTGCCGGGGACGGAACGGGTGGGAGAGATCTCCCCTGGTACGAGAATCGACTGGCCTGACATGTCGGCGAGTCTATGCGGCGGGCGCGGGGGCGTGGGGGGTGAGGAGGGGCGGGGGGCGGGTAAGTGGGGCAGCATGACGGCAGAGGAAGGAGCCGGAGATGGCCCTGTTCAAGAAGCGCACCGTCGGCAAGCCCGGTGAGTGGTACTACTGCCTGCGGCACCAGAAGGTCGAGGAGGGCCCCGAGTGCCCCGCCAAGGACCGCTTCGGGCCTTACGCCACCCCGCAGGAGGCGGGGGAGGCGATGGCGACGGCGCGGGAACGGAACCTGGAGTGGGAGACGGACCCGCGCTGGCACGACGCCTCGAAGCGGGGGCCGGGGGAACAGGGGACGCGGGAGGGGCAGGGCGGCTGAGCCCGGGGCGCGGGTGCGGGTGGTGCGGGCCCGGTGCCGGGTTCAGGCGATGGTGGCCTCCGGTGTCGGGTCCGGATCCGGGTCCGGGTCCGCGTCCCGCCCCGTACCCGGGCCCGAGGCGCCCGGTGCCGTCGCCGCCTCCTTCTGGGCGCGGCGGCGGAGCGCGTCCGGGTCCGTGTCGGCGTCGTACGTCACCAGCTTCGGCAGGACCGCCGCCAGCAGCCCCACCGTCGCGACGCAGGCCAGCCCGCCGCTCCAGATCGCCGGCCTGGTCCCGGTCCAGCCGGCCATCGCGCCCGCGCGGACCTGGCCCAACTGCGGGCCGATGCTGTACGAGAGCACCTCGATGCCCGCGAGCCTGCCGCGCAGCTCGTCCGGGATCGTCTGGTTCCAGATGGTGGAGCGGCCCAGGCCGCTCAGCGTGTCGCCCATGCCGGCGAGCGCCAGGCAGGCCAGCACCAGCCAGATATTCGAGAACCACCCCGCCGCCATGATCGCCAGCCCCCACCCGGTCGCGCCGAAGACGACGAAGAGGCCGTGCCGCCGCACCCGGGAGGTCCAGCCGCTGGTCGCGCTGAGGACCACGGAGCCGACCGCGCCCGCCGCGTACATCAGGCCGAGCGCCCAGGGCGCGTCCAGGTCGTCGGCGAGGAACGGGAAGATCGTGTTGGGGAAGGCGAAGAACATGGCGGCCAGGTCGATCGCGTACGTCCCCAGCAATACCGGCCTGCTCCACGCGTACCGCGCGCCCTCCGCGATCCCGCGGAGCGAGGGGCGCCGCGCGTCGTGGGCGGCGGGGGCGGGGGAGAGGCGCAGGCAGAGGAGTACGGAGGCGGCGAAGCCCAGGATCGTACCGGCGTACGCGGTGGCGTGACCGGCGTACGCCACGACGATGCCCGCCACCGACGGGCCCGCGATCGTGCCGAGTTGCCAGCGCGCGGCGTTGAGCGCGGCGGCGGCGGTGAGCTGGTCGTGCGGGACGATCCGGGCCATCAGCGAGTCCAGCGCGGGGCGTTGGAGTCCGGCGAGCGCGGAGACCCCGGCGGCCACGACGTACAGCGGCCACAGCATCGGCTGCGGCAGCAGGGCGTTGAGGAGCAGGACCCCGGCGAGCAGGCCGAGCCCCGCCTCGGTGAGCAGGATGACGCGGCGCCGGTCCACGGCGTCGGCGAGCGCGCCGCCGTACAGCCCGAAGACGATCAGGGGCACCAGCTCCACGGCGCCCATCGCGCCGACGGCCAGGGGGGATCCGGTGAGGTCCTTGATCTGGAGCGGCAGGGCGATCATCGCCATGAAGCTGCCGAACGTCGTCACCAGGCCCTGGATCCACAGCAGCCGGAAGTCGCGGGAGGAGCGGAACGGGGAGAGGTCCGGCAGGAGGGAGCGGAGCGGTGCGATGGTCACGAGAGGCCATGGTGCGTGGCGGGTGCGGGTTACGGCAAGCCGGTATCCGGGGGTCTGCTGTCGTTACGGGGCAGGTCACCAGCGGGCCGGCGGGGGTGCCGTGAGCTGGTCGGCGAGGCGGGAGAGGCGGTCGCGGAAGCGGCGCCGGCCGCGCGCCGGGGGCAGGGCGTTCTCGCCGGTCGCGGCGGCCACCAGGTGCTGGACGCTGTCGAGGTCGAGAGCGAGGCCGAGGTCCGGAACGAGGCGCGGGGCGAGGCCGGCGGCGAGGCGCGGGGCCAGGTCCAGGTCCGGCCCGAGGGCGGCACCTTGAGCCCGAGCCGGAGCCGGAGCCGGGCCCGCGCCGTGGGGCGCTTCGTGGGGTGCTCCCTGGGACGGGCCCTGGGACGGGCCCTGGGACGGGCCGTGGGGCGCTCCGTGGGGCGCTCCGTGGGGCGGAACTGTCCCTTCCGCCCCGTACCTGTCGTCCGCCCCGTCCCCCGCCTCCCCGGTGTTCCCCGCCTCCCCCGGGGCCACCGTCAGCGCGTCGTGGGCGAGGCTCCGTACGTCCGTGTCGCCGTCGTCCAGGGAGAGCACTGTCGCCCCGGCGCGCCGAGCGTCGCGTACCCGTTCCAGCAGCCCGCCGTCCGGGCGCCCCGGCGCCACCAGCAGCAGCGTCTCGCCCCGGCCCGCCGCTTCGAGGCGGGCCAGCCCCACGGCGAGGTGGGCCGGGTCGCCGGGGTGGGTCCGGTGGCGTACGAGGGTGGGGTTCAGCTCGGGCTGGCCGGACCAGGCGGCCTCGTCCACGAGGTGGGCGGCGAGATGCCACGGCTCGTACGCCGCCGTCCCGACCAGCAGCAGACCGCCGCCCTGGGGCACGACGGAGGAGCGCAGCGCGTCCGCGAACCGCCGGGTGGCGGCGGGCCATTCCGTACCGGCGAGGACTTCACGCAGCAGTGCGACGCGTACGGCATCCATGCGCCCGCATCCTGCCGCAGGAGGGCGCGGGGTGTGACCGGTACGGGCGGTTCTCACCCGAACGGGGCTTCCGGAGGGCTTGTTACCGCCCCGTAGAGTTCCTCCATGACCTCAACGGATAGTGGCAACAGCACCCCGGGCCAGTCGGCGGCGAAGCCCGCGGCCAAGGACCCCTGGGACCTCCCCGACGTATCGGGCCTGGTGGTCGGCGTGCTGGGCGGAACGGGTCCGCAGGGCAAGGGGCTCGCGTACCGGCTGGCGCGGGCCGGCCAGAAGGTGATCATCGGGTCGCGCGCGGCGGACCGGGCCGAGGCGGCGGCGGCCGAACTCGGCAACGGCGTCGAGGGCGCGGAGAACGCGGAGTGCGCGCGGCGCGCCGATGTCGTGATCGTCGCGGTGCCGTGGGAGGGGCACGCCAAGACGCTGGAGGCGCTGCGCTCCGCGCTCACGGGGAAGCTGGTCGTCGACTGCGTCAACCCGCTCGGCTTCGACAAGAAGGGCGCGTACGCGCTCAAGCCCGAGGAGGGCAGCGCCGCCGAGCAGGCCGCCGCCCTGCTTCCCGAGTCGCGGGTGACCGCCGCCTTCCACCACCTCTCCGCGGTGCTCCTCCAGGACCCGGCGATCGAGCGCATCGAGACGGATGTGATGGTGCTCGGCGAGGCGCGCGCCGACACGGATGTGGTGCAGGCGCTGGCCGGGCGCATCGAGGGGATGCGCGGGGTCTTCGCGGGGCGGCTGCGCAACGCCCACCAGGTGGAGTCGCTGGTGGCCAACCTGATCTCGGTGAACCGCCGTTACAAGGCCCACGCGGGCCTGCGCGTCACGGACATCTGAACGGACATCTGAACGGACATCTGAACGGACATCTGAGGCGTACGGATACGGGCGGGGTACGGAGCCGGTTCCGGCGGCGGTACGGAGCGGTTCCGGCGGGGTACGGAGCGATTCCGGCGGGGGTACGGAGCGGTCCGTATCCCCCGATAGGGGAGACTGGCCCGTGGAACCCGCCGGCGCTCACCCCGCCCGTACCCGAAGATCCCCGACAGGAGCCGACCCGCATGCCCCGCCTCGCTCTCTACTCCCTCGCCGTCTGTCTGCTGGCGGTGGCCGCCGCCGTGGTCTCCTTCGTCCAGGGCATGTGGCTCGGCGTCGTCTGGGTGCTGATCGCGGGGCTCTCGTCGAACATGGCCTGGTACTACATCCGGAAGGCGAAGGCGGAACAGGCGGTTCAGGGGTCCGCTCAGGAGTCGGCTCAGGAGTAGGCGGCGGTACTTGGCTGCCTCGCCACCTGGCTGCCCCGCCACTCGGCTGCCCCGCTTCCCGACGGGGCCGCTACCCGACGGGCCCGCACACGTAATCCTGCCGCGCGGTCCAGAAGCTGAAGAGGTTCCGCCCGCAGTAGGCGTCGAGGTCCGTGACCCCGAGCGTGCCGAGCAGGGCGTGGATGCCGTCGAAGAACGCGATGTTCACCTCGGGGATGAACAGGATGCCGAAGACGGCCAGCAGCCCGAACGGCGCGAAGGGCTCCACCTGGCGCCTGATCCGCGCGGAGAGCCAGGGCTCGATCACCCCGTACCCGTCGAGCCCCGGCACCGGCAGGAAGTTCAGCAGCGCCGCCGTGACCTGGAGCAGGGCGAGGAAACCGAGCGCGTACCGGAAGGCCGTGGGGACGCCGTCGAGCGCGTCCAGCCAGAACGGGGCGGTGCAGGCGATCGCGAAGAGGACGTTCGTCAGCGGGCCCGCCGCCGAGATCAGGCTGTGCCGCCACCGCCCCCGGATCCGGCCGCGCTCGATGAAGACGGCCCCGCCGGGCAGCCCGATCCCGCCCATGATCACGAAGATCACCGGGAGCACGATGCTGAGCAGGGCGTGCGTGTACTTCAGCGGGTTGAGCGTCAGATAGCCCTTCGCCCCGATCGAGATGTCCCCGCTGTGCAGCGCGGTGCGCGCGTGGGCGTACTCGTGGAGACAGAGCGAGGTGATCCAGGCCCCGGTGGTGAAGAGGAACACCCCGATCCGCGCCCCCGCCCCGAACCCCGTCCACACCGCCCACCCGGACGCGGCGGTGACGGCGACGATCCCGAGGAAGACCGGCGAGATCCGCCGGTCGCTGTGACGGGAGGTGACAGAGGCCATGAAGTGACTCCCCGAGCCGCTGGAACCGCCCGGCGGGGCCCGACCGGTCGGTGAACGGCCGGAGACCACCCCGGCCGTACGGTTCCCGACCGTACCGGCCCCGGCTGTGCTCAGGCCGAGGGAGAGGGGGAGGGAGAGGAAGAGGGGGATGGGGAGGGGGATGGGGCGTGGGGGTGGGCCGGGCTCAGGTAGTGGAGGGTGCTGTCGTCGCAGTGCGGGTGGAGCAGGGTCCGCAGCTCCTCGGCGGCGGTCTTGACGAGATGTCCGTCGCGGGTGGCGGCGACGGTCTCCAGGATGAAGGCGACCCGGGTGGAGTCCTCGGTCACGCGGGTGCGGTGGGCGTCGCGGTGGTTCCAGTGCCGGGTGAGGACACCGGTTGCGTCGGTGTAGACGACCTCGCCGGGCCTGGGGTGCTCCACGGTGCCGGCCTCGCCGAGCGGGGTGAAGGTCTCGCCGCCGTCGGCGTGGCGGATCGCGACCTCGCCGGTGACCTGGTCGAGGTCGAAGGCGCCGGCGGGCAGGCCGTGGCGGACGGAGACGGCGTTGTACGCGTCGACGGCCGGGCTGATCCGGGGCAGGGTGCCCTTCTTGGCCATCCGGCGGCCCAGGGCGTCGACGCTGGGGCGGATACGGCGGGGGTTGGTGCCGAAGGAGCGGTAGGCGGTGTGCCATGCCGCGATACGCGGGTCGTTCTCGTCGGCCGGCGCCCAGGCGCCGTCGGCGAGCCGCCGCTCCAGGTCGGCCAGGGCGGCGTCGGTGGCGGGCCAGGGCTCGCCTCCCCGGAGGCCGGTGGCGATGAGCACGGCGATGAGGGTGTCGGGAAAGCCGGCGGCGACGGCGGGGCTGAGGCTGATACGGAAGGCGCTCATCAGGGTCATCAGGGGGTCTTTCCGGAAGGGAAGCCAGAAGGGGGAGGGAGCGGGAGGGAGAAGGAAGGCGAGAGGGAAGGGGACGGGGCGGGGTGGGACCGGGGGACGGGGCGGGACCGGGGCGGCCGACGGCGGAGCGGGCGCGGGCGCATCCCTTACCATTCGACGGAACGACCGAACCGTACAACGCACCGACCGCCTCTCGTCAACTGAACGACCGCGCGGTGCAGTGCACCGACCTGCCCGGGAGGGTGAAGCGATGGCCGAGACCGAGACCGAGGCGGCGCTCCGGACGCTCGCGCACAACGCCCGTGCGGCCCGGATCCGCGCCGGGCTCTCGCTGGACGAACTCGGCCGCCGCGCCAAGGTCAGCAAGGGCGCCCTGGTGGCGCTGGAGAAGGCCCAGGGCAACCCGAACTTCGCCACCCTGGTCCGGCTCGCCGACACCCTCGGCATCTCGGTGTCCGCGCTGCTGGAGGGGGCGGCCGAGGGGCGTGTCCGGGTCGTCCCGGCCGACGCCGTACGGCCCCTGTGGGCCGGAGAGCGGGGCGGCGAGGCGCGGCTCATGCTGACCACCTCGGGGCCGGCCCCGGTCGAGGTCTGGCGGTGGCGGCTGGAACCGGGCGAGGAGTGCCCGAGCCATCCGCACCAGGCCGGTGTCGTGGAGACCGTCAGTGTCACCGAGGGGCGGATGGTGCTCGTCGTCGACGGCGCCGAGCACGAGGTCGGGGCCGGAGAGACCGCCACGTTCGACGGTGACGTCCCGCACGCCTACCGGGGCGCGGGCACCCGGAGCTGCCACCTGGTGATGACCGTGCACATCCCGCCCGCCCGCGTACCCGACACGCCGAAAACATCTCGCTCGGCGGCGCCGTTCCAGGGAGGGTGGGGGGATGGCCCCGTGGACCCAGTGGACGACGTACGACACCCCTCTCCGTGACCGCCGTGACCGTCACGACCGTCACGACCGTGGGCGGTCGCTATGAGGGGCGTCACCGACAATGGGGCCATGCGCCTGCGCTACCGGATACTCGGACCGACTCTCGCCCTGCACACCGACGGCACGCCCGTCGCGCTGGGGGGTGCCCGGCTGCGGGCGCTGCTGACCGTACTGGCGCTGCGGCCGGGGCGTACGGTCCCGGTGGGGCTGCTGGTCGCCGAAGTATGGGACGGGGAGCCGCCCGCCGACGCGCTGGGGGCGCTCCAGGCTCTGGTCGGGCGGTTGCGGCGGGCGCTGGGGGCGGCGGCCGTGGCGTCCGGGGACGGCGGATACCGGCTCTGTGCCGACGAGGACGCGGTGGACCTGCACCGGTTCTCCGCCCTGGCCCGGGAGGGCGGGGCGGCGCTGGCGGCGGGGGACCCGGCCAAGGCGGCCGGGCTGCTCGACGACGCGCTGGCGCTCTGGCGCGGGCCCGCGCTGGCCGATCTGCCGGACCGTACCGCCGAGGCGGCCCGCTGGGAGACCCGGCGGATGGAGGCCCGCAGGGCGCGGCTGACCGCCTCCCTCGCGCTGGGCAGGGCCGAGGAGGCGCTGCCCGAACTCGCCGCGCTCTGTGACGAACACCCGCTCGACGAACCCCTCCAGGCGCTCCGGATCCGCGCCCTCCGGGACGCCTCCCGCCCGGCGGCTGCGCTCGCCGCGTACGACCAGGTGCGCCGCGCCATCGCCGACCGGCTCGGCACCGACCCGGGCGCTGAACTGCGCGCCCTCCATGGGGAGTTGCTCCGGGGGCACGACGGCTACGGGGGGAGCGGGACGGGTGAGGGCGCCGGCGGCGCGGGTGGTCACGGTGGTGCAGGTGGTCACGGTGGTGCAAGTGGTCACGGTGGCGCGGGTGGTCACGGTGGTGCAAGTGGTCACGGTGGCGCGGGTGGTCACGGTCTCGCCGGTGCCGGTGCGGGCCGAGAAGGTGGCGGTACGGGCGGGGGCGTCGGCGGTACGGACCGGGGCGTCGGCGGGACCGGCGGGGGAGCGGGCTACGTGGTCGCGGCCCGCCCCGGGAATCTCCGGGCCCGGCTGACCAGCTTCGTCGGGCGCGAGGCGGATATCGAGGCGATACGGGGGGACCTCGGCGGCGCCCGGCTCGTCACCCTGCTCGGGCCCGGCGGGGCCGGGAAGACCCGGCTGTCCCAGGAGGCCGCCGAGCGGATCGCGGAGAAGTGGCCCGACGGGATCTGGCTCGCCGAACTGGCGCCCGTGAACGACCCCGCCACCGTCCCCGAGGCCGTGCTCGGCGCGCTCGGCGGGCGCGAGACCGTGCTGCGCGGGGCGCGGTCGGAGGAGCTGCGGGCCGCCGACCGGCACCACGACGCGCCCCTCGTCCGGCTGGCCGAGCGGTGCGCCCGGCGCCGGATGCTGATCCTGCTCGACAACTGCGAGCACGTGATCGACGCCGCAGCCGCGCTCGCCGACGAACTCCTCGCCCGCTGCCCCGGGCTCACCATCCTCGCCACCAGCCGGGAGGCGCTGGGGGTGCCCGGCGAGGTGGTACGGCCCGTCGAGCCGCTGCCGCCCGACCCGGCGCACCGGCTCTTCGCGGAGCGCGGACGCGCCGTACGGGCCGGATTCGACGCCGCGCGGGAGCCGGGGGCCGTCGCCGAGATCTGCCGGCGGCTCGACGGGCTGCCGCTCGCCATCGAGCTGGCGGCGGCGCGGCTGCGGATGCTGACGCCCCGCCAGATCGCCGACCGGCTCGACGACCGCTTCCGCCTGCTGACCAGCGGGAACCGGACCGTACTGCCGCGCCAGCAGACCCTGCGCGCCGTCGTGGACTGGTCCTGGGAGCTGCTGGACGACGCGGAGCGCGCCGTGCTGCGGCGGCTCTCCGTCTTCGCGGGCGGCTGCGACCTCACCGCCGCCGAGTCCGTCTGCGCCGACGAGCCGGGCGCCGGGGACGCAGGCGCCCGTGACGTGCGTGCCCGGGACGCGGGCGCCGGGGACGCGGGCGCCGGGGAGCCGGGCCGCGGGGGTTCGGACGCCGGGGAGGGGGCGGCGCGAGTCGATGCCCGCGATGTCGCCGGGCTGCTCGGGTCGCTCATCGACAAGTCCCTTGTCGTCGCCACCCCGTCGCCGGACGGCACCATGCGGTACCGGCTGCTGGAGACCGTCGCCGAGTACGCCGCCGAACGCCTCGACGAGCGCGTCCGCGCGGGCGCCGCCGGGGAGCGGGCGGTCGTCGAGCGGCGGCATCTGACCCACTTCAGGGAGCTGGCCCGGGCCACCGACACCGCGCTGCGCGGGCCGGGGCAGCAGGCCGCGATACACCGCTTCGAGCAGGAGTACGAGAACCTGCGGCTGGCGCTGCGGCGGTCCGTGGCCGCCGGGGACGAGCACGAGGCGCTCTGTCTGGTGCTCTCCCTGGCCTGGCACTGGCAGATGCTCGACCAGCGCTCCGAAGCCTGCCAGTGGGCCAGGGCGGCCGCGGCGCTCGGGCCCGACCCGTTCGCCCCGCCCGGGGAGCCCGCGCCGCCCGTCCTGGTGCGCTGTACGGACGCCCCGCCGCCGCTCGCCCCCGACGTGCTCCAGGAGGCGCGGCGGCAGGTGCGCCTGGTCGAGATGGCCACCATGGACCACAACGTGGATGTCTGGATGTCCCCGGAGCGGCAGGAACTGCTCCGCGCGGTGGCCGCCGTCTACCGGCCGGGGCTCCCGCAGACCTGCCGCTTCCCCGCCACCCTCTGGTTCTTCGCGGTCATGTTCACCGGGGAACCCGCCGACCTCCGGGTGATGCTGGACGCGACGGTGCGCGCCTGTGAGGAGTACGGGTACGAGTGGGAGCTGGCCAGCGCGCTCCAGATGCGGGCCAATGTGCTCGCCAACCGGGCCGCCTGGGCGGGCGACGCCCGGGACGACGCCGAGCGGAGCCTGGAGATCTACACCCGGCTCGGCGACCGGTGGGGCGCCGCCGAGGCGCTCTCCGCCCGGGGCGAGGCGCTGGACCGGCGCGGCGAGTACGCGGCGGCGGCCGAGGACTACCGGGCGGCCATCCGGCACGCGGAGTGGCTCGGCGCGCGCGGCCAGGTCGGGGTGCTCAACTCCCGCCTCGCCGGGACCCTGTTCGAGACGGGGCACGGGGAGGAGGGCGAGCGCATCCTCCGCGAGGTGGTCGCCCTTCAGGAGGGCTCCGGGCATGACGCGACGGCCGTCGCCCGGCTCTTCCTCGCCATGCGGCTGGGCCGCACCGGGCGCCGCGACGAGGCCAGGGCGGAGATGCGCACGCTGCTGGAGACGTTCCGCTCCGAGACCCTCGCCATGTTCCAGGGCCTGGTCCAGTCCATCCTCGCCTGGCTGGACTGTGTGGACGGACGGTACGCCGAGGCGCTGGAACTCATCCGCTCCGCCCTGGAGATGGCGCTCTCCCCGCTCTCGAAGATGGTCGCGCCGGAGATGCCCGCCGTGCATCTGATCACCAGCGCCTGGGCGCTGGGCGGGCTGCCCGCCGCCGAGGGCGGCCGGGCCCGGGACGCCGCCCGGCTGCTCGGCGCGTACGAGGCGCTCCTCCCGGAACGCCACCACCGCGCCTCCCTGGAGCGGGAGCAGCTCGCCGCCGCCGAGGCGACCGTCCGGGCCGCCCTCGGCGACGCCGAGTTCGACGCCGCGCGGGCCGAGGGCACCGGCCTCACCATGAAGGAGGCCACCGCCCTCGTCTGACCCGCGCGGCGTCCCCGCGCCTGCCCCCGTGGGGCCCGGGGTCACGACTTCTTGCGGAACTTGGCCACCGCAAGCGGTGCCGTGATCACGGTGATCGCCAGCGCCCAGGCGAGCGTCATCCACACGGAGTGCGCGACCGGGCCGCCGTTGAAGAGGCCGCGGGCGGCGTCCGCGAGGTTGGAGAGCGGGTTGTAGTCGGTGAACGTCTGGAGCCAGCCGGGCATCGTGGAGGTCGGGGCGAAGATCGACGAACCGAACTGCATCGGCATCAGCACGAGCATGGCCACCCCCTGGACGGCCTGCGCCGTCTTCATGGTGAGCCCCAGCAGGATGAAGATCCACATCAGCGAGGCGCCGAATATGAGGGAGAGCCCGACGGCCGCGCCCACGTCGAGCGCCGACGTCTTGATGTCCATGCCGAGCAGGAAGCCCATGCCGAGCAGGATCGCTATCGCGACCAGCATGCGGCCGATCTCCACGACTATCTTGGCGATCAGCACCGAGGAGCGGGCGATGGGCATCGTGCGGAACCGGTCCATGACCCCCTTGCGGAAGTCGTCGTTCACGCCTGTGCCGACGGCCATGGAGATGTTCATCCCCATCATCGCCATCAGCCCGGGGATCACATAGTTCACGTAGTCGTCCCGGCTGCCGCCGAGGCTCGCGCCCACGGAGCCGCCGAAGACGTACACGAACAGCAGCGTGAAGATGATGGGCATCAGCAGGACGTCGAACATCGACTCCGGGTCCTGCTTGATCTGGAGCGCGTTGCGGCGCGCCAGGGCACCGATGTGGCGGAGATTGGCGCGCAGCCCGATCCGGCCCTCGTCCGTACCCACGGCCACGACGGAGCGCGCGCCGGGGGCGCCGCCGGCCGGCCCCGGGCCCCCGGTGCCGGGCGCGGACGGGGTGACGGCGGTGTCGGTCGTGCTGCCGCTGCCGCTGCCGCTGCCGCTGTTGGTGTTGGTTGTGTCGGTGGTGTTGGTCGTCGTGTCGGCGGTGCTCATGCCGCGAGCTCCTCGGGCGTGGTGTCGGACAGGTCCGTGGAGCTGGTCTTCTGGCCGGTGATGGCCAGGAACACCTCGTCCAGGCTGGGCAGATGGGTGGCTATGTGGGCGACCGGGAGGCCGCGCTCGGCCAGCAGGCCGATGACCGAGGTCAGTTGCCCGTCGCTGAGGATCGGCACGTACAGCAGCCCCTCGTCGGGCACCGTCCGCGCGCCGGCCGGGCCGTCGAGCCCGCTCTCCGCGACCGCCCGCGCCATCGCCGGGAGGTCCGCCGGGTCGGCCGGCCTGACCTGGAGCGTACGGCCGCCGACCTTCGCCTTCAGCTCGTCGACCCCGCCCCGGGCGATGACCCGGCCCCGGTCGATGACCGCCAGCTCCTGGGCGAGCTGCTCGGCCTCCTCCATGTACTGGGTGGTGAGCAGGACGGTGGCCCCCTCGGCCACCATCTGGCGCACCTCGTCCCAGACCTCGTTACGGGTACGGGGGTCGAGCCCCGTCGTCGGCTCGTCCAGATAGAGCACCGAGGGACGGCCGATCATCGACGCCGCCAGGTCGAGCCGGCGCCGCATGCCGCCCGAGTAGTGCATGGCGGCCTTCTTCGCCGCCTCGGTGAGCGAGAAGCGCTCCAGCAGCTCGTCGGCGCGGCGCCGGGCGTCGGACCGGGAGAGGTCGAGGAGCCGCCCGATCATGTACAGGTTCTCCCGGCCGGAGAGCTTCTCGTCGACCGAGGCGTACTGGCCCGTGAGGCCGATCCGGCGGCGGAGCTGACGCGGCTGGCGCAGCACGTCGTACCCCGCCACCATCGCCGTACCGGCGTCCGGCTGGACGAGGGTGGAGAGAATACGGACCAGGGTGGTCTTGCCCGCCCCGTTGGGGCCGAGCACACCGAGGACGGTGCCCTCGCGCACATCGAGGTCGACGCCGTCGAGGGCCCGGGTGCCCTGCGGTCCGCCGTACTGCTTGACCAGCCCCCGGACTTCCACGGCGTTGCCCCGTCGGCCGCCGCCGGGGTTTGTGTCGTTTGTCGTCATGGCCCCCATGAGACCAGCCGCCACCGACAACGCACCGACAAGCCGCCGACAGCCTGTGGAAAACCCGGCGACGAAATGTCGGCGAGCGGTCGGCGAGCGGTCGGTGAGCGGTCGGCGACCGGTTTCCGATAGGTCGCCGGGCGGGCCGTGGCGTGGCGCGGGGCGGGCCGTGGCGCGGGGCGGGCCCGGACGTGCGACAGCCCGCCGACGGGGGAAGATCGGCGGGCTGTCGTCCTGCGGCAGTGGTCTCTCGGTGCGGTCCGGCCGGTCGGGCCGGCCGGATCAGGCGGGCCGGCCGGATCAGGCGGTACAGCCGGATCAGGCGGTACAGCCGGACCAGGCGGTACAGCCGGACCAGGCGGTACAGCCGGTCAGCGGCCGGACGTCGGTCCGACCGGACGTCGGTCGACCGCTCGCCGGTCGGGGCCGGCGCGGGCGGTCGGCGGCCATGGCGCCCCCGGCCTCAAGGCGTCAGTGGTGCCCGGGGTGCCCGGGGCGCACATGGCGCCTGCGGTATCCGGGGTGCCTGCGGCACCCGTGGCGCCAGCGGCACCCGTGGTGCCTATGGCATCCACGTCACCCGTGGCACTCACGTCGCCGTGGCACCCACGTCACCCGTGGCACCCGTATCGCCGTGGCAGCCACGCGACCCGTGGGGTCAGTGGAAGGTATGTGCCTCCTGAGGGAACGTTCCTCCCGTCACCTCGTCCGCGAACTCCTTCGCCGCGTCCCCCAGCGTCTGCCGCAGGTCGGCGTAGCGCTTGGCGAAGCGCGGCACCTTTCCGCCGGTCAGCCCGGCCATGTCGGTCCAGACGAGCACCTGGGCGTCGGTCTCGGCCCCGGCGCCGATCCCGATCGTCGGGATGTGCAGGATCCGGGTGACCTCGGCGGCGATCTCCGCGGGCACCAGCTCCAGCACGACCGCGAAGGCGCCCGCGTCCTGCACCGCCTTCGCGTCCCGCAGCACCTGCTGGGCCGCCTCCTCGCCACGCCCCTGGACCCGGTAGCCGAGGGTGTTGACGGACTGCGGGGTGAGCCCGATGTGGCCCATCACGGGGATGCCGGAGCGCACCATCAGCTCGATCTGGCCGTGCGAGCGCTCGCCGCCCTCCAGCTTGACCGCCCCGACCCCGGCGTCCTTCACCAGCCGGGTCGCGCTGCGCAGCGCCTGTACGGGGCCCTCCTGGTACGAGCCGAACGGGAGGTCGCCGACGACCAGGGCGCGCCTGGTGCCCCGTACGACGGCGGCGGAGAGCATGGTCATCTCGTCGAGGGTGACGGGCACGGTGGTCTCGTACCCCAGGTGGCAGTTGCCCATCGAGTCGCCCACGAGCAGCACCGGGATGCCCGCCTCGTCGAAGACGGAGGCGGTGGTGGCGTCGTAGGCGGTGAGCATGGGCCACTTCTCGCCGCGTTCCTTCGCCGCGGTGATGTCGTGGACCGTGATACGGCGGGAGAGCGTGCCGCCGTACAGCGCGGTTTGAGCAGTCATGGCCGAAGCCCCTTCGTCATCTTGAGGCGCCCTGACGGCGTCCCCAGACCGCCTCCATGGTGGCATCCCGGGCCCCGCACGGGAAGTGGGGCCCCGGAGCGCGTACGGGAGGCGCGGGGGTCCTGGAGAAGGTGGGGCGACGGGCGGCCGGCGGGTCGGTAAAGACTTTCCAATACGAGACGGTCTCGTATCGAAACGCGGTTAGGGTGGACGCCATGTCCACACCCTCCGGCGCCCCAGGCGCCGAATCCCGCATGTCCGCATCCTCGGAACCTTCAGAGTCTCCAGAATCCCCGGCGTCCCCGGCGCTCCAGGCCCCCGCCGCGCCCCGCGTGCCCGAGCACATCCACCGCCGCCGCTGGGCCGTCCTCGGCGTCCTGATGTTCAGTCTGCTGATCGTCGTTCTCGACAACTCGATCCTGAACGTGGCCGTCAAGACGATCGCCTCGCCCGCCCCGACCGGCATCGGCGCCACCCAGAGCGAGCTGGAGTGGGCGATCAACTCCTACACGCTCGTCTTCGCCGGGCTCCTGTTCACCGCCGGGCTGCTCGGCGACCGTATGGGCCGCAAGAAGGTGCTGCTCTTCGGCATCAGCGTCTTCGGCGCCGGGTCCGCGCTCGCCGCCTTCTCCGGGTCGCCCGGCGAACTCATCGGCTACCGCGCCGTGATGGGCCTCGGTGCCGCGTTCGTGATGCCCGCCACCCTCGCCGTCCTGATGAACGTCTTCGAGCGCGAGGAGCAGCCCAAGGCGATAGGCATCTGGGCGGGCGGCGTCGGCCTCGGCATCGCGATAGGGCCGATCACCGGCGGCCTCCTCCTCGAACACTTCTGGTGGGGTTCGATCTTCCTGGTCAACGTCCCGGTCGCGGCCATCGCCCTGCTCGCCATGGTCCTGCTCGTACCGGACTCCAAGGACCCGGCGCCCGGCCGGCTCGACCCGGGCGGGGTGGTGCTCTCCATCGTCGGGCTGGTGCTGCTGGTGTTCGGCATCATCCGGGGCGGCGAACTCGCCGACTTCACCGACCTCACGGTCCTCGCCCCGGTGGTGGCCGGGCTCCTGGTGCTCGCCGGGTTCGTCCGGCACGAGAAGCGCAGCAGCCACCCGGCCATCGACATCACGTACTTCAGGAAGCCCTCGTTCTCGGCCGCCGTCGCCGCCATCGCCCTGGTCTTCTTCGCCCTCATGGGCGTGACGTTCTTCTCGGCCTTCTACCTCCAGAGCGTACGGGGCTACAGCGCGCTCCAGTCCGGGCTGCTGATCCTGCCGCTGGCCGCCGCGCAGATGGTCTTCGCGCCGCGCGCCCGGCTGGTCGTGGCGCGGTTCGGGGTGCGCGCGGTCTGCGCGGCCGGGATGGTGCTGGTCGCGGGCGGGCTCGCGGCGTTCGCGCTCTTCGACGCCGAGACCCCGGTCTGGCTGCTCTGCGTGGTCTTCTTCGTCCAGGGCACCGGGATGGCGCACATCATGACGCCGGTCACCGTCGCCGTCATGCAGTCGCTGCCCCGCGAGAAGGCCGGTTCCGGCTCCGCGATCAACAACACCTTCCGCCAGGTCGGCGGCGCGCTGGGGATCGCCGTTCTCGGCTCGGTGCTCTCGGCGACGTACCGGAACGAGATCACCCCGCACCTCACCTCCCTGCCGGCCGCGCTGCGGGGCCCCTCCGGCGAGTCCATCGAGGCCACGCTCGCCGTCGCGGAGAAGCTGGGCCCGCTGGGCGACCCGGTGGCCGCCCAGGCCCGTCTCGCCTTCCTGGACGCGATGCATGTCACGGCGCTCTGCTCGGCGGGCGTCGCGCTGGTCGGCGCGGTGGTCGTCGGGCTCTTCCTGCCGGGCAAGGCCCCGGCGGAGCGCCCGGACGGCGACGGCGCGGACAACGGTGCGGGCGGCGGTACGGGCGGCGAGGCACGCGGTCCTGCGGAGCCGGCGGGGGCCGCCCGGGGGTGACCGCGGGAGCGACCGCGTGGGCGGCCGCGGAGTGTGCGGGCCCCGGTCGGCCGCTCCGTACGGACAGCCGTAGCGCCGTACCGGACGCCGTGGCTCCGTACCGGACACCCGTATAAGACAATCGACCCGGCGGTGAACGTGACGTGCGGATCCCGGCGGAATCCGGGGTACGGACACGGCGTACGGGCGTCGCGTACGGACACGGCGTACGAACACGGCGTACGGGGCCGGCACGGGGGCCGACGGAGAGGCGGGACAGGTGCGGGAGCAGGGCCACGGGGAGCACGGGGAGTGCGCGGGGCGCGGCGGCGAGCGGGGCGGGCGCGGCGAGGCGAAGGCGGCGCGGCGCGGGAGACCCCGCAGCGAGGCGATCGAGCGCGCGATCCTGGAGGCGGCCGTGGCCCTGCTGGAGGAGGGCATTCCGCTGAGTGCCCTCTCCATCGAGCGCATCGCGCGCACGGCGGGCGTCGGCAAGGCCACGATCTACCGCCGCTGGCCGGGCAAGGAGGCGCTCTTCCTCGACCTCCTGCGGGAGTTCGAGCCGCCGGACCCCGAACTCCCCGGCACCTCGGCGCGGGACGACCTGTGGACGCTGCTGGAGTCGGTGCGCAGGCGCGGGCTCGCGCAGCGCTCCTCGGTGATCCTGCACAACGTCATCGTGGAGATGAAGAGCCACCCCACGCTCTGGGAGGAGTACCACCGTACGGTCGTGGCCCCCCGCCGCGAGGCCACCCTCGCCGTGGTCCGGCGGGGCATCGCCGACGGGGAGTTCCGCGCCGATCTGGAGCCGGAGCTCATCAACGACCTGCTGGTCGGGCCGATGCTGATGCACACCGTGCACCGCCCCGGCGCACCGCTCCCCGACGACCTGGCCGAGCGGATCCTGGCCGCCGCGCTCCAGGGGGTCGGGCCCCGCCCGCAGCCGGACCCGAGGCCGGAGGCCACGCCGCACCCCGCCGGGTGAGGCGGCACCTCGGCACCGTCACGCCCGTACGGGACGGGACCGTACGGCCCGTACGGGACCGCGCCGAACTTCCCGTACGGGACGGCACCGTCACGCCCGTACGGGAGGGACCGCGCCGAACCGGCCGCCGACCGTCCGCGAAACGACCGTCAGCGAAACCTCCGCCCGCCGGACATCCGGCCGTGAAGCCTGTCACATCCCGGCGGCCCGGTACCGCCCCTCCCCGGCCGGGGAGAACGCCGTCCGGCGCCCCTTCCGGCACCCTGTACCGTGCGCGTTCTGTCACAGATACCCGCCCTTCGTCCCCGGCCGGAACCCGCCGGGCCGCCGCCTTCGTCCCCCACCTCGTACGGCCGTCGGGGGACGGCGGAGAAAAGGCCCGTCCATCGCCTAGGGTCAGGGGCGGGCGTGCACCGGCAAGGCAGTGAGGGCGGACATGACGCAGGAGTACACGGCGCATTCGGTGACGGCGGAGGGCGATGAGCGCGGCTCCCGGTCCCGGGCCCGTGACCTGCTGGACCGCTGGCGCCGGGACCCGGGCATCTGGCGGCGCGGGATCGTCCTCGCCCTTCTCGCCCTGCTCGCCGCCCTCCTGATGATCATTCACTCGCGGCTCCCCAACACCATCGGCAACCTGGGCAGCCTCACCGAGACCTTTCTGCCCTGGCTGGGTCTGGTCGTCCCGCTGGTCCTGCTCCTCGGCCTCCTGCGCCGCTCGGCGACCGCGCTGATCGCCGTGCTCCTGCCCGCCGTTGTCTGGCTCAACCTCTTCGGCGGGCTGCTCACCGACAAGTCTGGCGAGGGCGGCGACCTCACCGTCGCCACCCACAACGTCAACGCCGACAACCCCGACCCGGAGGCCACGGCCGCCGACATGGCCGACTCCGGCGCGGATGTCATCGCCCTGGAGGAGCTGAAGGCCGGGGCCCTCCCGACGTACGAGAAGGCGATGGCCCGCACGTACAAGTACCACTCCGTACAGGGCACCGTCGGACTCTGGAGCAAGTACCCGCTGAGCGGCACCAAGCCGGTGGACATCCAGCTCGGCTGGGTCCGCGCGATGCGCTCGACGGTCACCACCCCGGAGGGCCGGGTCGCCGTCTACGTCGCGCATCTGCCGTCGGTACGGGTCAAGCTGCACGCCGGGTTCACCGCCAGCCAGCGGGACAAGAGCGCTGACGCGCTGGGCGAGGCCATCGCGGACGAGCCGCTGGAGCGGGTCATCCTCCTCGGCGATCTCAACGGCACGATGAACGACCGCTCCCTCAACGCCGTCACCTCCCAGATGCGTTCGACGCAGGGCGCGGCGGGCGACGGGTACGGGTTCTCCTGGCCGGCCGCGTTCCCGCTGGCGCGGATCGACCAGATCATGGTCAAGGGCGTCGAGCCGACCTCGTCGTGGACCCTGCCCAGGACGGGCAGCGACCATCTGCCGATAGCGGCACGGGTCGCCCTCGGGAAGTGACGCGGAACACGGCTCCCCGGGGCCGTGACGCATCGCACGCAATGCGGTGTTCACCTGCCGGAATACATCGCCTGAGAGACTTTGTTCCGCAGGGGTACTAACTAGAGGCCGGCTCGTGCGAGCCGGCCGACTCCTGTGCCCCGCCGGCCGCTCCCGCGCCGGTGACCTCCTGTGGAAAGGCTGCCGCTGTCATGCCCCTGGCTCTGCTCGCGCTGTCCGTGAGCGCCTTCGGCATCGGAACCACCGAGTTCGTCATGATGGGCCTGCTGCCCAATGTCGCGGACGACCTGGGAACGTCCGTCCCCACCGCCGGCCATCTCGTGGCCGCGTACGCGATCGGCGTCGTCATCGGCGCCCCGCTGCTCTCCGCCCTCGGCTCCCGCATCCCGCGCAAGCGGATGCTCCTGCTGATGATGGGCCTGTTCATCGTCGGCAACCTCGCCTCCGCGCTCGCCCCCGGCTTCGGCTGGCTGCTGGCGGGCCGGGTCCTCGCGGGGCTGCCGCACGGCGCGTTCTTCGGCGTCGGCGCGGTCGTCGCCGCCCGGCTGGTCGACCCGGCGAAGCAGGCGCGCGCCGTCGCCACCATGTTCCTCGGGCTGACCGTCGCCAACATCGTCGGCGTCCCCGCCGCCACCCTGCTCGGCCAGCACCTCGGCTGGCGCGCCACCTTCCTGGTGGTCACCGTGATCGGGCTGGTCGCACTGGCGGCGCTGGCCCGGCTCGTCCCGTACGTACCCGTGGACGCCCAGCAGAGCCTGCGCAGCGAGGTGCGTGCCCTCGGCAACCGGCAGGTGCTGCTCGGCCTGGCCACCGCCGTCTTCGGCTTCGCCGGCGTCTTCGCCGTCTACGCGTACCTCGCCTCCATGACGACCGAGGTCATGGGGTTCGGGGAGTCCTCCGTCACCCTCGTCCTCGCCCTCTTCGGTATCGGCATGACGCTCGGCACGCTGGCGGCGGGGCCGCTCACCGACCGGGCGCTCCGTCCCACGCTCTACGGTTCGCTCGCCGCCCTGGCCGTGACGCTGGTCGCGTTCCGCTTCACCGCGCAGGTGCCGTGGGCCGCGCTGGTGACCGTGGTGATCCTGGGCGCGGTCGGCTTCCTGACGACCACCCCGATCCAGATGCTGGTCATGCGGAAGGCGACGCACGCCCCCGGGCTGGCCTCGGCCTCGAACCACTCGGCGTTCAACCTCGCGAACGCGGGCGGCGCCTGGCTCGGCGGCCTGGCGATCGCGGCGGGCTGGGGATGGATGTCCCCGGCGCTGGTCGGCGCGGTCCTCGCGGTGCTCGGGCTGGCGGTCGCCGTCGTGGCGGGGCTGCTCGACCGGGACGGCGGGGACGGGGCGGGCGAGCCCTCCCACGTCGTCGCGTCGGGCGGCGGTACGGCGAAGGGCGGCGCGGCGGTCGGTGGTACGGCGGGGGACCGGGCCCCGGCCGGATCGGTACCGTCCGGACCCGTACCGTCCGGGCACGTACCGGCCGCAAAGTCGGCGGAGTAGGCGCGCAGGCGCCGCCGGAACGTACCGGAACACGCCGGAACGTACCGGAACACGCCGGAACACGCCGGAACGGACCGCAGCGGAAGACAGGGGAGCCCCTGGGGACGCGTACCGCCGTCCCCAGGGGCTCCCCGGCGTCACCGGCCCCCAGGGGGGCCGGGCACGGGCCTCAGACCCGCTCGCGCCAGTGGTTCGTGATCGGCAGCCGCCGGTCCTTGCCGAAGCCCTTCGCCGAGATCTTCGTGCCCGGCGGGTACTGGCGCCGCTTGTACTCCGCCGTGTCCACCATCCGCAGCGTCTTCGCCACCAGCTCCGCGTCGAAGCCCGCCGCCACGATCGCGTCCATGCCCTGGTCGCGGTCGACGTACAGCTCCAGGATCCGGTCCAGCACGTCGTAGTCCGGCAGCGAGTCCGTGTCGACCTGGCCGGGGCGCAGCTCCGCGCTGGGCGGCTTGGTGATGGACGCCTCCGGGATCGGCGGGAGCTGGCCGCGCTCCTCGGCGGCGCGGTTGCGCCAGCGGGCGAGCCGGAAGACCTGCGTCTTGTAGACGTCCTTGATCGGGCCGTACGCGCCGACCGCGTCGCCGTACAGCGTCGAATACCCCACCGCCAGCTCGGACTTGTTGCCCGGCGCCAGGACGATCTGGCCCTCCTGGTTGGAGAGGGCCATCAGCATCGTGCCGCGCAGCCGGGCCTGGAGGTTCTCCTCCGCGAGCCCGCTGAGCCCGAGCGACCCCATGTACACGTCGAACATCGGCTCGATCGGGTGGGTGCGGAAGTTGAGGCCGGTACGGCGCGCCAGCTCGGCCGCGTCGCCCTTGGAGTGGTCCGAGGAGTACTTGGACGGCATGGACACCCCGTACACGTGCTGCGCGCCGAGCGCGTCGCAGGCGATCGCGGCCACCAGCGCCGAGTCGATCCCGCCGGAGAGGCCGATCAGGACCGAGCGGAAGCCGTTCTTCGCGGCGTACGCGCGGAGCCCCACGACGAGCGCCGAGTAGACCTCCTCGTCATCGCCGAGGCGCTCCGCGTAACCGCCGGTCAGCTCCGGCTCGTACGCCGGGAGCGGTTCCTCGGAGAGGACGACGCGGTCGATCCGCAGCCCGTCGTCCACCGTGCCCTCCACGGGGTCCGGGGAGGCGGCGGGCAGGTCGAGGTCGAGGATCACCGAGCCCTCGGCGAACTGCGGGGCGCGCGCCACGACCTCGCCGTCCTTGTCGACGACGATCGAGTCGCCGTCGAAGACCAGCTCGTCCTGGCCGCCGATCATCGCGAGATACGCGGTGGTGCAGCCGGCTTCCTGGGCGCGCTTGCGCACCAGCTCCAGGCGGGTGTCGTCCTTCTCGCGCTCGTACGGCGAGGCGTTGATCGAGAGCAGCAGCCCGGCCCCGGCGGTGCGGGCGGCGGGCACCCGGCCGCCTTCCTGCCACAGGTCCTCGCAGATGGCGAGCGCGACATCCACGCCGTGGACGCGGAGGACGGGCATGGTGTTGCCGCGTACGAAGTACCGGAACTCGTCGAAGACGCCGTAGTTGGGAAGGTGGTGCTTGGCGTAGTTGAGCACCACCTCGCCGCGGTGCAGCACGGCGGCGGCGTTGCGCGGGGCGCCGGCGGGCTGCCCGAACGTCGGCTGGGCCGACTCGGAGCGGTCCAGATAGCCGACGACGACGGGCAGCTCCCCGAAGCCCTCCGCGGCGAGGCGGGCGGCGAGCGCCCGCACGGCGGACCGGGACGCCTCGACGAAGGACGAGCGCAGGGCGAGGTCCTCGACGGGGTAGCCGGTCAGCGCCATCTCGGGGAACGCGACGAGATGCGCCCCCTGCTCGGCGGCGTGCCGGGTCCAGTGCACGATCGCCTCGGCGTTCGCGGCGAGATCGCCGACGGTCGAGTCGATCTGATTCAGGGCGAGGCGTAGTTGAGGCACACCGCCAGTCTAATCGTCTCTCTGACGCGATGGGGGGGGCGTGGGATGTGGGCCGGACCACTCGATTACGGCCAGGGGGCGACGGGGCAGGCGTCTGCCGCGCCGTCTCAGTGATCCGCTCACCGGTCCGGTCACCGGTCCGCGTAGATCCGGCCCGCCCAGGCGGCGATCTGGATCTCCGTGAGGTGCCGGGCGAGATCGGCCTCGCTGATCATCCCGACGAGCCGCTTGTCCTCGATCACCGGGAGCCTGCGGATGCGGTGGTCCTCCATCTCGGTCAGGACCTCCTCCACCGTCGCTTCCGAGTCGATCCAGCGCGGCGTGCCGTGCGCCATCTCGCCCGCCGTGACCTTCGCCGGGTCGTGGCCGCGCGCCACGCAGCCGACGACGATGTCGCGGTCGGTGAGGATGCCCATCAGCCGCTCGTCCGTGTCGGCGATGGGCAGCGCGCCCACGTCCAGCTCGCGCATGAGCTGGGCGGCGCGGTCCAGGGTCTCGTGCGCCGGGATCCACCGGGCGCCGGAGTGCATGATGTCCTTGGCCGTGGTCATGGTGCCGGCCTCCTGAGTACGGTGCTGTGGTCGCCCCGAGCCAGAACCATCATCGTGCCCCCGTTCGAGTGACGCGACCGCATACGCCCGAACGGGGGAGTCCCCGGCCTCCGCCGCCCCAGGGCGGGGCGGAGAAGACCGGGGACTGTGACCCGGGCCGTGACCGGGGGCAACGACCCGGGGCTGTGGTCATCCGTCCGGGGGACGTGGTTGACGTCAGCTACGCGCCTTGGCGCCGCGTTGCTTCAGCATGTCGGCCATCAGCGTCATCTCGGAGCGCTGCGCCGCGACCATCCCCTCCGCCAGCTTCTTCTCCGTGGCGTTCGTACAGAGCGTGACGCAGCCCTGGGCCATGGAGACACCGCCCTTGTGGTGGTCGGTCATGAGTTGCAGGAAGAGGACCTCGGCCGCCTTGCCCCGGGCCTCGCGGAGCTGCTTCAGCTCCGTGTTGGTGGCCATACCGGGCATCAGGGAGCCGTCATGGGCCTGGTGGCCGCCATGGGCCCCGTCGGCGCCGTCCGCCCCGTGGTCCATGCCGGCCATGTCCCCCATGCCGTCCTCACCGGCCATCCACTCCATGGGCTCCTTGCCCGCGTCCGTCTTGGGCAGCCCCCACAGCTCCAGCCAGCCCAGCAGCATGCCGCGCTGGTTGGCCTGGGTGTTGGCGATGTCGTACGCCAGGCGGCGCACGTCCTCGTCGTCCGTGCTGTCCCGGACCAGGAACGACATCTCCACCGCCTGCTGGTGGTGGACGGCCATGTCCCGGGCGAAGCCCGCGTCCGCGGAGTCCGAGGAGGGCGTACGGCCGGAGCCCCCGGCCCCGGCGCCGCCGCTGGCCCCGGTACCGCCCCCGGAGGCGAGCGCGGCCGTACCGGCGAAGACCAGGGCCAGCAGGACGGCGGTGAGCGCCACCCACTGCGTACGGGTCACGGAGCGCCGCCCGGACGCGGCGGCGGACGGCTCCGGGGTGTCGCCGGCCGGGGCCGCGCCGGTCACTTCCCGTCCAATCCGCCCGTGCAGGCGGCGCCCGGCTCAGGGGTCTGCTCGCCCTGCACGTACTTGGTGAAGAACTGCTGGACCCGGGAGTCGTCCGCGCTGTCCACCGTGACCTGCTTGCCCCAGGCGCTCAGCATGAGCGCGCCCTTCTGGTCCTTGACCGGGCTCATGAGGGTGTACGGAGTCTTGGCGACCTTCTCGGAGAGCGCCTTCACATCGGCGTCCGACGCCTTGTCGTTGTACGTGACCCAGACCGCGCCGTGCTCCAGCGAGTGCACGGCGTTGACGTCGGGGATCGCCTCCTTGTAGACGTCTCCGTTGCAGTTCATCCAGACCGGGTTGTGGTCACCGCCCACCGGCGGCGTCATCGGATAGCTGACCGCCTCGGTGACATGGTTGCGGCCGAGATCCTTGGCCTCCCAGGTCTGCTCCGCCTTGACGGGCGCCTTGGCGGCGGCCTCGTCGGCCGCCTTCCGGTCGGACTCCTTGTTGAGCGCGTACGCGCCGAAACCGACGAGCCCGGCCACCACGACGGCGCTCACCGTGATCGTGATGATGCGATTGCGCCGCTCCCGGGCGCGCTCGGCGCGGCGCATGGCCTCTATCCGGGCCTTGCGGTCGGCTGTCTGGGACTTGGAACCCATGGTGATGTCGTCCTTCTGGTGTCTGCCGCTTATGGCTGCTGACTGCTGCTTGTGGCCGCTTGTGCTGCGTAATGGCTGCTGGAATGACCGCGAACGTGTCGCGGGCGCGAACATGTTGCGGGTACGGCGGCTTACGTCCGCAGCACCTGAAGGACATGCAGATCCGGCGCCCGGCCGAGCACCCCGGGGCGGGGTGTCCGCCCGGCGGGGCGCGGGGGCGCGAGATACGGCGGCTGTACGGCGACGGCGGGCGCGGCGGGGGGCGGCGGCACCGTGAGCACGGCCGCGTTCAGCCGTGTCGAGAGCCCGCAGCCGCCGTCCCGGAACGGGCAGACGTACTGGGCGTCGTCGGCGTTCCCACCCCGGGCGGAGACGGATACCGGGTCGTCGGCGGAGGCTGATCCGGGGACGGAGACCGAGCCGGAGCCTGAGCCTTCGAACGAGCCGGAGCCGAATCCGGAAGCGGAACCCCCGGCCGAGGCGGTCCGTGCCGTACCGCCGGCCCCGTGGTGGCCGTGGCCCGGGCCCGTGCCGACGGCCAGGCAGACGGCGAGCGCCGCCAGCAGGGTGGCCAGGGCGCAGAGCAGCGCCACGGGACCCGTGGCGCTGCTCTGCGCCCTGGCGCCTATGTGCCCGCGCGGCTCTCCCCCCATGGGGCCAGATCGTAGTGCGTGCCGCCCCGCCGCAGCAGAGGGGTGCCCGCCCGCGTCCGCACCCGTCCTCCGCGTCCCGCATCCGCCCCTGTGCCGGTCCATGTGTCCTGGGCCTGTACCGCCGCGGATACGGGATGACACGCTCCGGGGGAAAGCGCCACCGGCGCGGTACAAAGAGGCATGGCCGAAGAACGAGGCGGGCGAGCCAGGGCGGAGCCCCCGCCCGCCGATGCCGATGCGGATTCCGATGCCGATCTCGGTCCCGATGCCGATCTCGGTCCCGATGTCGACGCGGTGACGCGCGCGGTGCTCACCGCGTCCCGGCTGCTGGTCGCCGTCTCCGCGCGCTCCCTCGCCACGATGGGGGAGCGGGGGGAGCGGAGGGAGCGGGTCACACTGCCCCAGTTCCGGCTGCTGGTGGTGCTCGCCGCGCACGGCGACGCCAAGCTCGTCTCGGTCGCCGACCGGCTCGGCGTGAACCCGTCCACCGCCATGCGCATGCTCGACCGGCTGATCGCGGCCGGTCTGGCGACCCGGCGTGCCAACCCCGGCAACCGCCGCGAGACGGTGCTGCGGCTCACCGCCGAAGGGCGCACCCTGGTCGAGCGGGTCACCGCAGCGCGCCACCGGGAGATCTCGGCGATCGTCGAACGGCTCACCCCGGAACAGCGCGCCTCGCTGGTGGAGGCGGTGACGGCGTTCACGGAGGCGGGCGGGGAACCGGCCGTCACGGGGTACGAGGCGGAGGCCTACCCCCTCGGCTGGGCCGATCCCCACCCCCGATCCGAGTGATCTTCCTCCACGGGGATTGCGGTCACCTGTTTCATGGGCACCACCTCGACAGGCACTATGGGCCTCGGAGCGTGACCCGACCCCCGTACCCGCGCGGTACCCGTACCCGCCAGTACGCGCGTACTCGCGCGGCACCCGTACACGCGCCCGACGCGGAGCGTTGGACAGGGGTTCGCAACGCGCCGGAAATCGTGTGGTGGGATGCTCGTGTGCCCGACGTGCCCCGCGACATGGGAGCAGGTGGCCTGACCAGCAAGGATGGGTAGGATATGGATAAGCAGCAGGAATTCGTGCTCCGTACGCTGGAGGAGCGCGACATCCGTTTCGTGCGGCTCTGGTTCACCGATGTCCTCGGTTTCCTGAAGTCGGTCGCCGTCGCCCCCGCCGAGCTGGAGCAGGCCTTCGACGAAGGCATGGGCTTCGACGGCTCCGCGATCGAGGGCTTCGCCCGGGTCTACGAGTCCGACATGATCGCCAAGCCCGATCCGGGCACCTTCCAGATCCTCCCCTGGCGCGCCGAGGCGCCCGGCACGGCCCGGATGTTCTGCGACATCCTGATGCCCGACGGCTCGCCCTCCTTCGCGGACCCGCGCTTCGTCCTCAAGCGCATCCTCGCCAAGACCTCGGACCTGGGCTTCACCTTCTACACCCACCCCGAGATCGAGTTCTTCCTCCTGAAGGACAAGCCGACCGACGGCTCCCGCCCCACCCCGGCCGACAGCTCCGGCTACTTCGACCACACCCCGCAGAACGTCGGCATGGACTTCCGCCGCCAGGCGATCACCATGCTGGAGTCCATGGGGATCTCCGTCGAGTTCAGCCACCACGAGGGCGCCCCCGGCCAGCAGGAGATCGACCTGCGGTACGCCGACGCGCTCTCCACGGCGGACAACATCATGACGTTCCGCCTGGTCATGAAGCAGGTCGCGCTGGAGCAGGGGGTCCACGCCACCTTCATGCCGAAGCCGTTCTCCGAGTACCCGGGCTCCGGGATGCACACCCACCTCTCCCTCTTCGAGGGAGACCGGAACGCGTTCTACGAGTCGGGCGCCGAGTACCAGCTCTCCAAGGTCGGCCGTTCCTTCATCGCCGGGCTCCTCAAGCACGCGGCGGAGATCTCGGCCGTCACCAACCAGTGGGTCAACTCCTACAAGCGCATCTGGGGCGGCTCCACCCGCACCGCGGGCTCGGGCGGCGAGGCACCCTCGTACATCTGCTGGGGCCACAACAACCGCTCCGCGCTCATCCGCGTCCCCATGTACAAGCCGGGCAAGACCGGCTCCGCCCGGGTCGAGGTCCGCTCCATCGACTCCGGCGCCAACCCGTACCTGACGTACGCGGTCCTCCTCGCCGCGGGCCTCAAGGGCATCGAGGAGGGGTACGAGCTCCCGGCCGGCGCCGACGACGACGTCTGGGCCCTCTCCGACGCCGAGCGCCGCGCCATGGGCATCGAGCCGCTGCCGCAGAACCTCGGCGAGGCGATCTCCCTGATGGAGCGGAGCGAACTGGTCGCGGAGACGCTGGGCGAGCACGTCTTCGACTTCTTCCTCCGCAACAAGAAGCAGGAGTGGGAGGAGTACCGCTCCGAGGTCACCGCCTTCGAGCTGAAGAAGAACCTGCCGGTGCTGTAGCGGCGAGGCGCCGGTGCCGTAACGGCGAGGCGCGTGCACGAGGCTCACGGGCCCGCATCCCCAGGGTGCGGGCCCGAGGCCGTCCCTGGCGTATCCTGCGGACGTCCGTTCCCCCTCAACCCCCCATGCACATAGGTGTGTTGGTGTCGCGGAAGGCCTGGCCGGGACCTGCCCGAGCCGCCCCGCGACACGTGCGCCACCCGAAGGGATCCGCCGTGCGTCACAAGAAGCGCCCCATGACCCGTCGTACCGTTCTCGCCGCGACGGGTCTCGCCGCCGGTACCGCCGTCGCCGTCCCGTTCCTCGCCTCGGCCGCGCAGAGCGGCGCCGGGGCCCCCGCGGCTGCGCCCCCGCGGACCCGGACGGCGCGGGTGCCCCGTACCCGTTCGGCGTCGTTCTCGGGGGCCGAGGCGGCGGCCGTGGAGTCGGCGGAGTTCCCCGTCGAGTTCGTCGCGGTCGCCTGGACCGGGGCGCCGCGCGGCGCCGCCATCCGGCTGCTCGACGAGAACGGCACGGCCGGCGCGTGGCAGCCGCTGAAGCCGGTCTGCGCGGCGGGCGCCGACGGGGACGCCGGGGACCCGGCACGGCGGGTGAGCGCGCTGGTGGCGACCGGCGGGGCCGCCGGGTACGAGCTGCGGATGCCGGACGGGGCGACCTCCGTACGGTCCGCCGCCATCGACACCGTCCACGGCCCGTCCTTCGAACTCTCCGTGCCCGCCGGGACGGCGACGTTCCGGGGCATCGAGTTCATCACCCGGGCCGGCTGGGGCGCCGACGAGTCCCTCCGCTTCAAGGAGGACGGCACCGAGAACTCGCCACAGACCTACTACCCGGTCCAGACGCTGACCGTGCACCACACGGCCGACGCCAACGGCAAGACCGACCCGGCCGCCGCCGTCCGCGCGTACTACCAGCAGCACGCGGTCGAGAACGACTGGGGCGACATCGGCTACCACTTCCTCATCGACGAGGAGGGCCAGGTGTACGAGGGCCGGTTCACCGGCGACGACGGCATCCCCGCCCACAACGCCGAGGGCCAGGCGGTCACCGCCTTCCACACCTCCGGCTTCAACTCCGGCAACATCGGCATCGCGGTCCTCGGCTCCTTCGACGAACAGGACCCGACCGCCCCCGCCCGCGCCACCCTGACCCGCCTGCTCGCGGCCCTGGCCGACTACCACGACCTCGACCCCGAGGCCGCCGTCACCTTCGTCAACCCCGTCAACGGCGTCACCAAGGACGTCCGGACCATCGGCGGCCACCGCGACTGGCTCGCCACGGAATGCCCCGGCACCACGCTGTACGACACCCTCCCGACCCTCCGCAAGGACGTCGCGGCGGCACGCACCGGCGCCTGAGGGCGCGTACCACGGGACACGGGAGGGGGCGTACCGCCGCGTGGGCGGTACGCCCCCGGGTGCGTGGGGCCCGTCGCGACGGGCAGGACTCCTCTACGCTCGGTCCGAGGACGCAAGATCGGGTGAGTGCCGAGCGGGGCGTTGTGCCGAGGTGACGGGAGACGGCGATATGGCGATGCCGGGACGGAGGAGCAGTACGTTCACGCGGCTGCTCCGGCACGGGTTCATCGATCCGTCCGCCGCCGAGCGGCTGCTCGATGTGGCCGGGATGGCGTCCGTACGGGCCGATCCGCTGCTGCTCGACGCGCTCGGGCAGACCGCTGATCCGGATCTCGCGCTGCGGGGGCTGGTGCGGCTGGTGGAGGCGGCCGGGGAGGAGGAGCGGCGGCGGTTGCTCGATACCGTCATCGCCGCCAAGCCGTTGCGGGACCGGCTGCTCGGGGTGCTCGGGGCCTCCGAGGCGCTGGGGGATCATCTGGCGCGGCATCCGGAGGACTGGCATGTCCTGGTCACCTATGAGCAGGCCGATCTGCATCCTGGGGTCGAGGAGTTCGAGCACCGGCTCGCGGAGGCCACCGACCCGGTGTCGTTGCGGGTCGCCTATCGGCGGGCGCTGCTGGCCATAGCGGCGCGGGATGTGTGCGGTACGGCCGATGTCGCCCAGATCGCGGCCGAGCTGGCGGACCTGGCCACCGCCACGCTGCGGGCCGCGCTCGCCATCGCCAAGGCGGCCGCGCCCGAGGACGCCGCCGCGTGCCGGCTCGCCGTCATCGCCATGGGGAAGTGCGGCGGGCACGAGCTCAATTATGTCTCTGATGTCGATGTCATCTTTGTGGCCGAGCCTCCGCTCGGTGCCGAGCCCGGCGACGGGTCGAAGGGGGCGCTCCAGGCCGCCACTCGGCTTGCCTCGCATTTGATGCGTATCTGCTCGGAGTCCACGGTCGAGGGGAGTATTTGGCCTGTTGACGCCAACCTTCGTCCCGAAGGCCGTAACGGGCCGCTGGTGCGGACTCTCAGCAGTCATCTGGCTTACTACCAGCGGTGGGCCAAGACGTGGGAGTTCCAGGCGCTGCTCAAGGCGCGGCCCGTGGCGGGGGATCCGGTGCTCGGGGCCGAGTACGGCGAAGCCCTCGCCCCGCTGGTCTGGCAGGCCGCCGAGCGGGAGCACTTCGTCTCCGATGTGCAGAAGATGCGGCGCCGTGTCATCGACAATATTCCGGCGGGACAGGCCGAGCGTGAGCTCAAGCTCGGGCCCGGCGGGTTGCGCGATGTCGAATTCGCCGTGCAGATGCTCCAGTTGGTGCACGGGCGCAGCGATGCCTCGTTGCGGGTCGGGTCCACGCTGGAAGCGCTGGGCGCGCTCGCCGCCGGCGGGTATGTGGGGCGGGCCGACGCCGCCCAGCTCGACGAGGCGTACCGCTTCCTGCGCGCCATGGAGCACCGCATCCAGCTCTACCGGCTGCGCCGCACCCATCTCGTCCCCGAGGACGAGGCCGACCTGCGCCGCCTCGGCCGCTCCCTCGGGCTGCGCGGCGACCCCGTCGCCGAACTCGACAAGGCGTGGCGGCTGCACGCCTCCGCCGTACGCCGCCTCCACGAGAAGCTCTTCTACCGGCCGCTCCTCGACGCGGTCGCCCAGCTCGCCCCCGGCGAGATCCGGCTCTCCACCAAGGCCGCCGGGCAGCGCCTCGAAGCGCTCGGGTACGCGGACCCGGTGGCGGCGCTGCGGCACCTGGAGGCGTTGTCGTCGGGCGTCAGTCGTAAGGCGGCTATTCAGCGGACCCTGCTGCCCGTCCTGCTCGGCTGGTTCGCGGACTCCGCCGACCCCGACGCCGGGCTGCTCGGCTTCCGCAAGGTCTCCGACGCGCTCGGCAAGACCCCCTGGTACCTGCGGCTGCTCCGGGACGAGGGGGCCGCCGCCGAGAACCTGGCGCGGGTCCTCTCCGCCGGGCGGCTCGCCCCCGACCTGCTGCTCCGCGCCCCCGAGGCCGTCGCCCTCCTCGGCGACCCGGGCGGGCTCACCCCGCGCACCCGGGACCACCTCGAACAGGAGGTGCTCGCCGCCGTCCAGCGCGCCGAGAGCGCCGAGGGCGCCGTCGCCTTCGCGCGCGGGGTCCGCCGCCGCGAGCTGTTCCGTACCGCCGCCGCCGACCTCATCGGTTCGTACGGTACGGAGGACTCCCCGGCCGAGGAGGACCCGGGCGCCCTGGTCGACCGGGTCGGCGGTGCCGTCACCGACCTCAACGCGGCCACCCTCGCCGGGGCGCTCCGCGCCGTCGTCCGCGACCAGTGGGGCGACACCCTGCCCACCCGGTTCGCCGTCATCGGCATGGGCCGCTTCGGCGGTCACGAACTCGGGTACGGCTCCGACGCCGATGTGCTCTTCGTCCACGAGCCGAGGGAGGGGGTGGGGGAGGAGGAGGCCGCGCGGGCCGCCAACGCCGTCGTCGGAGAGATGCGGCGGTTGCTTCAAGTTCCCACCTCCGACCCGCCGTTGCTGATCGACGCGGATCTGCGGCCCGAGGGCAAGAGCGGGCCGATGGTGCGCACGCTGGCCTCGTACGCCGCGTACTACCGCCGCTGGTCCCTGGTGTGGGAGAGCCAGGCCCTGCTGCGCGCCGAACCGATGGCGGGCGACGCCGAGCTGGGCCGCCGCTTCATCGAACTCGTCGACCCGCTGCGCTACCCGGCCGGCGGGCTCGGGGAGGAGGCCGTCCGGGAGATCCGGCGGCTCAAGGCGCGGATGGAGACCGAGCGGCTGCCGCGCGGTGCCGACCCCACCCTCCACACCAAGCTCGGCCGGGGCGGGCTCTCCGACGTCGAGTGGACGGTGCAGCTCCTCCAGATGCGGCACGCGGCCGAGATCCCCGGGCTGCGCACCACCCGGACCCGCGCCGCGCTCGCCGCCGCCCGGGACGCCGGGCTGATCGGCGCGGAGGAAGCGGCGATCCTGGACGACGCCTGGGTGCTGGCCACCCGGGTCCGTAACGGCGTGATGCTGGTACGAGGCCGCCCCGGGGACACCTTCCCCTCGGACGGGCGGGAGATGGGCGCCATGGGGCGTTATCTCGGGTACGCCGCCGCGCCCGCCGGGGCCGCGTTCGGCGGGCCTGCCGGGGGTGGCCCCACCGGACCCGAGCGCGCCGGGGCCGAGCGCTCCGGCGATCCGCAGGGGGCCGCCGGAGCCCCCGCCGCGCTCAACGGCGGGGTGAGCGGCGGGATGCTGGACGACTACCGGCGTACGACACGACGGGCTCGCGCGGTGGTGGAGGAGCTGTTCTACGGGACGACGCCCTGACCGGAGGGTGCGTCGGCCGGGCCGGCAGCCGGGCCGGGAGGGCGCCGTACCACCCGTACGAGAGCCCGAAGCCGAACGCCAGGCAGACCATGCCGCCCACCGCGTCCAGCCAGAAGTGGTTCGCGGTCGCCACGATGACCAGAAGGGTGAGCGCCGGATAGAGCAGGCCGAGGATCCGTACCCAAGGAGCCGACGCCAGCGCGAAGATGATCAGACCGCACCAGAGCGACCAGCCGATATGTATCGACGGCATGGCCGCGTACTGGTTCGACATGTTCTTCAGATTCCCCGACGCCATCGACCCCCAGGTGTGGTGCTGGACGACCGTGTCCACGAAGTGCCCGCCGGTCATCAGCCGGGGCGGCGCCAGCGGGAAGAGGTAGTAGCCGAGGAGGGCCACGGCGGTGGTCGCGAAGAGCGCGAGCCGGGCGGCGGCGTACCGGCCGGGGTGGCGGCGGAAGAGCCATACCAGCACCGAGACCGTGACGATGAAGTGGAGCGTCGCGTAGTAGTAGTTCATGGCGACGATCAGCCACGTCACCGAGTCCATCGCGTGGTTGACGCTCTGCTCCACGGCGATGTGCAGGGTGTGTTCCGTGCGCCAGATCCAGTCGGCGTTGCGCAGCGCCTGGGCGCGCTGCTCCGGGACGGCGTTGCGGATGAGCGAGTACGTCCAGTAACTCACCGCGATCAGCAGGATCTCGACCCAGAGGCGCGGCCGGCGGGGAGCCGTGCGACAATTGTGCGATTTCACCCTGGATTCACCCATAGTGCGAGAGTCTGCCAGATATATGCTCTCCGGCCGATCATCCTTCGGGTGGGTCCCCGGCGCACACGCGGCACGCACGGCGCACGCGCCGGTGCGGTGTGTGCGATGGTGCTGTGTGATCGGGGGAATCGGGGCGTCGTACGGTGTGATCAGGAGCGGTGCGGGGCCGAGGCCGTCGAGCCGCGTACCACCAGCTCCGGCATGAAGACGAACTCGCTGTGCGGGGCGGGCGTCCCGCCGATCTCCTCCAGCAGCGTACGGACCGCCGCCTGCCCCATCGCCGGCACCGGCTTGCGGATCGTCGTCAGCGGCGGGTCCGTGAAGGCTATGAGCGGCGAGTCGTCGAAGCCGACCACCGACAGGTCGCGCGGCACCTCAAGACCGGCCCGGCGCGCGGCCCTGATCGCGCCGAGCGCCATCATGTCGCTCGCGCACACCACCGCCGTACACCCCCGTTCGATCAGCGCGGACGCCGCCGCCTGACCGCCCTCCAGCGTGAACAGCGACTGCTGGATCAGCTCCTCGCACTCCGCGTCGCCCACCCCCAGCAACTCCTGGAGCGTGGCCCGGAACCCCTCGATCTTCCGGAGTACGGGCACGAACCGCTTCGGCCCGACCGCCAGCCCGATCCGCTGGTGGCCCAGCGCGACCAGATGCGTCACCGCCAGCCGTACCGCCGCCCGGTCGTCCGGGGAGATGAACGGCGCCCGCACCTTCGGCGAGAAGCCGTCCACCAGGACGAACGGCACGCCCTGGGCGCCCAGCTTCTCGTATCTGCGCATATCGGCCGAGGTGTCGGCGTGCAGCCCCGAGACGAAGATGATCCCGGAGACGTCCCGTTCGACGAGCATCTCCGTCAGCTCGTCCTCGGTCGAGCCGCCGGGCGTCTGCGTCGCCAGCACGGGCGTGTACCCCTGGCGGGTCAGCGCCTGCCCGATGACCTGCGCCAGCGCCGGGAAGATCGGGTTCTCCAGCTCCGGGGTGATCAGGCCGACGAGCCCGGCGCTGCGCCGCCGCAGCCGTACGGGGCGTTCGTAGCCGAGAACGTCGAGCGCGGCGAGTACGGACTCACGGGTGGTCGCGGCAACACCGGGCTTGCCGTTCAGAACGCGGCTGACCGTCGCTTCGCTGACCCCCGCCTGAGTTGCGATATCGGCAAGCCGTGCGGTCATGGGAGTGGACTGTACCGGTCGGCTTGCGGATTGCCCACAGCGCGGTGACCCCGGTCGGCAAATTCTTGCAAGTTCTTGCGAACCGGCCCCGCGGCGGGGACATGGTCAACCCGGCAGGGCGGCATGGGCGGGCGACGCGACGGGCAGGACACATGGCGGTAACGATCGGGGGACCTTGCGGAAATCTTCCGCAAGGTCTTTCGGCCTTCTTGCATCGCTGTTACGTTCACGTCCGACCGGGCGCCGCGACGGAGCGGTACGGCAGTTGAAGGAGTTCGGATGCGACGTGGCATAACGGCCGCCGCCCTGGCCGGGGTTCTGGCCCTCGTGGCGACCGCCTGTGGCGGCGACGGGGAGACGGGCGGCGCGAAGAGTTCGGGCGGGGAACTCTCCGGAACGGTCACCTGGTGGGACACCTCGACCGTCGGCAGCGAGGACAAGGTCTTCAAGAAGCTCGCCGAGGGCTTCACGAAGGAACACCCCAAGGTCGAGGTCAAGTACGTCAACGTGCCGTTCGGGGAAGCCCAGAACAAGTTCAAGAACGCCGCCCAGTCCGGCTCCGGCGCCCCCGACGTCATCCGCTCCGAGGTCGCCTGGACCCCCGAGTTCGCCGATCTCGGCTACCTCGCTCCGCTCGACGGCACGGCGGCGGTCGGGGGCGCGAAGGGCGAGGAGGGCGAGAAGGACTTCCTGCCGCAGGCCGTCGCGTCCACCAGGTACAACGGCAAGACCTACGCGGTACCGCAGGTCATCGACTCCATGGGCGTCTTCTACAACAAGAAGATCTTCAAGGACGCGGGGGTCGAAGTTCCCAAGACCGTCGACGAGTTGAAGACCGTCTCGAAGACCATCAAGGAGAAGACCGGGAAGACCGGGCTCTATCTGCGCGGCGACGACGCGTACTGGTTCCTGTCGTTCCTGTACGGCGAGGGCGGCAACCTGGTCGACGCCGGCTCCAAGACCGTGACGGTGGACGACGCCGCGGGCGTCAAGGCGATGACCGTCGTCAAGGACCTGGTCGACTCCGGCGCTGCCAAGACCGACGCCACCGACGGCTGGGAGAACATGCAGGCCGCCTTCAAGGACGGCGACGTCGCGATGATGATCAACGGCCCCTGGGCGGTGGCCGACACGTACGGCGGCGCGCAGTTCAAGAACAAGGCCAACCTCGGCATCGCCCCCGTCCCCGCGGGCTCCGCCGGACAGGGCGCGCCCCAGGGCGGCCACAACCTCGCGGTGTACGCGGGCTCCCAGAACCTCGACGCCTCGTACGCCTTCGTCCAGTACATGACCAACGCGCAGAGCCAGGCGACCGCGGCGAAGGAGCTGAGCCTGCTGCCGACCCGTACCTCCGTCTACACCCGGCCCGAGGTCGCCGGCAACGAGATGGTCGGCTTCTTCAAGCCCGTCGTGGACAAGGCGATCGAGCGCCCCTGGATCCCGGAGGGCGGCAGCCTCTTCGCGCCGCTGGTCACCGAGTACACGAAGGTCCTCACCGGCCAGACCTCGCCGGACCAGGGCGCGAAGGCGACGGGGGACGCGTACCGGAAGCTGCTGAAGGGCTGGAAGTAGCGGGCCCGGACGGGGAGTTGGACGGGCAGTCGAGCAGGTAGGCGGAGACAGGAAAGGAAGGCCGGCTGATGGCGGTCCACACCAGCCAGTCGGCGGCGCGGGTCACGGGCGGGGAGACCGCCCGTGACCGGGGCGGCGCCGGCGCACCCCCCACACCAGGGGGGCCGACCGGCGCGCTCCGGCGGGCCCTGGCCACGCACTGGTACGCGTGGACCATGGTCGCCCCGGTCGTCGTCGTGATCGGCGTGATCATCGGATACCCGCTGGTGCGCGGCGTCTATCTCTCGCTGACCGACGCCAACGAACGGAACGTCGAACGCTCCATCGGCGTCAACCACCTGCCCGCCACCTACGAGTTCGTCGGGCTCGACAACTACGCGAGCGCGCTCACCGGCGGCCAGTTCCTCTCCACGCTCGGCTGGACGCTGGTGTGGACGGTCTCCTGTGTCTCCCTCACCTTCACCCTCGGCCTCACCCTCGCCACCATGCTCAACCGGCGGATGGCGGGCCGCTCCCTCTACCGGATGCTCCTCATCCTGCCCTGGGCGGTCCCCGGCTTCGTCTCCGTCTTCGCCTGGCGCTTCCTCTACAACGAGGACCGGGGCTTCCTCAACAAGCTGCTGGCGGGCGGCGGTATCGACGCCGTGCCGTGGCTCAACGACCCGACCTGGGCGAAGTTCTCCGTCATCGCCGTCAACATCTGGCTCGGGGTGCCCTTCATGATGGTCGCGCTCCTCGGCGGACTCCAGTCCATCCCGGGCGAGATGTACGAGGCGGCCGAGATGGACGGCGCGGGCCCCTGGCAGCGGTTCCGCCACATCACCCTGCCGGGGCTGCGCGCGGTCAGTACGACCGTCGTGCTGCTCTCCACCATCTGGACGTTCAACATGTTCCCGGTGATCTTCCTGCTGACCCGGGGCGGCCCCGGCGACGCGACGCAGATCCTGGTGACGCAGGCGTACAAGTTCTCCTTCGAGATCAGCCCGCGCGACTACGCGCAGTCCTCCACCTGGGGTGTGCTGATCCTCGTCCTCCTGATGCTCTTCGCCGCGGTCTACCGGCGAGTCCTCCGCAAGCAGGGAGATACCTGGTGACCTCGGCCCCCGTAACCGCCTCCGGCCCCGTACCCGCATCCGGCCCCGTACCCGCCAATGCCGCGCGCCGTGGCCGGCGTTCGCCCGCCGCCTCGGTCGGGCTGCACCTCACGCTCACCGCCGCCTCGGTGATCGCGGTCTTCCCCGTGCTCTGGGTCCTGCTCACCTCGCTCAAGCCGGCGAGTTACGCCACCACCACGGACTTCTTCAAGGACCCCACCCTCGTCAACTACACCAACCTGCTGCGGGACACCCCGTTCCTCACCTGGTTCGGCAACTCGCTGCTCGTCGCCGCCCTCACCACCGTGCTCGGCGTCTTCGTCTCCGCCACCACCGGGTACGCGGTCAGCCGCTTCCGCTTCCCCGGCAAGCGCGGGCTCATGTGGACGCTCCTGGTCACCCAGATGTTTCCGGTCGCCGTCCTCATCGTCCCGATCTACAACATCATGTCGGGGATCGGGCTGCTCAACGACCCGGCCGGGCTCGTCATCACGTACCTCACCATCGCCGTGCCGTTCTGCGCCTGGATGATGCGGGGCTTCTTCGACACCATCCCCCGGGAGATCGACGAGTCCGGGATGGTCGACGGGCTCACCCCCTTCGGCACCTTCTTCCGGCTGATCCTGCCGCTGGCCCGGCCGGGGCTCGCCGTCACCGCGTTCTACTCCTTCATCACGGCGTGGGGCGAGGTGGCGTACGCCTCCGCGTTCATGGTCGGCGACGAGAACCTGACGCTCGCGGGCGGCCTCCAGAAGTTCGTCAACCAGTACGGCGCCCAGTGGGGCCCGATGACCGCCGCGTCCGTCCTGATCGCGATCCCGGCGGCGCTCGTCTTCCTCTTCGTCCAGCGCCATCTGGTGACGGGGCTCTCGGCGGGAGCCGTCAAGAGCTGAGCGCACGTACGTCACCACCTCCGCCACCGCCATCGTCACCACCTCCGCCACCGCCACTGTCACCACCTCCGCCACCGTCGGCAACTCCGGGCCCACCCGCCCCCAGACACTCAGGGACGACATGACCCAGCACCTCGCTGCCCCCCTCTCCGGCACGTCCGACGACGACGCCCCGGACCACCGCCCCGGCTGGTGGCGGGACGCGGTGATCTACCAGGTCTATCCGCGGAGTTTCGCCGACGGCAACGGTGACGGGATGGGCGATCTCGACGGGGTACGCCGCCGCCTCCCCTACCTCAGGGACCTGGGCGTCGACGCCGTCTGGCTCAGCCCCTTCTACGCCTCCCCGCAGGCCGACGCCGGATACGACGTGGCCGACTACCGCGCCATCGACCCCATGTTCGGCACCCTCCTCGACGCCGACGCGCTGATCCACGACGCCCACGCGCTCGGCCTCCGGGTCATCGTGGACCTCGTACCCAACCACTCCTCCTCGGAGCACGACTGGTTCCGCAGGGCGCTGCGCGAGGGCCCCGACTCCCCGCTCCGCGACCGCTACCACTTCCGCCCGGGGAAGGGTGCGGACGGCGAACTCCCACCCAACGACTGGGAGTCCGTCTTCGGCGGCCCCGCCTGGACCCGTACCACCGACCCCGACGGCACCCCCGGCGACTGGTACCTGCACCTGTTCGCGCCCGAGCAGCCCGACTTCAACTGGGACCACCCGGCCGTCGCCGACGAGTTCCGCTCCATCCTCCGCTTCTGGCTCGACATGGGCGTCGACGGCTTCCGGGTCGATGTCGCCCACGGGCTGGTCAAGGCGCCGGGCCTGCCCGATGTCGGCGCCGCCGACCGGCTCCGGCTGCTCGGCACGGCCGACGGCGGCACGCCCTTCTTCGACCAGGACGGCGTCCACGAGATCTACCGGCAGTGGCGGCGCATCCTGGACGAGTACCCCGGAGAGCGGATCGCCGTCGCCGAGGCGTGGACGCCGACCGTCGAGCGTACGGCCCATTACGTACGCCCCGACGAACTCCACCAGGCGTTCAACTTCCAGTACCTCTCCACCTCCTGGGAGGGCGCGGCGCTCCGCGAGGTCATCGACCTCTCGCTCGCCGCGATGCGCCCGGTCGGCGCCCCCGCGACCTGGGTGCTCTCCAACCACGATGTCACCCGCCACGCCACCCGCTTCGCCGGCCCGTCCGGCGCCCCCACCCCCACCCAGACCCGCGACCCCGGCGACCGCACCGTCGGCCTCCGCCGCGCCCGGGCCGCGACGCTGCTGATGCTGGCGCTCCCCGGCTCGGCCTACGTCTACCAGGGCGAGGAACTCGGCCTCCCGGATGTCACCGACCTCCCCGACGAGGCCCGCCAGGACCCCTCGTACTTCCGCGCCGACGGCCAGGACGGCTTCCGCGACGGGTGCAGGGTGCCGATCCCCTGGACCCGGGAAGGCGGCTCGTACGGCTTCGGTACGGGCGGAAGCTGGCTCCCCCAGCCGCCGACGTGGGGCGGCCTCTCGGTGGAGGCCCAGACCGGCGACCCGGACTCCACCCTGGAGCTCTACCGGTCCGCGCTCGCCATCCGCAAGGCACACCCGGGGCTCGGCGCGGGCACGGCGGTGGAGTGGCGCGACGCCCCCGCCGGCGTCCTGTCCTTCACCCGTCCCGGCTTCGCCTGCACCGTCAACACGACGGGAACGCCGGTACGCCTCCCCGCCCCCGGCCGCTTCCTGCTGGCGAGCCGCCCGGCGGGGACGGAGCCGGCGCCCGGCGAGGAGTTCGAACTGCCGGCGGACACGACGGTGTGGTGGTCGCTGTAGCGGCCGTTCCCACCCCTGCGTAACCCCCCAGGACGCACAACCGGTTCCACCCGCACCACAGCACACCCGCACCACAGCACACCCGCACCACAGCACACACCCGCACCACAGCACACCAGAGGCACCCCCACCTATCCATCCCCCATCCCCATCCCCATCCTTCATCCCCATCCCCCCACCAGTGCTGTTGGAGGAAACATGGCTCGCAGATCCTTGGCGGCCGCGCTCGCCCTCGTGGCCGGCGCGGCGGCCGTCCTCACGGTCCCCGCCGGGACCGCGCAGGCGGCCCCGCCCGGCTCGAAGGACGTCACCGCCGTTCTCTTCGAGTGGAAGTTCGACTCCGTGGCCAAGGCGTGCACGGACACCCTCGGCCCGGCCGGGTACGGCTACGTACAGGTCTCGCCGCCCCAGGAGCACATCCAGGGCAGCCAGTGGTGGACCTCGTACCAGCCGGTCAGCTACAAGATCGCGGGGAGGCTGGGGGACCGCAACGCCTTCTCCTCGATGATCGCCACCTGCCACGCGGCGGGCGTCAAGGTCGTCGCCGACAGCGTCATCAACCACATGACCGCGGGGTCGGGCACCGGGACCGGCGGCTCGTCCTACACCAAGTACGACTACCCGGGCACCTATTCGGGCGCGGACATGGACGACTGCCGCGACACGATCAGCAACTACAACGACCGCGCCAACGTCCAGAACTGCGAACTGGTCGGCCTGGCCGACCTGGACACCGGCGAGGAGTACGTACGGGGCCGGATCGCCGCGTACCTGAACGACCTGCTCTCCCTCGGCGTGGACGGCTTCCGGATCGACGCGGCCAAGCACATGCCCGCCGCCGACCTCGCCAACATCAAGAGCAGGCTGACCGATCCGAACGCCTACTGGAAGCAGGAGGCGATATACGGAGCGGGCGAGGCGGTCTCGCCCAGCGAGTACCTGGGAACCGGGGACGTCCAGGAGTTCCGGTACGCGCGCGACCTGAAGCGCGTCTTCACCAACGAGAAGCTCGCCTACCTGACCAACTACGGCGAGGGCTGGGGGTACATGGAGTCGGGCAGGTCGGCGGTCTTCGTGGACAACCACGACACGGAGCGCGGCGGCGACACCCTCAGCTACAAGGACGGCGCGAACTACACGCTCGCCAACGTGTTCATGCTGGCGTGGCCGTACGGCGCGCCGGATGTGCACTCCGGCTACGAGTTCACCGACCACGACGCGGGCCCGCCCAACGGCGGTACGGTCAACGCCTGTTACAGCGACGGCTGGAAGTGCCAGCACGCCTGGCCCGAGATCGCGTCGATGGTCGCCTTCCGCAACACGACGCGCGGCCAGGCGGTCACCAACTGGTGGGACAACGGCGGAAACCAGATCGCCTTCGGCCGGGGCTCCGCGGGCTACGTGGCCATCAACCACGAGTCCTCCGCCCTGACCCGCACCTACCAGACCTCCCTGCCCGCCGGCACCTACTGCGACGTACAGTCCCGCACCCCGGTAACGGTCAACACCTCCGGCCAGTTCACCGCCACCCTGGGCACCAACACCGCGCTGGCCCTCCACACAGGGGCACGTAGCTGCTAGCCGAGCCACAGAAACCCGAAACCCGAGCCCGAGCCCGGGGCGACACTCCGCCCTGGGCCCGGGCCCGGGCCGGTCGGTGCGGTGGACGGTCGTACGGTGCCGGTGCAGGTGGAGGACTCCCGGGGCTGAGCCGGTCGTGGGCCGTCAGCTTTCGGTTCGGGGCGGGGGCGGTGCCGCCTTCCGCGGGGAGCGGTGGTAGCGGGTCAGTTTTTCGTGGATCGCCACCGTCCAGGGGTGGTCCGGGCCCAGTACCCGCTCGCGCCATTCCCTGACGGTCTCCGCCTCCTCGATCGCCTCGGGGTAGGCGCCTGTCGCGTGGAGGACATTGCTGAGGAGGCTGCGGGCCGCCTGGGTGATGGGGTAGTCGGGGCCGAAGCGGCGTTCGTGGGCGGCCAGGGCGCGGCGGGCCGCAGTCAGGGCTTCGCGGTGGCGGGCCGTGTTGAAGAGGGCCACCGCGCAGTTGAGGCCGGCCGCGAGGGTGACCGGGTGGTCCTCGCCCAGCTCGCGGCGGCAGTCGGCGACCAGGGACGGGCCTGCCGGCGCTTCGCGTTCCACTTCCGGGCCCGGAGGCAGTTCCAGGAGACAGGCTCTGGCCTCCAGAGTGAGGGGGTGCCACGGGCCCAGGAGCGCGGCCCGGCCGGCTGCCGCCCGGTGCATCAGGTCCACCGCTTCCGCCGGCCGGCCCAGCCAGGTCAGGGGGCGGGAGAGGTGGAGGCAGGTGGTCAGGGTGTCGAGGGTGTCGGGGGAGTTGGGGCCGGAGATCCGTTCCAGGTCGGCGAGCAGTTCGCGGTGGAGGCGGGCCGCCTTCTCCAGGTGGCCCAGGCGGTCCGCCGCTTTTCCGGTGCGCTGGCGCAGGCGGAGGACCAGGATGTGGTCGGGGCCCAGGCGGCGGCGTACGAGAGCTGTCGCCTGCTCCGCCCCGGCCAGCGCGGAGGCGTAGTCACCGGACCGGTGCTCCGCGGTCACCAGGCGCAGGGCGCAGACCGCCGCCGACTCGGCGGTGGCCTCCGTGATCTCGGGCCAGGTGGTCACGCGCCGGAGCAGGGCCATGACATGGGGCGCGAGGGCGGTGAGGCGCGGGTCGCGCAGGCCGCGTTCGGGCGCGGCGGGCAGCGCCTGGAGGAGGACGCGGGCCGCCGTGGCGGCCAGGGCGTCACGTTCCCCGGGTGGCGTGGTGCGCGCCACGCTGTCGAGCAGCACTCCGTGCGTACGTACGGAGCGGAGGCCGCCCGGGAGGAGTTCGGTCAGTGAACGGTCCAGGAGGCCCCGGAGCGCCCGTTCCACCCGGTCGGCGGGGAGGGAGAGGGCGGGGGTGGTGGGGCTCAGGCGGGCGTCCGCGAGGAGCGACAAGGGGAGCGGGGCGTCCGACCAGCAGGCCAGCAGGCGGAGCAGGGTGACGGCCTCGGGCAGGCCCCGCTCGGCCAGGGAGGTGAGCGAGAGCTGCCACGTGCCGCTGACCAGGTGGCGCGCGTCGTGGTCCGGGCCCGTGGCGCCCTGGTCGATCAGTTCGATGGGGTCGGGGCGCTCCGCCAGACGCCGTCCGTACTCCGCCATGGTCCAGGGGGCGATCACCTGGTGGGCCAGGAAACCGCCGGCCAGGGTGAGGGCGAGCGGCAGTCGGCCCAGGCGGTCGGCGATGGCGGCGGCGTCCTCGGCGGAACCCGTTCCGGGCGCCAGATCGCAGAGGACCTGAGCCGCCTCCGCACGCGGCAGAACCCCTACGTACAGCAGCTCGGCGGCGGGCCACCAGTGGCCGGCGGCCTGCCGTGTCGTGACGAGTACGGTGCCCCGCGGGCTGGTGCGCAGCCACCCGCCGTCCCGCAGCACCGCCGGGTCGTCGGCGTTGTCCAGGACGAGCAGCCAGGGCCGGTCGGAGCGGTCGAGGTGGTCCCAGACCAGGTCGGCCGCCGCACGCAGGCCGTTGTGCGCGGCCATCAGCTCCCCGTCCCCGGCCCCCCGGTCGGCGGCCACCGCGAGCATCCCGGCCCGCAGGGACGCCTGGTCGGAGGCGTTGACCCAGAGGCCCAGGCGCCCGCGTTCCCCGGTGGCGTGGTCGAAGAGCGCGCACGCCACCGCCGTCTTGCCGCAGCCTCCCAGGCCGTGCAGGACGAACACGGTGCCGCCGGCGCCCTCGGCCACCGCCTCCTTCAGGCGGCCGATCAGCTCGTCCCGGTCCCGGAGGATCGCGGGGGCCCGGCCCACGGGCGGACGGCGCACCGAATCCGGGCCGGGCCAGGGGGTGTCGGGGGAGGAGGCGGGGGTGGTCTTGGGGGCGTGATGGTGGTGGTGGTGTTCGGTGATGTGCTGGTCGCCGGAGGACTGGTAGACGCGGGCCCGGTCGGCGGCGTGGGCGTCGTTGGTATGGGCGCTGTCAGGGGTACGGGGGGTGTCGGCGGTGTGTGTGGTGTCGGGGGTACGGGGGGTGTCGGGCCCGCGGTTGTCGGCGGCGTTGTCGTCACGGCGGCCCTGGTCCCCCTCGGCGTCGTGGGGGCCGGTCACGGGTGGTCGATGTGCAGGTCGCGGCCCGCCTGGTAGACGCGCGCTTCGCCGGAGGCCGTCGCGTGCTGGGTGACGGTCGTGACGGCGGGTGTGCCGGGGGCCAGTTCGGCCAGCAGGGAGCGCAGCTCCGTCGCCACCTCCGGGTGGGCGAGCAGGAGGCGGCGTACGCGGCCCCGCCACTCCGCCGCGATCTCCCGTTCGGCCTCCTCGTCACCGTCGGCCCGGGCGTCCAGGAGGTCCCGGCGCGACATGTCGAGCTGGGCGGCCACGCGCTCCTCGTGCTCCGGGCGGACCCGCCGCCAGAGGGCGAGCACTCCGTTCCGTACACCGTTCCACGCGTCGGTCGCCAGCAGCGTCGCGATCGTCGTCCCGGCGGTGCCGGCCAGCAGGGTGATCTCCGCGTCCATCCTTGTTCCCTGCCCTCCTTCGAACCCGGTCACGCTACGACTCGCGGCGGCCCCGGCCGGCCCCCGTGCGCCGGTAGCGGTTCCGGCGGCGGCTCGTGGGGTTGTGTGGTCCGTGCGGGTTGTGCGGCTCGTGTGGGCGGTTTATTTGGGCCTTCTCCGGGACTTGGCTGCAAACCATCATGGGTTCGGCTTCTGACCTGCGGCAGCACCGGAGACGGGGGAGGCGTGGCAGAGCGGGACCAGCTTCTCGGCCCCCTGACGGAGCGGCGGCGGGCCGAACTCGTCGAGGGCCTGGCCGCGTTCGGCGGCCGGCGGTGGAGCCGGTCGGTTTCTTTCACGACGCTTCCTGTCGACCGGTGAGTCGGCTCTAAGTGATCGGAAAATGGCGGCCGTTAGTCGTTTCTGACCGTTTCTAGCCTTTCCGTGCGCGGGGGTCGGTCCTGGGGGCGAACTGGTCCAGACTGTCCCCGTGGTGGGGAACATGCCCGAAGAGAAGACCAGCTTCGTGGGGCGCAGGGCCGAGCTGGACCTGGTCGAACGCGCCCTCGGAGAGCACCGGCTGATCACGCTGACCGGGAGCGGTGGCGTCGGCAAGAGCAGGATCGCGCTCCGGGCCGCCGAGCACGCCCGGGACGCCGGACGGTATCCCGACGGGGTCTGGTGGGCCGATCTCGCCCCGCTCCACGACGAGCGCATGCTGCTGATCACCGTCTCCGACGCGGTCGGCCTCTCCGACCACTCCCTGCGCATGCCCATCGACGCGCTCTGCGAATGGCTCGCCCACCGCGAACTCCTCCTCGTCCTCGATTCCTGCGAGCGCATGACGGACGCCTGCGGCCACCTCGTCGGCGAACTCCTCGCAGCCGTCACCGGCCTCACCGTCCTCACCACCAGCAGACGGCCCCTAGGGATCCCCGCCGAGCGTCTTTTCGACATCCTCCCCCTGCCGCTGGACGACGCCGGCGGCGCGTTACCCGGCGAACGGGACGGCATCGGCGACGTCCTCCAGCTCTTCCGTGACCGCGCCGCCCGGGCCGCGCCCCTGCTCTCCCTGGACGACCCGCGCACCGTCGCCTCCGCCGCCCAGATCTGCCACCGCCTCGAAGGCATCCCGCTCGCCGTCGAACTCGCCTGCGCCCGCCTCGACCGCAACTCCGTCGAACAGGTCGCCCTCCTCCTCGACTCCCGCCTCGACACCCTCGCCCACCAGGACATCTGGCCCCAGCGCCACCGGGCCCTCCGTACCGCCATCGGCTGGAGCCATGAACTCTGCGCCCCCCTGGAACGGCTGCTCTGGGCCCGGCTCTCGGTCTTCCGGGGCGACATCGACGCCGACGACGCCCGCGCCGTCTGCGCCGGGGGGCCACTGACCCCCGACGGGGTCACCAAGGCCCTCGCCGGGCTCGCCCGGCAGTCCGTGCTCAGGAGGACCGGGGGGTTCGGGGCACTCGGGGCACTCGGGACACTCGGGGTGACCGGGGTGACCGGGGTGACCGGGGTGACCGGGGTGACCGGGGGGGCCGGGGGAGGGCTCGGGGACGGGTCCGTCGGCGGGGGCGAGGCCGGGGTGGGGAGTGATCGTTACCGCATGCTCGACACCATCCGGGAGTACGGCGAGATGTGGCTCGCGGAGCTGGGCGAGGAGCGGCTGCTCGCCGACCGGCACGCCGCCCACTTCGCCGCTGTCGCCCGCCGCGCCCACGCGGGGTGGCCCAGCGGGCAACAGGTCGCCTGGTACCGCCGTATCACCGCCACCCACGCCGACCTCTGCGCCGCCCTCAACCACCTGCTCGACACCGACCCCGCCGCCGCCCTGGAGATGTCCGGCCGCGTCGCCTTCTTCTGGACCTGCTGCGGCCACCTCCACGAGGCCAGGCTCTTCCTGGAGCGCGCCCTCGCCGCCGACTCCACCCCGGGCCCCGACCACACCCGCGCCCTCTGGGCCCTCGGCGTCACCGTCATGCTCCAGGGCGACCACGAGGGCGCGTACCGGATCGGGGAACGGTGCACCACCGCCGCCTGGCACGACCAGGAGCCCGAGTCCCTGCTCTCCGCCGCCTACCTGCTCAGCCTCACCTGCCTGATGATGGGGCGCGCCCAGGCCTCGTACACCGTCGCCGACCGCGCCCTGCGCGCCCGCCCCGCCGGCTTCTTCGACTCGCCCTCCCAGCTCCGCTGCCGGCTGGTCCGGGTCTTCGCGCTCACCGCGCTCGGCCGGCTCGACGAGGCCCGCGACGCCGCCGCCGAGCTGCGCCGGGTCTGCCGGGACCACGGCGAGTGCTGGACCAGGGCGTACGCGGACTACCAACTCGCCCTGATCTACCTGCTCCAGGGCGCGCCGTACGAGGCGGAGGCGTACGCCCGCTCGATGGTCGCGGGCAAGGAGGAGCTGGGCGACAGCTTCGGCATCGCCCTCGGGCTCGACCTGCTCGCCGCCGCGATCGCCGCCCAGGGCGACGGCGAACGGGCCGCGCACGCGTACGGCACCGGGCAGGCGTTCTGGCGCATGGTCGGCCATCCCCAGCGCGGCACACCGGAGTTGGCGGAGGTACGGGCCGAATGCGAGCGCCAGGCCCGCGCGGCGGCCGGGAACCCGGCGTACGAGGACGCCTTCCACCGGGGCCTGGTGGACGACGGCCGGAGCGGGCTCGACCGGGCGCTGCGCGGACATCTCCCGGAGGATTAGGGGGAGTTGGAGGGAGGGTCGTGAGCGGCGAGCGGCGAGCGGCGAGGGGTGAGAGGTGAGAGGTGAGGGGCCGGGGGCGGGAAGTCGTCCCCTCAAGCCGGCCGAAGCCGGCCGGGAAGCCGAACGGGCAGTCGGCCGGAAGCTGGCCGGGCGGTCGGCCGGGAACCCGAACGGGCTCTCCGGCGGGCGCCGTTGGCAAAAGAATGTTCTGTGATCGTGTGAACGCGGCCCTGCGGGACATCCGGTAGGTATGACGTCCACCGACGCGAAACCGGGAGAGAGCCGGGGAGAGAGCCAGCGAGAGGGCCGGGACACGGCTCGCTCGAAGGGACTCTCCGGCTGGGTCAAGGCCCCCCTCGCGCTCGTCGTCGTGGCCGGACTGCTCTTCCTGGGCAGCCGGCTCGACCTGCTGCCCGGATTCGGCGGTCTCCTCGGCGAGGAGAGCCACGACCGTACGGGCCCGACCCTGCTCCAATCCATCCAGGACCTCGACCGCTACGAAGCCGCCTCGGGGAACTTCCAGGTCGTCGTGGACCTGGAGAAGGACACCAAGTACCTGCCGGACGCGATCCGCGGCTCCCGGACCCTCTACGTGGGGGCGGGCACGGTCGGCTCGTACGTCGACTTCGGTTCCATCGGCGACGGCAATGTCACGGTCGACGAGGACCGCACCGCCGCCACCATCACCCTGCCGCACGCCCGGCTCGGCACCCCCGCGATGGACCCGGACCGCTCGTACGCGGTCTCGAAGCAGCGCGGCCTGCTCGACCGGCTCGGGGACCTCTTCTCCGACAACCCGGCCGACGAACGCGCCGTGCTGAAGCTGGCCGCACAGCACATCGGGGAGGCGGCGAAGGAGAGCGAACTCACCGGCCGCGCCGAGAAGAACACCACCGCCATGCTCCAGGGGCTGCTGCACTCGCTGGGGTTCACGGAGGTGAAGGTGGTCTACACCTGACGGGTGGCCGGGGCCCGACGGGGCTGCTGGGCGGGGACGGGGGGTGGCGGTGTCCGCTCGCCGCCCAGCCCTCCCAGCCTGCCGACCAGATCGGCGAACGCCCCGTCGGGCGGCTCGTTCGCGGCGATGTCCAGCAGGATCCGGGCCATCCCGGCGTCGTACGCGGCGCTCACCGCCACCAGCGCCGCGAAGTCATGGACGAGCTGCCACTCCAGTTCGGCGCGGGGGACCCGGCGTCCCTCCAGCCAGAGCAGCGCCGTCGACTCGGCGAGCGACACCCACGACCGTACGACCAACTCCAGCCGCGCGGGCGGCTGCCGTACCCCGAGGTGGGCGAGGATCTGCTCGTACGCGGCCTGCCGCACCCCGTCGATCAGCGCGGGGACGGCCGTCCCGGAACCGGCGGCGGGACCGCCCCGCATGAGGGCGGTGAAGCCGGGCCCGTGCTCGTCCACGAAGTCGAAGAACCGCACCATGACCCGGTGCAGCCGGGCCCCGAGCGGCCCCTCGTGGGGCTCGGTGAACCGCGCGGTCAGCTCCTCGGCGGCGCGGCGCAGCGCCGCCTCGTACAGGCTCTGTTTGCCGGGGAAGTAGTGGTAGACGAGGGGGCGGGAGATGCCGGCGGCCGAGGCGATCTCGTCGATCGACACGTCCTCGGGGGAGCGCTCGCCGAACAGTTCCAGCGCCACCCCGATCAGTTGCCGCTTGCGCTCCTCGACACCCATTCTGCGGCGCACCCCGGTCGTCATGCGGACAGCCTAACCGGCGGCCGACCGGCCGGTTCTGTGAGATGTCCGTTACGCTCCCGCTCCATGAGCACCTCCGACGAGGCGGCCCCCGCCTCGCGCCCCCAGAGCGCCGCAGAGCCTGACATGGACCCGCCGAGAGCCGACGCCGGTGGCGACGCCCACGCCGACGCCGACGCCGACTCCGGCTCCGGCTCCGGCATCGACTCCGACGTCGACGCCGGTGGCCGTGGCCGTGGCGGTGGCGGCGGACTTGAGCCGGAGGGCGAGGGCGGGTCCGACGGCGATGCCGAAGAGCGTACGGAACTGACGCCCCGCCAGGCCCGGTTGGTACGGATCGCGGCGGCCTCCGCGCTGCTGGTCACTCTCGCGTCGTTCCTCGCGATCCGGCTGGCGGAGCGCACCTCCGTGCTCGTGGTCGGGGTGTACGGGGTGGCGATGGTGCTCTGCGGCGTGGTCATCGAGCTCAGCCGCCACGGCCGTACCCGGATGGGCACCTGGCTGCTGGCCGGGTGTCTGGTGTCGGCGGGGCTGGCGGACTGGCTGCTGCTGCCCTGAGGCCACCGACCTCCGGGCGGCAGCGGCTCAGTGCAGGGCGGTCACCGTGGTGCCGTCGGCCGTCTCGCCCCGGAGTTCGGCCTTCGCGCCCGCCCGGGCCGGGAGCGCCAGGGTGTTGGACTTCGAAGCGCCCGCCACCTCGCCCGTGGTGGTCAGGGCGCGCAGATCCGGGGTGCCCGCCGCCAGCAGGTACCAGTGGCCCGCCCGGGACTTCCACAGGACGCCCGCCAGGACACGCGGGTCGCGGGCGCCGCAGGCCGGGGAGTCCGCCGCCCTCGCGGCGAGGGCGGCCGGGGCGGAAGCGGGGGCCGGGGCGGGGGAGTGGAACTGGGCCAGTACGCGGCTGCCGGGGCCGCGCCAGGTCTCGGCCCGGGTGCAGAGCCACGCGGCCGTACCGTCCTTCTCGGGGAGCGGCTGCTGCGCGTACTCCCAGGAGTTCACCGCGCGTACGCCGTGCGCCCGTACCGCGGGGAGCAGGCAGGCCGTACGGGCCCAGGCGGCCCGGTCCGCGGGGTCCGACACCTCCCGTACGGAGCCGGGCGGGCCCGAGGTCAGCCGGGCCGGGACCAGCTCGCCGAGGTCGGTGACGAGCCGGGTGACGGGGGTGACGGGAGTGGTGGGGGTGGCGGGGGGAGTCGTACGGGTCGGGTGCGCGGCGTGGGCGGTGTCGGAGGTCAGCTCCATGGCGTCCCAGGAGCCGCAGGCCCCGGGTGCCGTTTCCTTCCCCGTACCCGTACCCGTACCCGTACTCGCCCCCGTCCCCGCCGCCACCGCCGCGCTCTGGAGCGGGTCCGTCACCCCGTCCCCGTCGCGGTGCAGCGGACGGGGCGCGCCGTTCGGGGTGAGGAGGTCGCGTACGGCCGTACCGGTCACCCAAGGGGCGGTCAGATAGCGGACGTTGTCGTCCGAGCGGCCGACGACCAGCGCCCCCGAACCCGCCTCGTCGGCGCGGTCCGTCCGCGCGAAGTCCAGCGCCGCGAGGGCGCCGCCACCGGTCTCCGCGTACCGCACCGCGCGCAGCCCGTCGTGGAAGAGCACCACCCGCACCCCGTCCACGTCCCCCGCGTACAGCAGATGCGGGGAGCCCATCGGGGGCCCGGTCGGGGTCTCCGGGGTGGCCGATACGTGGACGGCGTCGCCCGGCCGCGCCCAGACCGCCAGCGCGCGGCGGAGCAGCCCGGTGTCGCCGGTCAGCCGGCCCCGCGCGGGCCAGACGGAGAAGTCGGTACGGGGCGCCGTCCGCCAGGCGGCGGGCGCGATCCGGCCGACCTTGACCGGGTCGAGGGCGGCCAGCGCGGCCGGGTTCCCGGCGTAGGCGGGGGCCTCGGGTCCGTCCGGGCCGGTACCCCAGCCGGGCAGCCCGAAGAGTGTGCCCCAGGTGAGGAGGACGGCGGCGGTGCCGAGGGCGGCGCCCCGGATCCGGCGGCGGCGCAGCAGGTCGGTGGGGCGGGCCTGGAGCGAACAGGGGTCGAACTCCGCCGAGCGCAGCAGACCGGCGGGGTCCGGGGACGGGGGCGTCCGCCCGGTGTCCGGCCCGGCGTCCGGCCCGGGGGCGCCCGTCGCGTCGGCCCTGGCCAGCGCGTCCGCCGGGTCCCCGGTCCCGGCCGCCGCCAGCAGCGCCCGTACCTCCGGGTCCGTCAGCCCCTCCAGACGGCGCAGCACATAGGCGGCCCGCGCGGGGCCCGGGAGCGCGGAGAGCCGCTGGTCCAGGGCGAGTTCGTCGGCGCCGCCCGAGCGCGGGAAGAGCCGCAGCCCCCAGACGCGCGGGAGCAGCGGCGGGAACTGGGCCCGGCGGGGCAGCGCGAGCCGGAGCAACGGGCGCCCCGCGTCCAGCGCCTGCCGCACCACCCGGGCCCGTACGTACGCGTACCCCGCCTCCCGCGCCGCCGCGCGCCCCGCACCGCGCCCCGCGTCCGCCGTACCGCGCTGCCCCGGGATGCCGGGGACGGTCTGTGCCGTACGGCCGCGGGGCAGGGCGCGCTGCACCAGGGCGTGCGCGGTGAGCACGCGCCGGTTGCGGCCGAGGGCGGGCGGCAGCACGAGATAGGCGAGGCGTACGAGACGGGTGTACCGCTCCACCAGCGCCGCCTCGGCCTGCTCCAGCGTCACGACGGCGGGGAGGGCGGCGGGGCCGGAGGACCCGGAGGACCCGGAGGACCCGGTTCGAGAGGAAGAAGGCGAGGAAGACGAGGAAGGCGAGGACTCCGCACGGGAGTTGGCGGGCGCGTCAGCCGAGGGCCCGGCAGGGGAGTCGGCGGAAGAGGAGTTGTCCGGAGGCACGTTCAGCAGAACGAGCCGCACGTCCGATGGTCACCCCGTCACCCCGTCGCCCCGCCGTCGCCCCCCGCCGTCCCGTCGCCGGCCACCCCGCCCCGCTCACCGCGGAGTTCACCGTTCCCCCACACGGCACTCCGGTCACGGGGGACGATGGCCGTATGCGTAAGGACCGAATATCCGTACTCCTCGCCACCCCCGCTGTCGCCCTCTCCCTGGCGCTGACGGCGGGCTGCGGCGCGAACGACGAAAACGCCTCCGACGAGCCGAAGACGGCCACCGGAAGCCTGGAAGAACTGGCCGAGCAGGCGAAGTGCGACCCCGACGTGCAGAAGCACGCCTCGGAGGAGCTGCGGCAGGCCAACTGCACGACGGACGACGGAAAGTACATTCTGATCACCTTCGCCACCGACCGGGGCGTGCGCGAGTGGCTCCACGAGGCGAAGCCGTACGGCGGTTCGTATCTCGTGGGGCGCAAGTGGGTCGCGGTGGGCGACGAGAAGGTGACGGAAGCGCTGCGCGGCCGGCTCGGCGGGACCGTGGAGACCGGCTCGTCGCACCACTCTGGGGGAAGCGATGACGACGGTGGGGGGAGCACGGACCACGAAGGCCACGAGGGCCACGAAGGGAGCTGACCGCGCAGCGCGGGTCTGGGGGGAATCCGCGTATCGGGGAAGAGGGAGGGGCCCACGGAGGGACCCGCTGAGAGGCCCACGGAGGGATCCACCGCCGGGCCCGGCGGGAAAGCAAAGAACGAGGGCCGGTGGTACGGAGCGGGTGGCCCTGCTCCGTACCACCGGCCGGCCCGCTGAACGGACCACCGGCGACAGCGTGCGGCTGAGCGGCTACCGGTGGATCACTTGCACTTCTTGCCGGTGTTGATGCAGTTGACCAGGGTGTTCATCAGGTTCTCGTCGAAGACGTTGATGAAGTCACCGTGGTCGGTGATGGGCTTGTGGAGCTGCTCCGGGAAGGAGTCGACCGCGAAGCCCGGGCCCGGCGGAACGTTGTAGACGATGCGCTGCTGGAGCTGCGGGATCGCCTTGAAGCCGTTGCCGCAGTTGCCGTTGGCGTCGGCGAACGCGACGTGGGTGCGGTGGTTGGCGCTGTCCGTGTTCACGCCGTCCCAGCAGCTCTGGAACTTGAACGTACGCACGACCTGGGAACCCTCGGGGCAGATCGGGTACTTGTCCTTGAGCTGGCGGTCCTCGAAGCCGGTGCAGCTCCACGAGGCGTTGGCGTTGGCGTCGCCGTTCACGAACGCCTTGGCGTCACCGGTGATGATGCGCATGAGCCGCGGCATCGCCGTGACCTTGGACTTCGGGTTGCCCACGAAGGTGTTGGTGACCTGCGACGGCGTCTGGATGATGCCGGCGTTGCCTTCCTTGCCGCCACCGTCGGCGTTCTGGTCGGCCTCCTGCTGACCGTTCTGGAGGCGCAGCACCGGCCAGAAGTACGAGGACTTGTCGCCCTGGTTCGCGCAGGTGGTCTGCGCGGCGGCGAGGGACTCGTCGGTCGCGAACGCGTCGTTGGACTGGTTGCCCACGTAGTCGTGCATGTGGTGGGCGCCGTTGCTCACACCCGGGGCGACGATGACGTTGTCGGGGTTGAACAGGCGGTTCTCGTTACGGCCGCACTCCGTGGTGAAGGTGCCCTTCGAGGCGCCCCGGCCGTTGCGGGCCTGCTGGACGTTGGGCTGGACGGTCGTGATGTCGACGAAGTCGGAGGCTTCGGGGCCGTTACCAGCCTGGCCGCCGCCCTGACCGCCATTCTGGCCGCCGTCCTGACCCTGGTCCTGACCGCCATTCTGACCGCCGTTCTGGTTCTGGTCCTGGCCGCCGCCGTTCTGGCCGCCGTCCTGACCGTTCCCCTGACCACCGTTCTGGCCGTTGTCCTGGCCACCGTTCTGGCCGTTGTCGCCCTGGCCGCCGTTCCGGCCCCCGCCGTTGCCGCCGCCGCCCCGGCCGCCGCGCCCCTTGCCGGCCTTGGTCTCGTCGGCGCGCAGAGTGCAGCCGGAGAGCGACTCAAGACCCTGCGGACGCTCGCCCGACCGGCCGATCGCGATGGCGATCCGGTCGAGCGCCGCGGTCCGCTTGGCCTTCAGCGGGCCGAGAATGGCGTTGTCGGCATACCCGGCGTCCTGCTCGATCGCCCGCTTCTCGCTGGCGAACTTGGCGTAGGCCTCGGTGATCTGGGTGTCCATCTTGGCGAGTTCGTTGTCGACCTCGGCCCGGGCCGACTCAGGCACCTGAGTCAGCCGGTTGGACGGGTCGGGGCAACTGATGGTCGACCACGACTGGGCCACGTTCTGGGTTTGTCCGCCGGACTTGCCCTCGCCCGCCGATGCGTAGACGTTGACCGCTGCCAGACCACCCCCGCCCAGGAGCAGGGCAGCCCCGGCGACGATCGCCCGGTTTGCCACTGTGGAGCGTTTTCTCGATGTGCGTGACATGGAACTCCTCAAGCTTCGTTGCCGGTTACAGGAAAATCGCGGCAGGGGGAGAAGCGAAGCGCTCCGTTCCATACGGGCCTCAAACGTGGGGTGTTCAGAGGCTCGTGGAATTCATAGAAACCTCCATCAACAAAACGGGCGGATGCCGTTCATTCGGGCCTCGGGGGCGGATGGGGAGGACGGGACGGCGGAGGGGCGGCGCCCCGGGACGCGGCTTTTGTGATCTGCCGCCCGCCGGGACGGGATGGCACGATGTGCGGACCATGACGCCCACGAGGACGATGACGCCTGCGGCCGCCGTGACGGCTGAGGCGGCCGCGACGGCCGTGACGCCTGCGACGGTCGCGGCGGCCGCGACGCCTGCGATGCCTGCGGCGGTCGCAGCACCTGCGCGCTCTGCGGTGCCTGTGAGGCATGCGCCGCTTGCGCGGCCTGCGGCGATCGCGGCGCCTGTGCGGCGCACGGTGCCTGCGGGGCGCGCTGCGCTTGCGCGGCTCACGGTGCCTGCGCGGCCTGTGCGGCGCGCGGTGCCTGCGGGGTCTGCGGTGCCTGTCGGCGGGATGACCGCGCCGGGGTCTCCGCTGCGCGTCGTACGTGCCGTGGCCTTCGCGGTGGTGTGCGTGACGCTGGCGGCGCTGGGGCACGCGCTGGCGGCGGAGCTGCTGGCCGGGTCCGGGGCCGTTGCCGGTGGTTCGGCTGGGGCTGTGGGTGCCTCCGGGGTGGCGGCGCACGGGGTCTCGGTGCCGGTGCTGCTGACCGCCTTCGTGGTGACCGCGTGCGCCGCCTGGCTCGCGGGCGGGCGGCGCCGGGGCGTGCTCTCGATCGGGGCCGGGCTGCTCACCGTCCAGGCGCTGCTGCACCTCCTCTTCGCCGGGGCGCTGGTCCCGGGACTCGGTGACGCGGGGCACGTGTCGCACGCGGGGTCCGGGTCCTCCGGGTCCGGAGCCGGTACGGGGATGGGCGCGGGCGGCATGGGTATGGGCCTGGGGACGGGTCCGGGTACGGACCCGGAGATGGCGCCCGGGGGGTCCTCCGGGCCCCTGGGGATGGTGGCCGTACCGCTCTCCGCCCTCGCCCGACTCCTCGACGTGGCCCCGGTCATGGTCGCCGCCCACCTCCTCGGCGCGGCCGTCTGCGCCCTCTGGCTCGCCCGGGGCGAGGCGGCGCTCTTCCGGCTCGTCGAGGCCTTCGGGGCGCTCGCGTTCACCCCGCTGCGGCTCCTGCTCACGGCGGGCCGGCTGCCCGCCGCGCCCCGGCTGATCCGGCCCGGTCCCCGTGCCGCCCGGGTACGCCGTTTCCGGGGGGTCGTGCTCGCCCACACGCTGTCCCGGCGCGGGCCGCCCGCGTGCCGTACCGCACGCGCCACGGCCCCAGGAGCCGTCGCCCGCACCGCCTGAACCGTCCGGTCCGTCCGGGCACGGCGAGGAGGGAGGGGACGGCCGGGGTCCTTCCAGGCCGCTTCACGGCCTGTTCCCTTGCCGAACCCGACGCCTAGGACAGCCATGCCCATCGACGACCCCGTACAGGGCAGAGAATCGCCCACCGCCGAGGACGCGGAGCCGACGCCCCGGCCCACATCCACACCCGAGCCCGCCCCCAAGGGAGCACCCGAGCCCACCCTCAAGGGGACACCCGAGCCGACGCTCAAGGGAGCCCCCGAGTCCGCGCCGCCCTCCTCCTGGAGCGTGCTGCGCCCCCTCGTCCTCCGGCTCCACTTCTACGCGGGCGTTCTCATCGCCCCGTTCCTCCTCATCGCCGCCGCCAGCGGCTTCCTCTACTCCCTCTCCCACCAGGCCGAGAAGGTGATCTACCGCCACGAACTCCGCGCCCCGGTGGGCGACCGCACCCTCCCGCTCACCGACCAGCTCGCCGCCGCCCGCGCCGCGCACCCGGAGGGCACCGTCACCTCCGTACGCCTCCCCTCGGAGGAGGGCGCGACCACCCGGGTCCTCATGTCCACCCCGGACATGGAGGAGTTCAAGTCGCTGGCCGTCTTCGTCGACCCGTACACGGCGGAGGTGCGCGGCACGCTGATCAGTTACGGCAGCTCCGGCGCCCTCCCGGTGCGCACCTGGCTCTCCGAGGTGCACCGCCACCTCCAGCTCGGTGAACCGGGCCGCATCTACAGCGAGCTGGCCGCGAGCTGGCTCTGGGTGGTGGCCCTGGGCGGGCTGGTCCTCTGGATCAGCCGCAAGCGCTCCTCGAAACGCGCCCTGGTGGTGCCCGAGCGGGGCGCGCGGGGCCGGCGCAGAACGCTCTCGCTGCACGGTTCGCTCGGGATGGTGGCCGCCGTCGGCCTGGTGCTGCTCTCCGCCACGGGGCTGACGTGGTCCACGTACGCGGGCGAGAACATCACCGCGATCAAGGACCAGCTCGGCTCGTCCACCCCGACGGTCTCCGCCACGCTCGACGGGGCGTCAGGAGGCGGTACGGGCGCCGGCGGTACCGGCCACGAGGGCCACGAGGGGCACGACTCGACGGCCGATATGCCCGACATGCCCGGTATGGACGGGAAGGGCGGCACGGACATCGGGATCGACCTCGCCCTTGTCGCCGCCCGCCAGGCCGGCCTCGACGGGCCGGTCGCGGTGACCCTGCCCACCGAGGGCAAGGGCTATGTGATCGCCCAGACGGACAACCAGTTTCCGGTACGGCTGGACTCGGTCGCCGTCGACCCCGCCAACGGCATGGTCATCGACACGCTGCGGTTCTCCGACTACCCGGTCCTCGCCCAGCTCACCCGGTACGGGATCGACATCCACATGGGCGTCTTCCTCGGGCTGGTCAACCAGCTCCTGCTGGCCGCCCTCGCACTGGCGCTGATCCTGCTCATCGTCTGGGGCTACCGGATGTGGTGGCTGCGCCGCCCCACCAAGGAGCGCCGGCTGAGCATGGGCCGCGCGATACCGCGCGGCGCCTGGCGGAGGGTGCCGATGGCGGTGCTGGTGCCGCTCGCTGTGGTGACGGGGCTGATCGGCTGGCTGCTGCCGGTGTTCGGGATCAGCCTGGCGGCGTTCCTGGTGGTGGACGGGGTGCTGGGGCTCGTATCCGGGGCGCGCGCGTCGTCCCGTACCCCTGCGGCCTGAGCGGTACGTGAAGAGGCCCGCCCGGACCGGTGCGTGACGCCGGTCCGGGCGGGCCTCCGCGACTCGGGGGCTCGGGGGCTCGGGGACTCAGGGAATGTACTTGTACCCGACGCGCCGCACGGTCTGGATCGTACGGCGCCGCTCCGCGCCCAGCTTCCGGCGCAGCCGCGCGACATGGACGTCGACGGTCCGGCCGTCGCCCACGTGCCCGTACCCCCACACCGTGGTCACGAGCTGATCGCGGCTGTGCACCCGGTGCGGGTGGGCGACCAGGTGCGCGAGCAGCTCGAATTCGAGGTACGTGAGATCGAGCTGCCGGCCGTCCACGGCGGCGGTCCGCCGCACCGAGTCGATCGACACGGGCCCGCCGCCGGCGGGAACCGGTGCGCTCGCCGGTGCCCCGGTCACCGGCGTTCCGTTCACCGGTGCCCCGGCGGGGGCCACGTGCTGAGACGGGTGCGCGGGATGCGCGGGATGCGCGGGGTGCACCGGGTGCTGATCGGCCGGTACGAGGACGAGGTAGCCGATCATCGGCGGCTGACCCGGCAGCGTGGGGAGCGTGTGCGGGGGCGCGGGCAGCCAGGTCGCGCCGGGCGGCAGGAAGTCCACCACCTGGGCGCCGGGCGGCGGGAGCGGCGTCTCGTCGCTGTCGACGACGGCCCGGAGCCGGTGCCGGCCGGGGGACGGTGACGGGGACGGGGCGGGGGAGGCGGAAGGGAAGGGACCGGGAACGGAGGAGAGGGAGTTCGCCATGAGGGCAGCTCTTTCGCGCGGAGGACTCGTCGAGTCGTCGTGTCGACGAGGACGGACGGGACGTACGTACGTCTGCGCGGCGGCCGAAGGCCAGGAAGGCTTTAGAGGGCCGGCGCGTTCCTCACGCGGCAACACACCCGGTCGAAGTCATGATGCTGCCGGGACGGCCAGAACGGCTCCAGGTCGGAGCGACCCGTCGCGGTGTGCTGGTAGCTGGCCATGGACCCATTGAAGCAGATCGGGGCGGGGCGCAGCAGCCTCCGGGGAACAATCCGAATCCCGGGGTGGACAAGGCCGGGACACACGAGATGCCGGGACACACGAGATGCCGGGACACACGAGACGGGGGCGGGTGCCCCGTACGGCACCCGCCCCCACCACCACGACGGCCCGGACTCGGCCGGCCCGGACTCGGCCGGCCCGGACTCGGCCGGCCCGGACTCGGCCGGCCCGGACTCGGCCGGCCCGGACTCGGCCGGCCCGGACTCGGCCGGACCGGTCTCGGCTCGGCTCAGACCTGTCCGGCCTTCTCCAGCGCCGTGCAGCAGGTGTCCACGATCAGCCGGGTGACCACGTACGGGTCGACGTTGGCGTTCGGGCGGCGGTCCTCGATGTACCCCTTGCCGTCCTTCTCGACCTGCCAGGGGATACGGACGGACGCGCCCCGGTTCGAGACGCCGTAGCTGTACTCGTTCCACGGGGCGGTCTCGTGCAGGCCGGTCAGCCGGTCGTCGATGCCCGCGCCGTAGTTCTTGACGTGGTCGAGCGGCTTCGAGCCCTCGCCCAGCGACTCGCAGGCGGTGATGATCGCGTCGTACCCCTCGCGCATCGCCTTCGTCGAGAAGTTGGTGTGCGCGCCGGCGCCGTTCCAGTCGCCCTTCACCGGCTTGGGGTCGAGCGTCGCGGAGACGCCGAAGTCCTCCGCCGTGCGGTAGAGGAGCCAGCGCGCCAGCCAGAGCTGGTCGGAGACCTCCAGCGGGGAGAGCGGGCCCACCTGGAACTCCCACTGGCCCGGCATGACCTCGGCGTTGATACCGGAGAGGCCGAGACCGGCCTTGAGGCAGTTGTCGAGGTGGGCCTCGACGATCTCGCGGCCGAAGATCTCGTCCGAGCCGACGCCGCAGTAGTAGCCGCCCTGCGCGGCCGGGAAGCCGCCCTCGGGGAAGCCGAGCGGGCGGCTGCCCTGGAAGAACGTGTACTCCTGCTCGATCCCGAAGACCGGCTCCTGCGCGGCGAACTTCTCCGCCACCTCGGTGAGCGCCGCGCGGGTGTTCGACTCGTGCGGGGTCATGTCGATGTTCAGGACCTCGCAGAGGACGAGGACGTCGGAGCCGCCGCGGATCGGGTCGGGACAGGAGAAGACCGGCTTCAGTACGCGGTCGGAGGCGTGGCCCTCGGCCTGGTTGGTGCTCGAACCGTCGAAGCCCCAGATGGGCAGTTCGGCGCCGTCGGCGAGGATCTTCGTCTTCGAGCGGAGCTTCGCGGTCGGCTCGGTGCCGTCGATCCAGATGTACTCAGCCTTGTAGGTCACGGGGCCTCGATCCTTTGCGGGTGCGGCAGGTGGTGGCGGGTGGTGGCCGGTGCGCACCTACGTTCCGTACGCGTACGCAGATATGCGCTATGGCGAAGCCTCGCAATGAGGGATTTCCCTACCGTTGCCCTCTTGTGAACCACGTGTTACTCAGGTTTGGCGCAGGAGTGGTCGTACGTCCAAGCGGCCCCGCAGGCGGGCCGACCCGCGGCCCTCTCCCCCACGCCGGCCCCGGACGGCAGACTGGCCCGCATGGACAAGCCTTCGGACACCTCGACGAGCACGCCTGCGGAAACGTCACGTACCAGCATGAAGAGGCTGCCGGACCGGCCGCGCATCGGACTTCTGGGCACCGGCCCGTGGGCGGAACGTACGCACGCCCCCGCGCTCACCGCCCACGACGGGGTCGAGTTCAGCGGCGTCTGGGGGCGGCGCCCCGAGGCCGCCGCCGCGCTCGCCGGGGCCCATGGCACCACGGCCCACTCCGGCGAGGCCGGCCTGGACGCGCTCTTCGCCGCGAGCGACGCGATCGCCTTCGCCCTGCCCCCGGACGTCCAGGCGCCCCTGGCGGCCCGCGCTGCGGCGGCCGGCTGCCACCTGCTGATGGACAAGCCGGTCGCGACGACGGTACGCGGCGCCCGCGAGGTCGCGGAGGCGGCGGAGGCGGCCGGGGTGGCGTCGGTCGTCTTCTGCACGCTGCGGTACGCGGAGGCCACCGCCGCGTGGCTGGACGAACAGGCCGCGCGGGGCGGCTGGTTCACGGCCCACGCATGGTGGCTCGGGGCGCTCTACGCACCGGGGGAGGAGGACAGCCCGTACGCCGCTTCGCCGTGGCGCCGTGCGAAGGGCGGCCTGTGGGACGTCGGCCCGCATGCCCTCTCCGCGCTGATCCCGGTGCTGGGCGACGTGACGTCGGTGACGGCCGTACGGGCGGAACCGGACCTCACTCACCTCGTCCTGCGCCATGAGTCCGGGGCGGCCAGTACGGCGGCGCTGAGCCTGAGCGCGCCGAAGGAGGGCGCGGGGGCGGGCCTGGAGCTGCGCGGCGAGCACGGTGTCGCGGTGCTCGGTACGGAGACGCGGGGCGACCCGGTGGACGCGTTCCGGCGGGCGGTCGACGCGCTGCTGGATTCGGCGCGCACGGGCCGCCCCGACCCGTGCGACGTACGGTTCGGGCTCCGCCTGACGGAGATCCTGGCGGAGGCGGAGACCCAAGTGGGGGTGGCGGCGGAGGCGGAGGAGCGGGCAGGCGGGGCCGGTCTGCCCCGGGAGCGCCCGGAACCCTAGTCGACGCTGCGGATCCGGGCGCTCCGGTCGACCCGTTCGTCCTCCGGTACGTGCTCGACGCGGTTGGACGGGTCGGCCCACTCGATGGAGGGCGGGGTGTTCCGCGTACCGTTCGAGCCGTACGTGTCGTTGACGACGGAGCAGTCACCGGTGCCAGGGGTGCCAAGGGTGTCCGGGGCGGTGGACCAGCCGACGCACACCGCCGAGGTCCCGTGCCGGGGCCGCGCGTCGGGCACCAGCGCCGCCGCACCGTCCACGAGCCCGGCCAGCGCAGCGGCGCCGACGAAGAGGGCGAGCCACCGGTACCCGGACAGCCGCCCGGACAAACGGCCGGAGGGACGCCCAGACGTGGAACCAGACATGCGTACGGACTCCTGTCCCGGCCCCGGATCAACGGGTCCGACGGGGTTCGGTCGCCGCTAGGTACGGCCCCGGGGGCCGCCTCACTCATCGCAACAGGAGCAACATGCGTCACACAGCTCACGCAGAGGACAACGCAGAGAACAACGCAGAGGACAACGGAGAGAACGGCGGAGGGACCGGCGGAGAGACCGGCAGGGGAAACGGCGGTGGGAACGGCATAGGGAACGGCAGAGAGAGCGACCTGCGGGCCTTCGAGGAGGCGTACGACGCGGTCCTCGCCCAGTGGCCCGAAGCCACCGTCACCTCCACGCTCCCCACCCGGTACGGCACGACGCACCTCACGAGCTGCGGCCCCCCGGACGCGCCACCCGTCGTCCTGCTCCCCGGCGGCGGCGCCACCGCGACCGGCTGGGCCGGGACGGCCACCGAACTCGCCCGTACGCACCGGGTCCACGTGCTCGACCTGATCGGAGACCCGGGCCGCAGCGTGGCGAGCGGCCCCCGGATCCGTACGGTCGAGGCGCTGATGACCTGGCTGGACGAGACCCTGGCAGCGCTCCCCGCCGGAGGGGCACCCGGAGCCGGAGAGGCCCCCGGGGCTGAAGGGGCCCCCGTCCCCACCCCGATCACCCTCTGCGGCCACTCCTACGGCGCCTGGATCGCCCTCCATTACGCGCTGCACGCCCCGCAGGGCCGCCTCCGCCGGCTGGTGCTCCTCGACCCGACCCAGTGCTTCACCGGCCTGCGCCCGGCGTATGTCGCGCGGGCGCTGCCCATGCTGCTGCGCCCCACGGCACGGCGTATCCGGGCCTTCCTGGAGTGGGAGACGGCGGCCTCGGCCGCCCCGCTCGACCCGGCGTGGCTGCGGCTCCAGGAACGTACCGCCGACTTCCCCGCCGTACGCCCCGTCACCGGCCCGCGCCCGGACCCGGCGGCGCTGCGGACCCTGACGACCCCGGCCCTGCTGCTCCTCGCGGGGGCCGGAAAGGCGCAGGACGCCGCCCGCGTCGCGCGGCGGGCCGGGGAGCTGCTTCCCGGGGCGACGACGGAGATCCTGCCGACCGCCACCCACCACGCGCTGCCCCTCGCGGCACCGCCCGGTACGAACGAGCTGATCAGCGGCTTCCTCGCCGACTAGGGCCGGTCTGACAAAGGCTCTTGGACGGGTGCGCGCAGCCAGCGGATGAGCGGGCCAGGAGCAGGCCCCGGCCGTCGCAGGCGAGATGAACCTTGGTGGTCAGCCCGCCGCGGGACCGGCCGAGCGCCTGGCCGGCCGCCGCGCGTGCCGGATCCACGACTCCGACGGAGTCGTCCCGGACCTGGACCCAGACCTGGACCCAGACCTGGACCCGGACCTGTTCAAGCAGACGGGCCCAGGTTCCGTATCAACGATCAGAGCGCTCGTGCGCGGGCTCCCACCCGGGGGCCGTCACGAACCGGCTCAGCCGGTAGGTGGTCGGGAACGCCTGGCGCCCGCACAGCGTGTCGATCCGGATCATCGCCCCGTCGACTCCTGCCTCCCGAAGGAGGCGCAATCGCGTACGCATCTCCGCTTCGTCCCGAGTCTCCACGACCACTTCCCACTGTCCCGCGTCCGGCGCGGTGCGTGCGGCCAGCCGCCGCCTCTCGGCTTCTTGCCGCCGCCTTCTCTTCCCTTGTCCTGGCACCAGCCCAGAATCACGGGCCGCTCCCGGGACGGCAAGGCAATCAGACCCGAGTATGTGGATTCCCGCTCGGTGATCTTTTGCCAGACAGGCCGTAGCGACCTTCTCGCCGACTAGTGGCTTCCTCGCCGGCCGAGGGCGTCGCGTACCGCCTCGTCCGTGCGCGCGACCACCGCCGTACCGTCGTCCGCCGTGACGATGGGCCGCTGGATCAGCCGGGGGTGCGCGGCGAGCGCCGCGATCCAGCGCTCCCGCGCACCCGCGTCCCGCGCCCACCCGGCCACGCCCAGCTCCTTCGCCACGGCCTCCTGGGTCCGGGTGATGTCCCACGGCTCCAGCCCGAGCCGCACCAGCACCGCCCGGATCTCGTCCTCGGAGGGAACGTCCTCCAGATACCGGCGGACGGTGTACGAGGCTCCCTCGGCGTCGAGGAGGGAGAGCGCGCCACGGCACTTGGAACAGGCGGGGTTGATCCAGATCTCCATGGCCCCGAGGCTATCTCCCGCCCCTCCCGTCCCCTCTTCCGTACCGCCCTTCCTCGCCGCCTCTCCCGCCCCCCTCAAGGATCCCTTCCGCCCCCCCTCAAACCGCCTCTGGCCAGGGGCGATTGTCAGTGGTGGGCAGTAAAATGGAGGCAGTTCGTGAGGGTCCCACCACCATGCCGGGAGGCTGACGATGGCTGCTGCCACGACCACGGAGAACACCGGGAAATCCTCGACCACTTCCACGTCCGCGCCCACTTCTTCGACTTCCGCCGCCCCCGCTGCCCCCTCTGTCTCCGCTGCCCCCGCTGTCCAGTCCGTCCAGCGCAAGCGGCTCCCCGCCGGACGGCCCCGGGAGTGGTACGAGAACCACAACCGCCGCCTGAAGGCCATGCGGCTCGCCATCGCGCTGCTCGACTCGGGCGTGTACCGCCCGGCGAGCGCGCCGAACCGCCGGATACGGAGCACGGCGGCCCGGATCGGCGTCCACCGGCCGTCCAACACCACCTGCCGCATGGTGCGGGACCTGATCCGCTGACGCCCGATTCCTGACGGAGAGTCAGGATTCTTGACGGCAAGTCAGCCAGGGGGCCGCCCCCTTCAACTCCCTGACCCCTTGGGAGAGAAGGGGCGGCTCCAGCCCAGCCCAGCCCAGCTCACTCACCCAGGGACCGGCGCCACCGCACCTCACCGTCGTGCCACTCGTCGGTGGGACGGAGCCCGGCGGCGCGGGCGACCGCGCCCGATGCCTCATGGTGCGGATGGATATGGGCGATCACCGTGCCGATGCCCTGCTCGGCCAGCCACCCCACCAGCCCGCGTGCGGCCTCCGTGGCGAACCCGCGCCCCTGCCAGGGGGTCCCCACCACCCACGCGACCTCGGCGACCGTCTCCTCCGGACGGGTGCGGTGCGGGGTGACGGTCGCCTGGACCGTACCGGACAACTCGCCCGACCCCGCCGTCCCCCTTCCCGCCCGCTCCCTCAGCACCCAGTTGCACCAGGAGAAGGCCGGATCGGGCGAGCCTGCGGCCAAGCGCCGGTACCGGATGCGCAGTTGCTCCACCGTGGCGGGCCGGCCGCCGATATACGCATGCAGCGCGGGGTCGGAGAGCACGCCCGCCATCTCCTCCGCGTGTTCGACGCTGAGCGGCAGCAGGGTCAGCCGCTCCGTCTCGATCACGGCCGTCCGTACCCCACTCACGCGGGCTCCTGCCCCTGCCGTACGGACCCGGCCGGCGCGACCGACCCGACCTGCGAGACCGACCCGACCGACCTGACCCAGGGGCGCAGCGGGAGGGTGTGGAGCCGGCCGTGGCGCAGGGCGAACTCCGGCAGGGAGATCCCGAACTCCTCGGAGAGCGCGGCCAGCGCCTCGTACTCGTCGTCGGGATCGATCCCCGGAAACTCCCCCCGTCGCCCTCCCGAGCCGGCCTCCCCCTCCTCCTCATCCCGTTCGAGGAAAAGCTCCTCAGGATCGAGGGAGTCCGGCAACTCCCCCCACTCCTCGGTGATCTCGTCGCCGCGCACGGTGAACCCGAAGACCGACTCCCCGTCCTCCGCGTACGAGAAGTGAAAGGCGCCCCGGGTCCCCGAGTCCGCCGGGCCACCCCGCTCGCACCAGACCGTGACCGACTCGCCGCCCCGCGAGGCCGCCTCGCCCAGGTCGGTCAGCCGCTCCGGCGCGAACGTGTCCGCGAGACGGGCGCCGCTCTCGTACGCGAAGCTCCACTCACCCCCGGACCGCCCGACCCGGGCGACATCCCGCCCCTGCCCCGACCACTGCTCACCCTCACCTTCAACCCTGCCCCCGAGCTCATCCGCCCGGGCAAGCGCCTGGAGCGGCCCCCGCCCGATCCGGACGGCCAGCTCCTCAGGGGAGACGCCGCGTATGAAGACGAAACGGTAGACACCGTCGCGCTCGCCCCCCGGAACCGGCTCGTCCGCGAGCCACGCAAGCCCATCGCCCCCCGAACCAACGGAACTACCTGAACCCCCCGAGCCCTCCAAGCCCCCCAAGCCCTCCAAGCCCCCCAAGCCCCCCGAGCCCTCCAAGCCCCACAAGGCGCCCCCGCCCGCTGCCCCCTCCACTGCTTCCGGTCCCTCCGCCGCCGCCCGTCCCTCCGCACTCCGGGGTGTCTCCAGCAGATACTGCCCGCGCTCCGGAGTGATCACCGGCCCGAGCAGGGGGTCCGCCAGCAGCCCGACAGGACCGAGGAGCTCGCCACCGTACGGCTCCCACTCGCCGATAGCGGCCGCGAGGGTGCGCCAGGCGCCCTCGGTGTCCCCCCAGCGCGCCCGCTCCCGAGCCGCGTCCACCGCAGAGCCGAAGCCCCCGGAGCCGCCGGAACCCCCAGGCCCTTCATCCCGGTACGTACGCGCCACGACAACCGCAACCCCCGGCAGCCCCCCACCCACCAGCGCGTCGAGCTGGCGGCGCAGCTCCTGGGCGCCTGGCCGGCCGCACTCCTCCGCCTCGGTGAACACCTTCAGGGGCCCGTCGACCGCCTCCCCGCGCAGACAGGCCAGCCGCGCCTCCTCGACGGCCGTGTCCAGCTCCCGCGTCGTGTCGTTCGCGAACCCCGGGGTCTTCCCGCCCTCGCGCTGGAAGGCACGGAACATGCTCTGCATCAGCTCCATGAAGGACTCGTGACGCGACTCCTGCTCCCCCTCGCGGAGGTACGCGGCCCACTCCCCGTCGGCGTTCACCTCCCCCGGATCGAGCAGCACCCGCACCGGACCGGAAGCGGCGGAGAGCAGCAACCGCCCCGAATCCGCGCCCCCACCCCCTTCCCCATCCACTTCTCCACCCCCACCCCCACCCCCACCCCCATCCCCTTTCTCGTCGCCCCACCGAACCCCCTCCACGGCCCCCACCACGCCCCGTACCCCCGTCCCGGCGGCGCGCCATCCGTCCGTGACCGCGAGGAACGACCGGTAGGTCGGCGGCAGCACCACACCGGCCCCGAGCCGCGCCTCCAGCGCCCGGATCCGCTCGTCCTCGGCCCCCGCGAACCCGAGCCACCCCGAGGACGGCACCTCTGCCTCCGCGACGCCCTCCTCGCCCCGCGCACCGGGGGAGCCGGCCCAGTCCGCGCTCCACCGTTCGAGGAAGGGAAGCCAGTTGTAGGTCTTCATGCCGTTCATGGTGCCAGCGCCCACTGACAACGCCCCCTCCCGCCCGCCGGAACCCCCGCCCTGGCTGGCAGAACGCCCCCGTCCCCCGATAGCCTGGTCGGAGCAGGACAACGGCGGTGGGGCCCGCCGTACCCGAACCGCGGTGCGACCACGGCGACGACCGTGACCACCGCCAACGGTCCCTACTTGCGATGAAGCGCGCCCGGCTGCGGGTGCCCGGCGAGTAGGAGAACCCTGTGACACCTCGGCTCCCCGGCCGACTACCGGCTCAGCTCCCGACGATCGCCGTCGTCTCCCTGGGCGGCGCGACAGGCGCCTCCGCCCGCTACGGAGCGGCCCTCCTCTGGCCCACGGCCCCGGGGGCCTTCCCCTGGACGACCCTCCTGGTGAACGCGGTGGGGTGCGCGGTGATCGGCGTCTTCATGGTGGTGATCACGGAGGTGTGGACGGCGCACCACCTGGTCAGGCCCTTCTTCGGCACGGGGGTCCTGGGCGGCTTCACCACGTTCTCGACGTACGCGGTGGACTTCCAGCGCCTGGTGGCGCACGGCCGGGCGGGCACCGGGGCGGCGTATCTGGGGCTGACCTTGCTCGCCGCGTTCGCGGCGGTGTGGAGTGCGGTGTGGGCGACCCGCCGCGTACGGGTGTGGAGGCAGACATGACCAGACTGACCGGCTCGGCGCTCCGGCTGACGATCTTCCTCGGTGAGAGCGACCTGTGGCACCACAGGCCCGTTCATACGGAGATCGTCCACCGCGCCCATGGCGCGGGGCTCGCGGGTGCCAGCGTGTTCCGCGGTATCGAGGGCTTCGGCGCCTCCTCGATGATCCACACCCAGCGGCTGCTCTCGCTCAGCGAGGACCTGCCGGTGGCGGTGGTGATCATCGACACCGAGGAGCGCGTCAGGGCCTTCCTGCCCGAGATCGAGGAACTCCTCGGCGACGGCCTGGCCACCCTGGACGCCTGCGAGGTCATCCACCACGCGGGCGGAAGCCAGGACGCCGGCGGAAGCCATCCCGCCGACGGAAGCCAGGGCGCCGAAGGGGAGGCGACGCCCCGTTGAACTGGCTCCTGGTCATCCTGGGCGCCGCCGTGGGAGCCCCCCTGCGCTATCTGACCGACCGCACCGTCCAGCAGCGCCACGACTCGCTCTTCCCCTGGGGCACCTTCACCGTCAACGTGACGGGCTGCCTCATCCTCGGCCTGGTCACCGGCGCGGTGACCGCGGGCGCGGCCTCCGACTCCGTCCAACTCCTCCTGGGCACCGGCCTCTGCGGCGCGCTGACCACGTACTCCACTTTCAGCTACGAGACCCTCCGCCTCACCGAAGCGGGTGCCCACCTCTACGCCGCCGCCAATGTCCTGGGGAGTGTGGCGGCGGGCCTGGCAGCGGTCTACGCGGGCGTAACGCTGGCAGGGGCACTCTGGCCATAGGGAGGGGGACAGTCGGGCCGGACGAGAACGGCGTCCACCCCGAGGTCGTTTCGCGCCGGATCCGCCGCGTACCGGATCCGGTTCTCCCACCCGGCCGCCGCGTCCCGCAGTCACTGGCCGGCGGTGAAATCGAGCGCGACGCCTCGTCCCGGCCCGCATCAGGTCACCGAGGCGAGTGCCGTCCTTCAGCGGAGAGCCCCCGCATCCCGAGCAGCGCCGCACGCCATCACACATGACGCACAACGCATCACGCACAACGCATCACGCACAACGCATCACAGGGACCCCGACACAGCCCGAATCACATACCGCGCGTTCTCCGCCATAGCGGGGTTCGTCCTCCGGTAGTACGGCAGCGCGTGCACGGCCTGCGAGAGCGCCCGCCCCCGCCCGCGAACCCAGGTGGCGTCATCCACATCCAGGAGTTCCCGGAAGACATCCCTCCCCGCTTCAGGGAGCAGATTCCAGGCCGGGAACAGATCACACGCCGGATCACCCACCCCCGTACAGCCGAAGTCGATCACCGAGGCGAGCCGGCCGCCGCCGTCGACCAGCAGATTGCCCGGCATGAGGTCGGCATGGAGCCAGACCGGTGCCCCCTCCCACTCCGGAGCCCGCACCGCCTCCTCCCACACGGCAAGGACCCCGTCACAGTCGACACCCTCCTCCGGAATGCCCCGCAGCTCCTCGATCGCCGCCCGGGTCCCCGCGTCCGCCGAGGCGAGCGGCCCACCCCGATAAGCCGCGGGCGCGCCCGGCAGCGCGACACTCCGCATCGCCCCCACGAACCCGGCCAGATCCGAGGCCAGCCCCACGGGCTCACGCAACGCCCCCGCCACCGGGTTCTCACCGGGCAGCCACCGATAAACGGACCAGGGCCACGGATACCCTTCCCCCGCCTCCCCGGCCCCGAGCACCTCGGGCACGGACACCGTCAGCCGGGGCGCGAGCCGGGGCAGCCACCCCCGCTCGACCGCCACGTCATCGACGCCACCCCGCACCAGCGGCAACCGTACGACCATGTCGTCGCCGAGCCGGTACATCGCATTGACCGTCCCCCCGGAAGCGACCCGCACCACCGCCAGCCCCGCCCACCGCGGAAACTGCCCGGCAACGAGCCGCCGTACGCGCTCCTCGTCCATGACGAACATGTCCGCGTGCATCTGAGTCTGCTCTGTACCCATGACCCCCCATCCGACCCCCACACCCCACCCGAGGCAACCGGATTTTCCCCTCGGACCCCCGGCCGACCTCCCTCTCCCGCGCGCACGGCGAAGGCCGCCACCCCGTTTCCAGGGGAGGCGGCCTTCGCCGGTCGTCGTTCGCCGTGCTGGTCGCGGCGGGTTCTAGATGTCGAAGTACAGCTCGAACTCGTGCGGGTGCGGGCGGAGCTGGATCGGGGCGATTTCCTTGGTGCGCTTGTAGTCGATCCAGGTCTCGATCAGGTCCGAGGTGAAGACGCCGCCGGCCTGGAGGTATTCGTTGTCGGCTTCCAGGGCGTCGAGGACGGCCGGGAGGGACGTCGGGACCTGGGGGACGCCCGCGTGTTCTTCGGGGGCCAGTTCGTAGAGGTCCTTGTCGATCGGCTCGGCGGGCTCGATCTTGTTCTTGACGCCGTCCAGGCCTGCCAGGAGGAGGGCGGAGAAGGCCAGGTACGGGTTGGAGGACGGGTCCGGGGCGCGGAATTCGACGCGCTTGGCCTTCGGGTTCGAGCCCGTGATCGGGATGCGCATCGCGGCGGAGCGGTTGCGCTGGGAGTAGACCAGGTTGACCGGGGCCTCGAAGCCGGGGACCAGGCGGTGGTACGAGTTCACCGTCGGGTTGGTGAAGGCGAGCAGCGACGGGGCGTGCTTGAGGATGCCGCCGATGTAGTAGCGGGCGGTGTCCGAGAGGCCCGCGTAACCCTGCTCGTCGTAGAAGAGCGGCGTGCCGCCCTGCCACAGGGACTGGTGGACGTGCATCCCGGAGCCGTTGTCGCCGAAGATCGGCTTGGGCATGAAGGTCGCGGTCTTGCCGTTGCGCCAGGCGACGTTCTTCACGATGTACTTGAAGAGCATCAGGTCGTCGGCGGCGGCCAGCAGCGTGTTGAACTTGTAGTTGATCTCGGCCTGGCCCGCCGTGCCCACCTCGTGGTGCTGGCGCTCGACCTGGAGGCCGGACGCCTCCAGCTCCAGGGAGATCTCGGCACGCAGGTCGGCGAAGTGGTCGACCGGCGGGGCCGGGAAGTAGCCGCCCTTGTACCGGACCTTGTAGCCCCGGTTGTCCTCGACCGCGCCGGTGTTCCAGGCGCCGGCCTCGGAGTCGATGTGGTAGAAGCCCTCGTTCGCGGTCGTGTTGAACCGCACGCTGTCGAAGACGTAGAACTCGGCCTCGGGGCCGAAGTACGCGGTGTCCGCGATGCCGGTGGAGGCGAGGTACGCCTCCGCCTTCTTGGCGATGTTGCGCGGGTCGCGGCTGTACTGCTCACCCGTGATCGGGTCGTGGATGAAGAAGTTGATGTTCAGCGTCTTGTCCCGGCGGAACGGGTCCACCCGAGCCGTCGACAGGTCCGCGCGCAGCGCCATGTCGGACTCGTGGATGGCCTGGAAACCGCGGATCGAGGAGCCGTCGAAGGCCAGCTCCTCCGCCGGGTCGAAGGCCCGCGCCGGGATCGTGAAGTGCTGCATCACGCCAGGCAGGTCGCAGAAGCGGACGTCGACGAACTTCACGTCCTCGTCGGCGATGAATTTCTTGGCCTCGTCGGCGTTCTGGAACATCCAGCTCCTCCTCCTCCCGTCCCGGGGAGGGGCGGGGGTTATCGGTCGTGCGGCCAGTGCGGTGGCACACGCTGGACCCGACCTTAGGTATCCGGGATTTCTCCAGCATGACCCATTTGTTTCGTTGAAGTTAACCAGTCGCTCCCGTACCAACCCCGTTCCCGGCGCGTCCACCCCGCCGCAGTACCGTGGTCGGGTGGACAACAGGGAAGCAATCGGATCGTGGCTCTCGGGGCCCCGCGCGGCGGCCGAGAACATGGGCGTCGACTTCGGTTACCGGGGCGAACGGCTCGGGCTGCCGGAGCACGGACCCGGCTCCGTCGCCCCGCTCGGCCGGCGCTTCGGCGCCCTCTTCGTCGACTGGGGGCTCTGCATGCTGATCGCATACGGAATCCTCGCCGGCCGTGACTGGCAGGCGTCGGGTAACTGGGCGCTCGGTGTGCTTCTCGTGCTCAGCCTTCTTACGGTCGGCACGGTGGGAGCCACCCCGGGCAAGCGCCTTTTCGGCCTTCGTGTCATCGCCGTGGAGGGCGGGCGGCTCGGCCTCGGCCGCGTTCTCGTCCGTACGGTGCTGCTCTGCCTCGCCATCCCCGCGCTGATCTGGGACCGCGACGGGCGGGGGCTCCATGACCGGCTGGGGCGGGCCGTTCAGGTACGGGGCTGAAGCTCTCGAACCAGGTACGGGGCTGAAGCTCTCGAACCGTACGGGGGCGAGTGCGCCGGAACGTACCGGGGGGGCGAGTACGCCGGAACCTATCGGGGGGCCGAGTACGCCGGAACCTATCGGGGGGCGAGTACGCAGAGAGGGCGGCCGGGGGAGTTCCCGGCCGCCCTCTCGCGTACTTGTTCCGTGTGGGGTGGGTGTGGGTGGTACAGGGTGGGTGATACGGGGGTGGGTGCTCTGTGCCGTGGGGCCGTCCGGCCCGGCCGCTAGCGCGCTTTTCCGCCGCGTGGCATGCGCATCCCCTTGGGCATCGGGCCCTTGGGGAGCGGCATGTTGCTCATCAGGTCGCCCATCGCCCGCAGCCGGTCGTTCGCCGCCGTCACCTGCGGGCCGGCCAGCACCCGGGGGTACTTGAGCATCGTCGTACGGACCTTCTTCAGGGGCACCTGGCCCTCGCCGTCGCCGACGATGATGTCGTGCACCGGTACGTCCACCACGATGCGCGCCATCTTCTTCTTCTCGGCCGCCAGCAGGCCCTTCACCCGGTTCGGGTTGCCCTCGCCGACCAGGACGATGCCGGCCTTGCCGACCGCCCGGTGGACGACGTCCTGGCTGCGGTTCATGGCCACGGCCGGGGTGGTGGTCCAGCCCCGGCCCACGTTCTCCAGGACCGCCGCGGCGGCGCCCGGCTGGCCCTCCATCTGGCCGAAGGCGGCCCGCTCCGCGCGGCGGCCGAAGACGATCGCCATCGCGAGGAACGCCAGGATGAAGCCGAGAATCCCCAGATAGACGGGGTGATCGATCAGAAAGCCGATCGCGAGGAAGACACCGAAGGTGACGATTCCCACACCACCGACGACAAGCCCGACCTTCGAGTCGGCCCGCCGGGTCATCTTGTAGGTGAGGGCGATCTGCTTCAGTCGCCCTTGGTTCGCAGCAGTTTCTGCGTTGTCCTTCCTCGCCATACCCAGAAGTTTACGGGGCGTGGGAAGTGGCGTCCGACACGGCCTCCAGTACGTGCTCCGTCTCGACCCGGTCCTTTGCCCTGCGCCGGTCCTCCAGGACCGCCGTCCAGGCGTTACGGCGTGCCGTGCGCTGGCCGCCGCTGAGGAACAGGGTCTCCACGGCGCGGAGCGCGGTGAGGGCCGGACGGGTGAGGGCCGGGCGAGCGAGGGCGGGACGGGTGAGGGCGGGGCGGCCGGATATGGCTGTCGCGGCTGTCGCCACCGCCTCGGTGACGCTGGTGGGTCGTACCGGTGCGGCCTGCATGATGACGGGGGTCCCCTCGGGAGTGGTGACGGCAGACGTGCGGAGAACGGGCGAGGAGTGGGGGTGGGGCATCGGACGTCTGTTCGCGGAGTGTGCGTTCAGTGTCACGCACCGGTGTTACCAGGGCGTGACCGACCGGTCAAACGCGGATGAAACCCCGACGAGCGGAACAACCCGCCCCCGGAAACGCCCGCGCGGCCCGTACCCCGTCCCCGGCCTGCGGAAAAGGTTACGGACCGCGGTGCACCCCGCGCTACTCGGGAGTAGTCGCTTGTGCGGCGATTCACACAGTGCGTGCTCCACCCAGTGCACGCCTCACGCCGTGCGGCGGGTCACGCGGTGCGGCGGTTCACTCGGTGCACGCTTCACGCCGTGCGGCGCTTCACAGCGCGGGGGCGGGGGCCGCCAGGGCGCCCCGGCGCTCCATCGCCTGCTGGTAGAGCCGGCCCGCGCGGTACGACGAGCGCACCAGCGGCCCCGACATCACACCGGAGTAGCCGATCGCGTCGGCCTCGTCCTTCAGCTCCACGAACTCCTGCGGCTTCACCCAGCGCTCGACGGGGTGGTGGCGCGGGGAAGGACGGAGGTACTGGGTGATCGTGATCAGCTCGCACCCCGCCTCGTGGAGCTGGCGCAGCGCCTCGCTGATCTCCTCGCGGGTCTCGCCCATGCCCAGGATCAGGTTGGACTTGGTGATCAGACCGGCCTCACGGGCCCGCGTGATCACGTCGAGGGAGCGCTCGTACCGGAAGCCGGGGCGGATCCGCTTGAAGATCCGGGGCACCGTCTCCACATTGTGGGCGAGCACCTCGGGCCGGGACGAGAAGACCTCGGCGAGCTGCTCGGGCACCGCGTTGAAGTCGGGGATCAGCAGCTCGACCTTGGTGTGGCCGCTCTCCCGCCCGGCGGTCTGCGCGTGGATCTGGCGCACGGTCTCCGCGTAGAGCCAGGCGCCGCCGTCCGGCAGGTCGTCGCGGGCGACGCCGGTGATCGTGGCGTAGTTCAGGTCCATCGTGACGACCGACTCGCCCACGCGGCGCGGTTCGTCGCGGTCCAGCGGCTCCGGCTTGCCCGTGTCGATCAGGCAGAAGTCACACCGCCGCGTGCACTGTTCGCCGCCGATGAGGAAGGTCGCCTCGCGGTCCTCCCAGCACTCGAAGATGTTCGGACAGCCGGCCTCCTGGCAGACCGTGTGCAGCCCCTCGCCCTTCACGAGCTTCTGAAGCCGTTGGTACTCGGGACCCATTTTCGCCCGGGTCTTGATCCACTCGGGCTTGCGCTCGATGGGGGTCTGGCTGTTCCGGACCTCCAGACGCAGCATCTTGCGTCCGTCGGGTGCGACAGCGGACACGTCCGGCACCTCTCTCTGCTGGCGCGGCATTCGATTCTTCGGCGAACACCAGGTTACGCCCGTTGATTGCGCGGTCTTACGTCTGGGCAACCCCTGGGCCGAGGGGCGCATTCCCCCGTACGGGGGAAGCGGTCTCCCGGCCGGGCCGTCGCCCTCGGGGGCCCGGCTACGCCGTCGCCCCCAGGGGCTCGCGTTCGATCACACGCGGCTTCGGGTCGGCCCCCTCCAGGACCTCCCGCAGATGCCGCTCCACGACCGGCACCACCTCGGCGACCGTGATGTCCCGGCCCAGCTCGTTCGCGAGCGAGGTGACCCCCGCGTCCCGGATCCCGCACGGCACGATCCGGTCGTACCAGGTGTTGTCCGGGTTCACATTGAACGCGAAGCCGTGCATGGTCACGCCCTTGGCGACCCGGATCCCGATCGCCGCGAGCTTGCGGTCCTCGCCGCGCTGGCCGGCGTTGGACGGCGCGTACTCCGGACCGTTCAGCCGCGGGTCGAACTCCTCGTCCGTGAGCCGGGGGTCCAGGGCGGGCGCCAGGTCCAGCGCGAGGCCGCCCGGTACGTCACCGCCCGGTACGCCGCCGCCCCGTCCCTGGCCGCCCGGCGCCGGGCGCTCCGGCACCGCGTCGCCGAGGACCCAGACACCGCTGCGCCCCTCGACCCGGCTGGTCTCCAGGCCGAACTCGGCGGCGGTACGGATCAGCGCGTCCTCCAGGCGGCGTACGTGCGCGACGACGTCCACCGGGCGGGGCAGCTTCACGATCGGGTACCCCACGAGCTGCCCCGGGCCGTGCCAGGTGATCTTCCCGCCCCGGTCCACGTCCACCACGGGGGTGCCGTCGAGGGGGCGCTCGCTCTCCACCGTGCGCCGTCCCGCCGTGTAGACGGGCGGGTGCTCCAGCAGCAGACAGGTGTCGGGGATCTCGTCCGCGAACCGGGCGGCGTGCACCTCGCGCTGTCTCTGCCACGCCTCCTGGTACTCCACCGCCTCCGCGCCGAACCCCAGATGGACGTACCGCAGCTCACTCACGGCCGAGCCTCCTCACAGCGTGACAGTCTTGCGGCCCTACGGCCTCACAGCCCCACAGCGGCCGGGAACTCCCAGCCTCCGCCAACTGTACGGCGGGCCACCGACAACCGGCCGGGCAGGTGTACGGGCCGGGCCGCCGACGAGGACGAAGGCCGGGTGACGAGGGCCGGATACGGCAGGGGTACGGGGCCGCCGCCCCCGGGGCGCGGGCGCGTAGGCGGCGTACCACCGGGGCGTACGCGGGCCACGTCAGTGAGGCGGGGGCTCCTCACACGATCGGATGAATGTGGGGCGAACGCCCCAGTGAGACCCGTTACGCCTACTACATTCGCGCCGTTCCATAGGGCTGCTCCCCGGGCCCGGAAGGCAGGAGACCGTACAGCACATGTCGGAACGACCTCCGCAGCGCACCCCCAACCGCCAGCTCGCCGCGCTCATCGCGGAAGCGGGATTCTCCCACGCGGGCCTCGCCCGCCGGGTGGACCAGCTCGGCCTTGAGCACGGCCTCGATCTGCGGTACGACAAGACGTCGGTGACCCGGTGGCTGCGCGGTCAGCAGCCGCGCGGCACCACGCCCGCACTCATCGCCGAGGTCTTCACCCGCCGGCTCGGACGCCGGCTCTCCGCGCAGGACCTGGGCCTGGACGCCTGTGCCCCGGTCTACGCGGGCCTCGAATTCGCCTCCACCCCCGAAGAAGCCGTCGACATCGTCGGCGGGCTGTGGCGCAAGGACTCCGGCAGCCACAGCGAACTCCGCAAGATCGCGTTCACCCCGGCCGGGCTGGTCGTCCCCAGCCGCGACTGGCTGATCGGCCGCGCCGACGAGCGGGTCGCCCACCCCGGCCCCGCCGCCCTGCCGGCCGGAGCCGGACCGGGCGCAGGAGCCGGACCGGGCGCCCACGGAGCCGCCCCCGGCGCCCTCCCCGGGGCCGGAACGGGACCATCCGGGTCCGGTCCCGGCCGTACCCCCGGAGGCCCCGGAAACCCCGGTGCCCCCGGCCTCGTCCCGCACCGCCCCGCCCGTACCACCGGCACCACCGGCACCTCCGCCCGCGTGCCCGCCCAGGCGCAGGCCCACGCCGCCGCCCACGCCGCCGCCAGACCCGGCGGCCAGGGCAGACCCCCGGCCCACCCCGCGTCCGCTCCCCAGACCGCCGCCGTCCCGTCCGCCCCACCGCTCGCCGTGCCGCGCCAGCGCACCGAACGCGCCGTCGGCCAGCGCGTCACCACCGGCGACATCGAGGCGCTGCGCTCCGTCGGCGACCTCTTCCGCACCCTCGACCACGCCTACGGCGGCGGCCACGCCCGCCAGGCCCTCGTGCGCTACCTGGAGCACGAGGCGGAACCGATGCTGCGCGGCCGGTACGGCGAGTCCACCGGCCGCAAGCTCTTCGCCGCCGCAGCGGACCTCACCCGGCTCGCCGGGTGGACCTCGTACGACATCGCCGCGCACGGCCTCGCCCAGCGGTACTTCGTGCAGGCGCTCCGGCTCTCCCAGGCCGCCGGGGACCGCGCGTACGGCTCGTACGTCCTGGTCACCATGAGCCGGCAGGCCGTCTACCTCGGCCACGGCCGCGAGGCGGTCCAGCTCGCCCGCGTCGCCCAGCAGGGCATCGGCGCCGCCGCGCCCCCGGTCGTCCAGGCGCTGCTGCACGCGGCGGAGGCGCGCGGCCACGGTGTGCTCGTGGACGCGCGGGCGTGCGCGTCCTCACTCGTACGGGCCGAACGCGCCCTGGAGGCCGTGCGCTCCGGCGACGAGACACCGCGCTGGGCGCGCTTCTTCGACGAGGCGCAGCTCGCGGACGAGGTGGCCCACTGCCACCGCGACCTCCAGCAGCACCGGAGCTCCGTGCAGCACGCGGAGCGCTCGCTCCAGCTCCGCGCCCCCGAGTACGCCCGCAGCCGCCTCTTCTGCCGCGTCGTGCTCGCCTGCGGACGCCTCGGCCTCGGCGAGCTGGACCAGGCGTGCGTGCTCGGCGCCGAGGCGGCCCAGCAGGCCGCGGAGATGCGGTCGGCGCGCGCCGCCGAGTACGTACGGGACTTCGAGCGGCGGCTGGAGCCGTTCCGGGACGCGGCGGCCGTACGGAACTACCGCGACCGGGTGGCCGCCATCGGCTGAGCCGGCCGCGCCACGGGGTGGTGAGCCGGTCCCGTCCGGGGGAGGTCGACACCCGGACGGGACCGGAGCGGGAAGGGGCGTACGGCCGGGCCGGGCGCCGTCGGACGCGCCCCCGGTCCGTCACCGGCGCCCGGCGCACGCGACGGCGTCCTGCGCGACGACGCCTGCGCGATGGCGGCGCGCGCGACGCGCGACGGCGGCCTACGCGACGGCGGGCATCGGCGCCGTCTCGTACGCCGGGCGTACGCCCAGATCGCGGAGGATCGCGTGCGCCGCGCGGCGGCCCGAGAAGAGCGCCCCCTGCACGGTGTTGGTGTCCCGGTGGTCGCCGCACACGTACAGCCCCGACAGCACCCGCACCGGCCGGCGCGGGTCGTGCGGCGGGTCCATCGCGGGGACGGACTCCGGGTCGTGATGGGCCGCCAGCAGCTCCCAGTCGTGCGTCCCCACCCCGTACAGCCGCCCCAGGTGCTCCCGGACCGTACGGTCCAGTTCGGCGGCCGGGGGCGGCGTACCGAGCACCGTGGAGGAGATCAGCACGCGGCCCCGCGGGGCGCGCGAGGGGTCCACCGCGCTCATCACGGCGGTGTGGGTGACGGGGCCCGAGCGGTCGGCGTCGAGCAGCAGCGCGGGTTCGGCGAGCGGGGCGGCGGGCGCGGTGTGGTGCACCACGGTCACCGGGTGGAACTTCGGTACCCGCAGCCCCGGCAGGAGTTCGGCGGCGGCGCGCGCGCCGGTCGCCAGGACCAGCGAACGGCAGGCGATCTCGCCGTGCTCCTTGGTGGTCACACGGTCTATCGACGTGTCCGTGACACAGACGTCCGTCACGACGGTGCCCTCCGGCAGCGTCCGCGCCAGCAGATCGGTGAGGGTGCCCGCGCCGCCCGCCGGGACGAAGAGCCGACCCCGGGCGAAGGCCCGCAGCGCGAGGTCGGCGCTCCGGCTCGACGTGCGCAGCCCGGGGTCGCAGAGCAGCGCGGTGAGGAGGGGCCGGATGAAGCCGTTGACGGTACGGGCGGGCAGCCCGCGCACCGCCAGGGCCTCCCCGGCGGTCCGTTCGGGCCGGGCCAGCAGCCGGGCCGTCGGGGTCGCGGCGAGGCGCCCCAGGGCCGCGCCGAGCCGCGCCTGGTCGACCGCGCCGCCCAGCGGCGGACGGGGGGCGCTCGCCAGGGCGCGCGCGACAGTGAGTGCGCTCCGTGCGCTCCCGACGGCGCCGGTACGGTAGTTCCTGCCGTCGCTGTGCACGAGCACCCCCGGCGAGAACATCCGGACCGCGACGCCTTCGAGGCCCGGGGTACGGAGCAGATCCGGGTACGCGGCGGTGAGCAGCCGCCCGCCCCGGTCCAGCCGGAAGCCGTCGACGTCGTCCGTGGTCATCCGGCCGCCGACGCGGGGAGCGGCCTCCAGGACGGTGACCGTGACGCCCGCGCCGGTGAGGTGGTGCGCGGCGGAGAGACCGGCCAGACCGGCCCCGATGATGACGACGTCTGCGTGGTGCGCGGTGCCGAGTGCGGTACTGAGCACGTGCCCTCCCCGGGTCGACGCGGCCGGGCGGCGGGGCGGGACCGGCATCCGCACCGGCCCCGGAACGCCCGGGTTCCCGCCTGAGCGTAGGGACGGGAACCCCCCGCGCCGACGCGCGCGGGCGGGGGCACCGAAGCATGGGGGGTGCGCGCCGCCCCGGGAGGGGGGCCGGACCACCCGCCCCGGGGCGGGACCACTCGCCTCCGGGGTGGCGGGCCACCGGGCCCCGGGGCGGGGCCACCCGGCGCCCGCCGTACCGGCGGTGACGGTACGCGCGGTGCGTACGGTACGGGCCCGGGCCCGTCCCCGTACCGTACGTACGGCGGCACCGCGCCCTCCCGTACCGCCCCGGCCCGCTCCCCCTGCGCTCCCGGTCCGCCCCGGCTCTCCCCGGCCGCCCGGAGCCCGAGCGCGTCCGGACGAGCCCCGGGCGCTACAGCGCGGCCCGTACCGCCTCGTCGACCGTCGGGAACGCGAAGGTGAAGCCGGACTCCAGCAGCCTCGTTGGGATCACCCGCTGGCTGCCCACGATGTCCTCGGCCAGCCCGCCCACCGCCAGCCGCAGGGCCGCCGCCGGGACCGGGAACGGGGTGGGGCGGTGGAGGACCCGGCCCATGGCCGCCGTCACCTCGCGGTTGGTGACCGGCTCCGGGGCCGTCAGGTTGACCGGGCCCGTCAGCTCCTCCGTGTCGATGACATGGCGCAGCGCCGCCACCTCGTCGTGCAGGGCGATGAAGCTCCAGTACTGGTCGCCCGAGCCCAGCCGGCCGCCCAGGCCGGCCCGGAAGAGCGGGAAGAGCTTGCCCCACGCGCCGCCGCCGCGCGCGACCACCAGGCCCGTGCGGGTGAAGACCGTACGGATGCCCGCCTCCTCGGCGGGGGACGCGGCCTCCTCCCACGCCACGCAGAGCCCGGACAGGAAGCCGTCCCCGGGCGGGGCGCTCTCGTCCACCCGCCGGCCGTCCGTATAGCCGTAGAACCCGATCGCCGAACCGGAGACCAGCACAGCGGGCGGCGCGTCGAGCGTGGTCAGGGCCTCGGCGAGGGTGGCCGTGCCGAGCACGCGGGAGTCGCGCAGCTCCCGCTGGTACGCCTCGCTCCAGCGCCGGTCCCCGATCCCCGCCCCCGCGAGATGGACCACCGCGCCGCAGCCGTTGAGCTTCCCCGCGTCGATGGTCTGCCGTACGGGGTCCCATGCGATCTCGTCGGCGGACCGCGCCGCGCGCCGCACCAGGCGCACCACCTCGTGCCCGTCCGCGCGCAGGGAAGCGACAAGTGCCGTACCGATGAGCCCGGTCGAGCCGGTGACCGCGATTTTCATGCGCCCATCCTGCCCCTGAAGCCTCACATGGCACAGTTACGCCATGGTGGAACCTCGGATACGCCCCGTCGTGCGCCCCGCCGTCCGCTCCGACGACGACGCCCTCGGCGCGCTCGACCGGGTGACCTGGTCGACGCTGCACGCCGTCACCCCGCGCCCGCTCCCGCCGTACGGGCCCTTCTTCGACGCGCTCCACCGGCCCGAGGACTTTCTCGTCGCCGAGCTCGACGCGTTCGGCGATCCCGGCGATCCCGGCGGGCCGGGCGGTCCCGGTGGCATCCCCGGCGCCGAGGGGCGGGAGGACGACATCGTGGGGTACATCCGGGTCGCCCGGCCCACCGCCCTCGCCAGCAACGCCCATGTACGGCAGATCCAGGGCCTCGCCGTCCAGCCCTGGGCACGCGGCCGGGGCGTGGCGCGCGCCCTGCTCCGCGCCGGTGTCCTGCACGCGCGGAACCAGGGCGCCCGCCGGCTGACCCTGCGCGTCCTGGGCCACAACGCGCCGGCACGGGCGCTCTACGAGGCCGAGGGGTTCCAGGTGGAGGGGGTCCTGCCGGGGGAGTTCCTGCTGGACGGGGCGTATGCCGACGACGTGCTGATGGGGATGTCGCTGAGTTGAAGGCGGACTGAAGGCGGCCGGCGACGGCCCGATGGCCGCATTCAGCGTGCCTCACTCGGGGCCGAAGCGCTCCGTCAGTCTGGGGAAGCGCTCCGCCAGCGCCGCCTCGTCCTCGAAGTCCAGCGGGGTGCCCTCCGGCTCGGCCTGCTGCGCCGCGATCCCCAGGGCCGGTGCCACCACCCCGGTGAGCTGCTCGTACGCCTCGTCCGCCGCGTACCCCAGCTCCTCGCCGTCCCCGTCGACCGTCTCGTCGAAGTCGTCCAGCAGATCGGCCAGGCTGTCCGGGTCGTGCACCCCGCCCTCGAAGACCTCCCGGCCCTGCCCGATCAGCCAGCAGCGGAAGTAGTCGAAGGCGTCGTCGCTCGCACCGTCGAGCAGCACGGCCGCCGCGCCCCACAGGTCCCAGCGGTACGCGCGGTTGTAGCGCGACTCGAAGTGCCGCGCGAAGTCCAGTACGGAGTCGGGATCGAGCCGCAGCAACCGCTCGACCAGCAGATCGGCATGGTCCTCGGGGTCGCCGTCGGCGGCCTCGCGGGTGGTGTCGATGATCTCCCAGAACTCCGTCTCGTCCATCACGGGAACAAGCATCCTGCCTGAACGGGGGCGGCGCACGCGGAGTCGTGAACCGTGGGTCTACCGTGACCTGCGGGACATCCGCGGTACGCCGGAAGGAGACCTGACGGAGACCGGGGCGCGCTCCGGGAGCGCTCCGGCCGCGCCCCGGGAGCGATCCGGGCCGGGACACGGAGCGGGCCCGCCCCCGGAGTCAGCCGTACAGGTCGGTCATCCGGGCCGCCGCCCGCGCGAACCGGCGCCGCAGGGAGTCGGGCGCCAGCACCTCGGCCTCCGGGCCCAGCGTCAGCAGTTGGGCGTACGCGACCTCCTCCGACTCCACCGGGAGCCGGACCGTGATCCGGCCCTGCTCGTCCGCCGGATCGGCCGGGCCCGCCGCCTCGATCGCCTGCCGCGCCGCCGCGCTGTCCGCGACGTACGGGAGCCTGCGGGCGCCCTCGGGGGAGAGCCGTACCTCGATCTCGGTGTGCAGGAGGGAACGGGCGAACTCGGCCGCGCGCTCCTCCCAGAAGGCCGGCAGGTCGAAGCACTGTTCGCGGGAGAAACGTTCCTCCAGGAGGTTGACGGCCTGGAACCGGTCGACCCGGTAGACCCGGTACGTCCCGTCCGTACCGGCCCGGTACGTCCCCTCCGTACCCGCGCCGTCCTCCGCGCCCCCGAGGCTCCCCGCACCGCCGACGTCCCCCGCACCCCCTAGCTCCCTCGCCCGCGCGCACAGGTACCAGACGCCCGCCTTCAGGACCAGGCCGTACGGCGCCAGCTCCCGCGTCACCTCCGCGTCCCTGCGCAGGTAGCACGCCGCGACCAGCCGGTCGTCCCAGACCGCCTCCGCGATCACCGGCAGCAACTCGGGCGTCTGCGGCTCCTGGTACCAGCCGGGCGCGTCCAGGTGGAAGCGCTGCGCCGCCGACTCCGGCGCGTCCCGCAGCGAGGGCAGCAGCGCAGCCGAGACCTTCAGCCGGGCCGCCGAAGAGATGTCGTCCAGCCCCATCTCGCGCAGCGCGCCCGGCACCCCGGAGAGGAAGAGCGCCTCCGCCTCGCCGCGCGCCAGGCCGGTGAGCCGGGTGCGGTAGCCGCCGACCAGCCGGTACCCCCCTGACCTGCCCCGGTTCGCGTACACCGGGACACCGGCCTCGGAGAGCGCCTGGGCGTCCCGGGTGATCGTGCGCTCGGAGACCTCCAGTTCGCGCGCGAGTTCACCCGCCGTCATGGACGGTCTGGACTGGAGGAGGAGAACCATTTTGATCAGGCGGGCAGCACGCATATGTCCATCATGCAGGGAGCCCCTGACACCGAGTGACAGGGGCTCCCCGACCTGGTATAGGGGGTCGGAGGGGCGGGAGGGAGCGGCGGGGCCCCGGAGTCGTACATCCGTACGATCCCGAACCCCGCCGGGCGAGCAGGTACGGGCCCGGCCGAGCGCGTACGGGCCCGCCGGGACCCGCGCTCGCCCGGACCCGGGAGCCCGGTCAGAGACCGTAGCGCTCGCGTGCCTCCGCGATCCGCTCCGGCTTGACCTCACCGCGCCGGGCGAGGTGCGCCAGCGCCGCGACCACGATCGACCGCGCGTCCACCCCGAAGTGGCGGCGGGCCGCGTCACGCGTGTCCGAGAGGCCGAAGCCGTCCGTCCCCAGCGAGCTGTACTCCTGCTCCACCCACTGGCTGATCTGGTCCGGCACCTGCCGCATCCAGTCGCTGACCGCGAGCACCGGACCCGGCGCGCCCGCCAGCGCGCGCGTCACGTACGGGACCTTCTCCTCGCCGCGCAGCAGCGCCGCGTCCGCCTCCATCGCGTCCCGGCGCAGCTCGCTCCAGGAGGTGGCGGACCAGACGTCGGCCGTCACGCCCCAGTCGGCGGCGAGGAGTTCCTGCGCCTCCAGGGCCCAGTGGATCGCCGTACCGGAGGCCAGGAGCTGGATCGCCGGGGCGTCGGCCGCCGCCGGGGTGCCCTCCTTGAAGCGGTACAGACCCTTGACGATGCCCTCCTCGACGCCCTCGGGCATCGCGGGCTGCGGCATCGGCTCGTTGTAGACCGTCAGGTAGTAGAAGACGTTCTGGTCCTCGCCGGGTACGGGCTCGCCGTACATCCGCCGCAGACCCTCCTTGACGATCACCGCGACCTCGTACGCGAACGCCGGGTCGTAGTTGAGCGAGGCCGGGTTGGTGGACGCGATCAGGTGCGAGTGGCCGTCGGCGTGCTGGAGCCCCTCGCCCGTGAGGGTGGTGCGGCCCGCCGTCGCGCCGACGATGAAGCCCTTGCCGAGCTGGTCGGCGAGCTGCCACATCTGGTCGCCGGTGCGCTGCCAGCCGAACATCGAGTAGAAGATGTAGAAGGGGATCATCGTCTCGCCGTGCGTCGCGTACGACGTCGCCGCTGCGATGAAGTCCGCCATCGAACCGGCCTCGGTGATCCCCTCGTTGAGGATCTGGCCGTCCTTGGCTTCCTTGTAGTACATGATCTGGTCGCGGTCGACCGGGTCGTATGTCTGACCCAGCGGCGAGTAGATGCCGGCCGACGGGAAGAGCGCCTCCATGCCGAAGGTGCGCGCCTCGTCGGGGACGATCGGGACCCAGCGCTTGCCGGTCTCCTTGTCCCGCATCAGGTCCTTCATCAGCCGGACGAAGGCCATCGTCGTCGCCACGGACTGCTTGCCCGAGCCCTTGGCGACGGCCTGGAACGGCTTCTCCGACGGCTGCGGCAGCGCGACCGCGTGGACCCGGCGGGCCGGGGCGGGGCCGCCGAGCGCCGCACGCCGCTCCTGGAGGTAGCGCACCTCGGGGGAGTCGGCGCCGGGGTGGCCGTACGGCACCAGGCTGTCGTCGAGCTTCGCGTCCGGGATGGGCAGGTCGAGCAGGTCGCGCATGGTGCGGAACTGCTCGCCCGAGAGCTTCTTCATCTGGTGGTTGGCGTTGCGCGACTCGAAGCCCGAGCCGAGCGTGTAGCCCTTCACGGTCTGCGCCAGGACCACGGTCGGCGCGCCCTTGTGGGCGAGCGCGGCCCGGTACGCCGCGTACACCTTGCGGGCCTCGTGGCCGCCGCGCGAGGTGTGGAAACACTCCGAGATCTTCGCATCGGTCAGGAGTTTCGCCAGCTCGGCCAGGGCGGGCTCGGAGCCGAAGAAGTGCTCGCGGATGTACGCGACGTCCCGTGCCGCGTACGTCTGGAACTGGGCGTCCGGCACCTGGCGCAGCCGGCGTACCAGCGCACCCGTGGTGTCGAGCGCGAACAGCTCGTCCCAGGCGGAGCCCCAGAGCGTCTTGACGACGTTCCACCCCGCGCCCCGGAACTGTGCCTCCAGTTCCTGGACGACCCGGAAGTTGGCCCGGACCGGGCCGTCGAGGCGCTGGAGGTTGCAGTTGATGACGAAGGTCAGGTTGTCGAGCTTCTCGCGGGCCGCGAGGGCGAGGGCCGCCGTCGACTCGGGCTCGTCCATCTCGCCGTCGCCGAGGAAGGCCCAGACGTGCGAGGCGGAGGTGTCCTTGATGCCCCGGTTGGTGAGATAGCGGTTGAAGCGCGCCTGGTAGATCGAGGAGAGCGGGCCCAGGCCCATGGAGACGGTGGGGAACTCCCACAGCCAGGGGAGCCGGCGGGGGTGCGGGTACGAGGGCAGACCCTGGCCGCCCGCCTCCTGGCGGAAGTGGTCGAGGTCGGTCTCGGTGAGCCGGCCGTCGAGGAAGGCCCGGGCGTAGATGCCGGGGGAGGCGTGGCCCTGGACGTAGATCTGGTCGCCGGAGCCGTCGCCCTCCTTGCCCTTGAAGAAGTGGTTGAAGCCGGTCTCGTACAGCCACGCGGCGGAGGCGAACGTGGCGATGTGCCCGCCGACGCCGAACCGCGCTCCCCGGGTGACCATGGCCGCCGCGTTCCAGCGGTTCCAGGCGGTGATCCGGGACTCCATCTCCAGGTCACCGTCGAACGCGGGCTCGGCGGCGGTCGGGATGGTGTTCACATAGTCGCTCTCCAGCAGGTGCGGCACCGGGATCCCGGCGGACTCGGCGTGCTGGAGGGTGCGGCGCATCAGATACGCGGCGCGGTGCGGGCCCGCGTGTTCGGTGACGGCGTCGAGGGAGGCCGCCCATTCGGCGGTCTCCTCGGTGTCACGGTCCGGGAGCTGGTCCAGCTCGCTCGGAAGCTTGCCTACGAGGTCGGGCATCATCGCCGCCTTCCGGACAGGAGGGGGGTGGAGAAGTGGTCGTGTCTGGCAGGACAGGACGCTGGGCTGGGTGCAGCCCGTCGTCGACTGTAAGACGCTGATCGATGATCGATCAAAGGGTTGAACGGCAAAACTTCTCGATCTCGACGAATTGGCATCCCGTGCCGCGTGTAAAGGCACGGAGTGACGGACGGTAATTCATGACAGAACGGCTCGAATCAGGCGCGGGGCGCACATCCGAGCACATGGTCCTTCACCAGTGAACCGATGGCCGGGTCCCGTCTGCGGAAAGCTTCCACCAGCTCCTGGTGCTCCTCGGCGTACGACTTCTGCACCGTGCCGAGCCACCGGATGGAGAGCGCGGTGAAGACCTCGATGCCGAGCCCTTCCCAGGTGTGCAACAGCACAGCGTTACCGGCCGCGCGCACCAGCTCCCGGTGGAAGGCCACCGTGTGACGGACCTGCGCGGTCCCGTCGGCGGTGCGGTCCGCCGCGTACAGCGCCGTCACATGCGGCTCCAGCGCCGAGCAGTCCGCCGCCAGCCGCTCGGCCGCCAGCTCGGCGGCGATCTGCTCCAGTCCGGCCCGTACGGGATAGGACTCCTCCAGATCGGCCGCGGTCAGGTTCCGTACCCGTACGCCCTTGTTCGGCGCCGATTCGATCAGCCGCAGCGACTCCAGCTCGCGCAGCGCCTCGCGTACGGGCGTCTGGCTCACCGCCAGCTCGGTGGCGATCCGCCGCTCCACGATCCGCTCGCCCGGCTTCCACCGGCCGCTGACGATCCCCTCCACGATGTGCTCGCGGATCTGTTCGCGCAGCGAGTGGACGACGGGCGGACTCATGACGGGCTCCTCGGTGATGACGGCTCCTCGGGCCGGAAGATGTCTAGACAATACGGCTCCCCACGACCGGCAAAGGCGCCCCTCCCCGGAATTTCCTTCCCAGGAGGGGCGCCTTCGCCGATGGTGCTCTCGCGGGCGCCTGCGCGCTGCCGCCGTTTACAGACCCAGCTCGACCTCGAACTCGCCCGCTTCGAGGATCGCCTTGACCGCCGTCAGGTAGCGGGCGGCGTCGGCGCCGTCCACCAGGCGGTGGTCGTAGGAGAGCGCGACATACGTCATGTCGCGCACCGCGATCGTCTCGCCGAGGTCCGGGTGGTCGACGACCACCGGACGCTTGACGGTGGCGCCGATGCCCAGGATGGCGACCTGGTTCGGCGGCACGATGACCGTGTCGAAGAGCGCGCCGCGCGAGCCGGTGTTGCTGATGGTGAAGGTCGCGCCCGCCAGGTCGTCCGGGGTGATCTTGCTCGCCCGTACGGCCGTGGCCAGCTCCGCGGTCTTCTTGGCGATACCGGCGATGTTCAGGTCGCCCGCGCCCTTGATGACCGGGGTCATCAGACCCTTCTCGGAGTCCACGGCGATGCCGATGTTCTCCGAGTCGAAGTACGTGATGGTGCCCTCGTCCTCGTTGATCCGGGCGTTGATGACCGGGTGGGCCTTGAGCGCCTGGGCCGCCGCCTTGACGAAGAACGGCATCGGGGAGAGCTTGACGCCCTCGCGGGCGGCGAAGGAGTTCTTCGCCTGCGCGCGGAGCCGCATCAGCTTGGTGATGTCGACCTCGACGACCGTGGTGAGCTGGGCCTGCGTGTGCAGGGCCTTCACCATGTTGTCGCCGATGACCTTGCGCATGCGGGTCATCTTGACGGTCTGGCCGCGCAGCGGGGACGCCTCAAGCTTCGGCGCCTTCGCCGCCACGGGGGCGGCGGCCGGGGCCGGAGCGGCGGCAGCAGCGGCGGCGGCAGCCTTGGCGGCCTCGGCGGCGGCGAGCACGTCCTGCTTACGGATCCGGCCGCCGACGCCGGTGCCCTTGACGGACGCCAGGTCGACCGCGTTCTCCGAGGCCAGCTTGCGGACCAGCGGCGTGACGTACGCGCCGTCGTCGCCCGCCGGAGCGGCCGGGGCCGGAGCGGCGGGCGCCGGGGTGACGGGCGCGGGCGCCACGGGTGCCGGGGCGGGGGCGGCGGGGGCGGCCGGCGCGGGCGCCGGAGCCTCCTGTACGGGGGCGGGCGCGGCCGGGGCCGGAGCCGGGGCGGCCGGTGCCGGAGCGGCGACCGGGGCCGGGGCGGCCGGGGCGGCGGGCGCGGCCGGGGCAGCGCCCGCCGCGCCGATGACGGCGAGCTTCGCGCCGACCTGCGCGGTCTCGTCCTCGCCGACCACGATCTCCAGCAGCACACCGGCGACCGGGGCGGGGATCTCCGTGTCGACCTTGTCGGTGGAGACCTCCAGCAGCGGCTCGTCCTCCGCGACCTCCTCGCCGACTTCCTTCAGCCAGCGGGTGACGGTGCCCTCGGTGACCGACTCGCCCAGCGCGGGCAGCGTGACATCGGTACCGGAGGCGCCACCGGCCGCCGGGGCGGCGGCGGGCGCGGCGGCCGGAGCCGGCGCGGGGGCCGCCTCGGCGGCCGGCGCCGGAGCGGCCGGAGCCGCCGGGGCGGGCTCGGCGGCAGCGGCGGGCGCCGGGGCGGCGGCCGGGGCGCCCGTGCCGTCGTCGATGATGGCCAGCTCGGCGCCGACCTCCACCGTCTCGTCCTCGGCGACCTTGATGGAGGCCAGCACACCGGCGGCGGGCGCCGGGATCTCGGTGTCGACCTTGTCGGTCGACACCTCCAGCAGCGGCTCGTCGGCCTCGACGCGCTCGCCCTCTGCCTTCAGCCAGCGGGTGACAGTGCCCTCGGTGACGCTCTCGCCGAGCGCCGGCAGGGTTACGGAAACCGACATGGTTTCAGTTGCTCCTAACGAATTTACGGAAGTGGTCGTCGCGCCCGGAAGGCATCAGTCGTGGGAGTGGAGCGGCTTGCCGGCGAGCGCCAGATGGGCCTCGCCGAGCGCCTCGCTCTGGGTCGGGTGCGCGTGGATGAGCTGCGCGACCTCGGCCGGCAGAGCCTCCCAGTTGTAGATGAGCTGAGCCTCGCCGACCTGCTCGCCCATGCGGTCGCCGACCATGTGGACGCCGACCACGGCACCGTCCTTGACCTGGACGAGCTTGATCTCACCGGCGGTCTTGAGGATCTTGCTCTTCCCGTTGCCCGCCAGGTTGTACTTGAGGGCGACGACCTTGTCCGCGCCGTAGATCTCCTTGGCCTTGGCCTCGGTGATCCCCACGGAGGCGACCTCGGGGTGGCAGTACGTCACGCGCGGCACCCCGTCGTAGTCGATCGGCACGGTCTTCAGACCGGCCAGCCGCTCCGCGACCAGGATGCCCTCGGCGAAGCCCACGTGGGCGAGCTGGAGGGTCGGGGCGAGGTCGCCGACCGCCGAGATCGTCTCGACGTTCGTGCGCATGTACTCGTCGACGAGGACATAGCCGCGGTCCATCGCGACGCCCTGCTCCTCGTAACCGAGCCCCTGCGAGACCGGGCCCCGGCCGATCGCGACCAGCAGCACCTCCGCCTCGAAGGTCTTGCCGTCGGCGAGCGTGACCCGGACGCCCGTCTCCGTGTACTCGGCCTTGTCGAAGAACGTGCCGAGGTTGAACTTGATGCCGCGCTTGCGGAACGCGCGCTCCAGCAGCTTGGAGCTGTTCTCGTCCTCGACCGGCACCAGGTGCTTCAGACCCTCGATGACCGTGACATCCGTACCGAAGGACTTCCACGCGGAGGCGAACTCGACGCCGATCACCCCGCCGCCCAGGATGATCGCGGACTCCGGGACGCGGTTCAGCGTCAGCGCGTGGTCCGAGGAGATGATCCGGTCGCCGTCGATGGTCAGACCCGGCAGGGACTTCGGTACGGAACCGGTCGCCAGCAGGACATGGCGGCCCTGGACGCGCTGCCCGTTCACGTCGACGGAGGTCGGCGAGGACAGCCGGCCCTCGCCCTCGATGTAGGTGACCTTGCGGGAGGCGACCAGCCCCTGGAGCCCCTTGTACAGGCCCGCGATCACATCGTCCTTGTACTTGTGGACCCCGGCGATGTCGATGCCCTCGAACGAGGTCTTGACACCGAACTGCGCGGCCTCACGGGCCTGGTCGGCGATCTCGCCGGCGTGCAGCAGGGCCTTGGTGGGGATGCAGCCGTTGTGCAGGCAGGTGCCGCCCAGCTTGTTCTTCTCGATCAGTGCGACGTCCAGACCAAGCTGCGCTCCGCGCAGCGCCGCGGCGTAACCGCCGCTACCGCCGCCGAGGATCACTAGGTCGAAAACGGTGCTGGCGTCGTTCGCCACGTCACGTCCTCCATGCATGTGCGCCGGGCGCGGTCTCACGTCGACCGGGCGGCGGCTGGTCTTCGGCCGCTATGTCGTCGGCCCTGTGGTGGGGGCCCTGTCCTGCCGATTACCCATCTTTGCACGGTGCGCGGGGTGACGGGGCCGGGGGTCACGGTGCGAACGGCCACCCCGCCCGCACCACGACCCCCGCACCTCAGCCCAGCTCGCCCGCCGCCGTACGCTCCGCCAGCCGCACCAGCGTGCGGACCGAGGAGCCCGTGCCGCCCTTGGGGGTGTAGCCGTACGGGGCGCCCTCGTGGAAGGCCGGGCCCGCGATGTCCAGGTGCGCCCAGGTGATGCCCTCGCCGACGAACTCCTTCAGGAAGAGTCCGGCGACCAGCCCGCCGCCCATCCGCTCGCCCATGTTCGCGATGTCGGCGGTGGGGGAGTCCATGCCCTTGCGGAGATCGGCCGGGAGCGGCATCGGCCAGGACGCCTCGCCCGCCTCCTCCGCGGTCTCGTGGAGCCAGGTACGGAACGTGTCGTCGTTCGCCATGATCCCGAAGGTCCGGTTCCCCAGCGCCAGCATCATCGCGCCGGTCAGCGTCGCCACGTCCACGATCGCGTCCGGGGACTCCTCCGAGGCCCGGGTGAGCGCGTCCGCCAGCACCAGCCGGCCCTCGGCGTCGGTGTTCAGCACCTCGACGGTCTTGCCGCTGTACATACGGAGCACATCGCCCGGCCGGACCGCCGACCCCGACGGCATGTTCTCGGCCAGCGCCAGCCATCCGGTCAGATTGACCTCCAGGCCGAGCCGCGCCCCGGTGACGACCGTCGCGAAGACCGCGGCGGCGCCGCTCATGTCGCACTTCATCGTCTCGTTGTGCCCGGCCGGCTTGAGCGAGATGCCGCCCGAGTCGTACGTGATGCCCTTGCCGACCAGCGCGAGCGTCTGCTCGGCGTCCGGGTGCGTGTACCCGATCCGGACCAGCCGGGGCGGGTTGGCCGAGCCCTGGCCGACGCCGAGGATGCCGCCGTAGCCGCCCTCGGCGAGCGCCTTCTCGTCCAGCACCTCGACGGTGAGCCCGTGCTCCTCACCGGCGGCGGCGACCAGCGCGGCGAACGCCTCGGGGGTCAGGTCGTTGGGCGGGGTGTTCACCAGGTCGCGGGCGCGGTTGACCTCCTCGGCGAGCGCGACCGAGCGCTCGGCGGCGGCCTTGTGCGCCTTGTCCCGGGGCTTCGCGCCGAGCAGCGCCACCTCGCCGAGCGGACGCTTGGGCCCCTCGCCCTTCTTCACGTTCTTGTCGCCGCCCTGGTAGGCGGTGAAGGCGTACGCGCCCAGCAGCGCGCCCTCGGCGATCGCCTCGATGTCCTCGACCGCCTCGACGGGCAGCGCGAACGCGGCCTTCTTGACGCCGGAGAGAGCGCGCGCCGCCGCCCCGGCGGCCCGGCGCAGCGTCTCCGCGCCGTACGTCTCCTCCTCGTCCGGGACCGGGCCGAGGCCGACCGCGATGACGACCGGCGCCTTCAGGCCACCCTGGGAGGGCAGCTTCGTCACCTCGCTCTCGCCGCCGGAGGCACCGAGGGTCTCCAGAACGGCGCCGAGCTTTCCGTCGAACGCCTGGTCCACGGCCTCGGCGCCAGGGGCCGCCACCGGCCCCTTGGGGCCCTTCGCGACGCCGACGACGATCGCGTCGGCGCGCAGGGTCGCCGCGCCGGCGGTGGAGAGAGTGAGAGCAGTCACGGTGGTGAAATCTCGCTTCCAATTGAGTTCTCGGTGGCCGGTGGGTGGGCCGGCCGGGCCCGTCGCGCCGACCGTACGGCCGCGCGCGGCGGGCACGAGCCTACGCTCGGTGATGGAGCGCCCTCACAGCGGCGGCCGGTTCAGGCGTTCCTGGGGCGCTCTGGGGCACTTCGTACGGTCCGCACGGCACTCCGTGCCGCCCCCGCCGCGCCCCTCGCCGGGCCGCCCTCCGCCGTGCCGCGCCCGCCCTACCGTCGATTACCGGCCGAGCGCCAGCGCGACCAGCGTCGCCGTCCCCGCCGTCTCGGCGACCGCCCCGAACACATCTCCGGTCACCCCGCCGAAGCGCCGTACACAGTGCGCCAGCAGCAGCCGTGCCGCCACCGCCCCGGCCGCCACCGCCAGCGCGTGGTGCACCGCGCCCGCCGCCCCGGACACCCCGCCGGCCGCCGCGCCGGCCCCGACGACCACCACCGCGACGCCCCAGGCCACCGGCGCCGGGACCGTGCCCGCCACCATCGCGCCCAGACCCTCGGGCCGGGCCGCCGGCACGCCCGTACGGCAGGCGAGCGTGAGCGCGAGCCGGGCGGTGACCCCGGCCACCACGACCCCGGCGGCGCCCCTGGCCGCCCCCGCGCCGTACAGCGAGGACACCGCGGCGACCTGCGCGAGCAGCGTCAGCAGCAGCGTGATCACCCCGAACGGCCCGATGTCGGAGCGCTTCATGATGGCGAGGGCTTCGCCCGCCGGCCTGGCACTGCCCAGGCCGTCCGCCGTGTCCGCGAGCCCGTCGAGGTGGAGCCCCCGGGTGAGCACGGCGGGCACGGCCACCGCCGCCACCGCCGCCAGCGGCGCCGACGCCCCGGCCAGCACCAGCAGCGCCCCGGCCGCCGCCGCGCCCCCGCCCACGACGAGCCCGGCGAGCGGCGCCGCTGCCATCCCGGCCCGGGCGGCCGTACGGTCCCAGCGCGCCACGCGGACGGGGAGGACGGTGAGGGTGCCGAACGCGAAGCGCAGGCCATCGCCGAGCGAGGCGCGGCCGTCCGGGGCGGGGGTCGAGGTCATCGCGGGAAGGGTAGCCGGGCGGGGGCGGGGGGCCGGGCGCGGGGCTCCCGGGCGAGGGCGGGGGGCCGGGAGGGCCGGGAGCGGGGGAGCGGGGAGCGAGGTTCCGGGGGCGGGGCCGGGGAGCGGGGTCCCGGGGCCGGAAGGGCCGGGGCGGGGGCCAGGGAGCGGGGGAGCGGGGGAAGCGGACGGAGCCGGTCGTACGGTGCGGCCCGCGCGTCCTCGGTGACGTCACGGCGGGCGGTGGAAAGATCACACGAGGCGGTACGCAAGGCGCGCAGGGGCAGGGCGCGCGACAGGCGAACGGAAGCGGGCGGCATGGGGCACTGGTTCCAGCACGACATCAGCGAGCCCGGCAAGCTCCCCACCCTGCTCGCCCTCGCCTCCTTCGTCCTGACCTTTCTGTTCACCAGGACCGTCACCCGGCTCATCCGGGCCGGGAAGGGACCGTTCCGGAACATCACACCCGGCGGGCTCCACATCCACCACGCGGTCCCCGGCGTGATCCTCACCGTGATCGGCGGCTTCGGCGCCGTCGGCAGCGGGCGCCACGGGGTCGGCGCCGCCGTCTGCGCGGTGATCTTCGGGGTCGGCGCGGGGCTCGTCCTCGACGAGTTCGCGCTGATCCTCCATCTCCACGACGTCTACTGGACCGAGCAGGGCCGGCAGAGCGTGGAGGCCGTCGTCCTCGCCACCGCGCTCGCCCTGCTCGTCCTCAGCGGCTTCTCCCCGCTCGGCGTCGCCGAACTCACCCCGGGGCAGCAGCAGAGCCGGGGCTCGGCGATCCTCACCATCCTGGTCAACTTCGTCTTCGTGCTGGTCACGCTCCTCAAGGGCAAGCTCAGGATGGCCCTCGTCGGCACACTCGTGCCGTTCGTCGCGCTGATCGGCGCCCTCCGGCTCGCCAAACCCGGCTCGCTCTACGCCCGCCGCCTCTACGCCCGCCGCCCCCGGGCCCGCGCCCGGGCCGCCCTGCGCGCGTACCGCCGCGACCGCCGCTGGTCGGGCCCGCGCCGCAGACTCCAGGACTGGATCGGCGGCACCCCGGACGACGCCCCGGAACGCCGGAGTCCGCGCCTGCCGGGGTGAGCACGGCGCCGGCCCGTTGCCGCCTTCGGCCGGTCGCCTCCGGCCGGTGCGCCTCACCGGTGCCGTACGCGCCCGCCGCGCCGCCACCACTCCCGGGCGCCGATCAGCGCGCCCACCGCCGCCACCGCCACCAGATGCTCCCGCCCCGCCAGGTTGTCCTTCACCACGCACTCCACGACCAGGGCCGCCACCACCACCCCGGCCGTCCACCGCGCCCGGTACCGCCAGCAGACGAAGAGCGCGAGCCCCACCACCGCCGCCGAAGGACCCGTGTCCACGATCAGCGCGTCCGAGGCGGGCGACCCCAGGAAGACACCGGGCCCCACCGCCACCGCGACCCGCGCGTACAGCGTCCCGGCGAGCGTGGCCGCGTACGCGACGCAGAGCGTCCGCCACCGGCCCAGAGAGATCTCCGCGATCCCGAAGACCACCAGGGTCTGCGCCAGCGCGCCCCACACCGGCAGGTCGAGGGCGGGCACGAAGAGCGAGAGCGGGGTACGGAGCAGCGCCGCCCAGAGCGGGTCCCCGGCCCGTACCGCGCCGAGGTCCATCACCGGCTGGTACCCCCACGGCTGGTTCTGCACGGCCTGGAGCAGCCCGGTCAGCGCCACCGCCACCAGGGTCAACGGGACCGCCCGTACCCCCCGTTCGGCGAGCGCGGTCCCCACGGTGGAGAGCAGCGGACCCCACTCCCGCCGCGCCGTCCGGCGCAGCCGCGCCCCCAGCCGCACCCGCACCCCGGTCCCCCCGTCTGTCACCTGCCGCTCTCCAGCCGTCTGCGGTGCAGCCACCCCGGCCGCCCCGGTGCCTCCAGAAACCCCTCGGCCCGGCCCGCCGCGAGCCCGATCCGCAGCAGGTCGGCGCTCTTCTCGAAGAGCATGAAACGCGGCTCCCAGACCGGCCGGTACTTCGCGTTGGCGCGGTACAGCGACTCGATCTGCCACCAGCGGGAGAAGAAACTCAGCAGCGAACGCCACAGCCTCAGCACGGGCCCCGCCCCGAGCTTCGCCCCCCGTTCGAAGACGGAACGGAACATGGCGAAGTTGAGGGAGACCTGTGTGATCCCGATCTCGCCGGAGCGCCGGAGGAGTTCGATGACCATGAACTCGACCAGGCCGTTCTCGCTCTCGCGGTCCCGGCGCATCAGATCGAGCGAGAGCCCGTGCGGCCCCCACGGCACAAAGCTCAGCAGCGCCCGCAACGCGCCCTCCCCGTCCCGGCATTCGAGCATCACGCACCGCCCGTCGGCCGGGTCGCCGAGCCGCCCCAGGGCCATCGAGAACCCCCGCTCGGTGGTGCCGTCCCGCCAGTCGTCCGCGCGCCGCAGCAACTCCGCCATCTCCTCGGCGGGGATCTCCTCATGGCGCCGGATCCGCACCTCGTAACCGGCCCGCGCGATCCGGTTGTACGCCTGCCGCACGGTCCGCATCGCCCGCCCCTGGAGGGCACTGGGCAGGGCGGCTTCGGGGGCGGCCTTCCCTCGCGGCGCCCAGTCGGACGTCTCCACCAGCGCCTCGTCGCCCAGCTCCAGCGCGTCCATGCCATGGCGGGCGTAGACCGTCCCGGCCTCCTCGCTCGCCCCCATCACCGCCGGGATCCACCCGTGCTCCCGCGCCTGCTCCAGCCACGGCACGATCGCCCCCGGCCACGCCTCCGGGTCCCCGATCGGGTCCCCGGACGCCAGCGACACCCCGCCCACCACCCGGTACGCCACCGCCGACTTCCCCGTCGGGGACCACATGACGCTCTTCTCGCGGCGCAGCGCGAAGTACCCCAGCGAGTCCCGCTCCCCGTACCGGTCGAGCAGCACCCGCAGCCGCTCCTCGTCCTCCACCGTCAGCGGGTCCACCGCCCGCCGGGCGCGGAACGCCGCGTACGCCACCGCGAGCAGCAGCAGCGTCGACAGCACGTTGATGACGACGTTCACCCACCCCGGGGTGGCGATCCCCGGGAACCGGGTGTCCTCCGCCAGCGACACCAGCCGCGCCGTGCCGTACCGCCACCGCTCGGTGAACGTGGAGCCGCCGTGGGCCGTGTTCGTGACGGTCACCAGCGCCGCCGCGAGCAGCGAGGTCACCAGCAGCCCGCCCACCGCGACCACCGCCGCCAGCCACGGGTTGGCGCGGTCGCCCTTCGCATAGAACTCCCGGCGCCCCAGCAGCAGCGCCCCCACGAACGAGGCCGTCAGGACCAGGGAGACCCAGTTCTGCGCGTACCGCCGGATCTCCGGGAACGACATCGCGAACGCGAGCAGCAGCAGGAAGAGCCCCGAGATGACCATGTTGAGGATCCACGCGGCGCGCTTGCGGCGGCGCATCGTGATCGCCAGGAAGAGCGTGAAGACGCCGGAGGCGAACCCGGCCGTCAGCAGATACGGCGTGTAGAAGTCGTCGATGTTGTGGCGGCGCAGGTCCTGGCCGAAGGAGACCCACACGGCGCTGAGGAAGTTGAGGAAGGCGACGACCCGCAGATACCAGACGGCACAGGCGGCGGCGCGCCGCGAACGGGCGGTGCTCCGCCTCGGGTTGGCCCTCGGGGTGCCGCCGCGAGGCGACCGGTCGGCAAGCACGTCCACGTCTCCCATGGAAAGTGATCTTATGGGGCATCACTCTCCATTTCGGGCGATGCGGCGGCCGGGAGCCGCCGTCGCTCCCGGCCGCCGCATCCGGCGCCCCCGCTACTCGGTGGCGGTCACCGCGTCGCGGTCCGCGTCCTTCTCCGCGTTCTTCTGCGCGTCCTTCTCGGCGTCCCGCTCCGTGTCCATCTCCTCGTCTGGCGTTCCGCCGGGGGCCGCGTCCTTCTCCGGCTCCCGCTCCGGCAGTTCGGCCGCGAGCGCGGCGGCGGCCTGGACCAGCGGCAGCGCCAGCAGCGCGCCGGAGCCCTCGCCCACGGTGACGCCCTGGTCGAGCAGCGGGTTGAGCGCCATCCGGTCCAGCGCCTTCGCCTGCGCCGGCTCCCCGCTCAACTGCCCCGCCAGCCACCAGTCCGGCGCCCGGAACGCCGCCCGCTGCGCCACCAGGGCACACGCCGCCGACACCACGCCGTCCAGGATCACCGGCATCCGGCGCACCGCGCTCTGCAACAGGAACCCCGTCATCGCCGCCAGGTCCGCGCCGCCCACCGTCGCCAGCAGCTCCACCTGGTCGCCGAGGACCGGCCGCGCCCGGCGCAGGGCGTCCCGTACCGCCGCGCACTTGCGCATCCACGCCAGGTCGTCGATCCCGGCGCCGCCCCGCCCGGTCACCACGGAGGCGTCCGTACCGCAGAGCGCCGCGATCAGGGTCGCCGCGACCGTCGTACCCCCGACGCTCAGATCCCCGAGGACCACCAGATCCGTCCCCGAATCCGCCTCCTCGTCCGCGATCGCCATCCCCAGGCGTACGGCCGCCTCCGCCTCCTCCAGGGTCAGCGCGTCCGCCACGTCGATCCGCCCGCTGCCGCGCCGCACCCGGTGGCGTACGACCTCCTCCGGCAGGAGAGCCGGGTCGCAGTCGAGACCGGCGTCCACCACCCGCACGGAGACCCCGGCCCGCCGCGCCAGCACCGCGACCGGGCTCACCCCGTCCAGCACCGCCCGCACCAGCGCGTGCGCGCTCCCCGCGGGCCGGCCCGACACATCGAGGGCGGCGACCCCGTGGTCCCCGGCGAACAGCACCACCTTCGGCCGGTCGACGGCCCGCACCGGGACGGACCCCTGCGCGGCCGACAGCCACTCCCCCAACTCGTCGAGCCGCCCCAGCGCCCCCGGCGCCACGACCAGCCGCTCACGCCGCTCCTCGGCGTCGCGGCGGGTGCCGCTGTCGGGGCGTTCGATCAGATCGGAGAAGTCATCGAGATTCAGCGAAGAAGGCATGTGCTGATTATGGGCTCACTCGCCGGCCCCGGCGGGAGCACCCCGAAGGGCCCGCCGGCTCACCGCAGGGTCAGAGCCTGGCCCGCGACGACCAGGAGGACCTGTTCGCACTCGTCGGCGAAGGACGCGTTCAGGCGGCCCAGTTCGTCGCGGAAGCGGCGGCCCGCCGGGGTCGCGGGGACCACGCCGGCGCCCACCTCGTTGGTCACCGCCACCACCGTGCGGGGCGTCGCGCGCACCGCGGCGACCAGCTCCGCCGTCCGCTCGCGCAGCGCCTTCTCGCCCCCCGACGACCAGGCCGCGTCGTCCCACGCGTCCACCCGGTCCATCGCGTCCGTCAGCCAGAGCGACAGGCAGTCGATCAGCAGCGGCGGGCCCTCCGCCGCCAGCAGCGGGACCAGGTCGCAGGTCTCCGCCGTACGCCAGGAGCCGGGGCGGCGCTCGCGGTGGACGCGGACCCGCTCCTCCCACTCCGGGTCGCCCGCGCGGGCCCCGCCCGTCGCCACGTACACCACCCCGGGGAAGGCCGTCAGCCGCCGCTCCGCCTCCCACGACTTGCCCGAGCGCGCCCCGCCCGTCACCAGCGTGCGGCGCGGCACCTCCGGTACGGGGTGGTACGCGCCCACCGTCAGCGTCGTCCCGTCCGGCACCGCCCGCGCGCCCGCCGCCGCCAGCCGCCGCACCAGCTCGGGCCCCGGCGGCACGTCATGGTCGAGGTGGACGGCGACGACATCCGTCGCCGGCCCGATCGCGCCCGCCGCCCGCAGCCGGGCCACCGCGTCCGGGCGGCCGGTGACATCCGCCGCCACCATGTCGTACGGGGCCGACGGGCCGGCGGCACGGCCGTTCTCCGGGGCCACCCCGGCCGGGGCGCCGCCCGGGGGAAGGTGGAGCAGCCGCTCGCCGCCGGGGCCCGTCACCTCGTACCCCGTGCCCGGCGCGTCCATCGGCACCGCCCGCACCCGGTGCCCGCTGAGCAGCGTCAGCACGCGCCCGTCCGCCACCCGCCCCGCCGACGGCAGCCCGGCGGGCAGCTCCACGGCGGGGCCGTCGTGCGGGTGGGTGAGCAGCACCTGCCGCACCCCGGCCAGGGAGTGCCCCGCGCGGGCGGCGGCGAGCGCGGCCCCCGGGGTGAGGTCCAGCAGCAGGACGCCGTCCACCAGCAGCGCGGTGGCGGCACGGGCCCACGGGCCGCGCGCCGTCGCACACGCGGCACAGGGGCAGTGGGGACGGGGGAGACCGGTGGGGGCGCCGGTGCCGAGCAGAGTCAGTTCCACAGGGATGATCCTCCCGCGTCACCGCGTACGGTGCGCGCCCGGCTACGCTGCGGGCAGGTAATTCGATCAGTTCCGCGGGAGCCGGGAGGCGCACATGGCGTGGATGTGGCGGTTCGAGAAGGCCGACGGGACGGAGGTCCCGCCGGCGGTGGAGCCGGAGGAGTTCACGACGCAGGGCGACGCCGAGTCCTGGGTCGGCGAGGTCTGGAGAGAGCTGCTGGACGGGGGTGCGGAGCAGGTGACGCTCTTCGAGGACGGCACCAAGGTCTACGGTCCCATGAGCCTCCAGGCCGAGGCGGACTGACCGGCCCACGGGGCCACGGGCCCATAGGGGCCGGCCTGGCACGGGGCAGGTGCCCAGGGCGGGCGGCGCGTCATGGACCGTACGTACGGTACGCGCCGCGCCGCGCCGCCCGCCGGCCCTGGGCGACCTCCGCCGTACCCCTGTCCGCCGTACTCCTACATGTCGCCCAGGGTGACCTCCGCCGTCCGCGTCTCGCCGCCCCGCGTGAAGGTCACCTTCACCTTCTGGCCCGGCTTCTCCGACGCCAGCACCTCCGCGAGGGAGGTGATCGTCGTCACCCGCTTCGAGCCGACGCCCACGACGATGTCCCCCGGCCGGATCCCCGCCTCCGCCGCCGCGCCGCCCCGGCGCGTGGTGACGACCGCGACGCCGGCCGGCTGGAAGTCGGGGCCGACGACCGTACGGCCGGTGATGTCCAGCGCCGCCCGGCCCGAGTCGGAGACCCGGCCGTTCTTGATGATCTGGTCCGCGACCGTCTTCACCATCGACACCGGGATCGCGAACCCGATCCCCGGCGCGGCCCCGTTGCCCAGCTCCGGATCGGTCGCCGCCAGGGTCGGGATGCCGATCACCTCGCCGTCCAGATTGACCAGCGCGCCCCCGCTGTTGCCCGGGTTGATCGCCGCCGAGGTCTGCACCATGTTGGCGATCGTGGCCCCCGTACCGCCGCCCGCCGCGCCCTCGCTGACGGTCCGTCCGACCGCCGAGACGATGCCCTCGGTGACGCTGCTCGACAGGCCCAGCGGCGAACCCATCGCGAGCACGATCTGACCGACCGCCACCTTCGCCGTGTCGCCGAACGTCGCGCCCCGCAGCCCCTTCGGGAGCTCGTCCAGCTTGATCACCGCGAGATCCTGCTCGGGGAAGCTGGAGACCAGCCGGGCGCGGAGCGGCTGCTCGCTGTTGGCGACGGTGACGGCGAAGGAGCGCTGGGCGCCGACCACATGGGCGTTGGTGACGATATGGCCCTGCCCGTCGTAGACGATGCCCGAGCCCAGGCTGTTCCCCGACTCGATCTGGACGACGGAGGGCAGGACGTTCTTGATCACCGTCTCGTAGTCGCTCTGGAGATCCTTCCCGGAGCGCGGTGCGGTCGGCGCGGGCTGCGCCGGCCGTACGGCCCCGGGCGGCCGGGCGGTGTCGGGCCCGGCGGCTTCGCCCGCCGAGCAGCCACCGGCCAGGGCGGCCACGGCGGCGACGCAGAGCGCCACGGCACCGACGGGTCCCGTCCGGCGCGCGCGGCGGCGGGCGCCACGGGGCGAGCGGGGCGCGTGGGAAAAGTGGGGCGAAGGGGATGAAGGGGGTGAAGGGGGCAGAGCGTGGGAAGCACGGAGAGATGCGGCCATGCCGGGATTATCCCGTCCGGGCCGTGATTCGGCTCGGGGCGCGACGGCCGTACGGGGCGGGGATGCCATACGGGGAAGGCACTACGGGGGCGTGGACAGGCCGTTACGGGACGTGCCGTACGGGACGGGCCGTACGGGACGCCCGGCTCAGCGGCCCGTCGCCAGGAACTGCGTGGCCGCCAGCTCGCCGTAGAGGGGATCGCCCGCGACCAGCTCCTCGTGCGTGCCCACCGCGCGCACCCGGCCCGCGTCCATCACCACGATCCGGTCCGCCAGGGTCACCGTCGAGAGACGGTGCGCCACCACCAGCACCGTCACCTCCCGGGCCACCTCCGCCACCACATCGCGCAGCGCCAGCTCGTTCACCGCGTCGAGCTGCGACGTCGCCTCGTCCAGGAGCAGCAGCCGGGGGCGGCGGAGCAGGGCGCGGGCGACCGCCACCCGCTGCCGTTCGCCGCCGGAGAGTTTCGAACCCCGGTGGCCCACCAGCGTGTCGAGCCCCTCGGGCAGCCGGTCGACCAGCGCGTCCAGCCTGGCCCGTACGAGCACCTCCCGGATCCGCTCGTCGGAGGCGTCGGGCGCGGCGAAGACCAGGTTCTCGCGGAGCGTCCCGGCCAGCACCGGCGCGTCCTGCTCCACATAGCCGATGGCGGCGCGGAGTCCGGCCAGCGGCCAGTCGCGTACGTCCCTGCCGTCCACCAGGACCCGGCCGCCGGTCGCCTCGTAGAACCGTTCCACCAGCCCGAAGACGGTCGTCTTGCCCGCGCCCGACGGGCCGACGAACGCGGTCATCCCGGGGCCCGGCACCTCGAAGGAGACCCCCTGGTGGACGTAGGGCAGCCCCTCCCGGTAGCGGAAGGTGACGTCCTCGAAGACCACCGAGGCGGGGCCGGGGGGCGACGCGGGGCCGGGGGACGGGATCCGGGGAGCGGCGGCCGGCTCCTCCGTCTCCAGGCGCTCCGCCTCCACGATCCGGGCCACCGCCGCCGAGCCGACCTGGTACTGCGTCACCGCGCCCAGCATCTTGGAGACCGGGTCGATCAGATAGAAGAGAAAGAGCAGGAACGCCACCAGCGTCGACACGGTGATGGCCCCCGAGGCCACCCGCGCCCCGCCGATGCCCAGCACCGCCAGGAACGACACCTGCACCGCGAGCCCGACCGAGGAGCCCGCCACCGACTGCCACTTGGCGGCGCGCACCCCGTGGCGCCAGGCCTCCCGCGCGGCGGCGTTCACCACCTCGGTCTCACGCTCCTCCGCGCCGGACGCCTTGACCGTACGGAACGCGCCGAAGGCCCGCTCCAGCACCGTCGAGATATGGCCGACCGCCTCCTGCGAGCGCTTCGCCGCCCGGGAGATATGCGGCATCACCAGGGCCACGGCGGAGCCGATCACCACGATCACGCCGAGGGTGACGCCGAGCAGCACCGGGTCCAGCCACCCCATCAGCGCGATCGTCGCGACGAAGGCGAGCCCGCCGGTGGCCGCCGACACGATGGACTGCGTGGTCACCGCGCGCAGCAGAGTGGTGTCGGAGGTGATCCGGGACATCAGATCGCCCGGCTGGGTCCGCTCCACCTCGGGCAGGCGCAGCCGCAGCAGCCGCCCGATCAGGGTGCGGCGGGCGGCCAGGACGACGGACTCGGCGGTGCGCTCCAGCAGGAAGGAGCCGACCGCCTCGATCGCCGTGCCGAAGACCACCAGACCCGTCAGGAGCAGCAGGATCCCGGTGATCGGGGCGTCACCGCCGAGCCGGTCCACCAGCTCCCGGGCGGCGAGCGGCTGGGCGAGCCCGGTGGCCGCGCCGATCAGCGCGAGCAGCGCACCGAGGGCGACGGTGGCCCGGTGCGGCCGGAAGTGCCGGTAGAGGGCGCGCCAGGTCTCCCGGGCGGAGAGCGCGGGCGTCTCGGGGGCCGTCGTCACGGGGCGCGCCTCAGCCGCGTACGCCGCAGAGGTGCAGGAGCGCCGCCACACCGCGGTACGGGTCCGTACGGCCGGCCCGGTCCTCCGCGGCGAGCAGCCGCTCCAGCGCCTCGCCGGTGGGCGGCACCGCGTCGTCGGGGGCCTGGTCGGTGAGGACCCGTACGCCGTACCAAGTGTGCAGTGGCGCGGCGATCCCGGCGAGCGTGGCCGTCAGGGCCGCCAGCCGGTCCGCCCGTACGCGCAGGCCCAGCCGGTTGGTGTACGTGCCCGCGTCGAAGGCGTCGAGGGCCCCGGCCCAGTCCCCGGCGAGCCCGGGACGCAGGGCGAGCCCGTCCCCGTTCCGTACCAGCAGCGAGAGCAGGCCGCCCGGGGCGAGCATCCTGGCCAGCCCCGCGAGCAGCGCGTCCGGCTCGTTCACATACATGAGGACGCCATGGCAGAGGACGACATCGAAGCTGCCGGGCAGGAAGTGCACCCCGGTCTCCAGGCCGTCGCCCTCGATCAGCCGGACCCGTTCGCGTATCCCCGGGGGCTCCGTGGCCAGCGCCTCGTGCGCCGTCGCGAGCATGCCGGGGTCGGACTCCAGGCCGGTCACCGTATGCCCGGCGCGGGCCAGCCGGAGCGCCTGGGTGCCCTGGCCCATGCCGACGTCCAGGACCCGGAGCCGCCGGCCGACCGGGAAGCGCCCGGATATCTGCTCGTCGAGCTGGCGCGCGACCAGCTCCTGGCGGACCACGTTCCGTACCCCGCCGAGCCCGGCCAGCCACCCCGCCGAACCCCCCGCGAAGCCGGAGACCTCAGCGCTCAGGGCCGCTCTCCGCGCTTGACCTGCGGCTTGGGCAGCCGCAGCCGGCGCATCTGGAGCGTACGCATCAGGCCGTACGCGACCGCACCGCGCTTGGGGGTGTCGGGGAAGCGCTCGTCGAGCTGCTTGCGCAGCCGCAGCCAGATGCCGATCGAGTCGACGACGATCATCACGATCACACCGAGCCAGAGCAGCAGCGCGATGTTCTGCAACGACGCGACCTTTATCATGCTCAGGACGAGAATGACGACCGCGAGCGGCAGGAAGAACTCGGCGATGCAGAAGCGCGAGTCGATGTAGTCGCGGACGAAGCGGCGCACCGGCCCCTTGTCGCGCGCCGGCAGATAGCGCTCGTCGCCATTGGCCAGCGCCTCGCGCTGCCGGGCCAGATCCACCCGGCGCGCCTCGCGCTGCTGCTTCATGGCCGTCTTGCGGTCGGCCGGCGCCGTGACGGCGCGCCGCCGCTGCGACTGTGCCTCACTGCGCTTGGGGGTCGGGCGGCCCTTCGGGGCCTGCGGGTCGCGGGGCATGGAGGGGTCCGCCGTCACCTTGGTGGCGGTGGCCTTCTCTTCCTTGGAACGGCTTCGGAACACAAAACCCAAGGGTAAGGGGTGGCGCGGCGCGACCCCACCCCGATGGGGAACGATCCGGCAACGTCGTGCGTCTCTATGGGGACAGACCCTGACTTTGCGCCGTTTTCCCCGAGGTCATCTACTCCCTGGGCCGGAGGGCGGTGGAGAGCAGTCGTCCTTGCGGATGAGCGCATCCGTGCTGGAACAGTGCGCTAATAGAGGTGGGGCCCGTACTGTGGGTCTTGTCGAGTGCCGGAGCTGTAGTCCGTCAGAAGGGGGCGCGCGAAGCCCATGAGCGGTGTCATGAAGCGTATGGGGATGATCTTCCGCGCGAAAGCCAACAAGGCCCTGGACCGGGCCGAGGATCCGCGCGAGACCCTTGACTACTCGTACCAGAAGCAGCTCGAACTGCTTCAGAAGGTGCGCCGCGGCGTCGCGGATGTGGCGACGTCCCGCAAGCGGCTGGAGTTGCAGCTCAACCAGTTGCAGGGCCAGTCGAGCAAGCTGGAGGACCAGGGCCGCAAGGCACTGGCGCTCGGCCGCGAGGACCTGGCCCGCGAGGCCCTGTCCCGGCGCGCCTCGCTCCAGCAGCAGGTCACCGACCTGGAGACGCAGCACCAGACCCTCCAGGGCGAGGAGGAGAAGCTGACGCTCGCCGCCCAGCGCCTCCAGGCCAAGGTCGACGCCTTCCGTACGAAGAAGGAGACGATCAAGGCCACCTACACCGCCGCCCAGGCCCAGACCCGGATCGCCGAGTCCGTCTCCGGCATCTCCGAGGAGATGGGCGACGTCGGTCTGGCGATCCAGCGCGCCGAGGACAAGACGGCCCAGCTCCAGGCCCGCGCCGGCGCCATCGACGAGCTGCTGGCCTCCGGCGCGCTCGACGACCACTCCGGACTCGCCAAGGACGACATCTCCGCCGAGCTGGACCGGATCTCCGGCGGCTCCGACGTGGAGCTGGAGCTCCAGCGGATGAAGGCCGAGCTGGCCGGCGGCACGGACCAGAAGCAGGCGATCGAGGGCGGCGCGGCCGACGCGCAGGGCGCCACGCCCGGCCAGCACAAGTTCGACAAGCAGTAGGGGTACGTCATGATCGTACGGATCATGGGTGAGGGCCAGGTGCGACTGGCGGACTCCCACTTCGCCGAGTTGGACAAGCTCGACGACGAGCTGCTCGCCGAGGTCGGCGACAGCGACGAGGAGGGCTTCCGCCGCACCTTCGCCGCGCTCCTGGCCAAGGTGCGCGAGCTGGGCGAACCCCTCCCGGCCGACGCGCTGGAGCCGTCCGAGCTGATCCTCCCGGCCCCGGACGCCACCCTGGAGGAGGTCCGGGCCCTCCTCGACGACGACGGCCTCATCCCGTCTTCTTTTTAAAGGCTCGGTTCGCCTCCGGGCGCGCCCTTCGGCTCACTCGCCGGCTCGGCGGGGGTACCCCGGAGGGCCCGGCAGGGGCGCCCCGTAACCGAGGAACGGGGCGTTCCGCAGGCGGATAGGTGGTTTTCTGGTGTTCGGGCGTAGCCGGCAGTGGGCCCGGGCCCATCCCCTCGCCGCCGACGGGATCCTTGCCGCCCTGGCGTTGGTCTGCATGGTGTCCGGCTCGTTCGTGGAGCCGCACCGGGGGATCGAGGGGCCCTCGTTCGACAGCCGGGACCCCAGCGCGCTCTCCCTGACGCTGGTCGTGCTGGGGGCCGCCGCGCTGGTGTTCCGGCGGCGGGCGCCCATGGGGGTGCTGGTCTGGGGCGGGCTGCTGACCATGACCGAGCTGATCACGACGCGCCCGCCCGCCCCGGTCTTCATGTGTGTCGTCCTGGCGCTCTACACCGTCGCCGCCCGTACCGACCGGCCCACCACCTGGCGGGTCGGGCTCGCCACGGTGACGGTGCTCACCGCCGTGGCGATGGGGCTCGGCCCCGGGCCCTGGTACTCGCAGGAGAACCTGGGGATCCTCGCGTGGAGCGGGATGGCGGGCGCCGCCGGGGACGCCGTACGGAGCCGGCGCGCCTTTGTCGACGCCATCAGGGAGCGCGCCGACCGGGCCGAGCGGACCCGGGAGGAGGAGGCGCGCCGCCGGGTCGCCGAGGAGCGTCTGCGGATAGCGCGCGACCTGCACGATGTCGTCGCGCACCACATCGCCCTGGTCAATGTGCAGGCGGGCGTCGCCTCGCATGTCATGGACCGCCGGCCCGACCAGGCCAAGGAGGCGCTGGGGCATGTACGGGAGGCGAGCCGCTCCGCGCTCAACGAACTGCGCGCCACGGTCGGCCTGCTCCGGCAGACCGGCGACCCGGCGGCGCCCACCGAACCGGCGCCGGGGCTGGCCCAGGTGGACGCCCTGCTCGACACCTTCCGTAACGCCGGACTGCCCGTGACGTATGTCGCGAACGGCGCGGCGTCCCCCGGGGGCGAACTCCCCGCCGCCGTGGACCTCGCCGCGTACCGGATCATCCAGGAGGCCCTGACGAATGTGCGCAAGCACGCCGGCGGGGGAGCGAAGGCCGAGGTCAGCGTCGTACGGGTGGGGACGACCGTGGAGATCACGGTTCTCGACGACGGCGCAGGTACGGGCGGCGGCCCGGGTGACGGTACGGGGGAGGCGCACCCGGCGGGCCCCGGGGCCGGAAGCGGCGGGGGCGAGGGCGAGGGCGGCGGGCACGGGCTGATCGGGATGCGGGAGCGGGTCACCGCGCTGGGCGGGCGGCTCACCGCGGGCCCCCGGTACGGGGGCGGTTTCCGTACCCAGGCGATACTTCCCCTCAGGAACCGGACCGGGGAGAACGCGTGACGATCAGGGTGCTGCTCGCCGACGACCAGGCGCTGCTGCGCAGCGCGTTCCGGGTGCTGGTCGAGTCGGAGCCGGACATGGAGGTCGTCGGGGAGGCCGCCGACGGCGCCGAGGCCGTCACCCTCGCCCGCGCCACCCGCCCCGATGTCGTCCTGATGGACATCCGGATGCCCGGTACGGACGGCCTCGCCGCCACCCGTACGATCTGCGCCGACCCGGAGCTCTCCGGGACCCATGTCGTCATGCTGACCACCTTCGAGGTGGACGAGTACGTGGTGCGGTCGCTGCGCGCCGGGGCCTCCGGCTTCCTCGGCAAGGGCGCCGAGCCCGAGGAACTCCTCAACGCGATCCGGATCGCCGCCGCCGGCGACGCGCTGCTCTCGCCCACCGCGACGAAGGGGCTCATCGCCACCTTCCTCGCCCAGAGCGCGGACCCCGCGGACCGGCCGGAGCAGACCCGCCACGGCGAGCGGCTGGCGGCGCTGACGGTCCGTGAGCGCGAGGTGCTGGTCCTCGTCGCCGGGGGCCACTCCAACGACGACATCGCGGAGCGCCTTCAGGTCAGTCCGCTGACCGTCAAGACCCATGTGAACCGCGCGATGGCAAAACTTGGGGCCAGAGACAGGGCACAACTCGTGGTAATCGCGTACGAATCGGGCCTGGTCCGTCCAAGGGTGGAGTAGGGAACCGCCCCGGAGTACTCCAGGCGCGGTATGCGGCGCGTAAGGAAATGGGGACCTGGGGGCGACGGATCCGGCTCTCGAATGGCTGATCGTATAGGTGGGACCGGTGGCGCCTCCGAAGGAGGCACCCAGGGCCGTCCGAGCCGTGCCACCCACGGCCGGGCCCGCACCGCGCTGCCCGTCTGCCGCGTACACCACGGAAGAGAGACCCCATGTCCTGGCTGGCGAAATTCAGCCTCGCGCAAAGGGCCCTGATAGGGCTGATGTCTATCATCGCGCTCCTCTTCGGAGCGATCGCGATCCCGCAGCTCAAGCAGCAACTGCTGCCCTCCATCGAACTGCCGATGGTCTCGGTGCTCGCCCCCTACCAGGGCGCCTCCCCGGACGTGGTCGAGAAGCAGGTCGTCGAGCCGCTGGAGAACTCCATCAAGACCGTTGACGGGATCAAGACCGTCAACTCCACCGCCAGCGAGGGCAACGCCGTCATCATGGCGAGCTTCGACTTCGGCGACAGCGGTACGAAGCAGCTCGTCGCCGACGTGCAGCAGGCCGTGAACCGGGCCAGGGCGCAACTGCCCTCCTCGGTCGACCCGCAGGTCATCGCCGGCTCGACGGACGACATCCCGACCGTCGTCCTCGCCGTCACCTCCGACAAGGACCAGCAGGCCCTCGCCGACCAGCTCGACCGCTCCGTCGTCCCGGCCCTCCAGGACATCAGCGGCGTCGGCCAGGTCTCCGTGGACGGCGTCCGCGACCTCCAGGTCTCCGTCACGCCCGACCCGAAGAAGCTCGCGGCGGCCGGACTCAACGCCGCGGCGCTCTCCGAGGCGCTCAAGGCGGGCGGCGCCGCGCTCCCGGCCGGCTCCTTCACCGAGGACGGCAAGAGCCGTACGGTCCAGGTCGGCGGCGGCTACACCTCGCTGAAGCAGATCGAGGACCTGCGCATCGCCGCCGCGGCCGGCGCCGGTGGCGGCGGAGGAGCCACGGGGCCCGGCGGTGGCGGTGACGCGGGCAACGCGCCCGGCGCCGTACGCCTCGGCGACATCGCCAAGGTCGAGCAGACCCAGGCCGCCGCCACCTCGCTGACCCGCACCAACGGCAAGCCCAGCCTCGCCGTCACGGTCACCATGGACAAGGACGGCAGCGCCGTCGCCATCTCCGACGCGGTCCAGGAGAAGCTCCCCGACCTGCGCAAGGACCTGGGCTCCGGTGCCGCGCTCACCGTCATCAGCGACCAGGGCCCCGAGGTCTCCAAGTCCATCTCGGGCCTGACCACCGAGGGCGCGCTCGGCCTGCTCTTCGCCGTCCTGGTGATCCTGGTCTTCCTGGCCTCGCTCCGCTCCACCGTCGTCACCGCGGTCTCCATCCCGCTCTCGATCGTGCTCGCGCTGATCGTGCTCTGGACCCGTGACCTCTCCCTCAACATGCTCACCCTCGGCGCGCTGACCATCGCGATCGGCCGTGTCGTGGACGACTCGATCGTCGTCCTGGAGAACATCAAGCGCCACCTCGGCTACGGCGAGGAGCGCCAGCACGCGATCCTCACCGCCGTCCGCGAGGTCGCGGGCGCGGTCACCGCCTCCACCCTCACCACCGTCGCCGTCTTCCTCCCCATCGGCCTGGTCGGCGGCATGGTCGGCGAGCTGTTCAGCTCCTTCTCGCTCACCGTCACGGCGGCGCTGCTCGCCTCGCTGCTCGTCTCCCTCACCGTGGTCCCGGTGCTCTCGTACTGGTTCCTCAAGCCCCCGAAGGAGGCCGTCGGCGTCAGCGCCGAGGAGGCCCGCAGGGTGGCCGAGGAGAAGGAGGCCGGCAGCCGGCTCCAGCGGCTCTACGTCCCGGTCCTGCGCTTCGCGACCCGGCGCCGGATCGCCAGCCTCGCCATCGCGATCGTCGTCCTGCTGGCGACGTTCGGCATGGCCCCGCTGCTCAAGACGAACTTCTTCGACCAGGGCGAGCAGGAAGTCCTCAACGTCAAGCAGGAGCTGCCGCCGGGCACCAGCCTGGAGGTCGCCGACGAGGCGGCGAAGAAGGTCGAGGATGTCCTCGCCCGCATCGGCGAGGTCAAGGACTACCAGGTCACCGTCGGCTCCTCCGGCTTCATGGCGGCCTTCGGCGGCGGTACGGGCGCCAACCAGGCCTCGTACCAGGTGACTCTGAAGGACTCCTCGAAGTCCGAGCAGACCACGGAGGAGCTGAAGAAGGAACTCGCCAAGCTCGACGGCATCGGCGACACCACGATCGGCGCCGGCGGCGGCTTCGGCGACCAGAACCTGAGCGTCGTCGTGAAGGCGTCCGAGCCGGACACCCTGAACAAGGCGGCCGAGCAGGTACGGGACGCGGTCGCGAGCCTGGACGACGTCAGCGACGTCCAGAGCGACCTCTCCCAGAGCATCCCCCGCATCTCGGTCAAGGCCAACGCCAAGGCCGCCGACGCCGGGTTCAACGACGCGACGCTGGGCATGCTCGTCGGCCAGGCGGTCCGCGGCACCCCGTCCGGCACGGCGATGCTGGACAACACCGAGCGCGACATCGTCGTCACCTCCGACAAGCCCGCCAAGACCGTCGCCGAGCTGAAGAACCTCCAGGTCGGCGCGGTGAAGCTGAGTCAGATCGCCGATGTCGAGGTGGTCCCGGGACCGGTCTCGATGACCCGGATCGACGGCGCGCGCGCCGCGACGATCACGGCGAAGCCGGTCGGTGACAACACCGGCGCGGTCAGCGCCGACCTCCAGTCGAAGATCGACGGCCTGAAGCTCCCCGACGGCGCCACCGCCACCATCGGCGGCGTCTCGGCCGACCAGAGCGACGCGTTCGTCCAGCTCGGCCTGGCGATGCTCGCGGCCATCGCGATCGTGTTCATGCTCCTGGTGGCCACGTTCCGCTCGCTGGTCCAGCCGCTGATCCTGCTGGTCTCCGTCCCGTTCGCGGCGACCGGCGCGATCGGACTGCTGCTGGTCACGGGGACGCCGCTGGGCATCCCCGCGATGATCGGCATGCTGATGCTGATCGGCATCGTGGTGACCAACGCGATCGTCCTGATCGACCTGATCAACCAGTACCGCTCGCAGGGCCTCGGCGTCGTCGAGGCGGTCGTCGAGGGCGGCCGCCACCGGCTCCGCCCGATCCTGATGACGGCGCTCGCCACCATCTGCGCCCTGGTCCCGATGGCCCTGGGCGTCACCGGCGAGGGCGGCTTCATCGGCCAGCCGCTCGCGGTGGTCGTGATCGGCGGTCTGCTCTCCTCGACGCTGCTCACGCTGCTGCTGGTGCCGACGCTGTACGCCATGGTGGAGCTCCGCAAGGAGCGCCGCGCGAAGAAGAAGGCGGCGAAGCGGGCGAAGAAGCAGGGCACCGAGAACCCGCGGGGCCAGGACACCGGCCAGGACCCTGGTCAGGACTCCGGCTCGGCGGCGGCCCCGGAACCGGCGAACGTCTGACGTACCCCGGTCGCTGAAGTGCCCCGAATCCCCCGCGTACGGCGGGGGGTTCGGGGCACTGCGTCGTCACGGGGCGCCAGGGGGTACCGGGCGCCATGGGGTACGGGGCGCTACACGGAGGCGCTGGTACGGGCGGGACCGGGGCGTGCGGTACGGGCGGGACCCCGGCACGCCGTCCACCAGAACAGGCAGGCGCACACGAAGGCCGTCCCCCCGAAGGCCAGCGACTGCGTCAGCGAGTCGCTCCGCGCCCCAGCGGGGAAGGCGGCGGCCGCCGACACCACCAGGGCGAGGGCCGGCCGTATCCGAGGACCCGCCGCAGGCTCCGCCGGGGCGCCGTCGCCGGACGGCGGCAGCAGCCGGACCACGAGGGTGTACGCGGCGCAGGCCAGCAGCGTGGCGCCCAGGACATCGCTGAGCCGGTGGTGGTACGTGGCGAGCACGGCCCCGGCGGTGACGGCGAACCACCCGGTGCCCACCAGGGCGACGTACGGCCGGAAGCGCGGCGCGGCGACGAGCACGGCGCCGAGCACCAGCGCGGCCGGAATGGCCGCATGCCCACTGGGGAAGCTCGCCTCCAGCAGCGACTCCCGAGCGCCCACCCAGTCGGGGCGGGGCAGCACCATCCTGGCGAACTCCTTGCTCCCCAGGGTGAGCACGACGACGCCGACCGCCGCGACCCCCTGCCACCAGCACCGGCGCACCACCGCGACGGCCGCGATGACCGCGATCCCCACCAGCAGCGTGGGCATCGCCGTCATCTCCAGCGGCGGCATGGCCGAGGAGCCGTAGGCCGACCCCGACAGGCCGTAGACCCAGGCCGGCCGGGCGCCGACCTCGCCGGGGCCGAAGAGGAAGTTCTCCGCCCGCTGCCCGAACGGGGTGAGGACGGCGAGCAGATAGACCGCGAGGAACGCCAGACCGTACGGCAGGGCCGCGAGCGCCGCCGGCCGTACCGGCCAGGAGGCGCGGGGGGTCTCCGGGCGGGTCTCCGGGCGCGTGGCCAGGGACGAGGGAACGCGCGAAGTCATCGCCTTCTCGTTTTCTGCGTGGGGGAGGGGGAGGAGGAAGGGGCCGGGGATCTGGGGGCGTCCGGGGATTCGGAAGGCCGGGGACCTGGGGGGGCCTACGCGAGGAGCGCCCGCTCGCGCCGCCGCTGCGCGGTGATCGCCAGCACCGGCAGCGGCGCGACCAGCAGGAGGAGCACGATCAGGTTCGGCAGGGACTGGAGGAACCACTCCGGCCGGGCGACGATCGCCTGCGTACGGACGAAAGCGAAGGCCGCCACGGGGATCAGCCACCGGCGGTCCCCGGTCGCCGCCGTCGCCGCCCACGCGGCCAGCAGCCCGGCGACCTCCAGGACGAACAGGCCGCGCTGGAAGACCGGACTGACGGCGGTGACATGGAGGGAGCCGGCCAGGGCCAGGGCGAGGACGACGGGGACCAGCAGACCGTACGAGCGCCGCCGGAGCCGCCCGGGACGGCAGGCGGCCAGCGTGGCGCAGGCGAGGAAGAGCGCCCCCGACAGCACCGGGTCGTGGGAGGTGATCGGGGTGCCGAGGCCGTAGTACCCCATGCCCGCCTTGCCCTCGTCCCCGAAGAGCACCGTGTCACCGCCGGAGGCGATCCCGGCGTACACCATCGCCGCCGAGGCCGGCAGCGCGAGCCACACCCGGCCCCGCACCAGGGCGGCCAGGCATATCAGTGGCAGCAGCCCGTACGGCAGGAGCCGCGTCCGGGTGCCGGGCCCCTCGGCCCACGGATACCAGCCGGAGTGGCGGAAGGCGATGGCATGCGGGCCCGGGTCGACGCGGAGCGCCCAGTGCCAGACGTCCTGGAGGTACGGCATCAGCGCCAGCGCGGCGAGGACCAGGCCGGTCAGATGGATGCCGTCCAGCCACCACGGCCGGGCCGGGTCGCCGGCGACGCCCCGGGCGCGCGCCTGCACCCCGGAACGGACCAGCGCGGCGATCTCCCGGGGCGGCGGCCAGGAGCGCCCCGGGTACGCCTCCGCCAGGCAGGCCAGCACTTCGTCGCCCTGCCGGGCACGGTACGACGCGGGGTACGCCGCGAGCAGCAGACGGTTCACGCCGGGCTCACCCCGGCCTCCCCGGCCCGCCCGATGACGACGGCCGCCGCGCGCTGCATCCGCAGCGCCTCACGGCCGAGCGCCTCGGTGCCGTCCTCGGTCAGCCGGTAGTACCGCCGGGCCCGCCCGTCCACGATCTCCTCGCGGTCGGCCACCACCCACCCGGCCCGCTCCATCCGCTCCAGGGCGCCGTAGAGCGTGCCGACGGCGATCCGGAGCCGCCCTTCGGTGGCCCGTTCGGCGGCCTTGATGATGCCGTAACCGTGGAGCGGACCGTCCATGAGGGCGGCGAGGATGAAGTACTGCGGTTCCGTCAGGGACGGATTCTGTCGGGCCATGCGCCGAGGATATATCGCGTACCGAAGTATGGTGCGCCGGGATATGTAACAGGACATGAACAGGGGCGCCGCCGGGGCTCCCGGAGCGCGGCCAAACCATTGGCGCGGCCGGGGCCCGGCACCCGACCATGGGGCACATGAGCGACCAACCCGCACGGTGGACCCAGGCCACCGTCTACCCCGACATGTGGGCCGACCCGGACGACGACCCGCGCGAGGGCACCGTGAGCCCCGACGGTGAACTCCCCACCCTCCACGACTATCTGAGGCACTACCGGCTGACCCTCCGGATGAAGTGCGAGGGCCTGGACCCGGAGCAGTTGGCCCGCCGCTCCGTGCCGCCGTCGACCATGTCGCTGCTCGGCCTGATCCGCCACCTCGCGCGGGCCGAGCGGGACTGGCGGAACTGGACAGGCGACGGCGAGCCCCTGCCGAAGCTGTACGGCGGCGGGGACGGCGACTTCGACGGGGCGGTCGCCGACCAGGCCGTGGTCGACGCCGCCTACGCCGACCTGGAGCGCGAACAGGCCGCCACCGACGCCGCGCTGGCGGCCCACCCGGACCCGGGCGAGCGGGTGGGGGAGCGGCGGATCGCGGTACGGGAGCTGGAGGTGCACCGGATCGAGGAGTACGCCCGGCACTGCGGCCACGCGGACCTGCTGCGCGAATGCGTCGACGGGAGGGTGGGCCAGTGACGGGCCGGTGACGGCACCGGCGCCGTATCCGGCGCGGGGGGTGGGGGGACGGCCGATCGCCCCGTACAGCCGCCGTACGGTGTGCGGTACCGTCGGAAGCCGAAGGGGGCCGGGGGCGCGCCAACCCCCGCCCACGGCAAGCGGATTCGGGCGGAACCGGCCGGTCCCGCCGGAACCGACGGAGCCTCGGCGAGGAGGGGCGGGCCATGTCCGACGCGTTCGGGAACCCCGACGAGGACCCCGACGAGAACCCCGGGGAAGAGGCGACTCCGGCCGAGATCGCGCGCGCCCGGTACGCGCTCTACGTGGAGTCGCTGCGGGTGCGGATGGACAGCGCGCGGTTCGAACTCCTCATGGAGATCATCCGGCAGTGGGCGGCGCACGGCGGCGGCACCGTACGGGTCCGGCTGGACGAGCCGGAGCGGGAGCTGTTCACCCAGGAGGTCCAGCAGGAGTTCCTCAGCCTGATGGGCCTGATCGGCGCGATGCGCCCCGGTCACGAGGACCGGGCCCACCACGTTGTCGCCCATCTGGGTGATGGTGAGCACACCAGGGGAGCCATGTCACTGGTCCCCCCGGAGGTCGCCGCCGACCCCGCGAAGCTCCGCGCGATGCGGGACAAGCTCGACGCGGAACAGGGCCGCCGCCACGCGGACGAGAAGACGGTGGAAGCCATCGCCCGGGCGAGCGGCATGCCCACGGGGGACACCGGCACGGACACCGGCACAGGCCCCGTCACCAGCACAGGCAGCGGCAGCGGGACCGGCGAGGGTTTCGGTCCCGGCGAGGGTCCCGGCCCCGCCCCCCGAACCCGGCTCGGGCCCCGAGGGCACCCCGTAGGAGCGCCCGCTCCGCCCGTACGGCGCCCACTCCTCCGGTACGGCGGCCATCCGTCACCCCCGTCTCCGTCCCCCGCCTGCCCTCCGCGCCGCCAGCACCGCGAGTCCCCCGCACACCGCCATCCCCGCGAACACCGGCACCGCCGCCTCCGCCCCGCCCAGCCCCGCCAGCGGGGCCACCACAGCGCCCACCGCGCTCTGCGCCGTCCCCAGCAGGGCGGAGCCCGTCCCGGCCGCCTCCGGGACGCGGGCCACCGCCAGGGCCGCCGCGTTGCCCAGGGCCAGGCCGAGTCCCGCGCAGAACACCGTGATCAGCGGCAGATACGAGGCGAGCGTCAGGGCCCCGGCGCCCGCCACCCCCAGCAGCGCCACCGCCGCGGCCCCCGCCCCGTACACCCCCGCCGCCAGGAGCCGTTCCACGCGGATCCGGCCCACCAGCCGGGCCGCCGTCGCCCCGGCGAGCGCCATGACCACCGCGCCGCCCGCCACCGGCGCCACCACCGGCGCGAGCCCCGCCAGTGTCATCAGCACCCCCAGCAGCCGCGCCGCCGCCGGGCCCGTGGCCACGTCCGCGACCACCGCCCGCCCGACCACCACCCCCGCGGCCCCGCAGAAACCGGCCACCAGCCGCAGCGCGACCAGCGCCCCGAGCCCGGGGGAGAGGGCGCAGAGCGCCGTCGCCGCCGCGCAGCCGGCCGCCCCCGCGAGCAGCGGGACCCGCCGCCCGTACCGGCCGGAGAGCGGGCCGAGCACGAGATGGCCGAGCGCCATACCGGCCAGGAACGCGGTGAGCGTGAGCTGCGCCCCCGAGGCGTCCGTACGGAGCTCGGCGGCCATCCGGGGAAAGGCCGGCAGATACATGTCGGTGGAGAGCGGACCGACGAAACAGAGCAGGACGAGCGCGGCGGTGAGCCGGTGACGGGGCATGACGCGATGACCTCTGGAGTCCAGGGAGCGGGCAGGGACCAGCAGAGGGGATGGTGGGGAGCGGCGCCGCCACATCGGTGACGGGGGCGGCGTCAGGGGGCGGCATCAGGGGTCGGGTACGCCCGGCTCCGGTGGACCGGCTGCCACGGCGGAGCGCGAGGACGGAGCCCCGGGCTCGGAACGCCTGGCCGGTGGGAGCGTCACTCTACCTCCGGGGGAGGGGACGGGGCAGGGGGCGGTGGTACGGAGGCCACGCGCCCGCCCCCGTACCGCCACCTCTGCCCCGTACGCCCCCGCCCCGGCTACGGCAGCGCCAGCATCCGCTCCAGCGCGCGCTGCGCGTACTCCGCGGTCTCCTCGTCGACCCGGATGCGGTTGACCTCGTTGCCCTCGGCGAGGGACTCCAGGGTCCAGACCAGGTGGGGCAGGTCGATGCGGTTCATGGTGGAGCAGAAGCAGACCGTCCGGTCGAGGAAGACGACCTCCTTGCCCTCCGGGGCGAAACGGTTCGCCAGGCGCTGGACGAGGTTGAGCTCCGTACCGATCGCCCACTTCGAGCCCGCCGGGGCCGCCTCCAGGGCCTTGATGATGTACTCGGTCGAACCGACCTGGTCCGCCGCCGCCACGACTTCGTGCTTGCACTCGGGGTGCACCAGCACGTTCACCCCTGGGATGCGCTCCCGCACGTCCCGTACGGAGTCGAGCGAGAAGCGGCCGTGGACCGAGCAGTGGCCGCGCCAAAGGATCATCTTCGCGGCCCGCAGCTCCTCCGCCGTGAGGCCGCCGTTCGGCTTGTGCGGGTTGTAGACGACGCAGTCGTCCAGCGACATCCCCAGGTCGCGGACGGCGGTGTTCCGGCCCAGGTGCTGGTCGGGCAGGAAGAGCACCTGCTCACCCTGGTCGAACGCCCACCGCAGCGCCCGCTCGGCGTTCGACGAGGTGCAGATCGTGCCGCCGTGCCGGCCGGTGAACGCCTTGATGTCCGCCGAGGAGTTCATGTACGAGACGGGCACGACCCGCTCGGCTATGCCCGCCTCCGTCAGCACGTCCCAGCACTCCGCGACCTGCTCGGCCGTGGCCATGTCCGCCATGGAACACCCCGCCGCGAGGTCCGGCAGGATCACCTTCTGGTCATCGGTGGTCAGAATGTCCGCCGACTCGGCCATGAAGTGCACACCGCAGAAGACGATGTACTCCGCGGCCGGCCGCGCCGCCGCGTCCCGCGCGAGCTTGAAGGAGTCCCCGGTGACATCGGCGAACTGGATCACCTCGTCGCGCTGGTAGTGGTGGCCGAGGACGAAGACTCTCTCCCCGAGTTTCTCCTTCGCCGCACGGGCGCGCGCCACCAGATCCGGATCGGACGGGGCGGGCAGATCGCCGGGGCACTCCACCCCGCGCTCGCTGCGCGGATCGGCCTCCCGGCCGAGCAGCAGCAGGGCGAGGGGCGTCGGCTGGACGCCGAGATCCTGGACGGCGGGATCCTGTACGGGCTGGGCCGTGGTCACGTCACGCACCTTCTCTTCTCGGCGGATTCTGCTCGGCAGCCGCCCCTTTTCGTCTGATTGACATTATCTATGATAGCCGCTTAGTGTCATATTGACGATGCCCATAGCGTCGATGTGACGCATTCCGGTGCGGGGCCCGGTGTGCGAGCATGAACGAGGGAAGACACGTGCCGGCGCCCGGAATGAATCCGTGGCCGCGCAGGTTGCACAGTCGGCAAGCAGTCCGTACAACCCGGGAGAGAAGCAGATGTCCGTATCGGACGAGACCACCACCGTGAGCGACGGCATCCTCCTGTCCGACGCCGCAGCGGCCAAGGTCAAGGCCCTGCTGGACCAGGAAGGCCGCGACGACCTCGCGCTGCGCGTCGCCGTTCAGCCCGGCGGCTGCTCCGGCCTGCGCTACCAGTTGTTCTTCGACGAGCGCTCGCTCGACGGTGACGTCGTCAAGGACTTCGGCGGCGTCAAGGTCGTCACCGACCGGATGAGCGCCCCGTACCTGGGCGGTGCCTCCATCGACTTCGTCGACACCATCGAGAAGCAGGGCTTCACGATCGACAACCCGAACGCGACGGGCTCCTGCGCCTGCGGCGACTCCTTCAGCTAAGGCCGGCTAAGCCGAAGGCGCACAGGCCTGTATACGTACGGCGAGAGGCGGCGCCCCCCCCATCCGGGGGGCGCCGCCTCTCGCCGTACCGCTCAGGCGCGCGCCGTCAGCTTCTCGCCCGTCGTCGCGTCCACGACCTCCCGGTCGCCCAGCGGCTTCTCCAGCTTCACCTCGACCGACTGCTCCTTGGCCATGGCGACACAGAACCGGTCCGGGTCGGGGTTGGTCACCACCAGCTTCACCTTCACCGCCGTGCCGCTCTCGTCCGCCGTCGCCTTGTACGTGTCGCACACACCGCCCATGAAGTGCAGGGTCAGGGTCGCGCCGTCCACCTCGTACGACGTCGCGCGCTGCTTGGCGTCCAGCCCGCCACCGCCCCCGTCACCCGCACCGGCGCCCGAGCCGGGCTCCGTCCCGGCCCCCGGACCCACCGCGCCCGGGCCGCCCGGCTCCTCCTCATGCGAGGGGACGGGGGCCGGCGCGGGCGCCGTCAGGAACTTCGGGGCCACCGCCGGGTGCGTCACCGTGTACGCCACGGACCCGTCCCGCGGGGCCACCTGGAAGAGCCACGACGGTACGAGCACCCCGCGCCCCTCCACCGTCCGCACCGCGAGCCCGAACACCGCCTTGTCGATCTCCAGCGAGTCCGGGGAGCCGGCCGAGGCCGGTGACGCCGGGGAGTACGGCGTGCCGCTCTTCGGGGCACACGGCAGCGCCGGCGGTACGTCGCCCATCGCGCCCCGCGCGGACTCCACGCCCCCGGTCAGCGGCACCGGGCCCGCGCAGCCGCCGATCCGGTCCGCGCCGCTCCCCGAACGGGTCCCGGACGCCGCCTTGTTCAGCTCCTTCAGCGTCTCCGCCGCGCCGATCACCGGATATGTGTCGCCCTTCACCGGCGTCGAGAGCTGCCCGTACCCACCGGTCACCCGGCCGTCCGCGTCCACCTGGACCGCCGTCGACCAGCCGTAGGTGGGCAGCCCGCCGACCACCGGGTCCGCGTCGACCACCCGGACCGCGCCCATCAGACGGCTCGCGTCGACCGCCGCGTCCTCCTGGCCGAGCGCCTTCAGCACCGGCGCCGCGGCCTTCTTCGCCGCCGCCTCGCTCACCGCGTCACCCTCGTCGACCGGCGCGAACGAGCCACCGGCGGGCGCCCCGGACGCCTTCCCGGAGGCACTGCCCGCACCGCCCGCGCCGCAGCTCTTGCCCTTGGCGCACGCGTCGCCGCCCGCCGCGGCGAACGCCGCGAACGTCCAGTTGCCCGGCGCCTGCCGGGCCACCCGCAGCAGCGGTCCCGAACCGTCCTTCTCCGTACCGACCTTCCAGGACTCCCCGTCCGGACGGGGAGCCCCCGTCAGCCCGAACGCCTTCGCCAGCCGGGCCACCTCGGCCGCCGTGACCGTCCCGCTCGTCCGGTACACCGGCGCCGTCTCCGGGCCCGAGGGCAGCTTCTCCCGGGCGTGGTAGACGACACCGCTCGGGTCGGGCTCGCCCGGCGCGATGGCGGGCGGCGGGGTGTCCCCGGAGCCACCGGCCGCCGGCGCCCCCGCGGCCCCCTCCGCCGAGGTCAGGTCGAGCGCGAGCGGCGGCGGGACCGATGCCCCCGTACCGCCGCCCTTGGCGTCGCCGTCCGCACCGGAGGTACCGAAGGCGCTCGTGGCGAAATACGCACCCCCGCCCCCGGCGATCAGGACCGCCGCCGCGACCGCGGCGACGGCGAGGCGTGAACGCCGGCCGCGCGGGCGGTCGGCGCCGTCGGCCGAGTTCTTGTCGGGCCGCTCCGTGCTGGTCACCGCTGCGCTCCTTCGACTGCGTGTTCGTTCCCTGGCACCGGTGTGACGGAAGAGCGCCCCGCACGGTTCCCCGGTTGGGCCATACGAGGCGGGAGTTAACTCGATCGAGTGCCCGTCACCCGTCAATCGCCGTATTCGGACATTCTGCGGACCGCGCCCGACGCGCCGGGAGGAGCGCGCCGCGAACCGGTAGCGTGAACCGTCCACTGTTCTCCCTCATCAGGAGCGTTCACGCCGTGCGCATCGCAGTCACCGGCTCCATCGCAACCGACCATCTGATGACCTTCGCCGGCCGGTTCGCCGACCAGCTCGTCGCCGATCAGCTCCACACGGTCTCCCTCTCCTTCCTGGTCGACAACCTGGAGGTGCGCAGGGGCGGTGTCGGCGCGAACATCGCCTTCGGCATGGGCCAGCTCGGCGCCCGCCCGATCCTGGTCGGCGCGGCGGGCCAGGACTTCGACGAGTACCGGGCCTGGCTCGACCGGCACGGCGTCGACACCCACTCCGTACGGATCTCCGAGGTGCTGCACACCGCGCGCTTCGTCTGCACCACCGACGCCGACCACAACCAGATCGGCTCCTTCTACGCGGGCGCGATGAGCGAGGCCCGCCAGATCGAGCTCCAGAAGGTCGCGGACCGGGTCGGCGGCCTCGACCTCGTCGTCATCGGCGCCGACGACCCCGAGGGCATGCTCCGCCACACCGAGGAGTGCCGGACCCGCTCCATCCCGTTCGGCGCGGACTTCTCGCAGCAGATCGCCCGCATGGAGGGCGAGGAGATCCGCACCCTCCTCGACGGCGCCACCTACCTCTTCTCCAACGAGTACGAGAAGGGCCTCATCGAGGCCAAGACCGGCTGGACCGACGCGGAGATCCTCTCCCGGGTCGGCCATCGCGTCACCACCCTCGGCAAGCGCGGGGTACGGATCGACCGCGTCGGCGAGGAACCGATCCTCGTCGGCTGCCCCGAGGAGACCGTGAAGGCCGACCCGACCGGTGTCGGCGACGCGTTCCGCGCCGGGTTCCTCTCCGGCCTCTCCTGGGGCGTCGGCCTGGAGCGCGCCGCCCAGGTCGGCTGCATGCTGGCCACCCTGGTCATCGAGACGGTCGGCACCCAGGAGTACACCCTCGCCAGGACCGGCTTCATGGAGCGCTTCACCAAGGCGTACGGCCACGACGCGGCGGCCGAGGTCCAGGCCCACCTGAACTGAGCGGGACCGGCGGCGGCCCCGGAGCTACGACACCCGGCGGACCACATAGGCGACACCCTGGTCCGCCGGGCGCTCCCCGACGTACTCCTGCCCGCGCATCTCGCACCACGCGGGGATGTCGAGCCGCGCCGCCTCGTCGTCCGAGAGCACCGTCACCGTGGCGCCCACGGGCACCTCGCCGAAGACCTTGGCCAGTTCGATCACCGGGATCGGACACCGCCGCCCGAGCGCGTCCACCACCAGCCCCGCCCCGGGCTCCCCGGCCGCCGCGGGACCGGAGGCCGCCGCGCCGGACGCCCCGCCCGGCGCCCCCAGCCGCTCCCGTACGCGGGACACCGCCCCCGGCACCACCGCCAGGAACCGGTCCACATCCGCCTCCGCCGTCCCCGGCGGCAGCGAGACCCGGATATTGCCCTCCGAGAGCACGCCCATCGCGCGCAGCACATGCGACGGGGTCAGCGTGGAGCTCGTACAGGAGGAGCCGGACGAGACCGAGAAGTCCTCCCGGGCCAGCTCGTGCAGGAGCGCCTCCCCGTCGACGTAGAGGCAGGAGAACGTCACCACATGGGGCAGCCGCAGCTCCGGGTGGCCCACCACCTCCACATCGGGCACCAGTTCCGGCAGCCGCGCCCTGATCCGCGCCACCAGCCCGCGCAGCCGCGCCCCCTCGGCCGCCGCCTCCGCCCGTACCGCGCGGAGCGAGGCCGCCGCCGCCACCACCGCCGGGATGTTCGGGAAGCCGGGCGCCCGCCCCGACTCCCGCTCGTCCACCGGCGGGCGCGGCGCGAACCTGACCCCCTTGCGTACGGCCAGCATCCCCACCCCGGGCGGGCCGCCCCACTTGTGCGCGCTCGCCGCCAGCAGCGACCAGGCGCCCTCCACCGGTCCCCAGGGCAGCGACTGCGCCGCGTCCACCAGCAGCGGGACCCCCCGGTCCCGGCACGCCTCGGCGACCTCGGCCACCGGCTGCTCCGTACCCACCTCGTGGTTGGCCGACTGGAGGCAGGCCAGCGCCGTACCGTCGGCCAGGGCCCCGGCGTACGTCTCCGGCGCGACCGCCCCGTACCGGTCCACGGGCACCTCGGTCACCGTGCCGCCGGTCGCCGCCTCGTGCGCCGCGGCGGCGTGAAGGAGCGCGGAGTGCTCCACGGCGGAGAGCGTCAACCCGAGCCCGACCCGGCGGCGGCCCGCCAGCACCCCCGACACCCCGGCGTGCAGCGCGTGTGTCCCCGAAGGAGTGAAGACGAGTTCGTCGGGACGACAGCCGACCGCCTCCGCCGCGGCCTCCCGGGCCGCGTCCAGCAGCAGCCCGGCCCGCCGCCCCTCGCGGTGCAGCCGGGTCGGGTCCGCCCACCCCTCGTCCAGGGAGGCCAGCAGGGCCTGCCGGGCCACGGGGTGCGGAGGAAGGGCGGAAGCGGCGTCGAAGTAGGGCACGCCCGCCACCGTAACCGGCCGCCGGAGGGGGCGTCAGAAGCGGACCGGCGGCGGCGGACCGGGGCGCGCGGACGGCCCCGAAGGGCGCGGCCCACTCCTTCGGGGAGTCGGGCGGCGCGTTGGGCACCCTCCCCGCACACCCTGAAAACGCGTCCAGTAGGGTTTGGTCCGCATAAACATCCACACCCACGCCCGCGTCAGGGCCGGCGACCGACCAGTCAGACGGCCGCGGCCGGCCGCGCGGGCGAGACTCTCGGGAAGGCGCTACGTGAGTCCCAACGGCTCCGACCGCTCGTCGCGGCGCCCGATGCGGCGGAAGCTGCCGCAGGTGCTGCTTGCGGGCCTGATCCTCGCGACCTCCACGGGTTGCACCTACAAGGACTTCCCCCGCCTCGGAATGCCCACCCCGGTGACGGAGGAGGCTCCCCTGATCCTCTCCCTGTGGCAGGGCTCGTGGGCGGCAGCGCTCATCACGGGCATCCTGGTATGGGGCCTGATCCTGTGGAGCGTCATCTTCCACCGGCGCAGCCGCACCAAGGTGGAGGTCCCTCCGCAGACCCGGTACAACATGCCCATCGAGGCGCTGTACACCGTGGTCCCGCTCATCATCGTCTCGGTGCTCTTCTACTTCACCGCACGGGATGAGACGAAGCTCCTCGAACTCTCCAAGAAGCCGGCCCACACCATCAACGTGGTCGGCTACCAGTGGAGCTGGGGCTTCAACTACATCGAGAACGTGGACGGTAACCCGAACACGGGGAAGAAGATTCCCAAGGAACTCGATGCCATCCCCGACCGGTTCACGAAGGAATTCCCGGAGGGGGCCGAGGGCGTCTACGACTACGGCGTCCCGGGCACGCGCAACCCGCAGACGGGCAACCCGGGGCCGACCCTGTGGCTGCCCAAGGGGGAGAAGGTCCGGTTCATCCTGACCTCGCGTGATGTCATCCACTCCTTCTGGGTGGTGCCCTTCCTGATGAAGCAGGACGTCATCCCGGGGCACACCAACTCCTTCGAGGTCACCCCGAACCAGGAGGGCACCTTCCTCGGCAAGTGCGCCGAGCTGTGCGGTGTCGACCACTCGCGGATGCTCTTCAACGTCAAGGTGGTCTCCCCGGAGCGCTACCAGCAGCACCTGGAAGAGCTGGCCAAGAAGGGCCAGAACGGCTACATCCCGTCGGGCATCGCGCAGACGGATCCGGCCAGGAATGCGGAGACGAACAAACTGTGAGCATCCTCAACGAACCCCAGGGTGCCGCCGCGGCAGCGGACGACTCGTATGAGAACGAGCTGCCCGTACGGCGCAAGCAGCCGGGCAATGTCGTCGTGCGGTGGATGACGACCACCGACCACAAGACGATCGGCACGATGTATCTGGTCACATCGTTCGCGTTCTTCTGCATCGGCGGGATCATGGCGCTCTTCATGCGCGCCGAACTGGCCCGACCGGGCACGCAGATCATGTCGAACGAGCAGTTCAACCAGGCGTTCACCATGCATGGCACGGTCATGCTGCTGATGTTCGCCACCCCGCTCTTCGCGGGCTTCGCGAACTGGATCATGCCGCTCCAGATCGGCGCGCCCGACGTGGCGTTCCCGCGGCTGAACATGTTCGCGTACTGGCTCTACCTCTTCGGCTCGCTGATCGCGGTGAGCGGCTTCATCACCCCGCAGGGCGCGGCGGACTTCGGGTGGTTCGCGTACTCCCCGCTCTCCGACGCGGTCCGCTCGCCGGGCATCGGCGCCGACCTGTGGATCATGGGTCTGGCGTTCTCCGGGTTCGGGACGATCCTCGGGTCGGTCAACTTCATCACCACGATCATCTGCATGCGCGCGCCCGGCATGACCATGTTCCGCATGCCGATCTTCACCTGGAACGTGCTGCTCACCGGTGTGCTGGTGCTGCTCGCCTTCCCGGTGCTCGCCGCGGCGCTCTTCGCGCTGGAGGCGGACCGCAAGTTCGGTGCGCATGTCTTCGACGCGGCCAACGGCGGGGCGCTGCTCTGGCAGCACCTGTTCTGGTTCTTCGGCCATCCCGAGGTCTACATCATCGCCCTGCCGTTCTTCGGGATCGTCTCGGAAGTCATTCCGGTCTTCTCCCGCAAGCCGATGTTCGGCTACATCGGCCTGGTCGCCGCGACGATCTCCATCGCCGGCCTCTCGGTGACGGTGTGGGCGCACCACATGTATGTGACGGGCGGCGTGCTCCTGCCGTTCTTCTCGTTCATGACCTTCCTGATCGCGGTGCCGACCGGGGTGAAGTTCTTCAACTGGATCGGCACCATGTGGAAGGGCTCGCTCTCCTTCGAGACGCCGATGCTCTGGACCGTCGGGTTCCTGGTGACCTTCCTCTTCGGCGGGCTCACCGGGGTCATCCTGGCCTCGCCCCCGATGGACTTCCACGTCTCCGACTCGTACTTCGTGGTGGCCCACTTCCACTACGTGGTCTTCGGGACCGTCGTCTTCGCGATGTTCGCGGGCTTCCACTTCTGGTGGCCCAAGTTCACCGGCAAGATGCTCGACGAGCGGCTCGGGAAGATCACCTTCTGGACGCTCTTCATCGGCTTCCACGGCACCTTCCTCGTCCAGCACTGGCTGGGCGCCGAGGGCATGCCGCGCCGGTACGCTGACTACCTCGCCTCGGACGGGTTCACCGCGCTGAACACCATCTCCACGATCAGCTCGTTCGTGCTCGGCCTGTCGATCCTGCCGTTCTTCTACAACGTCTGGAAGACCGCCAAGTACGGCGAGAAGGTCGAGGTGGACGACCCGTGGGGCTACGGCCGTTCACTCGAATGGGCGACTTCCTGCCCGCCGCCGCGGCATAACTTCCTCACCCTGCCGCGGATCCGCTCCGAATCCCCCGCGTTCGATCTGCACCACCCCGAGATCGCCGCGCTCGACCAGTTGGAGAACGCGGGCCACGGGGCCCCGGCCGGTGCTCTCGCCGGTGGCAAGGAGGCCGGCAAGTGAAGATCCAAGGCAGGATGTTCATCTGGCTGAGCGTCTTCATCCTGGCCGTCGCCATCGTGTACGGCGTCTGGTCGAAGGAGCCGGTCGGCACCACGGCGCTCTTCCTGGCCTTCGGCCTGAGCGTGATGATCGGCTTCTACCTGGCCTTCACGGCCCGGCGGATGGACGCGCTCGCGCAGGACAACAAGGAAGCCGACGTCGCGGACGAATCCGGTGAGGTGGGGTTCTTCGCCCCCCATAGCTGGCAGCCGCTCTCGCTCGGCATCGGCGGCGCGCTCGCGTTCCTGTCCATCGCCATCGGCTGGTGGCTGATGTACTTCTCGCTGCCGCTGATCCTCGTCGGCCTGTGGGGCTGGGTCTTCGAGTTCTACCGGGGCGAGAACCAGAACCAGTAGCGGACCGCACGGCCCGCTTCGGGGGCCCGGACACCCTCCCAGGGGTGCCCGGGCCCCCGTTTGCATCACCCGTCGCGCTGCGGAGGGAGATTCTTCTTACCGTGTGCTCATGAACCACACGCCACGCTTGCGCACCATCCTGAGCTGCACCGTACTGGTCGTGTCCCTCGGGGCGAGCGCGACCGCGTGCGGGGGGTCGGACCCTCACCCGCTCTCCAACAAGCCGTACGACGCCGACGGCCAGGTCCTCTTCAGTGTCGCCCCCGGCGGCAAGAAGGTGAACCCCGACAAGCCCCTCGAAGTCGCCTCCAAGAGCCGCGAGGGCCGGATCACCGACGTCACCGCGGTCGACGCCGGGGGCCACTACCTGGCGGGCGAGCTCACCGCCGACGGGATGCGCTGGCGCTCCACCGCCCCGCTCGCCGCCGGGGCCCGCTACACGGTCCGGGTCGCCACGGAGAACAAGGACGGCAAGCCCGGCTCACGCTCCCTCACCTTCGACACCGCCAAGGCGAAGAAGACCATGGAGGTCGAGTTCGGCCCCGACCCGGGCACCTACGGCGTGGGCCAGCCGATCACCGCCACGCTCAGCGAGCCGGTCAAGGGCGCGAAGGCCCGCGCCATCGTGGAGCGCTCCCTGTCGGTGCGCTCCACCCCCGCCGCCGAGGGCGGCAACTGGCACTGGGTGGACGACGAGACGCTGCACTTCCGCCCCAAGGAGTACTGGCCCGCCAACAGCAAGATCGTCGTCACCAGCCACCTCGACGGGGTGAAGATCGACGACAAGCTGTACGGCAGCGCCACCAAGCCGCTGAAGCTCACCATCGGCGACAAGGTCGAGGCCATCACCGACGCCTCAGCGCACTACATGACGATCTACCGCAACGGTGAGGAGATCAACAGCATCCCGGTGACCACCGGGAAGCCCGGATTCTCCACCCGTAACGGCATCAAGGTCGTCCTCGGCAAGGAGTACTTCGTCCGGATGCGCGGCTCCAGCGTCGGCATCGGCGGCAACGAGGGGTACGACCTGCCGGTCTACTGGGCCACCCGTGTCACCTGGAGCGGCGAGTACGTCCACGCCGCCCCCTGGTCCGTCGGCTCCCAGGGGGCCGCCAACGTCAGCCACGGCTGCACCGGCATGTCCACGGGCAACGCCGCCTGGTTCTTCGAGACCATCAAGGAAGGCGACATCGTCCAGGTCATCAACAGCGCCGGGGACTACATGGAGGACTTCGGCAACGGCTACGGCGACTGGAACGTCGACTGGAAGGACTGGCGCAAGGGCAGCGTCCTCCAGGCCGGCATCAGGGAAGGCGCCACCCCCGCCGACGCGGCCCGGCTCCGCCCGGCCGTCTGAGGTGCCGGGTGCGGCGCGCGTGGTCCCCGTACGGGTGAGGCGTCCCGTACGTACCGGTGACGCCGTACGGCGCCGGACGCGGCCCTCGGGCCCGCCTCCGGCGCCGTACGGCGCTCGTACGGCCGTGCGGTGTCCGTGCGGCTCCGGTCAGGCGTCCACGGCGAGCCTGGCGCGGAGCAGGGAGGCCAGGGCGTCCGCGAAGCCGACCGGCTCGACCGGCAGCGTCACCGCGGCGTCCGCGCGGCTCCAGGTGGCCAGCCAGGCGTCCTGCGGGCGGCCGATCAGCAGCAGCACGGGCGGGCAGTGGAAGACCTCGTCCTTGATCTGCCGGGAGACGCCCATCCCGCCGGCGGGCGCCGTCTCGCCGTCCAGGACACAGACGTCGATCCCGCCCCGGTCCAGCCGTTCGAGCACCGCGGGCAGGGTGGCGCACTCCACGAACTCGACGGGCGGCACATCGGCGGCCGGCCGCCGGCCCGCCGCCAGCCTGACCTGCTCGCGGATGTTCGCGTCGTCGCTGTAGACCAGCACGGTGGCGGTCGGCTGCATAGTTCCTCCGTGACATCGGTGTCTGCGGGGGCTCCAGGGCTCCACGGCCCTGAACCGATGCGCGGATCGTACTCCGTCGGACGGCCGGTCAGCACGGGTAAGGACAGCCCTTCGACGGGCTGTTCGAGCTGGACACGGCCCATGGACACACCGAACGGCACCCCGGGAGTCAGCGCGAGATAAGCGACCGACATAATGTCGGTCGTGGCGACAGCAACGACAGTAGAAACCGGGCACGCGCACCCGTCGGTCAATCGGCCGAACCTCACCAGTGTCGGAACCATCATTTGGCTGAGTTCCGAGCTGATGTTCTTCGCGGCCCTCTTCGCGATGTACTTCACCCTGCGATCGGTGATGGGGGCCGAGTACTGGAAGGAAATGGCTCATGCCCTGAACGTCCCGTTCTCGACGGCGAACACGACCATCCTCGTGCTCTCCTCCCTCACCTGCCAGCTCGGCGTCTTCGCCGCCGAGCGCGGTGACGTGAAGAAGCTGCGGGCCTGGTTCGTGGTCACCTTCGTGATGGGCGCGATCTTCATCGGCGGCCAGGTCCTGGAGTACACCGAGCTGGTCAAGGTGGACGGCATCTCGCTCTCCTCCGACCCGTACGGCTCGGTGTTCTACCTGACCACCGGCTTCCACGGGCTGCATGTGACGGGGGGGCTGATCGCGTTCCTGTTCGTCCTCGGCAGGACCTACGCGGCCAAGAGGTTCACCCACGAACAGGCCACCGCCGCCATCGTCGTGTCCTACTACTGGCACTTCGTCGATGTCGTCTGGATCGGCCTCTTCGCCACGATCTACCTGATCAAGTAGGGGGACGCCGCGCCTGAGGCGCGCCGCCCGCCGCACACAGTCCAGAAGCACCGACGCAGAAGATCCTGACACCGGGGTAATCCGTGAAAAAGCTCTCCGCACGACGACGCCATCCGCTGGCGGCGGTCGTCGTCCTACTCCTCGCGCTGGCGGCCACCGGGGGGCTGTACGCCGCGTTCGCGCCCGCGAGCACGGCGCAGGCCGACGAGACCTCCCAGTCCCTCGCCATCGAGGAGGGCAAGAAGCTCTACACCGTGGGCTGCGCAAGCTGCCACGGCGTCGGCGGTCAGGGATCCTCCGACGGCCCGAGCCTGGTCGGCGTCGGCTCCGCCGCCGTGGACTTCCAGGTCGGCACCGGCCGGATGCCGGCCCAGCAGCCCGGCGCCCAGGTACCGAAGAAGAAGGTCATCTACTCCCAGAAGGAGATCGACCAGCTCGCCGCGTACGTCGCGTCGCTCGGCGCCGGGCCGATCAAGCCGACCAAGGAGCAGTACGACCCCTCGGGCGCCGATATCGCCAAGGGCGGCGAACTGTTCCGTACCAACTGCACCCAGTGCCACAACTTCACCGGTGAGGGCGGCGCGCTGACGCACGGCAAGTCCGCCCCCAGCCTGGAGGGCGTGGACCCGAAGCACCTCTACGAGGCCATGCAGACCGGCCCGCAGAACATGCCGTCCTTCCCCGACTCCACCATGCCGGAGCAGCAGAAGAGGGACATCATCGCGTACGTCAAGGCGGTCAACGGGGACGAGAGCGCGAGCCCCGGCGGCCTCTCCCTCGGCGGCCTCGGTCCCGTCAGCGAGGGCCTGTTCGCCTGGATCTTCGGACTGGGCGCCCTGATCGCCGTCGCCGTCTGGGTCGCTGCCCACACCGCTAAGGCCAAGAAGTCATGAGTAGCCAACTGAATTCACACGAAGAGAACCTGCCGGGCGGACACGACACCGCGCACGGCGAGGTGGAGCGCGCCGACGATCCGTTCGCGGACCCGGGGCTGCCGGCCCACAAACCGCGGATCCAGGACATCGACGAGCGGGCCGCCCGGCGCTCCGAGCGCAACGTCGCCCTCCTGTTCGTGATCTCGATGCTGGCGACGGTGGCGTTCATCGCCTCCTTCGTCGCCTTCCCGGTCGACAAGATCGTCTACATCTTCCCGTTCGGGCATGTCAGCATCCTGCACTTCGCGCTGGGTCTGACGCTCGGTGTCGCCCTGTTCTGCATCGGCGCCGGCGCGGTCCACTGGGCCCGCACGCTGATGTCGGACGTCGAGACCGCCGACGACCGGCACCCGATCGAGGCGCCGCCCGAGGTCAAGGCGAAGGTCCTCGCGGACTTCGCGCAGGGCGCCGCCGAGTCCGGCATCGGCCGGCGGAAGCTGATCCGGAACACGATGTTCGGCGCCCTGGCGCTCGTACCCCTCTCCGGTGTGGTGCTCCTGCGCGACCTGGGCCCGCTGCCCGAGAACAAGCTCCGCTCCACCCTGTGGGCCAAGGGCAAGCAGCTCATCAACATGAACACGATGGAGCCGCTCCGCCCCGAGGACGTCGTCACCGGCTCGCTGACGTTCGCGATGCCTGAGGGGCTCGACGAGCACAGCGAGGACTTCCAGAAGGAGATCGCCAAGGCGGCCCTGATGATCGTCCGGATCCAGCCGGACGAGATCAAGGACAAGCGCGAGCTGGACTGGTCCCACCAGGGGATCGTGGCGTTCTCGAAGATCTGCACCCACGTCGGGTGCCCGATCAGCCTGTACGAGCAGCAGACGCACCACGTGCTCTGCCCGTGCCACCAGTCCACCTTCGACCTCTCCGACGGCGCGCGCGTCATCTTCGGCCCGGCCGGTCACGCCCTGCCGCAGTTGCGGATCGGCGTGAACGCGGAGGGCAACCTTGAGGCACTCGGCGACTTCGCCGAGCCCGTCGGCCCTGCCTTCTGGGAGCGCGGATGAGTACCACGACGACCACTGCCACGACGGACACGACGGCGCGCAAGGCCCCCGCGGGCGAGCGCGTGGCCGACTGGGCCGACGGCCGGCTGGGGATCTACAGCCTCGCCAAGGCCAACATGCGGAAGATCTTCCCGGACCACTGGTCCTTCATGCTCGGGGAGATCTGCCTCTACAGCTTCATCATCATCATCCTCACGGGTGTGTATCTGACGCTGTTCTTCCACCCGTCGATGAACGAGGTGGAGTACCACGGCAGTTACGTCCCGCTCCAGGGCGTCATGATGTCGGAGGCGTTCGCCTCCACCCTGAACATCAGCTTCGACATCCGCGGCGGTCTGCTTATCCGGCAGATCCACCACTGGGCGGCGCTGATCTTCCTCGCGGCCATGCTGGTCCACATGATGCGCGTCTTCTTCACGGGCGCCTTCCGCAAGCCGCGCGAGGTCAACTGGCTCTTCGGCTTCCTCCTCTTCGTCCTGGGCATGTTCACCGGGTTCACCGGCTACTCGCTCCCGGACGACCTGCTCTCCGGCACCGGGGTGCGGTTCATGCAGGGCGCGGTCCTGTCGGTGCCGATCGTGGGCACGTACCTGTCGATGTTCCTCTTCGGCGGAGAGTTCCCCGGCGGCGACTTCGTGGCCCGGTTCTACTCGGTCCACATCCTGCTGCTGCCCGGCATCATGCTGGGCCTGGTGGTGGCCCACCTGATCCTGGTCTTCTACCACAAGCACACCCAGTTCGCGGGTCCCGGCAAGACCAACACCAATGTCGTCGGCATGCCGCTGCTGCCGGTCTACATGGCGAAGGCCGGGGGCTTCTTCTTCCTGGTCTTCGGGGTCATCGCGATCGTCTCCGCGATCGCCACGATCAACCCGATCTGGGCGCTCGGACCGTACCGGCCCGACCAGGTCTCCACCGGCGCCCAGCCCGACTGGTACATGGGCTTCTCCGAAGGCCTCATCCGGGTGATGCCCGGCTGGGAGATCAACGTATGGGGACACACCCTCGTCCTGGGCGTCTTCATCCCGCTGATCATCTTCCCGCTGGTGCTGGTCGCGATCGCGGTCTACCCGTTCATCGAGTCCTGGGTCACCGGTGACAAGCGCGAGCACCACCTGCTGGACCGCCCGCGCAACGCCCCGACCCGTACGGCCTTCGGTGTGGCCTGGCTGAGCTGGTACTTCGTCCTGCTCGTCGGCGGCGGCAACGACCTGTGGGCGACCCACTTCCACCTGTCGATCAACGCGATCACCTGGTTCGTCCGGATCGCCTTCTTCGCGGTGCCGGTGCTCACCTTCATCGCCACCAAGCGGATCTGCATCGGCCTCCAGCGGCGCGACGCCGAGAAGGTGCTGCACGGACGCGAGTCCGGCGTCATCAAGCGGCTGCCGCACGGCGAGTTCGTCGAGGTCCACACCCCGCTCGACCAGGGCGACCTGCACAAGCTCACCGCCCACGAGCAGTACCGGCCCGCCGAGCTGGGCCCCGAGACCGACGAGAACGGGGTACGCCGCAAGGTGTCGCCGGTCGAGCGGCTGCGGGTCAAGCTCAGCCAGGGCTACTACGGCGAGAACAACCAACTGCCCAAGCCCACCGCGGAGGAGTACAAGGAGATCACCAGCGGCCACGGCCACCACTGATCCCCGGCCTCACCAGGTCGCCACCACCGAGGGCCCCGGCCCGGTCTCCGCGAGGAGGCCGGCCGGGGCCCTCGGCGTTCCCCGGGGTCCCCGTGCCGGGGGCCGAACCCGGTCCTGTTCCCGCTCCGTACCCCCGTCACACCCGTGTCTCTCTCCCCGGGCGCACCGGCGTCCGCAGTGCGGGCACCCTGCCGACGGGCGCCGTCTCCGCCGATAGGCTTGCCGCCGGGCCGTACGCCATCACCACGGCCGTACGAGGCCCCCGTACCCCGTAGCCGTCCCAGACACCACCCAGGAGCCAGCATGAACGCTGTTCCCCCCGTCGGAGACGACACCGTGGCGGCCCGCACCTGGCCGGGCGTACTCAACTCCCTGCTGCGCGGCGAGGACCTGGGCCCGGACGACACCGCCTGGGCCATGGACCGCATCATGACCGGCGAGGCCACCGACGCGCAGATCGCCGGGTTCGCGGTGGCGCTGCGGGCGAAGGGCGAGACCGTCGAGGAGGTCTCGGGGCTGGTCCGCGCGATGTACGGGCACGCCCGCACCATCGAGGTACCCGGACGCACCGTCGACATCGTCGGCACCGGCGGCGACCTCGCCAAGACCGTCAACATCTCCACGATGTCCGCGATCGTCGTGGCGGGGACGGGCGCCAAGGTCGTCAAGCACGGCAACCGGGCCTCGTCCTCGGCGAGCGGCGCCTCCGACGTGCTGGAGAAGCTCGGCGTCAATCTGGAGCTGACGCCGGAGCGGGTCGCCGAGGTCGCCGAGGAGGCGGGCATCACCTTCTGCTTCGCGGTCAAGTTCCACCCCTCGCTGCGGTACGCGGCCAAGGCCCGCAAGGAACTGGGCGCGCAGACCACCTTCAACATCCTCGGCCCGCTCACCAACCCGGCCCGGGTCGCCTCCCAGGCGGTGGGGGTGGCGGACGCCCGGATGGCGCCGATCGTGGCGGGGGTGCTCGCCGAGCGGGGCAGCTCCGCGCTGGTCTTCCGGGGCGACGACGGGCTCGACGAGCTGACCACCACGGCCACCTCGCGGGTGTGGACGGTACGGGACGGGCAGGTCACCGAGCGGCCCTTCGACCCGCGCGACGTCGGGCTGCCGCTGGTGCCGGTCGAGGCGCTGCGGGGCGCGGACGCCTCGTACAACGCGGATGTCGCGCGCCGCCTCCTCGCGGGCGAGACCGGGCCCGTACGGGAGGCGGTGCTGCTCAACTCGGCGGCGGCGCTGGTGGCGCTCGACCCGACGGACGACCCGCTGGAGACCCAGCTCACGGCGGGGATCGCGCGGGCGGCGGAGTCCATCGACTCGGGCGCGGCGCGCGAGGCGCTGGCCCGCTGGGTGGCGGCGAGCAACGCCTGACCGGGTGCGGGAGGGGCCGGGCGGGGGCCGGGAGCGGCCCCCCCCCGCCCGGCCCCTTCTGCCGTGGGGCACGGGGCGCGGGTCCGGGCCGTACCGCGGGTGTCCCGGAGCGGGCGCGTCCCGTATCGCGGACAGCGGCTTGGGAGGTCAGGGCCCCTGTGCCATACTCTCGGCCAAGGTCATGAGTGACAGCGACAAAGGCCCCGGCCCGCTGTCCGGCAACCCTCCGTCCGTGGCGGGGTGCCCCGGGTGAAGACCAGGCCGTGGGCAGCGAGGTCCGCGGCAAGCGCGGACCCCTTCCACCTTTGGGGTCCTGGTCCTCAAGGGAGCCTCTCGTGAGCAAGCGAATGCGCTAGGGCGTCTTCACGCCCCTCCTTCAACACGCCCCCGCACGGGCCTCTTCCGTGTGCCGGGGCCACCCCCGCACCACGCGCCCTTTCCGTCACGCGGCCATGCCGTCATGCTGCTACGGAGCCGTGCGGGTCCTTGAAGCCGTTACGACATTCACGCCGGGAGACACCCCATGTCCGTACGCCCGAACGCCGCCTCCGCTCCTGCCTCCGCCTCCTCCGCCGCTTCCTTCTCCGCTGCCTCCTCCGCCACCGACGACCCCGCCTGTGGAGCGCCGCTCCCGGTGCTCGGGCGCGATGTGACCGTCCCGCTCGTCACCGGCGGCGAGGTCACCTACGCCGCCCTCGACTACGCCGCCAGCGCCCCCGCCCTCCAGCGGGTCTGGGACGACGTCGCCACGTACGCCCCGTACTACGGCAGCGTGCACCGCGGGGCCGGCTATCTCTCGCAGCTCTCCACCGACCTCTTCGAGAACAGCCGCCGCACCGTCGCCGACTTCCTCGGCTGCCGCGCCGACGACCAGGTCGTCTTCACCCGGTCGACCACCGACTCGCTCAACCTGCTCGCCTCCGCGCTCCCCGCCGGCTGCCAGGTCTTCGTCTTCGAGACCGAGCACCACGCCTCCCTGCTGCCCTGGCGGGACGCCCGGGTGACGTACCTCGACGCGCCGCGCACCCCGGAGGCGGCCGTCGCCACCCTGGAGCGCGCGCTCGCCGCCCGCGACCAGGGGGACCCCGCCCTGGTCTGTGTGACGGGCGCGTCCAATGTGACCGGTGAGCTCTGGCCGGTACGGGAGCTGGCCGCCGCCGCGCACGCGCACGGTGCCCGGATCGTGCTGGACGCCGCCCAGCTCGTCCCGCACCACGCCGTGGACCTCACCGACCTCGACGTCGACTGGATCGCCTTCTCCGGGCACAAGCTCTACGCGCCGTTCGGCTCCGGGGTGCTCGCGGGCCGCGCCGACTGGCTCCGGGACGCCGAGCCGTATCTCGCGGGCGGCGGCGCCAGCCGGAAGGTGGCGCGGCGCACCGACGGCGGGGTGGACGTCGACTGGCACACCACGGCCGCCCGGCACGAGGCGGGCTCGCCCAATGTCATCGGCGTGTACGCGATCGCCTCGGCCTGCAAGGCGCTCACCGAGGCGGGCTTCGACGCGCTGGCCGCGCGGGAGCGGCGGCTGGTCGCGGAGGTGCGTACCGGGCTCGCCGCGATCCCCGAGGTCACGGTGCTCTCGCTCTTCGGCGACGAGGCGCCCCGGGTGGGCGTCCTCTCGTTCGTGGTCGAGGGGTGGAACAGCTCGCACTTCGCCGCCGCGCTCTCCGCGGAGTACGGCATCGGCGTACGGGACGGTCTGTTCTGTGCCCATCCGCTGGTCAGGACGTTGCTCGACGGCGACCCGCAGGAGCCGGGGGAGTGCGGAGCCCCGGAGGCCGAGCCGGGCGAGCGCTCGCTCAACGCGATCCGGGTCAGCTTCGGCGCGGGGACCCCGGACGAGCATGTGGAGCGGTTCGTACGGGCCGTGCGCGAGCTGGTGAGCGACGGCGCGCGGTGGAACTACCGTACGGAGGACGGCCGCTGCGTCCCGGACCGGGACGCAGCGGCCGCGTAGAGCCGTAAAGCCCGTAAGGGCGGTGGAGAGGCTAGGGCCTGTCTGACAATTCCCGTCGTCGCCCGGAGGGCGGCCTCGCGGCGTCAGGTGCGTGCTCTCGGTGTGCCGGGCCCTGACCCACGTACTGGACGTACTTGGGTCAGGGCCCGGTGCGGCGAGAGTGCGTGCATGGCGTCGCGAGGCAGGCGGGAATTGTCAGACAGGCCCTAGGTCCCTAGGAGTCGAGGCCGATCGAGAAGGCCGCTTCCAGGTCGTGCTGGGAGTAGGTGCGGAACGCGACATGCGTGTCCGTGGCCTCGACGCCGGGGATCTTGCTGATCCGGCCGGGGATGACCTCGGCCAGGTCGTCGTGGCGGGCGACCCGGACCATGGCGATCAGGTCGTACTGGCCCGTCACCGAGAAGACCTCGCTGACGTTGTCCAGCGCCGCGATCGACTCGGCGATCTCGGGGATCCGGTCCACGCTGGTCTTGATGAGCACGATCGCGGTGATCACGGTTGGCGTTCTCCCTCGGTGGCCCCTGACTGGGCCTTCACTCTATCGGTACGCCAGTACCGCCCCCAGGCGTAGAGGAACCCGGTCGCGAAGCCGGCCAGGTGCGCCAGATAGGCGACACCGGGCCCCGCTCCGGCGCCGCGCGCCGCCACCCCCTGGAGCGCGAACCAGAAGAGCAGCACGGCCCAGGCGGGGAAGCGCAGCGGCAGGAAGAAGAGGAACGGGAAGAGGCTGGTGACCCGGGCCCGGGGGAAGAGGTACAGGAACGCGCCGAGCACCCCGGAGATCGCGCCCGAAGCGCCCACCAGCGTCTGGCCCGAGCCGGCGTTCGCGAGCGCGTACGCGAGCAGGGCGAAGGCCCCGGTGGCAAGGTAGAAGAGCAGGAAGGCGGCGTGGCCCATCCGCTCCTCGGTCAGGGCGCCGAAGACATGCAGGAAGAGCATGTTCCCCAGCAGGTGGAGCCAGCTCCCGTGCACGAAGAGCGCGGTGAACGGGGTGAGCAGGGCCCCTCGGCTCGGCACGGGTCAGCTCGTCCGGGATGACGCCCCACCGGACGAAATAGGCGCTCTGCGTGGCCCGCAGCGCGTCGTCGCCGCCGTACGCGTGCGTGAATCCGGAGACCGGGCTCAGCAGGAAGGCCAGACAGCACAGGGCGATCAGCCCGTAGGTCACCAGGGGCGCTCCATACGCCGTACGCCTTTTGATCACGGTCCGAGCATGGCGTACGTACCGCAACAGGACCGGGTGGACCGCCTCGCCGCGCCGGGGGAGAGCCCCGAGGCCTTAGGGTTGCCGGATGCCGTACGCGGTCGGGCGCCGGACCCGGCCCGGATCCGACGCCGGACCCGGCCCCGGATTCGACGCCGGATCGCGGGGCACCGCATAGGAACGAAGAAAAGAGGGCGCCACGATGGCAGTACTTCCCACGGTTCCGCAGCCGACGGCCGCCACCCGGTGGCGGTGCACCTTGTGCGGCAACCTGACGCGGTTCGACGTGACGCGCTCGTCGAAGGTGGTCGAGTACGTCCATCTCGACCTGGCCGGGGAGTCCAGGATCGAGGAGCGTGAGGTGGTCAGTGAGACCATCGAGTCGGTGCGCTGCCGCTGGTGCAACGCCGTGGATCAGATCGAACTGGTGGACAGGCCGGGTGCCGGCTCCTGACGGAGCCGCCCCTGACGGGTGAATGGGGTGACGGATCGTGGAGCAGGCCGCGAGCGGTGCTGAGCCGGCCGGTACGGCCGGCGGTGACGCCGCGGAGACGCTCGACCGACCGCTCCCCGAAGGGGTACGGCGCCGGGTCGTCGCGCTGGTGTCGGAGGCGTTCGGCGGACTGACCGTCGCCGAGCTGCCGGCCCAGCTCCGGCAGTACGCGCGCTTCACCCCGAACAGGCGTACGAAATTCGCGGGCAATGCCATGGCCGCCGCGCTGGAGAGCGACCCGCTCTTCCGGCAGCGGATCGGCGAGCGGATCGTCCACTCCCAGCCGGAGCTGGCGTCGGCCCTGGAGTCGGGGTCGCCGCCGGCCGCCGCCGACCCGGTCGACGTGGCCGCCGCCGCGTATGTGCTCAGGCCCGCCGGATGGGTGAAGCTCGTCGCCGCCGCCGGGGAGGAGGCACAGCGTGCCGACGCCGAGCGCGCCGACGAGGAGGCCCGGCGCGAGCTGGAGCGGCTCGGCGCCGAGCTGGCCGCCGCCAGGTCCCAGACGAAGAGCGAGACGGAGCGGCTCCGTGCCGAGCTGGAGGCCGCCCGCAAGGAGGGCGAGGCGCTCCACCGCAAGCTGCGCAGCGCCCAGAGCGATGTGAAGCGCGGCGAGGCGGCGCTGCGCCGGGTGCGGGCGGAGGCCGAGGCGTTCCGGGCCGAGAGCGCGGCGCAGCTCTCGGCGGCGGAGAGCGAGACCCGGCGCATCAGGGCGCGGCTCGCGGAGGCGGAGTCGGCGGTGGAGGCGAGCCGCCGGGCGGCCCGGGAGGGGCGCTCGGTCGAGGACATGCGGCTGCGGCTGCTGCTCGACACGGTGCTGGAGTCGGCCCAGGGGCTCCGGCGGGAGCTGGCGCTGCCGCCCGCGGCGAGCCGGCCCGCCGATCTGGTCGACGCGGAGCGGCCGGGGCGGATGTCGCCCAAGGATGTGGCGGCGCGTGCGCTCTCCGAAATGGATCCGGCACTGCTCGATCAGTTGCTGGCGCTGCCTCAGGCGCATCTGATCGTGGACGGCTACAACGTGACCAAGACCGGGTATCCCACGATGCCGCTGGAGAAGCAGCGGCTGCGGCTGCTGGGCGGGCTCGCGATGCTCGCGGCGCAGACGGGCGCGGAGATGACCTGTGTCTTCGACGGGGCGGAGCTGGCCGCTCCGGTGCTGCTGGCGCCGCCGCGCGGGGTGCGGGTGCTCTTCTCGAAGCCGGGGGTGACGGCGGACGAGCTGATCCGGCAGCTCGTACGGGCGGAGCCGCCGGGCCGGCCCGTGGTGGTGGCCTCCACCGACCGGGAGGTCGCGGACGGGGTGGCGCGGGCGGGGGCGCGTCCGGTCGCCTCCGCGCTGCTGCTGAAGCGGCTTTCGCGCGTATAGCGGTCGTATGGAGATCGCCGTACCCGATGCCCGAGTTGGTGGGGTGTTATCCGGTCGCGGCCTCAAATGTCCGCTACTGCATGTGCATTGCCCGTCGACGGTCAGTCTGCGTCTGTCGGCGTCTGTAAATAATGCGCTTCGTGACAGAGATTTTCCTTGCAAGGATTTGAACTGATCACGGGAAGGTCACTAGGGTCAGGCCTCGAACCTTCGCGCGGTTGATCACCCATCCGGGGTGGCAGCGAAGGAACCGCCGTTTTCGCGCAGTTCGGCCCAGTTTCGCGGGGGAGCCGTCGGCGCGGAGCCGGGACTGACGCGTCCCTGAGGACCGGCAGGCGGCTGAGGAAGAAGGAGCTCGCCTCCGTGGCGTCCCACCGTCGTCCCAAGCCCCCGAGCCGTACCCGGGTGACCGTCCTCACCGCGACCGCTGCCGCCGCCGTCGCGCTGACGTCCCAGGCGGCCAACGCCGCCCCGACGCCGAGCAAGGCCGACGTCAAGGAGAAGGTCGACAAGCTCTACGAGGACGCGGAGAAGGCCACCGAGAAGGCCAACGGCGCCAAGGAGGCGCAGGAGAAGCTGGAGAAGCAGGTCACCGCGCTCCAGGACAAGGTCGCCCGGGGCCAGGACGAACTGAACGAGATGCGGGACGGGCTCGGCCTGATGGCGAGCAACCAGTACCGCACCGGCGGCATCGACCCCGCGCTCCAGCTCTTCCTCTCCTCCGACCCGGACAGCTACCTGGAGAAGGCGTCCACGCTCGACCAGGTCAGCGCCAAGCAGGCGGCGTCGCTCCAGAAGATCCAGGACAAGCAGCGGACCCTCGCGCAGCAGCGCAAGGAGGCCCAGGGCAAGGTCAAGGACCTCGCGGACACCCGCAAGCAGCTCACGAAGAAGAAGCAGGAGGCCCAGTCCAAGCTGGCCGCCGCGCAGAAGCTGCTCAACACGCTCACCGAGAAGGAGCGTGCCGACCTCGCCAAGGCGGAGGAGGAGCGCGCCAGCCGCGGCAGCGGCGGCAGCGGCTCCACCACCCGCACCGACCTCGGCAACACCCCGGCCTCCTCCTCGCGGGCCGCCGCCGCCTTCGCCGCCGCGCAGGGCAAGATCGGCACCCCGTACGTCTACGGCGCCTCCGGCCCCAGCTCCTTCGACTGCTCCGGGCTCACCTCCTGGGCGTACGCGCAGGCCGGTGTCTCCATCCCGCGCACCTCGGAGTCCCAGGCCAACGCCGGTACGCGGCTCTCGCAGAGCCAGCTCCAAAAGGGCGACCTGGTCATCTTCTACGGCGACCTGCACCACGTCGGCTTCTACGCCGGCAACGGGCAGGTGCTGCACGCGCCGAAGCCCGGTGCGAGCGTCCGCTACGAGTCGATCGGGAACATGCCGTTCCAGTTCGGCGTCCGCATAGGCTGACGGCCGCCCCCCGATGCTCTGTCGGGCCGTCAGCTCCGGTCCGACACCCGCCCATTCGGGCGAATTCCCGCCCCATACGGTGACACCCGCGCCCCGCCGATGACCTTGAGGTCTACGGCGGGGCGTCACTCTGTGCGCGCGGGGCGGTCGTTGGCCGCTCCGTGATCGTCCGGCTACTGTCTGCCGCACGCAGCACCGGCCAGCGGTCCGCCCACCGGGCGGCAGGGCTGCGGCCGCGCGTACAGGCGTACAGCGCGTACAGCGGAAGGGAGTTCGGCTTCCCGTGGTGTCCCATCGCCGTCCCTCACAGTCACGTTCCGGTTCCGGCCGGCACGCGCCCCGTTCCGGCACCCGCGGCAGCGCCGTCGCCGCCGTGTCCCTCGCGGCGGCCACCACGGCGGTCGCGCTCGGCGCCGCCCCGGCGGGCGCCGACCCACAGGCGACCCCCGAGGCGACCAGGGCCAAGGTCGACCGCCTCTTCGAGCAGGCGGAACGGGCCACCGAGCGGTACAACGAGGCGGGCGAGCGCGTCACCGAGCTGCGGGCCCGGCTCGACGCGGCCCAGGACACCGCCGCACGCGGCCAGCAGCGCGTCAACGCGATGCGGGGCGCGCTCGGTTCGCTCGCGGGCGCGCAGTACCGCACCGGCGGTGTCGACCCCACGCTGGCGCTGCTGCTCTCCTCCGACCCGGACGGCTATCTGGAGAAGGCCGCGGTCCTCGACCGGGTCGGCGCCCGCCAGTCCGGCACCCTGCGCGAACTCGCCCTGGCCCAGCGGAGTCTCGGCCAGGTGCGCCAGGAGGCCACCCGCGACCTCGCCGAACTGGAGCGCAGCCGGGCCGCGGTGGCCCGCCACAAGCGCACCGTCGAGGGCCGCCTCGCCGAGGCGCGCAGACTGCTCACCGCGCTCACCCGGGCCGACCGGGCCACGTACGACCGCGCCTCCCGATCGGACCGCTCGGAGCTGCCGGGGGCGCTCTCCGACCCCGGCACGCCCGCCACCACGCGCGCCGGAGCCGCCGTACGGGCCGCGCAGGGCGCCGTGGGCCGCCCGTACATCTGGGGCGCCAACGGCCCCTCCGGCTTCGACTGCTCCGGCCTCACCCAGTGGGCCTACGCCCAGGCCGGCGTCGGCCTCCCGCGCACCTCCCAGGCCCAGCGCCAGGCGGGCACGCGTGTCCCGCTCTCGCAGGCCCGCCCCGGCGATCTGGTCGCCTACCGCGACGACGCCAGCCACATCGGCATGTACGTGGGCAACGGCCAGGTCATCCACGCCCCGTACCCCGGCGCCTCGGTCCGCTACGACCCGGTCGGCATGCTCCCGGTCTCGTCGGTGACCCGGATCTGAGCCGGGGCCCGGCCCCCGGGGGCGGTTCCGGGCGGTGCGCGGGTCCGGGGGCGGGACCTCCGGACCGTACGATCGCGGGATGGCAGGTCAACGGCGTCCGGACGGCGCGCCCCTCGGCCGGGGGATCGGGCGGCGGGGCGCGCTGACGCTGCTCGGCGGGGCGCTGCTCGCGCCCGGGTGTTCCGCTCCGGCGCGCGCCCCCGCCGACGGCGGCGCCGCCCCGGGCGATGCGGCGATCCGCCGGACCCTGGCGCGCCGGGCCGCCGCCGTGCTGGCCCGGGACGCGGGCGCCTACCGAGCCACCTCGGCCCCGGACGGTGCGGAGGGCCCCGACCTGTTCGGGAACCTCGCCGAAGTGCCGCTGGCCACCTGGGAGTACCACCTCACCGGCATACGGCGCTCCGGCGCCCGAGCGACCGTACGCGCCGAGTTGCGCTACCGGCTCACCGGCCACGACACCGCGCCGGTGCGCACGCCCCGCGTACTGGAGCTGACCGAGCGCGCGGGGCAGTGGTACGTACGGACCGACCGGCCCGGTGCGGACGGCGCCCCGCAGCTCTGGGAGCAGGGCGCGGTCCGGGCCGTACGCGGGGAGCGCGCCCTGGTGCTGGGGGTGGACCCGGACGGCACGGGCCGGGATCCCGCGGAGCTGCGCGCCCTCGCCGCCGTCGCCGAGCGCGCCGTGCCGGCCGTGGCAGCCCGCTGGCCGGGCGCGTGGGCGCGCCGGGTGGTGATCCTGGTCCCCGCGGACCTCACGGCCATGGGCGGGCTCCTGGGGGCGCCTCCCGGCGCTTACCGCTCCATCGCCGCCGTCACCACCGGCGAGACCGGCGGCGCGGGCGCCGCGCCCGCCGACCGGATCGTCGTCAACCCGGAGGCGTACGGCGAACTCGGCGACTTCGGCCGGCAGGTCGTCCTGACCCATGAGACCACCCATGTGGCGACCCGGAAGGCCACCTCCGCCGCCACCCCGGCCTGGCTCTCCGAGGGCTTCGCCGACTGGGTCGCCTACCGGGGCTCGGACCGTACCGCCGGGCAGATCGCCCCCGAGCTCCAGCGGGCCGTACGGCGCGGGGAGGCGCCCCGCGCGCTCCCGGCCGACGCGGACTTCGCTTTCGGCGCGGAACCGGAGCGTCTCGCCCGCGCGTACGAGGGCGGCTGGCTCGCCTGCGAGACGATCGCGGAGCACTGGGGCGAGCCGGAACTGACCGCCTTCTACCGCGCGGTGGGCGCCCACCGCGACCGTGCCGGCGCCGTCGAGCGGGCCGCCCGCGACACCCTGGCCACCACGCCGGTGCGGCTCACGGAGCTGTGGCGCGATCTGGTCCTGCGGCGCCTGGGCTGACCTCCGCCCCGCGCCCCGCGCAGGGCCCGGCCGCGCGCCCCCTCCCGCGCCCCTTCCCCTGTCCTTTCCCGCGTCCCGTGCCCGCCCGGCCGCCGCCGGGGACCGTCGCGCGCCACAGCCGGCGGCAGGCGATGACGGTCGCGGCGACGAGCAGGCCGTTACGGACGAAGAGCAGCGTCAGGCCGAGCGGATCCCCGGCCACCACATGGTCGAACCCCAGCGGGAATTCGAGCGCCGTCACCCCCGTCGCCACCAGCACCAGCAGCGCGGGCACCGCCATCCGGCTCGCCCGTGCCGTCAGCGCGACCGCCGCGAGACCGACCAGCCAGAGCAGATACTGCGGACTGAGCACCCGGCTCGTCGTGGTGAAGAGCAGCACCGCCGCGAACGCCGCGTCCGGCGCCGTCGCGGCACCGTACGTACGGGCCCGCAGCCGCCACACCACCAGCCAGCCGAGCGCCAGCGCCGAGAGCGCCAGGGCCGCCGCGCTGACCACGGGAACGTACGGACCGACGAACTCCACGGAGCCGTAGTGGAGCTGCACCCCGCCCGTCCAGCCGAAGTGCCGCCACACCTGGAAGACCAGCGCGCCCAGCGACTCGACCTCCGTGCCCCGGTCGCGCTGGAAGGTGAGGAAGGCGAGCGCGCCGGGGAGCGCGGCGCTCGCGCACACCACCAGGGCGAGCGCCGTCACCACCGCGCTCGCCCAGGCCCGCCGGGTCGCCCGCCCCGGCGCCGTCCCCACCAGCAGCAGCGCGGGCCACACCTTCAGCAGCGCCCCGAACGCGGCCAGCGCGCCCATCAGCCGGGGCCGGCCCACCCCGGCGAGCAGCGCGGCCACCGCCACCGCCGTCACCATCACGTCGTACCGGGCGTACGCCGTGGGCCCCAGCAGCGGCACCCCCACCACCCACACCCACGCCCCCCGCGCCGACCGCCGGGGCCGCCGGGCTCTCGCGCTCCGGGGCCACCCGGCCGCGTACAGCAGCAGCCCGAGGACGACCGCGTCGGAGAGCAGCGCCAGGACGAAGAAGGCGGTCGCGTACCCGAGGAAGGGCAGCAGCGCGGGGGAGACGATCGCGAGGGCGGCGGCGGGCGGGTACTGCCAGGTGACATCGGAGAGCGGATACGTGCCGGTGCGCAGCACCTCGTACCAGCCCCGGTAGATCACCGACACATCGCTGGTGACATCGGGCCCCGGCACGGTGAGGACCTTGAAGACGCAGAGCAGCAGTGCGCCTCTGGTCACCGCCCACACGGCGAGCACGGCGGCTGCCGCGCCGCGCCCGCGCTCTCCCCCCGTGCCGTTCACCCGACTCGTCCCACTCATCCCACCGACCCCGTTCGCCCCACTTGCCCCGGTCATCGTGACTCATCCTGATAGGGGGAGCCGGCCGAGCCCGTGAGGCGGGGCCGGGGCGGGGCCCGGTACTGTCTGCCGCGATGCACAAGACATTGATCGTGACCAATGACTTTCCGCCCAGGCCGGGCGGCATCCAGGCGTTCCTGCACAACATGGCGCTGCGCCTGGACCCCGAACGGATGGTCGTGTACGCGTCCACCTGGAAGCGGGGGCGGGAGGGTGCCGAGGCGACGGAAGCGTTCGACGCGGAGCAGCCGTTCACCGTCGTACGCGACCGGACGACCATGCTCCTGCCGACGCCCCGCGTCACCCGCAGGGCCGTCGGGCTGCTCCGCGAGCACGGCTGTACGGCCGTGTGGTTCGGCGCCGCGGCCCCGCTCGGACTGATGGCCCCCGCGCTCCGCAGGGCGGGCGCGCGGCGCCTGGTGGCCACCACACACGGCCACGAGGCGGGGTGGGCCCAACTGCCCGCCTCGCGTCAACTCCTCCGCCGTATCGGCGAGTCCACGGACACGATCACCTATCTGGGCGACTACACCCGGTCGAAGATCGCGCCCGCGCTCACCCCGGAGGCCGTGGCACGGATGCGCCAACTGCCGCCGGGCGTCGACGAGAAGACCTTCCACCCGGACTCCGGCGGCGCGGCGGTCCGGGCCGCGCTGGGCCTCACCGACCGCCCGGTCGTCGTCTGCGTCTCCCGCCTGGTCCCCCGCAAGGGCCAGGACACCCTGATCCTGGCGATGCCCAGGATCCTGGCCCGGGTGCCGGACGCGGTGCTGCTGATCGTCGGCGGCGGCCCGTACGAGCCGGAGCTGCGCAAGCTGGCCGAGACGACCGGAGTGGCCGCCTCCGTACGCTTCACCGGCGCCGTCCCCTGGTCCGCGCTCCCCGCCCACTTCGGCGCCGGCGACGTCTTCGCCATGCCCTGCCGCACCCGCCGGGGCGGCCTCGACGTCGAGGGCCTGGGCATCGTCTACCTGGAAGCCTCCGCGACCGGCCTCCCCGTGGTGGCGGGCGACTCGGGGGGCGCCCCCGACGCCGTCCTGGACGGCGAAACCGGCTGGGTGGTCCCCGGCGGCCCCCCGGCCCTCGCCGCCCAGCACTCCGCCGACCGCATCATCACCCTCCTCCAGGACCCCGAACTACGCCATCGCATGGGCGCCCGGGGCCGGGCCTGGGTCGAGGAGCGCTGGCGCTGGGACCTTCTGGCGGAACGGCTCCGGCTGCTGCTCTGACGCCGGGCGGCCCCCGCCCCGGGGAGCGGGAGCCGCCCGGCCGGCCTCGGCTCAGGTCTGGTAGATCGCCTCGATCTCCTCGGCGAAGTCCTTCGCCACGACGTTGCGCTTCAGCTTCATCGAGGGGGTGAGGTGGCCCGCGGCCTCGGTGAACTGGGTGGTCAGGATGCGGAATCTGCGGACCGATTCCGCCTTCGAGACCGCCGCGTTGCCCTCGTCCACCGCGCGCTGGATCTCGGCCAGCAGTTCGGGGTCGAGGCGGAGGGCCGCCGCGGTGGAGGCGGGGGGTTTGCCGTGGTCCGTGGCCCAGCGGGCGAGGAATTCCTCGTCGAGGGTGATCAGGGCGCCGACGAAGGGGCGGCCGTCGCCCACCACCATGCATTCGGCCACCAGGGCGTGGGCCCTGATGCGGTCCTCGATGACCGCCGGGGCGACGTTCTTGCCGCCCGCCGTGACCAGGATCTCCTTCTTGCGGCCGGTGATCGAGAGATATCCGTCCTCGTCCAGGGTGCCGATGTCGCCGGTGTGGAACCAGCCGTCGGCCAGCGCCTCCGCCGTCGCGGACTCGTTGTTCCAGTACCCCGAGAAGAGGTGCTCGCCGTGGAGCAGCACCTCGCCGTCGTCGGCGATCCGGATGACCGAGCCGGGCAGCGGCTGGCCCACCGTGCCGATCTTCTGCCGGTCCCACGGGTTGAACGCGGTCGCCGCGCAGGACTCCGTCAGGCCGTACCCCTCCAGCACCGTGAAGCCGATGCCCCGGTAGAAGTGGCCCAGCCGCTCGCCCAGCGGGGCGCCGCCGGAGATCGCGTACTCGCCGCGTCCGCCGAGCACCGCGCGCAGCTTGCCGTAGACGAGGCGGTCGAAGAGCGCGTGGCGCAGTCTGAGCGCCAGAGAGGGGCCCTGGGGGGTGGAGAGGGCGCGGCTGTACGCGATCGCCGTGTGCGCCGCCCGGTCGAAGATCCGGCCCTTGCCGTCCGCCACCGCCTTCGCGCGGGCCCCGTTGTAGACCTTCTCGAAGACCCGCGGCACCCCCAGGATCAGGGTCGGGCGGAAGGACGCCAGCTCCTCGGTGAGGTTCTTCACGTCCGGGACGCAGCCGAGTTTGATGGGGGCCATCACCGCCGCCAGCTCCACCAGTCTGCCGAAGACATGGGCGGCCGGGAGGAAGAGGAGGATGGAGCACTCGCCGGTGCGGAAGAGGGGTTTGAGCCGTTCCACCGCGTTCCCGCACTCCGCGAAGAAGGCGCGGTGCGTCAGCACACACCCCTTGGGCCGCCCCGTGGTGCCCGACGTGTACACGATCGTCGCCGGGTCGTCGGCCTTCGCCGTCGCCGCACGCTCGTCGACCGTCGCGTCCGGCACCCCCGAACCCGCCGCCGTCAGCCGCTTCACCGCGCCCCGGTCCAGCTCCCAGATCTCGCGCAGCGCGGGCAGACCGCCCCGTACGGACTCGACCGTCGCGCCGTGCTCCTCGGTCTCCACGATCGCGGCGACCGCCCCGGAGTCACTGAGGATCCACTGCACCTGCTCGGCCGAACTGGTCTCGTACACCGGGACGGTGACCGCGCCGGCGCTCCAGATCGCGAAGTCGAGGAGGACCCACTCGTAGCGGGTGCGCGACATCAGCGCGACCCGGTCACCCGGCTCGATCCCGGCCGCGATCAGTCCCTTGGCGACCGTTCTGACCTCCGCGAGGAACTCCGTGGCGGTCACATCGGTCCAGCCGGCGCCGGACTTGCGGGCCATCACCGCGACATCGGGATACTGAGCGGCATTGCGGCGGATGAGATCCGTCAGATTGCCGTCCGAGGGGACCTCGTACAGGGCCGGAAGGCCGAACTCGCGCAAGACTGCTGCTCCTCATCGGGCGCCGGTGCCAGGTGTGGTCCAGATATATGGTTCTCATATGGTCCATGACTGACCCATGAGTGGTCCATGTATGGTGCGGGTCCGGCGCGGTCCAGGATCGGGCGGGTGCCCGACGGTACGGGCAGGTGCTCGACGGAACGGGCGCGACCGGACCGCCCGGACGTTACCCATCGGTACTTCGCACCGATAGAGGGTCCCGGCCAGATGTTCCCTGCGTCACACCGTCGTTGACGGTACTGGCGCACAGTAGTCCACCCCTCGCGCACCGCGAAAGTAACCGCAGGTCCGGGACGGGCGACGGGCCTTTCCCGCGCTCCTCTATGGTGATCAGGCCGGGGCGGCCCCGGCCGACTACGGGGCGGGGACGGGTGACGGGTATGCGGGTCAATGTGGTGAGCGACGTACACGGCAACGCGCGGGACCTCGCCCGGGCCGGGGACGGGGCCGACGCCCTCGTCGTCCTCGGCGACCTCGTCCTCTTCCTCGACTACGCCGACCACTCGCGCGGTATCTTCCCCGACCTCTTCGGCACCGAGAACGCCGACCGCATCGTCGCCCTGCGCACCGCCCGCCGCTTCGACGAGGCGCGGGAGTTCGGCCGCTCCCTGTGGGCCACTCTCGACATCGACCAGGCGACCGCGATCGAGCGGGCCGTACGCCGCCAGTACGCCGAGCTCTTCGCCGCCCTGCCCACCCCGACCTACGCCACGTACGGGAATGTCGACATCCCGTCCCTCTGGCCCGAGTACGTACGGCCCGGCACCACCGTGCTCGACGGCGACCGGGTCGAACTCGGCGGCCGGGTCTTCGGCTTCGTCGGCGGCGGGCTGCGCACCCCCATGCGCACCCCGTACGAGATCTCCGACGAGGAGTACGCCGCCAAGGTCGAGGCGCTCGGCGAGGTCGACGTCCTCTGCTCGCACATCCCGCCGGAGCTGCCCGAGCTGACGTACGACACCGTCGCCCGCCGCTTCGAACGGGGCAGCCGCGCCCTCCTCGACGCCATCCGCCGCACCAGGCCCCGCTACGCGCTCTTCGGCCATGTCCACCAGCCGCTCGCCCGCCGGATGCGGGTGGGGGCCACGGAGTGCGTGAACGTGGGGCACTTCGCCTCGGCCGGGCGGCCGTGGACCCTGGAATGGTGAGCCGCGCACTCGCGATAGCCTGCACACCACAGACCCAGAAGCCGGAACGGCACCGGTAGCGGAGGAACACGGCGATGGCGGAACACACCAGTTCGAGCATCACGATCGAGGCGGCACCGGCCGACGTCATGGGCGTGATCGCCGACTTCGCCCGCTACCCGGAGTGGACCGGCGAGGTGAAGGAGGCGGACGTCCTCGCCACCGACGACCGGGGCCGCGCCGAGCAGGTCCGGCTGGTGCTCGACGCCGGCGCCATCAAGGACGACCACACCCTCGCCTACACCTGGACCGGCGACAACGAGGTGAGCTGGACCCTCGTGAAGTCCCAGATGCTGCGCGCCCTCGACGGCTCGTACCTGCTCACCCCGGTCACCGGCGGCACCCAGGTCACCTACCGGCTGACCGTCGACGTCAAGATCCCCATGCTCGGGATGATCAAGCGCAAGGCCGAGAAGGTCATCATCGACCGCGCCCTCGACGGCCTGAAGAAGCGCGTCGAAGCCGGCACGGCGGGCTGACCCCGGATGCGTACGGTCCTCGTCACCGGTCCCGGCGGCGCGGGCCGCACCACCATCGCCGCCGCCACCGCCCTCGCGACGGCGGAAGCCATCGCCGCCGATGCCTCCCGTACGGGCGGACGGGTGCTGCTGCTCTCCGCCGACCCCCTCGACGACCTGCTCGGCACCGCCCCCGGCGCCCTCTCCACGGACCCCGCCCCGGTGGGGCCCGCCGGACTCTGGGCCGCCCGGATCGACCCCGCCGAGCACTTCCGTACGGAGATGACCGGCTTCCAGGAGCGCATCGCCGCCGGACTCGAACTCCTCGGCGCCCGCAGGCTCGACGGCGAGGAGCTCACCCCGCTCCCCGGCAGCGGACACTCCGCCCTGCTGCACGCCGTGCGCCGGGCCGCCGCCGGCGGCTGGGACACCCTCGTCGTGGACCTGCCGCCGCTCACCGAGGCCCTCGCCCTGCTCGCCCTCCCCGAGCAGCTCCGCCGCTACCTCCGCCGCCTCCTGCCCCAGGAGCGCCAGGCCGCCCGCGCGCTCCGCCCGATGATGGCCCAGCTCGCCGGGATACCCATGCCCGCGCAGTGGCTGTACGAGACCGCCGCCCGCTGGGAGACCGAACTCGCCGCCGTCCAGGCGCTGATCGAGGACCCCGCGACGACCGTACGGCTGGTCGCTGAGCCCGGACCCGCCGCCGCCCGGGCGCTCGCCACCGCCCGTACCGCGCTCGCCCTCTACGGGCTGCGCGCCGAGCCCCCGGTCCCCAACCGGCTGCTGCCGCAGGAGACGGCGGACCCCTGGCTCGCCACGCTCGTCGCCCAGCAGCGCAAGTACCTCGCCGAGTGGCCCGCCGGGTGCCTCCCGGTCGGCCACCTCGGCCGCGACCCGCACGGCCCCGACGACCTGGCGCTGCTGGCCGGCGAGTCCGCCGCGCTCGCCGTGCGCCCCGCCGACCCGGGGGCCGGCCCCGTGGTCTGGCCGGTCGAGGACCGGATCGCCGAGGAGAATCTGCTGGTCTGGTCGATCCCGCTGCCCGGCGCCGTCAAGAGCGAACTGGACCTGGTCCGCAAGGGCGACGAACTCCTGCTCACCGTGGGCCCGTTCCGGAGAATCGTTCCGCTGCCCTCCGTGCTCCGCCGCTGCGATGTCACCGGCGCCGCCCTCAGGGACGGGACGCTGCGGGTACGGTTCACCCCCGACCCCGCTCTGTGGCCGCGCGGGCACTGAGCGGCGCCGGACGCCGGGGCGGTACGCGGGCTTGTCCACGGGCGGCGGGCCCGGGGGAACGTACGGCGGTTCGGGTACCGTCGAAGGTACGAGAACCCTTCCGCCGCCAGGGCGGAGGGCCCCGTCCCCGACGCAGGAGTACGCCATGAGCGACGCCACCGAGCGCCCCGCGACCGAGCAGGGCCCCGCCCCCGACGCGGACGCCTGGGCCACGGCCTGCGCGGAGGACCTGGAGGCGGAGAAGGCACGCCGCCGGGCCCTCTACGGGCCGCCGCCCGGCTCCGCCGCCGAAGAGCTGCGCAAGCTCGTCGACGCTGTGGCCGACAAGGTCTCCTCGCTCCAGAGCCCGCTGCTCGGCATGGCCGCGCAGGGCGCAGTCCAGCAGTTCGTCCGGCAGGCCAGGCAGGCCGTGGAGCCGGTCATCGAGCGCAACCCCGATGTCTTCGACCACCTCGCGGCGGCGGGCGGCGAACTCCTCGCCGCTTACCGCTCGGCCGTCGAGGGCCAGGAGGCCCGCTGGACCCGGGGCGCGGAGGCCGTACGGCCCGACACCACCTCGGCCGACGACCCCTCCGACCCCCGCGACGAGAAGTCCGGTGAGAAGTCCGGTGAGAAGTTGGGTGAGGAGTCCGGCGGGACGCCCGACGAGAAGCCGGGCGGGAAGCCCGAAGAGAAGCCCGACGAGAAGCCCGGTCACGACGGCCGTATCGATCTGGACTGACCGTTCGGGCACCTGCCCTCGGGTACGGTTGGCCTTAGCGGGGCTCGACCGAAAACTGAGGGACACATGGGACTCACCATCGGCGTCGACATCGGCGGCACGAAGATCGCGGCCGGCGTGGTCGACGAAGAGGGCACGATCCTGGAGACGCACAAGGTGCCCACTCCCCGGACGCCCGACTCGATCGTGGACGCGATCTGCACGGCCGTCTCCGGCGCCGGCGAGGGACGGCAGATCGAGGCCGTGGGGATCGGTGCCGCCGGTTACGTGGACGACAAGCGCGCCACCGTGCTCTTCGCGCCCAACATCGACTGGCGCCACGAACCGCTCAAGGACAAGGTCGAGCAGCGGATCGGGCTCCCGGTCGTCGTGGAGAACGACGCCAACGCGGCGGCCTGGGGCGAGTACCGCTTCGGCGCCGGCCAGGGCCATGACGACGTCATCTGCATCACGCTCGGCACCGGCCTGGGCGGCGGCATCATCATCGGCAACAAGCTGCGCCGTGGACGGTTCGGCGTGGCCGCCGAGTTCGGGCACATCCGGGTGGTGCCGGACGGGCTGCTCTGCGGCTGCGGCAGCCAGGGGTGCTGGGAGCAGTACGCGTCCGGGCGGGCCCTCGTCCGGTACGCGCGCCAGCGCGCCAACGCGACGCCCGAGAACGCCGGGATCCTGCTCGGCCTCGGCGACGGCACCGTCGACGGCATCGAGGGGCGGCACATCAGCGCCGCCGCCCGGGCCGGCGACCCGGTCGCCATCGACTCCTTCCGCGAACTCGCCCGGTGGGCGGGGGCGGGCCTGGCCGACCTGGCCTCGCTCTTCGACCCGTCCGCCTTCATCGTCGGCGGCGGCGTCTCGGACGAGGGCGAACTCGTTCTCGACCCGATCCGCAAGTCGTTCCGGCGGTGGCTGATCGGCGGCGAGTGGCGCCAGCACGCGCAGGTGCTGGCGGCGCGGCTCGGCGGCGAGGCGGGGCTGGTGGGCGCGGCGGACCTGGCCCGGCAGGGCTGAGCCGACGGCTGATCGCATCCGGCCGGCCGCGTCCGGCTGATCGCGTCCGGCCGACCGCACCGCGGGAAGCGTCCGACGTTCGCGCCCGCCGTACCGGAAGGGGTACGGCGGGCGCGAACGTGTCCGGGGGCGGGTGTGGTCCGGGGCGGGCGTGGCCCGGGGCGGGCGGGGCCGGTGCCCGGGTGCGGGGCCGGTGTCAGCATGCTGGGCCGGTGGAGGGCGGCGTCCCCCCGAAGGGCGGTCCCTCCGAGGGCCGGCACCGCCGGGGTGCCCCGCACGGGTGTCGGTCCGCACGGGTCGCGGTGGGCTCCGTATCGTTCCCGCCATGGCGACAGACCCGCCCGCACCCGTATCCGTACCGTCCGCACCCCCGTCGTCCGCACCCCCGCCGTCCGCCGCTCCGCTCGCGGGCCCGCCTCCCCTGCCCGACTCCGGTACGGAGCCGGACGGTTCGGCCGTGATCCGGGTGCTGAGCTACAACGTCCGCTCGATGCGCGACGACCGGGCCGCGCTCGCCCGGGTGATCACCGCGTGCGCGCCCGATCTCGTCCTGATCCAGGAGGCGCCGCGCTTCTTCCGCTGGCGCAAGCGGGCCGCCTGGCTCGCCGCCCACAGCGGCCTGCTGGTCCTCGGCGGCGGCGCCCCGGCGACCGGGCCGCTGCTGCTGTGCGCGCCGCGCGTCGCGGTGGAGCGGACCGAGGACGTCCTGCTGCCGCCCACCCCGGGGCTGCACCGGCGCGGGTTCGCGACGGCGGTGGTACGGATCGCGCGCACCCGGCTCGCGGTGCTGAGCTGCCATCTGAGCCTCCAGGCCGCCGAGCGGCACGCGCAGGCGGGGATGGTGCTCGACCGGCTGGCGGCGCTGGACGTACCGCACGCGGTGGTGGCCGGGGACCTCAACGAACCGCCCACCGGGCGCGGATTCCGGCTGCTGGCCCAGGAGTTGCGGGACTGCCGGGAGGTCCGGCCCTGGGGCGGCGAACACACCTTCCCGGCGGAGCGCCCCGAGCGGCGCATCGACGCGGTCTTCACCGGGCGCGGCGTCGAGGTACTGGGGTGCGGCGTACCCCGGGGGCTGCCCGGGGTCACCGAGGCGGACCTGCGCGCGGCCACGGACCACCTGCCGGTCCTGGCGGCGCTGCGCGTACCGGCGGGGTAGGGCCGCTGTACGCCGGTACGTCCGGCCGCCCTGTACGTCCGGCCGCTCTGTACGCCCAGAGGCTCTGTACGCCCCTGCGGCCGCCCCGCGTCCTACGCCTATACGACCGCCCCGCGCCCCGGGTCGTCGCTCTCGTCGTCGTCCGGGTCCATCCGGGCCACCAGGGTCGCGAAGCCGCCCAGGAAGCCGCCGACGCAGACGGTGGTCAGCCACCAGGTCATGTCCCAGCCCAGGATGACCGCGAGCAGCATCAGCACCGGGCCGCCGATCACCGCGAGCCAGGCGAACCGGGAGGTCACGTCGGACTCGGGGAGCGGGGGCGGCTCCGGGGGGATGAAGTGGCCCTCCTCGTCCGCCGTGTCGCCGTCGCCGGGCTCGGCGAGCCGGTAGTCGCGCGGGCCGCCGCCGCCTCCGGCGGGCAGGGCGATGCCCACGCCGCCGACGCCCGGCGCGAAGGTGATCGAGCCGCCCAGCGCGGACTCCCCGGGCCCCGCGTCCTTCTCGGCACCCTCAGCGGCCCCGGAGGCGTCAGCGGCCCCGGAGGCCGCCGACCCGGTCCGGCTTCCCGCCGGGCCCTCGCTCCGGCCCCCGGCCGGGCCGCCACTCCTGCCCTCGATCCTGTCCTCGGGCTTGTCCTCGCGCTTGGCCTCGGGCTTCTCCTCGGCCCTCTGCCCGGCGTCGTCCGCGCCGTCGCCGTCGCTCCCGCCGTCCCCGGTGGTCCCGGCGGCTCCGGCGTCACCGGTGGCCCCGGGCCCGGCGGGCTTCAGCAGGCTCGGGCGGTCCGCCGGTCCCGGGGGGTCCGTCGGCTCCGTACCGCTGCCGCCGCCGCTGCCGCCCCCCTTGCGGTCGCTCTCCAGTCCCGCCATGTCCTCGACGGACCTGAACGGCTTGGTGCCCGGCGGGTCCGCGGGCTCCTCCCCGTACCCGGCCACGATCGCCGCCCAGGCCGCCTCCTCGTCGATCGGCTGCGGCTCGCGGTTCGCGTCATGCTCAGCCACCGGTCGTGCTCCCCTTCTTCCCGACTGCCGGAGCGAGCCGGCCGATGAACGCGAGACTCTCCTCGAAGATCCGCTCCGCGTCATGGTCCAACGTCGCGACGTGGTAGCTCTGTTCCAGCACCACCTCACGGACATCCGTGGAGGAGACCCGGCTCAGGATCCTCGCCGAGTCGGCCGGCGGCACCACATGGTCCACCGTGCTGTGCAGCAGCAACAGCGGCTGGTTGACCCGGGGCAGCTCCCCGTCCACCAGCCGGAAGAAGTTCCGCAGCGAGTGCGCGCAGTGCAGCGGCACCCGGTCGTAACCCACCTCGGCGCCGCCCTCCTTGGCGATGTCGCTCGTCAGCCCCTTCGTCGTCGCCACGAGATGGCGCAGCACCGGCAGCGCGTACGCCGCGGCCCCGTGCACCTTGATCCCCGGGTTGACCACCACGACCCCGCTCACCGCCCGCCCGTGCTTCGCCGCGAGCCGCAGCGCCAGCGCGCCGCCCATCGAGAGGCCGAGGACGAAGACCCGCTCGCACCGCTCCAGCAGCTCGCGCAGGGCCCGGTCCACCTCCGCGTACCAGTCCTGCCATCCGGTGGCCCGCATGTCCTCCCAGCGCGTGCCGTGCCCGGGCAGCAGCGGCAGGGACACGGTCAGCCCGTGCCCGGCCAGGAACTCGGCCCAGGGCCGCAGCGACTGGGGGGAACCGGTGAATCCGTGACAGAGGAGGACGCCGACCTCGCCGCCCTCGTGGCGGTACGGCTCGGCTCCAGGAAGGACCGGCACCAAGGGTCTCCTGTTCGTGAGGTGTTCGTGACGTGTGCGTGGGGCTCGGAACGCGTGAGGTTCAGCGTGAGGTTCAGAAGGTGTACTTCACGGTGTACTTCACCGTACGCGACCGGACTGACACCGACCAGGTCCGTCCGAGCCTTCGGAGACCGGCCACGGGGGTCCCTCGGGTTAAGGTCTGTCCACAGCACACAGGAGGAATCCGAGTTGATCTACGGCGCTATGAAGTTCTCCATCGGAGGGTCGCTGAAGCTTGCCTTCCGCCCCTGGGTGGAGGGTCTGGAGCACATCCCCGCCGAGGGGCCGGCGATCCTCGCGAGCAACCATCTGTCCTTCTCCGACTCCTTCTTCCTCCCCGCGGTACTCGACCGCAAGGTCACCTTCATCGCGAAGTCCGAGTACTTCACGACGCCCGGCGTCAAGGGCAAGCTGACAGCGGCCTTCTTCAAGGGCGTCGGCCAGTTGCCGGTGGACCGTTCCGGGGTACGCGGCGCGGGCGAGGCGGCGATCCAGAGCGGGATAAAGGTCCTGGAGGCCGGTGAACTCTTCGGTATCTACCCCGAGGGCACCCGCTCGCCCGACGGCCGCCTCTACCGGGGCAAGCCGGGCGGCCTCGCGCGCGTCGCGCTCGGCTCCGGGGCGCCCGTCATCCCGGTGGCGATGATCGACACCGAGAAGATCCAGCCGCCCGGCAAGGTCGTCCCCAAGCTGATGCGCCCGGGGATCCGGATCGGCAAGCCGCTGGACTTCTCGCGCTACCAGGGCATGGAGGGCGACCGGTTCATCCTGCGGTCCATCACCGACGAGGTGATGTACGAGATCATGAAGCTCTCCGGCCAGGAGTACGTGGACATCTACGCCACCGCCGCCAAGCGGCAGATCGCCGAGGCCGCCAAGGCCGCGTCGTCGGCGTCGTCCACGTCGTCGGCCGAGGGGTAGAGAGAGCCGGTACCGCCGGTACCAGGGGGGAGGGGGAGGGGACATGGCCAAGCGTGAGCGCGTGGTGCGGATGTCGGTAGAACAGCCGCTGTGGCGCGCGCTGACCGGCTACCGGGTCCTGACGATGTGCTACGCGGTCGGCCTCTTCGTCTTCGACCGGAGCCGTTTCGAGCGCCCCTGGGTGGCCGTCGTCTTCCTCGGCGTCCTGGCGCTCTGGACGCTCGTCACGCTCCCCAGGGTGGCGAACGCGGCGAGCTGCACCAAGCCCTTCCTCGGTGCCGACCTCACCATCGGCCTCACCGGCATCCTGCTCACCCCCCTCGCCGACTTCCAGGCGCAGAGCGTCGACGGGCCCACCCTGCCGTCGATATGGACCGCGGGGTCCGTGCTCGCCTTCGCGCTCAAGGGCGGCTGGCGGTGGGCCGCGTGCGCCTCGTCCCTGGTCGCCGGGGCCAACCTGGTGATGCGGGTCCACCCCACGCTCGACACGGTGCACAACGTGATCCTCGTCTGGGTCGCCTCCATCGCCATCGGGTACGTCGTGGAGGTCGCCCGCGCCTCCGAACTCACCCTCGCCCGCGCCCTGGAGATCGAGGCCGCGACCCGCGAACGGGAGCGGCTGGCCCGGGACATCCACGACAGCGTGCTCCAGGTGCTCGCCATGGTGCAGCGGCGCGGCACGGCGCTGGGCGGCGAGGCGGCCGAGCTGGGCCGGATGGCGGGGGAGCAGGAGATCGCCCTGCGCACCCTGGTCTCCAGTGGCCTCGTCCCCACCTCGCGGGTCTCGGAGGACGCGGCGCTGGGCGCGGTCGTCCGTACCGTCGACACGGCGGGGCAGGACGGGGAGGCCGGGAGCGGCACCGGGGGCCCGACGGGCGCGGGGGACGCCGGCGGCGCGGAGAGCGCCGGCGCGGGCCCCTGTGACCTGCGGGCCCTGCTGGCACCGTACGCCGGTTCCCGCGTCACCTTCTCCGAGCCGGGCGCCCCCGTTCCGCTGGAGCCCGCCGCCGCCCGGGAGGTGGCGGCGGCTGTCGGTGCCGCCCTGGACAATGTGGTCCGGCACGCGGGTCCGGACGCCCGCGCCTGGATCCTGGTCGAGGACTGGCAGCGGGAGGTGATCGTGACCGTACGGGACGACGGGCCCGGCATCCCCGAGGGGCGGCTCGCGCAGGCCGAGGGGGAGGGGCGGCTCGGTGTCGCCCTCTCGATCCGGGGCCGGCTGCGGGATCTGGGCGGCACGGCCGAGCTGGTGTCGGTGCCCGGGCAGGGCACGGAAGTCGAGTTGAAGGTTCCACGGGGACGGGGAAAGACGGAGCGATGAACGAGCAGCACAGCAGCGGTACGGACGCCGCCACCGGTGCGGACGCCGCCACGGGCACGGACCCCCGTGCCGCCGAGACGGACACCCCCGCCGCCGACGCCGCCATGGCGGGCCCGGTCCGGGTGATGGTGGTCGACGACCACCCCATGTGGCGCGACGCCGTCGCCCGTGACCTGGAGGCGGCGGGGTGCGAGATCGTCGCCACCGCCGGGGACGGGCCCCAGGCGGTGCGCCGGGCCCGGGCCACCACGCCCCAGGTGCTCGTCCTCGACCTCAACCTGCCGGGCATGCCGGGCGTCCAGGTCTGCAAGGAACTGGTCGGCTCGCTCCCCGGGCTGCGCGTCCTGGTGCTCTCCGCCAGCGGGGAGCACGCCGATGTGCTGGAGGCGGTGAAGTCGGGCGCCACCGGCTATCTGCTCAAGTCGGCCAGTACGGAGGAGCTGATCGACGCGGTCCGCAGGACCGCCGCCGGGGACCCGGTCTTCACCCCGGGGCTGGCCGGTCTGGTGCTCGGCGAGTACCGCCGCCTCGCCTCGGAACCGGCACCCGCCGCCGACGAGCCACGCGCCCCCGAACTCACCGACCGGGAGACGGAGGTGCTCCGCCTGGTCGCCAAGGGCCTGTCGTACAAGCAGATCGCGGAGCGGCTGGTCATCTCGCACCGCACCGTGCAGAACCACGTCCAGAACACCCTGGGCAAGCTGCAACTCCACAACCGTGTCGAGCTGGTGCGGTACGCGATAGCGCGGGGGCTCGACGACATCTGACCGCCGTCCGCCCCGTACCCCGGCCCGGGAAAGAGTTCCCTCCCCCCTCTGGTGGAACGGGAACGGCCCGTGCACCATGCCGGAGTGACCTGAATCACCCCTCCTGGCGAAGGGACGTGCTTCATGCGGGTCGGAGTTCTCACCGGCGGCGGCGACTGCCCCGGACTCAACGCGGTCATCCGCGCCCTCGTACGCAAGGGCGTGCAGGAGTACGGCTACGACTTCACCGGCTTCCGGGACGGCTGGCGCGGCGCCCTGGACGGCGACACCGTACGGCTCGACATCCCCGCCGTACGCGGCATCCTGCCCCGGGGCGGCACCGTCCTCGGCTCCTCGCGCACCAATCCGTTCAAGGAGGAGGACGGTGTCCGCCGGATCCGGGACACCCTCGCCGCGACGGGGGTCGACGCGCTCGTCGTGATCGGCGGCGAGGACACGCTCGGGGCGGCTTCGCGCCTCTCCGACGAGTTCGGGGTCGCCTGTGTCGGCGTCCCCAAGACCATCGACAACGACCTCTCGGCCACCGACTACACCTTCGGCTTCGACACGGCGGTCGGTATCGCCACCGAGGCCATCGACCGGCTCCACACCACCGCGGAGTCCCATATGCGGGTCCTGGTCTGCGAGGTGATGGGGCGCCACGCGGGGTGGATCGCCCTGCACTCCGGGCTGGCGGGCGGCGCCAACGTCGTCCTCATCCCGGAGCACCGCTTCGACATCGACCAGGTCTGCGCCTGGGTGACCTCGCGGTTCAAGGCGTCGTACGCGCCGATCGTGGTCATCGCCGAGGGCGCCATGCCCAAGGACGGCGACCTGGTACTCAAGGACGGCTCGCTCGACTCGTACGGCCATGTCCGGCTCTCCGGGGTCGGCGAGTGGCTGGCCAAGGAGATCGAACGCCGCACCGGCAAGGAGGCCCGCACCACCGTGCTCGGCCATGTGCAGCGCGGCGGCACCCCGAGCGCCTTCGACCGCTGGCTGGCCACCCGCTTCGGGCTGCACGCGATCGACGCGGTGCGGGACCGGGATTACGGGAAGATGGTCGCCCTGCGCGGCACGGACATCGTCCGCGTCCCCATCGCCGAGGCCACCGCCCGGCTCAAGACGGTCCGCCCGGAACTCTACGAGGAGGCGGGCGTCTTCTTCGGCTAGGGCCTGTCTGACAATTCCCGTCGTCGCCCGGAGGGCGGCCTCGCGGCGTCAGGTGCGTGCTCTCGGCGTGCCGGGCCCTGACCCACGTACTGGACGTACTTGGGTCAGGGCCCGGTGCGGCGAGAGTGCGTGCATGGCGTCGCGAGGCAGGCGGGAATTGTCAGACAGGCCCTAGGCCGACAGGGCCGGCCCGCCGCCCGGCCACCGGGCGGCGGTGGCGCCGCGCGGGGCCGTCACGGCGGGCGGGTCGTACGCCGTCGCGAGCCGTCCGCCGCCGTCCGCCCCGGCGCCGCCGGGGGCGGACGCGCCGCGCCCACCCGTCGGCGGCGTCCTCGTCTCCCGGCCCGCCGCCGCGCCCACCCGTCGGCCGCGTCCCCGCTCGGCCCGCCCGCGTTCCCCGCCCGATGTCCCTCTGCCCCCTGCCCTACCCGCGCCGCCCCGCGTCCGCCGCCGCGCCCGCCCGCGCCCCGGCCCCCGCCAGCAGCTCCGCCACGATGGCCGGTCCGTTCAGGGTCAGTACCGACTCCGGGTGGAACTGCACCGAGGCGAACCCCGGGCCCCGCAGCGCGTGCACCTCCCCGGTCGCGGGGTCCCGGCTCACCTCCACGCCCCGCGCCGCCAGCCGGGCCGCCGCCGGGGTGTCGCAGCGGGCGGTGAAGCTGCTGTAGAAGCCCACCGTCTCCGTCCGGCCGAAGAGGTCGATCCGGGTCTGGAGGCCCTGGTACGGCACCCGCTTGCGGACGGTCTCCAGCCCCAGCTCACCCGCCAGCACCTCGTGCCCCAGACAGACCCCCAGCACCCCGTGGCCCGCACCGGACGGCCCCGCGCCCGGTACACCCCGGCCCGGTACCCCCCGTACCTCCAGCAGCTCCGCCGCCAGGGCGCGCAGCAGCCGCATCTTCGGGTCCCGGGGGTCGGACGGGTCCCCGGGGCCCGGCCCCAGGACCACCGGACCGACCCGCTCCGCGTGGCCGAGCGCCGCCGCCCGCAGCCCCGGCTCGTCGTACCGCCGTACGGTCACCGCCAGCCCCGAGGCACGGAGCACATGCGCCAGCATCGCGGTGAACGTGTCCTCGCCGTCCACGATCAGCGCGTGCCCCGAGGGCGCCGCGCCGCTCTCCTCGCGCAGCCGCAGCCAGAACGGCGCCAGCCCCGCCCGCCGCGCGTCCAGCGCCGCCCGCACCCGGGGGTCGTCCGCGAGCCGGCGCCGCGCCGCCTCCGCGGCCGGGCGTCCGGGCCGTACCCCCAGCGCCGCCAGCACCCCGGCCGCCTTGGCGTGCGTCTCGGCCACCTCGCCCTCGGGCCGTGAGTCCCGTACGAGCGTCGCGCCCACCGGCACCCGCAGCGCACCGTCGGCGGCGATGTCGGCGGTCCTGATCAGGATCGGCGAGTCCAGGGTGGCCGCCCCGCCGGAGTCCCGCCCGAGCAGCGCCAGCGCGCCCGCGTAGTAGCCGCGCCCGCCGCTCTCGTGGCGCTCGACGACCCGGCAGGCGTTCTGCACCGGCGATCCGGTGACCGTCGCCGCGAACATCGTCGCGCGCAGCACCTCGCGCACATCGAGCGAGGAACGCCCGCGCAACTCGTACTCGGTGTGCGCGAGATGGGCCATCTCCTTGAGCCGGGGGCCGACCACCACCCCGCCCCGGTCACCGACCGCGCACATCATCTTCAGCTCCTCGTCCACGACCATCGAGAGCTCGTCGGTCTCCTTGCGGTCGCCCAGGAACTCCAGCAGCGCGGCGGGGTCCGGGGCCCCCGCCGGATAGCGGAAGGTCCCGCTGATCGGGTTCATCACGACCGTCCCGCCGCTCATCCGGACATGCGCCTCGGGGCTCGCCCCGACGAGGGTGCGTCCGTCGCCGCCGCCCGGCCCGCCGGTGTGGACCAGGAACGTCCAGTACGCGCCCTGCTCCCCGACGAGCAGCCGCCGGAAGAGCGCGAGGGCGTCGGCCCGGCCGAAGCCCGGGATCCGGCCCTCGAAGGTCCGCCGGATCACGAAGTTCGCCCCCTCGCCCCGGCCGATCTCCTCGGCCACGACCCGGCGCACGATCTCGCCGTACCGCGCGTCGTCGACGTCGAAGGCACCCTCCACCACCCGGACCGGGTGCGCGGGCAGCCGGTCGACCACGGCGGCCAGGGGCAGCTCGTACGACTCCTCCGCGACCAGCACCGCCAGCGGGGTCCCGTCGTCGCGTACGTCGAAGCCGCGCTCCCGGATCTGCCGGAACGGCACCAGCGCCAGCGCGGGGCGGTCGCCCACCGGGAGATCGGCGAGCCGCTCCGCCTCGTGGACCGGGCCGATCAGCAGCTCGACGGTGTCGTGGTCACGGCCGGGGGCGCGGCGGCGCAGCAGGGCGAACGGCGGGCACCCCGGCTCCTGGAGCCGGTCGATCAGGGCGGCGGGGGAGGACACGGGGGGCAAGGGGGGCAGGGGCGGCAGGGGTGACATGGCGGGTTCCTTCCGGAGAGGGAGGAGCGGCCCGCCGCACCGGCCGGGAACCTGGGGTCCGTACCGGGAGAAACACGGAAGGCCGCCCCTCGGGCGGCCTTCGCGGTGCAGTGGATGCGCGCGTACGTCAGTGGGCCGCCGAGGGAGCGGGCCACCACCAGTTCTGGAGTGCGTGCGCGAACATGAGCGGCACTGTAGCCCATACCGGCCGGGGGCGGGCCCGCACACCGGGGACCCGCCCCGTTCCACACTGTGAGCGGTAGTGCCGGGCCGCGCCGCCGCTCACGTAATCTGGAGCGCGTGACTGTGAACGCTGAGAACTCCGCCGGCTCCGTGCCGTCCTGGCAAGATCTTCCCGCTGCCCAGCAGCCGGAGTATCCGGACCGGGAAGCCCTGCGTGAGGTCGTGTCGGAGCTGGCCGGCTATCCGCCGCTGGTCTTCGCGGGCGAGTGCGACCAGTTGCGCGCCCGGCTGGCGGCCGTCGCCCAGGGCGAGGCGTTCCTGCTCCAGGGCGGGGACTGCGCGGAGGCGTTCGACGCCGTCTCCGCCGACCAGATCAGGAACAAGCTCAAGACCCTGCTCCAGATGGGCGCCGTCCTCACCTACGCGGCCTCCGTGCCGGTCGTGAAGGTCGGCCGGATCGCCGGGCAGTACTCCAAGCCGCGCTCCAAGAGCACGGAGACCCGCGACGGGGTGACGCTCCCCACGTACCGGGGCGACTCGGTCAACGGCTTCGCCTTCGACGAGAAGTCCCGGGTCCCCGACCCCGAGCGGCTGAAGCGGATGTACCACGCCTCCGCCGCCACCCTGAACCTGGTGCGCGCCTTCACCACCGGTGGCTACGCGGACCTGCGCCAGGTGCACGCCTGGAACCAGGACTTCGTCAAGTCGTCCCCGTCGGGCCAGCGTTACGAGCAGCTCGCCCGCGAGATCGACAACGCGCTGAACTTCATGAAGGCGGCGGGCACCGACCCGGCAGAGTTCCGCACCGTCGAGTTCTACGCCTCCCACGAGGCGCTGCTGCTCGACTACGAGTCGGCGCTGACCCGGATCGACTCCCGCACCGGCGGCCTCTACGACGTCTCCGGCCACATGGTGTGGATCGGTGAGCGCACCCGGCAGCTCGACGGCGCGCACATCGAGTTCGCTTCGAAGATCAAGAACCCCATCGGGATCAAGCTCGGCCCCACGACCACGGTCGACGAGGCGCTCACGTACATCGACCGGCTCGACCCGGAGCGCGAGCCGGGCCGGCTCACCTTCATCGTCCGGATGGGCGCCGACAAGGTCCGGGAGAAGCTCCCCGAGCTGGTCGAGAAGGTGACCGCGTCCGGCGCCACGGTGGCCTGGGTGACCGACCCGATGCACGGCAACACCTTCGAGGCCGCCTCCGGCCACAAGACCCGCCGCTTCGACGACGTGCTCGACGAGGTCAAGGGCTTCTTCGAGGTCCACAAGGCGCTCGGCACCCACCCGGGCGGCATCCACGTCGAGCTGACCGGCGACGATGTCACCGAGTGCGTGGGCGGCGGCGACGAGATCTTCGTGGACGACCTGCACCAGCGGTACGAGACGGCCTGCGACCCCCGGCTCAACCGCAGCCAGTCGCTGGACCTCGCCTTCCTGGTCGCGGAGATGTACCGGGACCAGTGACCGGAGAGTGAGAGCGGTGGGGCGCGGATCACAGGTTGACGCATGTGATCCGCGCCCCACCGGCCTTTCCGGAGGTTCCCCGTATCCGGTATGACGGGTAAGGTTAGGTTAGCCTCACCGATCTGCGGGGTGGCCGTGTCAGAAGCGATCCGGAAGTGACCCGGAAGCGATCCCGTCGGGAGGTGAACCGCGTGTACGTCTGCTCCTGTTTCGGGATCACCGAGAACCAGGTACGGGAACACGCGGCGGCCGGGGCCTGCACGCCCCGCCAGATCGCCTCGGCCAGCAAGGCCGGCACCGACTGCGGCTCGTGCGTACGGCGCATCCAGTCGCTCCTGGGCCGCGCCACCGCCTGCCCGCGCCGCGAGCTGCTGGAGCGGGCCGCGCCCGCCGCGCCGGCCCTGGACGAGGCCGCGTAGCCGCGTAAGGGACGCCGGCCTCTTTCCGCCTAGCTGTCCGGCTGCTCGATGAGCTGAGCGATGTAGAGCGGCTCCCCGAGTTTCTCGATCAGTTCGAGCTGGGTGTCGAGATAGTCGATGTGGTGCTCCTCGTCCTCCAGAATCGATTCGAAGATTCCCTTGGACGTGTGGTCGCCCTTGGCGCGCATGACGTCGATTCCGCGCTTGAGCCGGTCGATCGCCTCCACCTCGACCTGCCGGTCCGCCTGGAACATCTCGGTGACCGTCTGGCCGACCCGGACATGGAAGAGCCGCTGATAGTTCGGCAGCGCCTCCAGGAACAGCAGCCGGTCGGTGAGGAGTTCGGCGTGCTTCATCTCGTCGAACGACTCCGCCCGGGTGTACTTGGCGAGTTTCGTCCAGCCGAAGTTCTCCTGCATTTTCGAGTGGAGAAAGTACTGGTTGATCGCCGTGAGTTCGGCGGTCAACTGCTCATTGAGGAATTCAATGACCTCGGGGTCGCCCTGCATCGCGCGGACTCCTTCCAAGCCGGTGGCGGAGCGGAATGCGCGCATCCTCGCACCGCGATCAGGAACCCGTCCAGTAAGTGCACGCTTAGTAGGAGTTGCCCGAATCGCGCCGTACCTGGTCATCACCACCCCTCCCGGTCTGTCACCATGGAAGGCATGGGTCAGCCGGAGAGCCGGGAGCGTCGGGAGCCGGAGGAGTCCGAGCTACCGCCGGGCCAGCGGCTCCAGCGCGGCTGGCCGGTCACCCATTACGGCCCCGTACCGAAGTTCCGGCCCGAACGCTGGGAGTTCCGGGTCTTCGGCGCCACCGCCGACGGCGACAAACACTGCTGGAACCACGAGGAGTTCTCGGCGCTGCCCTTCCGTACCGTCGTGGGCGATCTGCACTGCGTCACGAAATTCAGCATGCTGGGGGCCGAATGGGGCGGGGTGGCCGCCCGTACGGTCGCGGAACTCGCACCGCCCGCCGCCGATGTCACCCATGTGATGGTCTGGGCCGAGTACGGATTCTGCTCGAATCTCCGCCTCGCGGACTTCCTCTCCGGCCGTACGATCTTCGCCACCCACCGCGACGGTGAATTGCTCACCGCCGAACACGGATTTCCGCTGCGGCTCGTCGTGCCCCACCTCTACGCCTGGAAGGGCCCCAAATGGGTGCGCGGCGTGGAATACATGACCGCCGACCGGCGCGGATTCTGGGAGGAGCGCGGCTATCACAATGTCGGCGACCCCTGGGCCGAGCAGCGCTACTCGTACCAGGAGCTCCCGGGCGAGGGCCCGGAGCTCTGACCCGGCCCGGAGAGACGCGCAGGCGGTCCGGTCGTCCGCCGCCCGCCCTTCCGCCGCCCGATCCCGCCCTTCGGCCGCCCGCCCTCGCCCGTCAGTCGCCCGTCCCCGCCCGTCAGCCGTCGCGCAGCCTCTTGAGGAGCGCCAGGTCCGCCGCGTACGCCTCCTTGCCGCCCGGTGTCTCGATCACCAGCGGCACGCCCTCGGTCGCCGGATGCGTGAACAGCTCGCGGAACGGCTCCGCGCCGATCCGGCCCGCGCCGATGTTCTCGTGCCGGTCCTTGTGCGCGCCCACCACGTCCTTGGAGTCGTTGGCGTGGATCAGCCCGAGCCGTCCCTCGCCGACCGTCTCCACCAGCAGGTCCAGCGTCTGCCGCATCCCGTGCGGGCCCGCCAGGTCGTGGCCCGCCGCGAAGACATGGCAGGTGTCCAGGCAGATCCCCAGCTTGGGGTGGGCGTCCAGCGCCGCGAAGTACGGGCCGAAGTCCCAGGTCCGCGAGCAGAGCGAGAAGCCCTGGCCGGCCGTCGACTCCAGCAGCAGGCGCGGGTCGTCGTCATGGGTCAGCTCGTCCAGCAGCGGCAGCATCAGCTCCCGTACCTGCGCCAGCGCCACCTCGCGCGGCCGGCCGCCGGTCGCGGACCCCGTGTGCACCACCACCCCCAGCGCGCCGATCTCCCGGCCCCGCCGCAGGCTGTGGCGGAGCGACTCCACGGACTTCTCCGCGGTCGCCGCCGTGTGCGAGCCGAAGTTGATCAGGTAGGGGGCGTGGACGTACGCGGGCATCCCCGCCGTCTCGCACGCGGTACGGAACCGCTCGTCCTCCGCCGGGTTCCCGGCGGGCGTCGCCCAGCCGCGCGGGTTGGCCGCGAAGACCTGCACGGTCTCCGCGCCCAGCTCCCGCGCGAACGCCAGACCGGTCGTGGCGAGCCCGCCGGCCACGGGCACATGGGAGCCGACAGGGTTGCGCTGGCCGGCGCGGTCGCGCGGGCCGACAGGGTGGCGCATGTGGTTCTAGAGTCCCTTGGTCTTGATGGTGATGGTGGAGCCTTCGGGGGCCTGCTGACCGCCGGGGACGGACTGCTCGCCCACGGTGTCGCCGAGGAACGGGAAGCTCTTCTCGACCTTGACCGTGAAGCCCGCCGCCTCCAGCTCCTTCCGCGCCTCCTCGGAGCCCTTCCCGGTCACATCCGGTACGGAGACCATCCGCGGCCCCTTCGAGACCGTCAGCGTGACCGTGTCGCCCTCCGCGAGGCGGGTGCCCCGGGCCGCCGACTGCTGGGCGACCGTGCCCTCGTCGAAGGAGGAGTTCACCTGGCCGGGGGCGATCCTCACCTTCAGCCCCGCGTCCTCCAGCCGGGCTGTGGCGTCGGCCACCGTCGCACCGGTCACCTCCGGCATCTCGATGGCGGCGCCCTTGCTGACCACCAGCGCGACCCCGGAGTCCGGCCGGATCTCCGTCCCGGCCCCCGGCTTGGAGCTGATCACGGAGCCCCGGGGGACATCCTCGCTGAACTCCCGGGTGACGAGCCCGGCGGCGAGACCGGCCTTCTTCAGGTCGGAGCGCGCCTCGTCGAGGCTCCTGCGCACCACATCGGGCACCTGGACGATCTTCGGGCCGCGCGAGACGACCACGGTCACCGGTCCGCTGCCGCGCACCCGGGCGCGCGGCTCCGGGTCGGTCCGCATGACCGTGCCCCGGTCGTAGGTGTCGCTGAAGTCCCGGGTGACCTCCGTGTCCAGCCCCTCCTTGGCGAGCCGGGCGCGCGCGTCGGCCTCGCTCCGGCCGAGCACCGAGGGCACGGTGGTGAACTGACCCGCGTTGATGTACCAGACGCCCGCACCCGCCCCGAGCACCAGCAGCACCGCGGCGATCACCGCGAGCACCACCCGGCGCGGCCGCCCGCCGCCGGGCCCCCGCGCCCCGTACCGGGGCCCCCGGGGCGGCGCCGCGCTCTCGGGGAGTACCGGCTCCAGCCTGCTGGTGTGCTGCACGCGCGCCACCCGCGCGGTGTCCGGCTCCTCCGCGAACCCCCCGGCGTCCCCGCCGGCCTCGGGGTCCTCGACGGGCCGGATCCGGGGGATGACCGTCGTCCGGCCGTCGGAGCCCGGACCCTCCTCGGGCTCGGGCTTCGCCCGCGGCGGTACGGCGTCGAGCTGCGCGTCGGTGAGGGTCGCGCGGGCCGCCCTGGTCAGCGCCAGCAGTCCCACCGCGTCCAGCGGCCGGTCCTCCGGGTCGCGCGCGGTGGCCGTCGCGACCAGCCGGTCCAGTCCAGGGGCGAGCCCGGGGACGGCGGCGGACGGGGCCGGCACGTCCTCGTTCAGATGGAGATAGAGAACCTGCGCCGGGGTGTCCCCGATGTGCGGCTTGGCGCCGGTCAGCATCTCGTAGAGGACCACCCCGCACGCGTAGACGTCGACCCGGGTGTCCGATGTGCCGTACTCGATCTGCTCGGGCGCGAGATACGAGACCGTGCCGAGCACCGTCCCCGTGGTGTTCGTGACCTCCCCGACGCCCCGGACCAGCCCGAAGTCGGCGACCTTGACCCGGCCGTCGTCCCCTATCAGCACGTTCTCCGGCTTCATGTCCCGGTGGACGAAGCCCGCCCGGTGCGCGGCCCCCAGCGCGGCGAGCACCGGCTCCAGGATGTCCAGCGCGGCCCGGGGGCGCAGCGCGCCGCGCTCCCGTACGACATCGCGCAGGGTGCACCCCGCCACGTACTCCATGGCCAGGTAGACGTACGCGCCTTCCGCGCCCTGGTCGAAGACGCCGACCACGTTGGGGTGGTCGAGCCGGGCCACGGACTTGGCCTCGCGGATGAACCGTTCCACGAACGTGGCGTCCGTCGCGAGCGCCGGATGCATCACCTTGAGGGCCAGGACCCGGTCGAGCCGGGTGTCCAGCGCCCGGTAGACCGTGGCCATGCCGCCGACCGCGATCCGTTCCTCGACGCGGTAGCGGCCGTCGAGCACCTGCCCGACGATGGGGTCCTGAAGGGTCGTATCCACGCCGCCGAGTCTACGAGCCGCCGCCGACACTCCAGATCCCCCGGGGCGGAGCGGGCACCGGACTGAGGCCGACCTGTGACAGCCCGGCGGGCGTGCGGGGACGGTACGGGGTCAGAAGGCGGGCCGCTCCGGGTCCAGGGCCGCCACCCCGGCCACCGGCGAGGAGGCCTCGGCGAAGTGGCGGCGGGGGATCCGGCCGGCCAGCCGGGCCAGCCGGCCGGCCGCCACCGCGTGCCGCATCGCCTCGGCCATCACCACCGGCTCTTGCGCCCGGGTCACCGCCGACGCCAGCATCACCGCGGCGCACCCCAGCTCCATCGCGAGCGCCGCGTCGGACGCGGTGCCCGCGCCCGCGTCAAGGATCACCGGGACCGTGGCGCGCTCCACGATCAACTGGAAGTTGTGCGGATTGCGGATGCCCAGGCCGGAGCCGATCGGGGAGCCCAGCGGCATGATCGCCGCACATCCCACGTCCTCCAGCTTCGCGGCGAGGACCGGGTCGTCGTTGGTGTACGGGAGCACCGTGAACCCGTCGTCCACCAGGGTCTCCGCCGCGTCCAGCAGTTCGACCGGATCGGGCAGCAGGGTGCGCTCGTCCGCGACGACCTCCAGCTTCACCCAGTCGGTGCCCAGCGCCTCGCGGGCGAGCCGGGCGGTGAGGACGGCCTCCCCGGCGGTGAAACACCCCGCCGTGTTGGGCAGCGCGCGGATACCGAGCCGCTTCAGTACGGAGAGCACCGAGCCCTGCACGGTCGGGTCGAGGCGGCGCATGGCGACCGTGGTGAGTTCGGTGCCGGAGGCGATCAGGGCCCGTTCGAGGATCTCCAGGCTGGGCGCCCCTCCCGTGCCCATGATGAGGCGGGAGCCGAAGAGCGCGGAACCAAGGGTGAGCGGATCGTCGGCCGGGGTGCTGCCGGCCCTCGTGCTGTCGGCCGCGGAGCCGCCGGCCGTCGTGCTGTCGGTCATCGTGCTGTCAGCCTCCTTGTACGGCGGTGAGGATTTCCACCCGGTCGCCGTCGCAGAGGGCGGTACCGGACCAGCGGGTACGGGGAACGACCGTCTCGTTGACGGCGGCGGCCACCCCGGAGGGCGCCACCGTCAAGGTCGCGATGACGGCGTCGAGCGTCGTAGAGGCGGCGAACGCACGTCGCTCGCCGTTGACGGAGACGTGCACCCATGCGGTGTTCATACGGAGCGCTCCCTGGAGGCGGGTACGGATACGGGGGAGTGCGTGAGGGGGGCGGCGGAGCCGTCGGGGGAGAAGCGCAGCGGCGTGAAGGGCGCCGCCTCGGGCGGGAGTTCGCCGGTGGTCAGGACGGCCGCCAGCACATCGCCGGTCACCGGGGTCAGCAGCACCCCGTTGCGGTGGTGCCCGGAGGCGAGCGAGAGCCCCGGCAGCACCGTGGGGCCGAGCAGCGGCGCGTTGTCCGGCGACCCGGGGCGCAGCCCCGCGCAGGTCTCGGTGAGCGGCAACTCGGTGATGCCGGGCACCAGTTCATGCGCGTCGCGCAGCAGCTCGTACACCCCGCCCGCGGTGACCGTGGTGTCCCACCCCAGCTCCTCGGTGGTGGCGCCGACGACCAGCTCGCCGTTCTCGCGCGGCACCAGATAGAGCGGGCCGCCCCGCACCACGGCCCGTACCGTCCGGGAGAGGAACGGCGCGTACCGGCCCGGCACCGTCAGCCGCACCACCTGCCCCTTGACCGGCCGTACGGGCGGCACCGCCGCCGGCGGCACCCCCGCGAGACGGCCGCTGAGACTGCCGCCCGCCAGCACCACCTGGTCCGCGCCGAGCGCCGCCCCGTCCGCCAGCACCACCCCGGCGGCCCGGTCCCGTACCACGGAGAGCCGCGCCGCCCGGGCCCGGTGGAAGGCCACCCCGGCCCGCTCGCACGCCGTCAGCAGCGCGGCGGCGAGCCGGCGCGGGTCGATCTGGTGGTCGCCGTCGACCCGCAGCCCCCCGCGTACGCCCGGCGCGAGCATCGGCTCCAGGCGCCGGCAGTCGCGCCCCGAGAGCCACTCCGACGCCAGCCCCGAGCGGAGCTGGAGCGCGTGCAGCTCACGGAGCTGGGAGCGGTCGTCGGCGTCGAGCGCCACCGCGAGCGTGCCGCAGGCGCGGTAGCCGGTCTCCCGGCCGCTCGCCTCCGCCAGCTCCGCGACGAACGCGGGATACCGCTCCGCCGAGCGGAGGTTGAGCCCGAGCAGGGTCTCCTCGCCGTAGTGGAGTTCGGTGACGGGCGCGAGCATGCCCGCAGCGACCCGCGCGGCGCCGCCGCCGGGATCCGGGTCCGCCACCGCCGTACGCAGCCCGCGCAGCGCCGCGCGCCACGCCGTGACCAGGCCGATGATCCCGCCCCCGACGACCACGACGTCGTACGCGGAGGTCCGCACGGACGAGTGCGTGAACGAGTGTGTGGGTGAGTGCGCGGGTGACCGCGTGGGTGACCGCATGGGCGTCCAGCCCCTCCCTTCGCCGGCATGACCCGGATCAGGTTCGGACGGTCGGAGGCCGCTCCAGCCTCCCTCTCAGCCCGGTGCGTCCGGGCTCCCGCGAGGTAGTGTCGACCGCCAGCCTAACGCGCGGTGCGGAGCGCGGTAAGGGAGCTTCCCGCCCGGCGGCCCGCCCGCACCGGCTGTCTAAGGTGATCGGGTGAGCGAGCAGCGGCAGGGACAGCGGCAGGGACAGCAGGGGCCCGAAGGGCCCGGAGTGGTCGTCGTCGGCGCGGGCATGGCGGGGGTCCGGACCGCCGTGGCACTCCGCGAGAAGGGGTACGCGGGCCCCGTCACCCTGATCGGCGCCGAACCCCATCCGCCGTACGACCGGCCCCCGCTCTCCAAGGCCGTCCTGCTCGGCACCGCCGAGGGCTCCGCCTTCGACATCGACTTCGGCGCCCTCTCCGTCGATCTCCGGCTCGGGGTGGCCGCCACCGGCCTCCGCCCCGCCGACCATGAACTCGACACCGACGCGGGACCGCTCCCGTACACCACGCTCGTCCTGGCCACCGGCGCCGAACCGGTCGCGCTGCCCGGTACCGACGGGGTGCCCGGCGTCCACGCGCTGCGCACGCTCGACGACGCCGCGCTGCTGCGCCCCGTGCTCCGGGAGCGGCGCCGGGTGGTGGTCGTGGGCGCCGGATGGATCGGCGCCGAGTTCGCCACGGCGGCCCGCGAGGCCGGGTGCGCCGTGACGGTGGTGGAGGCGGCGGACCTGCCGCTCGCCGCCGCCCTCCCCGCCGAGGTCGCGGGCCCGATGGCCGGCTGGTACGCGGAGAGCGGTGCCGAACTCCTCACCGGCGCCCGGGTGGCCGCCGTGGAGCCGGGGGCGGTGGTCCTCGCCGACGGCCGCAGGCTCACCGCCGACGCGGTGGTCGTGGGCATCGGCGCCCGGCCCGCCACGGGGTGGCTCGCGGGCTCCGGTATCGCGCTCGGCGCCGACGGCTCGGTCACCGCCGACGAGCGGCTGCGCACCTCGCTCCCCGAGGTCCACGCGGTCGGCGACTGCGCCTCCTTCCCGTCCGCCCGCTACGGGGAGCGGCTGCTCGTCCACCACTGGGACAACGCGCTCCAGGGCCCGCTCACCGTCGCCGCGCACATCCTCGGCGAGAGCGACCCGGTCTACGACCCGGTGCCGTACTTCTGGTCGGAGCAGTTCGGCCGCTTCGTCCAGTACGCGGGCCACCACGCGGCGGCCGACACGCTGGTACGGCGCGGCGACCCCGAGGGGGCGGCCTGGTCGGTGCTCTGGCTGCGCGACGGCGTCCTGAGGGCCCTGCTGGCGGTCGGGCGCCCCCGCGACCTGGCCCAGGGCAGAAAGCTGATCGAGGCGGGCGCCAGGATCGACCCGGAACGGGCGGCCGATCCGTCCGTACCGCTCCGCAAGGCGGTGCGCTAGCCGCTCCCGGCCCGCACGTACCGTCCGGTATGTCACGGTGCGTACGGTCATGCACCCCCGTCCGGGCCGCTTCGGGGTGCCCAGTGTCAGTCCGGGATGGCACGCTTGTCCTGTGACCGAGATTGACGCAAAGATCGATGCTCTCGTCCCCGCCTGGCTTCACCTGCCCGATATCGCCGAAAAGCTCGATGTCGAGGTGACGCGCGTGCGGCAGTTGGTGAAGGAAGGCCAGCTCATCGCCGTGCGCCGGGGCGAGAACAGGACGCTCCAGGTACCCGCCGCCTTCATCGACGGCACCAAGGTCGTCAAGGGGCTCGCCGGCACCCTGACGCTCCTGCGGGACGACCACTTCACCGACGAAGAGATGCTCGAATGGCTCTTCACCCCCGACCCCACCCTGCCCGGCACCCCCGCGCAGGCCCTCAGCGAGAATCGCGGTACGGAGGTGAAGCGCCGCGCGCAGGCGCTCGCCGTCTGACGACCTCATCCGCCGTGGCCGGGCGGGGCCCGTGGCGCTCGCGCCGCCGCTCCCGCCCGGCCCCGGCGATCCGACGACCATGACCGGATCCGGGCGGCCCGGACCCGGTCCCACGGGGGGACCTGCCATGTCCACGGCCATGCCGACGCCCACGCCCGCACCCGGGCCCGCACCGGGCCCGGCGCTCCGGGCGGCGCTCGCCGACGCCCGGCTCTACCTCTGCGTGGACGCCCGCAAGCGGCAGGGCGACCTCCCCGCGTTCCTCGACGCGGTGCTCGCGGCCGGGGTGGACATCGTCCAGCTCCGCGACAAGAGCCTGGAGGCGGCCGAGGAACTGGACCACCTCCAGGTCTTCGCCGACGCCTGCCGCCGCCACGGAAAGCTGCTCGCGGTGAACGACCGCGCGGATGTGGCGCACGCCATCGGCGCCGACGCCCTCCACCTCGGCCAGGGCGACCTGCCGGTACCGGCCGCGCGGGCGATCCTCGGCCCCGCCCCGCTGATCGGCCGCTCCACCCACGCCCCCGCCGAGGTGGACGCGGCACTCGTCCAGCCCGGTGTGGAGTACTTCTGCACCGGCCCCTGCTGGCCCACCCCCACCAAGCCGGGACGGCCCGCCCCCGGCCTCGGCCTGGTGCGGTACGCGGCGGCGAGCGGCACGGACCGCCCGTGGTTCGCGATCGGCGGGATCGACGCGGACAACCTGGACCAGGTGCTGGACGCCGGGGCCCGCAGGATCGTCGTCGTACGGGCGATCACGGAGGCGGACGACCCCGGCTCGGCGACGGCGGCGCTGGCCGGGCGGATACGGCACCGTACGGCCTGAGCGGTGTACGGACCGGTTCCGGCCACCCGGGATGTCCGGATCGTGTCCGAGGGGTGGACAGGAGCCGGGCAATAGCGCCGAAAGCCCCGGACCGGCTTGGGTGGCCGCCAAGGCCCCGATAACCTGCACATATGGCCCTTGGTACAGCATCGACCAGATCGGACCACGCCCCCGCGGTCCGCGATCTGCTCGCCTCCGGCAAGACCTCGTACTCCTTCGAGTTCTGGGCGCCCAAGACCCCGAAGGGCGAGCGGAACCTCTGGAACGCGCTGCGCAGAGTCGAGGCGGTCGCGCCCAGCTTCGTCTCCGTGACCTACGGGGCCGGCGGCTCCACCCGGGACGGCACCGTCCGGGCCACCCAGCAGATCGCCGCCGACACCACCCTCACCCCCGTCGCCCACCTCACGGCCGTCGGCCAGTCCGTCGCCGAGCTGCGCAACATGATCGGGCAGTACGCCGACGCCGGGATCCGCAACATCCTCGCCGTACGGGGCGACCCGCCCGGCGACCCCATGGGCGAGTGGACCGAGCACCCGCAGGGCGTGAAGTACGCCGCGGACCTGGTCGGCCTGATCAAGGAGTCCGGCGACTTCTGTGTCGGTGTGGCCGCCTTCCCCGAGATGCATCCGCGCTCGACGGACTGGGAGAGCGACATCCGGCACTTCGTCGCCAAGTGCCGTGCGGGGGCGGACTACGCGATCACCCAGATGTTCTTCGACCCGACGGCCTACCTGCGGCTCCGCGACCGGGTCGCCGCCGCGGGTTGCGCCACCCCGATCATTCCCGAGATCATGCCGGTCACCAGTGTGAAGATGCTGGAGCGATTGCCCCAACTCTCCACCGCGGTCTTCCCGGCGGAGCTGAAAGAGCGGATCCTCTCCGTCAGGGACGATCCGGCCGCTGTACGCTCCATTGGCATCGAGTTCGCGACGGAGTTCTGCGCCGGGCTGCTCTCCGAGGGCGTCCCCGGCCTCCACTTCATCACCCTCAACAACTCCACGGCGACGCTCGAAATCTACGAGAACCTCGGACTGCACGAGCAGTCGTGACGAGAGGGCGGGTATGGGCTGGACAGTCCTCTACATCGCATTCGGCATCGTGGCCCTCTGGCTGCTGGGCGAGGTTCTGCTCCAGTACAAGGCCCGGCTGCGCTGGCGGGTGCTGGCCTTCACCGGGTTCATGGGTGTGGTCCTCGGGGTGCTCATTCCCAACGTCTTCGTCATCGTGCTCGGCACGATCGCGTTCGCGGTCGGCCAGACCTATGTGACGCTCTCCTTCCGCAGCGGCTTCTCGACCGGGTGGTCCCTCGCGGGGCGGCCCGGCGCCAGCAAGCGCCGCAAGGGCGGCGGGGAGGCCGTCGACCGCGAACCCGCCCTGGAGGTCTCGGACCTGGCGTACGAGCCGGTGCCGGAACCGTCGGCGGGAGCTGAGGGAGTCGGCCTGGACGCGGCTCCGGGGATGTCTTCCGAGGCACACGCCGAGGCGCCTTCGGTGTACGCGCCGATGCCCATGCCCGACGAGACCGGGCAGTACGGCATATACGACGACGCCGTCCAGGACGCCCGGACCGCCTCGTACGCCAACGCCCACGCCAACGCCTCGGCGGACCGGAACGACCTGGCCGACCCGGCCGCGTACGGCGGCGGTTACGAGACCTACAGCGGCTACGGCACGCACACCCCCGGCCAGGACGCCTACGCCACTGCCGCGCAGGACGGGTACGGCACCCAGGACGCCTACGCCCACCAGGGCGGCTGGGACACCCAGGACGCCTACGCCCAGCAGACGCCCCAGCAGTACCAGACGCATCAGGGCGACCACCAGTACGGCTACGGCAGCGGCGACCAGGGGTACGCCGGGTACGCCGAGCCGACCTATCTGACCGGCGGCTCGTCGGGCGGCCGGCAGTACGACGCCTCGTACGACAGCTTCGGCGGCCAGCAGCAGTACGCGGCCCCGTACAACGGCGGCCAGGACCAGCAGAGTTACGCCAACGACACACCCCCCGGCGGTGTCTGGGTCCCCCAGCAGCGCGAACGCCAGGACGACCCGTTCGCCCAGAACCCCACCGACCGCCCCCACCAGGGGTACGACGCGGGCTCCGGCTCCGGCTACCCCGGCGACCAGTACCGCTACTGACCCGGCCGGGGCCGCTCAACCCGCCCGGGGCGCCACCGCGTTCACCGCGACCCCCGGAACCCCGCGCCCTCCACGACAAGACCGGCGACCAGGGCGCCCGACATGCCCGCATGGGCCAGCCCGCCGCCGGGGTGGGACCAGCCGCCCGCGCGGTAGAGACCGGGCAGGCCCGTGGTGTTCGCGGGGTGCAGGAGGCGGCCCCCGGCGCCGGCCAGGGCGGGCGGCGGGACGGCGCCGCCCGGTGCGCCGGTCCGCGCCGCCGTGTCGGCGGGGGTGCGTATCTCCCGCCAGAGCAGCCGCTCCCGGAGGCCGGGCACGGCGGCCCCGGCCGCCGCCGTCACCACCTCCGCGTACCGCGCGCGCACACCGGGATCCGACCAGTCGACCGGGCCCTGCGGGGCGACCGTCGCCGTGAGGGTCACCGCCTCATGGTCCTCGTCGGGGCGCGTCGCCGGATCGTCCGGGCGTATCACCGTGACCGTCGGCGGCTCCGCGAGGCGCCCGCCGAAGACGGCGCCGGCCTCCGCCCCGGCGTCCGGCGCGTGCACCACCGTACGGTGCGCCGCGCCCGTGTCCCGGCCGCCGCGCAGCGCCAGCAGCACCGTGAACCGGCCCGGCACCGATGGACCACCCGGCTCCGGCGCCGCCGTCGTGCCGGGGAGACCGGCGGGCAGCAGCACGTCCGGCGCCACCCCCGCCACCACCGCGTCCGCCTCCACCAGCGAGCCGTCGGCCAGCTCCACCCCGCTCGCCGCGCCGTCCTTCTCGACGACCCGGGTCACCTCGGCACCGAAGACGAACTCCACCCGGCGCGCCCGGCACCGTTCGTACACCGCACGCGCCAACTCCCGCATGCCGCCGCGCACATACCAGCTCCCGAAGGTCTGCTCCAGATACGGCAGCACCGCGGCTCCCCCCGGGGCGTGCCGGGGGTCCACCCCGTACGAGAGCGCGTACCCCGCGAGCAGCTCCGCCAGCCGCGGATCGCCCAGCTCCCAGGCGCCCACCTCGGCGAGCGTGCCGGCCACCCGTGCGCCGCGCAGCAGCCTGCGGCGCCGCACCGCCGGGTAGGGATCGCGGCCGAGCGGGGCCGGCTCCGCGCGCAGCGGCTCCTCCAGCAGCGGCCTGCGGGTGCGGTCCCACGCCTCCCTGGCCCGGACCAGGAATTCCGCCCACCGCTCACCGGCGCCCGCGCCCAGCGCCGCGTCGAGCGCGGCGACGGAGCCCGCCCGGGAGGCGTTGGGCAGCGTGACCTCCGTACCGTCGGCGAAGAGATGACGGCTCGCCGGGTCCACCTGGACCAGCTCCACGCTCCGCTCCAGGGACTCCTTGCCGGTCTTCACGAACAGATCCCGGTAGACCGCCGGCAGATGCAGCAGTGCGGGCCCGGTGTCGAAGACGAACCCGTCCCGCTCGAACCGCTCCACCGCGCCGCCGTAACTCTCCGCGCGCTCGTACACCGTCACCCGGTGGCCCGCCACGGCCAGCCGGGCAGCCGTCGCCATCGCGCCCATCCCGGCGCCGATCACCACCATCCGTCCCATGACGGAAAAGCCTAACCACCCCCACTGACAACGCCGTCCCCGGCGGCCCCGGCGACCCCGGTCCCGCCCCCGGCACGCCGCTCCCGCCGTTCCTTCCTGCGCCGCAGGAACCGGCGGATCCGCCCGGCGAGGAAGAGCACCACCGCGACCCCCGCCACCAGCAGGGACCCCGCGATCACCATCGCGGCGACCGGATGGAAGAGCGCGAAGACGACGATCCCGGCGACCCCGAAGTCCTCGGCGAGACTGAGCACCACATTGCTCGCGGGCTCCGGCGAGGTGTTGACCGCCATCCGGGTACCGGCCTTGACGAGATGGCTCACCAGGGCAGTCGAACCGCCCACGGCGCCCGCCGCCAGCTCCGGCAGCGAACCGCTCTGCCCGGCCAGCAGCGCACCCACCACCGCGCCGGCGACCGGCCGGACGACCGTGTGCGCCGCGTCCCATACGGAGTCGACGAACGGGATCTTGTCGGCCACCGCCTCACAGAGGAAGAGCACGCCCACCACGACCAGGACATCGGTGCGCTGGAGGGAGGCGGGCACCTCGTCGGTCAGCCCGGTGGCGCCGAATATGCCGAGCAGCAGGACGACGGCATAGGCGTTGATCCCACTGGCCCAGCCGCTGGTGAAAATAAGAGGAAGTACGGACACGGACGAGATGGTAGCCGTGCGTAGCCGCCTGAGGCCGCGTACGGGGGGTCTGAGTACGTGTACCTAGTGTGCGAGATGAGTAGAGACGCGGATGGGCCGCACCCCCCGCGGACGGAAGAGTAGGGCTCGCGGAAGGGGCGCGGCACCGGTACCGCCGGCACGGGGCGGCGGAACGGTGCGGCTCCCCGGACGCGACGGGGGTGCGGTACGGGAGGGCCCGGCGACCACGGGGGATCCACGGAGGATCGGTGGAGGCGGGCTCTCCGGCACCACGGGGGAAGGGGCGGGGACACAGGGGGGATACGGGGGAGGAGCGGGGAGGGGACCACGGGGGACACGGGGGAATCCGGAGGGGGGACACCCCAGGGGGGACAACGGGGGAAAGCACGGGGGAACGCGGCGGTGCGGTGCGGCTCACAGGGGATGAGCCGCACCGCACCGCCGTCCTTCCGCCCGGCCCCGGCGGCGGGGTTCAGGCCCCGGATATCCGGCCGTGCAGCAGCCGGGAGAGCGCCGCGTGGACCTCGTCCAGCGACCGCTCCGGCTGGAACGACTGCCAGTCCAGCGCCGCCACCAGCACCATCCCCACCAGCGCCGCCGCCGTGAGCGGTACGTCGATCCCGTCGCTCAGCTCACCCGCGGCCACCGCCCGTACGAGCACGTCCTCGACCACGGCGACCGCCTGCTGACGCACCACCAGCAGCGTCGGCTGCCACGCCCGGTTGGTCCGCCACAGCTCCGCCACATAGAGCTGGGTGAAGGCCGGATAGCGGTCGATGAAGACCAGACCGGCCCGGACCATCGCGTCCAGCTCCGCCACCGGACCGCCGCCGCCCGCCGCCGTACGCCGGCCCGCTTCCACCAGGGACGCGGTGAGCAGCCCCACCCCGTGCCGCAGCAACTCCTCGAACAGCTCCGTCTTGCTCCGGAAGTTGTAGTAGACGGTCCCCTTGGCCACCCCGGCCCGTTCGGCGATCTCGTCCACCGTCGTCGCCGAGAAGCCCTGCTCCGCGATGAGCGTCACCGCGGCGTCGTAGAGCTTCTGCCGGGTGGCGCCCCGGCGGGTGCTGCTGCTGTCCATGGCGACGATTGTCACAGGTTCCCCACCCGTCCCACGGTGCGTCGTCGCGTTTCCGCCAACCGAGGTGAAACCGCAGGTCAGAGCCGATTGTCAGTGGTGCCCCTCAGGATGGGCACAGACGGCCACAGAGCCGTCACGCGACGACAGGAGGTTCGTCATGGCCGAGTCCTACGCCCGTGCCGCGCACCGGCGCCGTACCGACAGCCCTGCCCCCTCACTGACCGGGCCACCGAGCGATGTCCACCCCGTCTCCCGCCGGACCACCGCACCGCCCGCCGCCCTCGACCTGCTCGCCCAGGCGCGCGCCGGACTCGACGAGGCCGCCGTCCTGGAGATCCCCAACGAGCGGTACGCCACGGCCCATCTCGCCGCGCTCCGCACCGCCGCCGCGGTCCTCGCGGTCCGGGGCCGCCCCGAGACCACCCCGCGGCGGCGGAAACGGATCAGGAGCGTCTGGGAGGTGCTTCCCGAGATCGCGCCCGAACTGGCCGAGTGGAGCGGCCTCTTCGCCTCCGGCGCCACCCGCAGGGCGCGTGCCGAGGCCGGCATACCCGGCGCCGCGAGCGCGCGCCACGCGGACGACCTGCTGCGCGACGCCGCGCTCTTCCTCCGCCTGGTCGAGCGGCTGCTCATACGCCAACCGGTGCTGCCCCGCGCCAGGGAGGAGGGACCGCGGGAGGTGACGCCGCACCCCGGTGACGCTGCCGGGTGACCGGCACGGTGCCGGGGGAGCACAGGCAATAGGGTGGGGGGCGGTCTGTCCTGTTCCACGCCCCGCCGCCCGGGGCGGCACCGCGCCGAGGAGTCAACTGCCGTGTCGGACCCTTCCCCTGTCACCGGCGGGGAGACGCCATCGCGCCCCCGGGGTTCCCTCCGTACCGCCGTGGTCTGGAATGTCCTCAAGGACGCCCTGGCCCGCCGCGCCGAGGCGTCCGGCAGGGACGCCCTGGACGTCCTCGACACCGGAGGGGGCACGGGGAACTTCGCCGTGCCCGTCGCCCGGCTCGGACACCGGGTGACCGTCGTCGACCCCAGCCCCAACGCGCTCTTCGCCCTGGAGCGCAGGGCCGCCGAGGCCGGGGTCGCGGACCGGGTCCACGGGGTGCAGGGCGACATCCACGGCCTCTTCGAGGTGGTCGGCCGCGGCGGCTTCGACGCGGTGCTCTGCCATGGCGTCCTGGAGTACGTGGACGACCCCGCCGAGGGGGTACGGAACGCGGTGGAGGCGCTCCGCCCCGAGGGCGAGCTGAGCCTGCTCGCGGCGGGATCCGGCGGCGCCGTCCTGGCCAGGGCGCTGGCCGGGCACTTCACCGAGGCCCGGCAGGCGCTCACCGACCCGGCGGGCCGCTGGGGCGCGGGCGACCCGGTGCCCCGGCGGTTCACCGCGGAGCAGCTCACGGAGCTGGCCACCGGGGCCGGTCTGCGGATCGGCGCCGTGCACGGGGTACGGGTCTTCGCCGACCTGGTGCCCGGCGGCCTCGTGGACACCCAGCCGGGCGCCCTGGACGCCCTGCTGAAGCTGGAGGCGGCCGCCGCTGAGCTGCCCGCATTCCACTCCGTGGCCGGCCAGCTCCATGTCCTGGGGGAGAAGCGGAGCTGACCCCGGGCGCCCGCACGGCACCGCCCGAGGCCGCCGGGAGCGCCCCTGGTGTGGCTGATCAGCGACGCAGCTCCGCATGGAGTGCGCCACAGGCCCCCCGGCGGCGCCCCGGGCGCCGTATGATCGGGGTACAGCATCCGGCATGACGGGTCGATGGCTGGGGAATCAACGCCTCAGCGACCGAGCCGACATGGCGGCCCGGAATGGCTACTTGGCGTTGAGGGCGGGTTTCACGGGGGCGAATCCCTGCCTATCCTTGAAGGAGCCGCATACCGGTCGCCCCCCGCGACCGACGACTAGGAGGACTCCGTGCCGCTCTCGGAGCACGAGCAGCGAATGCTCGAGCAAATGGAGCGAGCGCTGTACGCCGAAGATCCCAAGTTCGCGACAGCGCTTGAGGGAAGCGGGCTGCGTACGTACACCCGGCGACGGGTCTACCAGGCGGTCGCAGGCTTCCTGGTGGGTATCGCGCTCCTCATGGCCGGAATGGTCGCCCAGCAGATCTGGATCAGCGTGGTGGGGTTCCTCGTCATGCTGGGCTGTGCGGTCCTGGCGGTCACCGGCTGGCGCAAAGCGCCCAAACCAGGTGAGCAGCCGACGGCGGGCGCCGCGTCCGCCGACCGGGGCCGCCCCGGACAGCGCCGCTCCATGATGAACCGTATCGAACAGCGGTGGCAGCGCCGCCGCGACGAACAGGGCCAGTAAGCGGCCCGGGTTCATCGAGCCACAGCAGTACCGAGGGGCGGACGCCACCAGCGTCCGCCCCTCGGTCATGTGCCAGGTCCGGTCCTGATCCCTGTTCTCTGGTGGGGGTGGCGGCGGCCCTCGGGCCGCCGCCACCCCCACCAGGCGGTCAGCCCCGCTCGCGTGCCGGGCGCAGTCTGGCCGTGGCGGCGGCCAGCCGCCGGGAGAGCTCCAGACGACGCTCCGTCCAGCGCCCGGTCACCGTGCGCCACCACTCCGTCACCGCCCAGACCACCCGGACGGAGGAGCGCGGCGCGAGGAGCGCGCGCAGCCGCGTCCACCGGCCGGCCGAGGCGCCCAGCCCCCGCCGGACCAGCAGCGCGTCCTCGGCGAGCCCGGTGACCGGCCGGGGCACCGGCGCGTACAGCACCTGTTCCACCGCCCCGGCCACCCGGTGCACCGCCTCGGCGGGCTCCCCCTCCAGCCCGCCGAGCCGGACGATCCGCTCGGCCGTCCGCCGGGGTGTCCGCGACCCGTCCGGCGGGATGGCGTGGTCCCACGCCGTATCGACGATTTCACGCCAGACCGCAAGCGTCCCCGCCGTCACCTCGCCGGACTCCCGCCCGCCGAGGCCCAGCCGCCCGGCCCTGACCCGGGTGCGCCACAGGAACGGCAGCAGCGGGAGCAGCAGCGCTGCCAGCACGCCCGCCACCACGGCGAGCACGCTCCCCGCCGGGGTGCCCCCGTCGGTCGGCGGCAGGGCCGCCGCGTCCGCCGCCGGGTCGCACTCGCCCAGCCGCTGGGCCTGGGCCGGGCAGCTCTCCGAGGCCGACGGCTCCGCCGACGGCGCCGCCGAGGCGTCCGGGCCCTCCGTCGCCGTGTCGCTCGGCGTGTCGGTGGGCGTCTCGGGGAGGGTGTAGTCGGGGGCGCTGCCCCGGCTCGGCGTCGGCTCGAAACGGGTCCAGCCGACCCCCTCGAAGTACAGCTCGGGCCAGGCGTGCGCGTCCCGCAGCCCGACCGACATGGCGCCGTTCCCCTGCGGGGTGCCCGGGGTGAAGCCCACCGCGACCCGCGCCGGGATGCCCAGCGTGCGGGCCATGGCCGCCATGGCGAACGAGAAGTGGACGCAGAAGCCCTCCTTGTTCTCCAGGAAGCGGGTGATCGCCGTCACCCCGGTCCCCGAGTCCACGGCGGTGTTGTACGTGAAGCCGCCGTCCAGCGCGAACCAGTCCTGGAGCTTCACGGCCTTCTCGTACGCGTTCGACGCGCCCTCGGTCACCTCCAGCGCGGTCTTCCTGACATCCTGCGGCAGCACCGAGGGCACCTGGGTGTACTCGCGGAGCAGTGCCGCCGGTGGCCGGGGCGCGGCGGCGAGCTGCTGCCGGGTGGGGTTCACCTGGAGGCTGGTCACCTCGTACCGCACGCCTTGCGTCGACTGGCCCCGGTCGCCGACGAGCGTCCGGCCCGTGGGCTCGAACCGCCACCGTCCGTCGATCTTCACCTTGGAGGCCGGATAGGGCATCGGCAGATAGTTCTGCCGGTACCACCCGGCGGCCGAGACGGTGGTGGTGATCTCCTTGGCGTCGACGCCGCCGCCCAGGCCAGGCGGGGTGGGCAGGGTGGACGGCACATCCTCCACCCCGCGCTGCGAGAACCGCCAGGACGTGCCGTCGAACCGGTCCAGCGCCATGATCCGCAGATACATGTCCTGGGTGTCCTTGGCGTTGGTCCGGTAGCGCAGCGCCTCGCGGTCCTCGGGCTGGTTCAGGTTGTCCTGGAGCGACACCAGCGGGTTGACCGCCGAGATCGTGCCCCCGCCGCCCACCCCCGAGCCGTTCCCGGCGCCCGCGCCGGCGAGCAGCCCGCCGTCCAGGGCGGGCAGGGCGGCCGGGACCGCGAGCGCGACGCCCAGCGCCACCACGCCGATCCGCCGTCCGGTACGGACCGGGGCCCGCGCTGCCGGGTCGAAGACCGCGCCCAGACGGCCCGGCGGGCGCGGCGGCCCGCCGAAGACCCGGCCCCACTGGGAGAGCCGGTCCCGGCCCTCGGCGAGGAGCAGCAGCAGATAGCCGGCGGCGGCGAGCAGGAACCAGAGCCACCCGCCGCTGCCGCCGGAGAGCCCGGCGGCGACCGAGTAGAGCGCGAGCAGCGGCAGCCCGGCCGGGGCGGCGCTGCGGAAGGTCACCGCGATCGCGTCGACCGTCAGCCCGATCAGCAGCACGCCGCCGATCAGCATCAGCCGGATGCCCTCGCTGGCCGGGGCCGGTATCGCGTACCGCCCCACGTCGTCGCCGCCCTCGGCGAGCAGCCGGCCGAACTCCCTGACCGCCTCCGGGGTCGGCAGGAAGCCGAAGAGGGCCTGCTCCTTGGTGAAGACCAGGGTGAGCAGCAGCACCATCGTGAGCGCCTGGAAGCCGACGGTCAGCCCGCGCGCCAGCGGCACCCGCCGGGCCAGCGCGCCCACCCCGGTCACGACGCCCACCATGAACGCGCACTGCACCAGCCAGGTGGACGAGTCGACCAGCGGCGTCAGCGCGCCCGCCGCCAGCACCGTGGCGGCGAAGGCGCAGAGCGCCAGCCGTCCGTGACCGCTCATGACCACCCTCCGGAGAAGCCTGTCGAACCGCTCGCGACGGTCGATTCCGCGTGCTGATGGCCGGCCTGCCGCCACAGTTCGGGCAGCGAGGCGCCGGACTCCACGGCCACCACCGTCCAGCCGCTCTCCCGGAGCTGCCGCAGCCGGGTCGCCGCCTCGTCGCCGTCCCGGCCGCCCTGGCTCCACCCCGAGCTGTCGAGGACGAAGGCGACGGCCGCGCCGGTGCGCTGCCGCATCCGGGCCGCCACCGCGGTCTGTTCCTCGTCGAGATCGCCGAAGAACGCCACCAGCAGCCCTTCGCCCGTGCCGCGCAGCACATCGAAGGCGCGGGAGAGGCCCGCGCCGTCGGAGTGGTCCACGACCGCGAGCGTGTCCATCATCAGCCCCGCCGATTCGGCGGAGTCCTGGCCGGCCCCGGAACCGTCCGCGCCCGCACCGGGCACCGAGGCGCCGGTGTCCGTCAACAGCCGTACGGTGAAGCCCCGTTCCACCATGTGCACCAGTGCGGAGGCCGCCCCGGACACCGCCCATTCGAAGGCGGAGTCGGGTCCCGATCCCTGGTAGGCGGTCCGCCGCGTGTCCAGCAGTACGGTGCACCGGGCCCGCCGCGGCTGTTCCTCGCGGCGCACCATCAGTTCGCCGTGCCGGGCGGTGGAGCGCCAGTGCACCCGGCGCAGGTCGTCGCCGTGCCGGTAGCCGCGCGGGATGACATCGTCGTCGCCGGCGAGCGCCAGCGCGCTCTGCCGCCCGTCGCCGTGGCCCGCCGCCTCGCCCGCGAGCCGCACCGGCGGCAGCGGCTCGGTGCGCGGGATGACCGTCAGGAGGTCGAACGCGCTGAACGAGCGGGTCAGTTCGCACATCCCGAACGGGTCGCTCAGCCGGAGCTGGAGCGGCCCCAGCGGATACCGTCCGCGCAGGTCGGAGCGGACCCGGTAGGACACCTCGCGGCGGCCCCCCGGCTCCACCCGGTCCAGCACGAACCGGGGGCGCGGCCCCAGTACGTACGGCACATGGTCCTGGAGCATCAGCAGCCCGGTGGGCAGCCGCGTCACGTTGTCCATCCGCAGATGCACCCGGGCCTCGGACCCCGCGGGCACCCGGGACGGCGAGAGCCGTCTGCTGCCCGCCACCCGGTAGCGCGTGCGGTACAGGACGACCACGCAGATCAGCGGCAGGACCGCGAGCAGCAGCCCCACCCGCAGCAGATCCGCCTGGCCCAGCACATACGCGCAGAGCGCGGCGGCGACACCGGCGGCGAGGAACGACCGGCCCCGGGTGGTCAGCCCGGACAGCGCGGCCCGCGCGCCGCGCCTCTCCTCGTCGTTGGCCCAGCCGCTCCCGGCGGCCGGCCCCCCGGGCGCCATCACAGCCGCCGGACGCCGGACTGCCGGCCGAGAAGCGGGCCACCGGGCCCGGCGGGCGCGCCGACCGGCGCCCCGCCACCCGTCGGACGGCCCACCGTGGTCCGGCCGCCGTCCGCCGTGGGCACCGGGGTCCGCTGGAGGATCTCCTGGACCACCTGTTCCGCCGTACGCCGGTTCAACTGGGCCTGGGCCGTGGGCAGCAGCCGGTGCGCCAGCACCGGTGCGGCCAGGAGCTGCACATCGTCGGGGAGCGCGTACTCCCGCCCGGCGAGCGCCGCCGTGGCCTTCGCCGCCCGCAGCAGATGGAGCGTGGCGCGCGGCGAGGCGCCGAGCCGCAGGTCCGGGTGGTTCCGGGTGGCCGCGACCAGCTCCACCGCGTACCGCCGTACCGACTCGGCGACATGGACCTCACGGACCGCGTCGATCAGCTTGACGATGTCGTGCGCGTGCGCCACCGGCTGGAGGTCGTCCAGCGGGGAGAGCCCGCCGTGCACGTCCAGCATCCGCAGCTCGGCCTCCGCGTTCGGGTAGCCGATCGACACCCGGGCCATGAAGCGGTCGCGCTGCGCCTCGGGCAGCGGGTACGTGCCCTCCATCTCCACCGGATTCTGGGTGGCCACCACCATGAACGGGGTGGGCAGCTCGTAGCTCTGCCCGTCGATGGTGACCTGGCGCTCCTCCATGGACTCCAGCAGCGCCGACTGGGTCTTGGGCGAGGCGCGGTTGATCTCGTCGCCGATCACGATCTGCGCGAAGATCGCACCCGGTTTGAACTCGAAGTCCCGCTGCTGCTGGTCGTAGATGGACACCCCGGTGATGTCCGACGGCAGCAGGTCGGGGGTGAACTGGATGCGTCTCACCGAACAGTCGATGGAGCGCGCCAGCGCCTTGGCCAGCATGGTCTTGCCCACGCCGGGGACATCCTCCAGCAGGAGATGCCCCTCGGCGAGGAGCACGGTCAGCGAAAGCCGTACGACCTCAGGCTTGCCTTCGATCACACCCTCCACCGATGCGCGCACCCGCTCCGCTGTGGTGGTCAGGTCTGTGAGGCTCGCTCGATCGTCATAGGTCGTCACCCGGCCCTCCTCGGCCCTTTCTTCACGGGCCGATGGTCATCAGACGGCCCGGCCCTCCCCGAAACACGGACACCGTCGACCGGATGGTTCCGGAGCGGTGTCGTCTACGCATTCTTGTTGCCGTTACCGCTTCGTGTCATCCGCCTGTGGATAAGTGGGTGGGATATGTCTGCTTCGCCGCTCTTCGGGGTGCTGGACGCCCCCGTTCCATACGTACGGACGGGGGCGTCCTGCTCAGCACCCGGCGCGCCGGACCCGGGCTGCCCGGCTCAGGCGGCCGGGTCGATCTCCCGCAGCAGCCCCGTCTTCACGTCGAAGACGAAGCCGCGGACATCGTCGGTGTGCGGCACGAACGGGGAGGTGTGTATACGCCGCATCGACTGGCGCACGTCCTGGTCGACATCGCGGAACGCCTCGACCGCCCAGGCGGGCCGCTGGCCCACCTCCATCTCCAGCTCGTGCCGGAACTCCTCGGTGAGGCTCTCCAGACCGCAGTTCGTGTGGTGGATCAGCACCACGCTGCGGGTGCCCAGGGCCCGCTGGCTGATGGTGAGCGAGCGGATGACGTCGTCCGTGACGACACCCCCCGCGTTCCGGATGGTGTGACAGTCGCCCAGGGAGAGCCCCAGGGCGCCGTGGAGGTCGAGCCGGGCGTCCATGCAGGCCACCACGGCGACCTTGAGCACGGGGCGGGCGTCCATGCCCGGATCCTCGAACCCTGCGGCGTACCGCTGATTGGCGTCGACGAGCCGGTCGGTGACCGTTCCGTCGGCGCGGACCGTCTCGGCGGCCCGCCCGGAGGGCTCTGCGGGGAGATGTGCGGAAGTCGGCATACCTGCGACGTTAGTCGCCGCGACGCCGGGAGGCGCCCTGTGGGAAGGGACAAAGAACGCCATCGCGGCTTGGTGTGAGCTAACCCACAAGGCCGCGCACGTTACGGCCGAACGGGTGAAAACCGGCTCGCCGCCCGACGGCCCGGACCTCCCGCGACGCGCTGACCGGGCGGGTGGCCCGGGACCACCGGGAGCCGTGGACTAAAGTGGCGCGAAGTTCACGGACACACCCTGCACACCCTGAACACGTGCCAGAACGCATCCCGAATTTTCCCGCATCACGCGGCGTACGTGCGGCTCGGCCCTCCCCGCTCGGTGGTACGTACGACCGTCCGTACTTGAGAGGGCGCATGAACCAGGTCCGGCATGTACCGGTGATGCTCCAGCGCTGCCTCGACCTGCTGGCCCCCGCCCTCGCCGCGCCCGGCGCCGTCGTCGTCGACTGCACCCTCGGCCTCGGCGGACACAGCGAGGCGCTGCTCACCGCCTTCCCCGAGGTACGTCTCGTCGCCCTCGACCGCGACCAGGAGGCGCTGCGGCTCTCCGCCGAACGGCTCGCCCCCTACGGGGACCGGGCCACCCTCGTGCACGCCGTCTACGACGAACTGCCCGACGTCCTCGACCGGCTCGCCCTCCCCACCGTCCAGGGCGTCCTCTTCGACCTCGGCGTCTCCTCGATGCAGCTCGACGAGGCCGACCGGGGCTTCGCCTACGCCCAGGACTCGCCGCTCGACATGCGCATGGACCAGACGGCCGGCGTCAGCGCCGCCGAGGTCCTCAACACCTACCCGCCCGGCGAACTCGTCCGCATCCTGCGCGCGTACGGCGAGGAGAAGCAGGCCAGGCGCATCGTTTCCGCCGTGGTCAGGGAGCGCGAGAAGGAGCCCTTCAGCCACAGCGCCCGGCTGGTCGAGCTGATCCGCGAAGCGCTGCCGCAGGCCGCCAAGCGCACCGGCGGCAACCCCGCCAAACGCACCTTCCAGGCCCTGCGCATCGAGGTCAACGGCGAACTCGCGGTCCTGGAGAGGGCCGTCCCCGCCGCCGTGGGACGCCTCGCCGTCGGCGGCCGGATCGCCGTCCTCTCCTACCACTCGCTCGAAGACCGCCTGGTCAAGCAGGTCTTCGCGGCCGGCGCCGCCACCACGGCACCACCCGGGCTCCCGGTCGTCCCCGAGCGCTACCAGCCCCGCCTCGCCCTCCTCACCCGGGGCGCCGAACTCCCCACCGAGGAAGAGGTCGCGGAGAACCGCCGCGCCGCCCCCGCCCGGCTGCGGGGAGCGCAGCGGATCCGGGAGGACGTGCGGTGACGCGCGGGCCGGCCAAGCAACTGAAGGGGCGCGCCGCGCGGCTGGCCCAGGTGCTGCCCGCCGGGAACCGCCCGCCGGGACCGGCGGCCCGCACCCCCTTCGTCCTGCTGGTCGTGGTGCTCCTCGGCGGCGGCCTGATCGCCCTTCTGCTGCTGAACTCGGCGCTCAGCGAGGGATCGTTCCGGCTCAGCGACCTGAAGAAGCGCACCACCGACCTCACCGACGAACAGCAGGCGCTCCAGCGGGACGTCGACGACTTCTCCGCCCCGTACGCGCTGGAGCGCCGCGCCCGTGAGCTGGGCATGGTGCCCGGCGGCTCGCCCGCCTTCCTCGGCCCGGACGGCACGGTACGCGGCGTCCCCGGCACCGCGTCCGCCCCGCCGACGCCCTCCGCGCAGGCCGCCCCGAACGGGGCGCCCTCGATCTCGCCGGGGCCCGCCCCGGGCGCCTCCGTCATGGAGGAGACCTCGCCGTCCCCCGCACCGGCCGCCGCCGAGCCGGTCCCGACGCCCTCCGGCAGGTGACCCCGTGCCCCCCAAGGAACCACCGCGCCGCCGGGTGCCGGGCCCCGCCCGGCCGGGGAACCGACCCCGCCCCCGTACGGCCACCACCTCACGCTCCACCGGCAGCCCCGCGCCGCGCCGGCCCCGTACGGCCCCCCGCAAACGCCCCGCCCCGGGCCGGATCACCCTCGCCTCGCCCCGCCCCCGGCTCCGTCTGGTCAGCCTCGGCCTGACCCTGGTGATGCTGGTGTTCGTGGTGCGGCTGCTCCAGGTGCAGGCCGTCGACGCCAGCGCGTACGCCGCCAAGGCGGAGCGCAGCCGCTATCTCAGCCACACCATCGCCGCCGAGCGCGGCCAGATCACCGACCGCTCCGGGGTCGCGCTCGCCACCAGCGACGACGCGTACGACATCACCGCCGACCCGTCGATGTTCACCCCCGAGTTCAGCAAGGTCCCCGACGCCCCGGAACAGGCCGCCGCGCTGCTCGCGCCGATCCTCGGCACCGACACCGACAGCCTCGTCAAGAAGCTCAAGGCCCCCAAGTCCCGGTACGCGGTGCTGGCCCGCCGGCAGACCCCGCAGGTCTGGAACCAGATCAAGGACCTCAAGCGGGTGCTCGCGGAGAAGGCGAGCAAGACCAAGCCCGCGCCGGCCCCTTCGCCCTCCGCGTCCCCTTCGACGGCCTCGTCGGCGGGCGGCGGCGTCAGCGTGCTGGCGGGCGTCTTCCAGGAGGCCAGCAGCAAACGCGTCTACCCCAACGGCGACCTCGCCGCCGGGATACTGGGATACGTCAACGCCGCCGGGCACGGCGGGGGCGGCATCGAGTCCATGCTCGACCAGGAACTCGCCGGCCAGGACGGCAAGGCCGCGTACGTCCAGTCCGGTGGCCGCCGGATCCCCACCGCGGACTCCCGCGAGACGCCCGCGGTGCCCGGTTCCGACATCGAGCTGACCATCGACCGGGACATCCAGTGGGCCGCCCAGCAGGCCATCGCCGACCAGGTGAAGAAGTCCAAGGCCGACCGAGGCTATGTGATCGTCCAGAACACCCGCACCGGCGAGGTCCTCGCCATGGCCAACGCCCCCGGCTTCGACCCCAACGACATCTCCCAGGCCAACGCCGCCACCCTCGGCAACGCGGCCGTCCAGGACGTCTACGAGCCCGGCTCCACCGCCAAGCTCATCTCCATGGCCGCCGTCCTGGAGGAGGGCGCCGCCACCCCGGACACCCATGTCGTCGTCCCCAACCGGCTGCACCGCGGCGACCGGCTCTTCAAGGACGACGTCGACCACCCCACCTGGTATCTGACGCTCAACGGCGTCCTCGCCAAGTCCAGCAACATCGGCACCATCCTCGCCACCGGACAGCTCGGCAAGACCCAGCCGGAGGCCAACCGGGTGCTCCACTCGTATCTCGACAAGTTCGGCATCGGACGGCCCACCGGCCTCGGCTACCCGGGCGAGAGCCGCGGCCTCCTCGCTAAACCGAAGGACTGGTCCACCTCCCAGCAGTACACGATCCCCTTCGGGCAGGGCCTCTCCCTCAACGCCATGCAGGCCGCCTCGGTCTACTCGACCATCGCCAACGGCGGGGTACGGATAGAGCCCACCCTCATCCGCGGCACCACGGGCCCCGACCACCGCTTCACCCCGGCGCCCGCCCCCCGGAAGAACCGGGTCGTCAGCGAGAAGACCGCCGCCACCCTCGCCACCATGCTGGAGTCCGTCGTCGCCGACGTGGAGGGCACCGGCACCAAGGCCCAGGTCCCCGGCTACCGGGTGGCCGGCAAGACCGGTACCGCCAACCGGGTCGACCCCAAGCTCGGCGTCTACAAGGGGTACACCGCCTCCTTCGCCGGGTTCGCACCCGCCGACAACCCCCAGATCACCGTCTACTGCGCCATCCAGAACCCCACCAGCGGCAGTTACTTCGGCGGCCAGATCTGCGGACCCATCTACAAGAAGGTCATGGAGTTCGCTCTCAAGACACTGCGGGTCGAACCGACCGGCAGCAAACCCGCCCGGCTGCCGGTGAGCTTCAAACCCGGCGAGTGACCCCAGGGAAAGTCCCAGTGACAACGATCACGCCCGATTCCGGGAACCACCCGGAACCGCCCGCGCCCCGGCCCCGCTCACTTGGCCCGGCGCCCGCCCGTCCCGGTACGCTCACCGCCGTGCCACAAGCTGATCAGTACCGAACCCCCTCCAAGGACGCCCCTGTGAAGACCCCGGGGACGCCCCGACCGGACCGGGTCCGCCCGACCTCCCTCGCCGCACTCGCCGTCCGGCTGGGCGTCGCGGCACCCGGCCCCGGGGCGGCGGGCGCGGGCGAGGCGACCGGTATCACCCACGACTCGCGCGCCGTACGCCCCGGAGACGTGTACGTCGCCCTCTCCGGCGCCCGCCTCCACGGCGCCGACTTCGCCGCCCAGGCCGCCGACCTCGGCGCCGTCGCGATCCTCACCGACCCCGCGGGCACCGAACGCGCCGCCGCCACCGGCGTCCCCGTGCTCACCGTGCCCGACCCGCGCGGCGCCATGGGCGGACTCGCCGCCGCGATCTACGGCGACCCCGGCGCCGACCTCCTCCAGATCGGCATCACCGGCACCTCCGGCAAGACCACCACCGCCTATCTGGTCGAGGGCGGACTCCGCGCGGCGGGACACCGTACGGGGCTCATCGGCACCGTCGAGACGCGCATCGAGGACGAGCGCATCAAGTCGGAGCGCACCACCCCCGAGGCCACCGACCTCCAGGCGCTCTTCGCCGTCATGCGCGAACGCGGCGTCCGCTCCGTCGCCATGGAGGTCTCCAGCCACGCCCTGGTGCTCGGCCGGGTCGACGGCTGCGTCTTCGACGTCGCCGTCTTCAACAACCTCAGCCCGGAGCACATGGAGTTCCACTCCGACATGGAGGACTACTTCCAGGCCAAGGCGCGGCTCTTCACCCCCGAGCGCAGCAGGACCGGCGTGGTCAACCTCGACGACAGCTACGGCCGCAGACTCGTCGGCCAGTCCGGTGTCCCCGTCACCACCTTCTCCGCCGAGGGCCACCCCGACGCCGACTGGCGCGCCGAGCACGTCCAGGTCGGCGCGCGCGGCTCCACCTTCACCGCGGTCGGACCCGGCGGCGAGCGGATCGCCGCCGAGGCGCCGCTCCCCGGCGCGTTCAACGTCGCCAACACCCTCGCCGCCATCGTCACCCTCGCCCTCGCCGGGGTCGACCCGCAGACCGCCGCCGACGGCATCGCCGCCGTCCCCGGCGTCCCCGGCCGGCTGGAGCGGGTGGACGCCGGACAGCCGTACCTCGCCGTCGTCGACTACGCCCACAAGACGGACGCCGTCGAGTCGGTGCTGCGCTCCCTGCGCCGGGTCACCAAGGGCAAGGTGCACATCGTCCTCGGCTGCGGCGGCGACCGCGACCGGACCAAACGCGGGCCCATGGGCGCCGCCGCCGCCCGCCTCGCCGACACCGCCGTCCTCACCTCCGACAACCCGCGCGGCGAGGACCCGCTCGCCATCCTCGCCACCATGCTCGCGGGCGCCGCCGAAGTCCCCGTACACGAGCGCGGCGACGTCCTGATCGACGCCGACCGGGCCTCCGCCATCGCCACCGCCGTCGCCCGGGCCGGCGCCGACGACACCGTGCTCGTCGCGGGCAAGGGCCACGAACAGGGCCAGGACGTGGCCGGAGTGGTCCGCGCCTTCGACGACCGCCAGGTCCTGCGCGAGGCCATCGAACGCTCCCTGCGCCGCGACAGCGGCCCCGGCGGCGGCCCCGACGCCGCCGGTCCCGACGACCCCCGTTCCGCTCCCCGCAACGAGAACAACAGTCAGGGATGACCCAGTGATCGCCCTCTCCCTCGCCGAGATCGCCGCCATCGTCGGCGGGCAGCCGCACGACATACCGGATCCGGCCGTCCAGGTCACCGGACCCGTCGTGTACGACTCCCGTGCCGTCGAGCCCGGCGGCCTCTTCGCCGCCTTCGCCGGGGACCGTGTCGACGGCCACGACTACGCGCGGCGCGCCGTCGAATCCGGCGCGGTGGCCGTCCTGGCCACCCGCCCCGTCGGTGTGCCCGCCATCGTCGTGGACGACGTCGTCCAGGCCCTCGGCGCCCTCGCCCGTACCGTCGTGGAGCGCCTCGGCGCCACCACCGTCGCGCTGACCGGATCGGCCGGAAAGACCTCCACCAAGGACCTGATCGCGCAGCTCCTGCGGCGCGCGGGCCCCACGGTCTGGCCGGAAGGCAACCTGAACAACGAGATCGGGCTGCCCGTCACCGCGCTCCGCGCCGAGCAGGACACCCGCTTCCTCGTCCTCGAAATGGGGGCCCGGTACATCGGGGACATCCGCTACCTCACCGGACTCGTCCCGCCCACCGTCGGCCTCGTCCTGAACGTCGGCACCGCGCACATCGGCGAGTTCGGCGGCCGTGAGCAGATCGCCCAGGCCAAGGGCGAAATGGTGGAATCGCTCCCGGCGGCCGCCGACGGCGGTGTGGCCGTGCTCAACGCCGACGACCCACTGGTTCGCGCCATGACCTCGCGCACAACGGCACGCGTCGTGCTCTTCGGGGAGTCGGGCGAAGCAGACGTACGGGCAGAGAACGTCCGCCTCACAGCGACGGGACAGCCCGCGTTCAGCCTTCGAACACCCTCCGGGTGCAGCGATGTGACGCTGCGGCTGTACGGTGAGCATCACGTGTCGAACGCGCTCGCCGCGGCCGCCGTCGCCCATGAGTTGGGCATGTCCGTCGACGAGATCGCCGTAGCGCTCTCCGAGGCGGGAACCCTCTCCCGCTGGCGTATGGAGGTCACCGAGCGCTCGGACGGCGTGACGATCGTCAACGACGCCTACAACGCGAACCCCGAATCCATGAGAGCGGCGCTCCGCGCGCTGGTCGCCATGGGTGGTGCCTCACGGGCCGAGGGGGGCCGCACGTGGGCGGTGCTCGGGCAGATGGCCGAGCTGGGGGACGAATCGCTCGCCGAGCACGACGCGGTCGGACGGCTCGCCGTCCGGCTCAACGTCAGCAAGCTCGTGGCAGTCGGGGGCAGAGAAGCGTCCTGGCTGCGCATGGGCGCTTACAACGAGGGTTCGTGGGGTGAGGAGTCGGTGCACGTGTCCGACGCGCAGGCGGCGGTCGACCTGTTGCGCAGGGAACTGCGTCCGGGAGACACCGTGCTGGTGAAGGCTTCGAGGTCGGTCGGTCTCGAACAGGTCGCCCAGGCACTGCTGGAGAACGCCACCGAGGGCGAGGTCACCGGCCGATGAGGCAGATCCTCTTCTCGGGAGCCATCGGGCTCTTCCTCACCCTGATCGGCACCCCGCTGCTGATCAAGCTGCTGGCGCGGAAGGGGTACGGGCAGTTCATCCGGGACGACGGCCCCCGTACCCACGGCAGCAAGAAGGGCACGCCCACGATGGGCGGGATCGCCTTCATCCTGGCCACGCTCATCGCGTACGCCCTGGCGAAGGTGCTCACCGGCGAGCCGCCGTCCTTCTCCGGCCTGCTCGTCCTCTTCCTGATGGCGGGGATGGGCCTGGTCGGCTTCCTGGACGACTACATCAAGATCGTGAAGCAGCGGTCGCTGGGGCTGCGCGCCAAGGCCAAGATGGCCGGCCAGCTCATCGTCGGCATCGCCTTCGCGGTGCTCGCGCTCCAGTTCGCCGACCACCGGGGCAACACCCCGGCCTCCACCAAGCTGTCGTTCGTCACGGACTTCGGCTGGTCGATCGGCCCGGTGCTCTTCGTGGTCTGGGCGCTCTTCATGATTCTCGCCATGTCCAACGGCGTGAACCTGACGGACGGTCTGGACGGCCTGGCCACCGGCGCCTCGGTGATGGTCTTCGGCGCGTACACGTTCATCGGCCTCTGGCAGTTCCAGGAGTCCTGCGCCAACGCGGTGACGCTGATGAACCCCAACGCCTGTTTCGAGGTACGGGACCCCCTCGACCTCGCGGTGGTCGCCTCCGCCCTCATGGGCTCCTGCTTCGGCTTCCTGTGGTGGAACACCTCACCGGCCAAGATCTTCATGGGCGACACCGGCTCCCTCGCGCTGGGCGGGGCCCTCGCGGGGCTGGCCATCTGCTCCCGTACGGAGTTCCTGATCGCCATCCTCGGCGGCCTCTTCGTGATGATCACCATGTCCGTGGTCATCCAGGTCGGCTCCTTCAAGATGACCGGCAAGCGCGTCTTCCGCATGGCCCCCCTCCAGCACCACTTCGAGCTCAAGGGGTGGTCGGAGGTCCTGGTGGTGGTCCGGTTCTGGATCATCCAGGGCATGTGCGTCATCGTCGGTCTCGGCATCTTCTACGCGGGCTGGGCGGCACAGAAGTGAACTGGCAGGGCAAGCGGGTCACCGTCGCGGGTCTCGGGATCTCCGGGATCCCGGCGGCCCGGGTACTCCACGGCCTGGGCGCCGTCGTCACCGTCGTCAACGACGGGGCCGACGAGCGGGCCCGCGCCCAGGCCGCCGAGGTGGAGAAGCTGGGCGTCACGGTGCGGCTCGGGGACGGGGACACCCTGCCCGAGGCCACTGAGCTGGTGGTCACCGCGCCCGGCTGGCACCCCGGCAAACCCCTCTTCGCGGCCGCCGAGGCGGCCGGCGTGGAGATCTGGGGCGACGTCGAACTCGCCTGGCGGCTGCGGCCGGCGGGGGCGGCCCCGTGGCTCGCCGTCACCGGGACCAACGGCAAGACCACGACGGTCAGGATGCTCGCCTCGATCCTGGCCGCCGCCGGGCTCCGTACCGCCGCCGTCGGCAACATCGGCGTCTCGCTGCTCGACGCGGTCACCGCCGAGGAGCCGTACGACGTCCTCGCCGTGGAACTCTCCAGCTACCAGCTCCACTGGGCGCCCAGCCTGCGCGCCCACTCCGCGGCCGTGCTCAACCTCGCCCCCGACCACCTCGACTGGCACGGCTCCATGGCCGCGTACGCCGCCGACAAGGGCCGGATCTATGAGGGCAACACCGTCGCCTGCGTGTACAACACCGCGGAGCCGGCCACCGAGGAACTGGTGCGCGCCGCCGACGTCGAGGAGGGGTGCCGGGCGATCGGCTTCACCCTCGGCACCCCCGGCCCCTCCCAACTCGGCGTCGTGGACGGCCTCCTGGTCGACCGGGCCTTCGTCGAGAACCGCCAGGCGCAGGCCCAGGAACTGGCCGAGGTCTCCGACGTACGCCCGCCGGTCCCGCACAACATCGCCAACGCGCTCGCCGCCGCGGCCCTCGCCCGCGCCTACGGGGTCGAACCCGCCGCCGTACGGGACGGGCTGCGCGCCTTCCGGCCCGACCCGCACCGGATCGAGTACGTCGCGGAGGTCGGCGGTGTCACGTACATCGACGACTCCAAGGCGACCAACACGCACGCCGCGCAGGCCTCCCTCGCCGCGTACGACCCGATCGTCTGGATCGCGGGCGGCCTCGCCAAGGGCGCCGTCTTCGACGAACTCGTCGCCGCCTCGGCGAAGCGCCTGCGCGGCGCCGTGCTGCTCGGCGCCGACCGGGCGCTCATCCGCGAAGCACTCGCCCGACACGCCCCCGAGGTCCCGGTCGTGGACCTCGACCGGACGGACACTGGGGCGATGTCCGCGGCGGTCGGCGAGGCCGCCCGGATGGCCCGGCCGGGGGACACCGTCCTGATGGCGCCCGCCTGCGCCTCCATGGACATGTTCGTCAACTACAACAAGCGAGGCGAGGCGTTCGCCGCAGCGGTACACGCGCTCGCCGCCGACCACGCCTGACCGGGTCCGGCCCCCGCGCCGTGCTGAACTTGTCCCCGGGGCCGCGACAGCGGCGGCCCCGGGAAGAGCGCAGGACCGCCGAACGCCGCGACGCCCGCGACAGCCGTGACGGCAGCGCCAGGCACGACTGGAGGGGACAGCGACGATGCCGGCCGACGACACCGCCGACCGGGCACCCGGGCGCGCGGCGCTCCGCTGGGGCTTCCCGGCGACACCCGCGCCCGCCGGTGCCACCGCACTGCGCGGCGGGGCGCCGGGGCCCGCCGTACGCAGGGCCCCCGCGGCCCGTGGCCGCTCCACCGGAAGCCGCGGCGGCCGGACGCCGCGCCCGCCCCGAGCGCCCCGCCCCCGGCGCCTCTACGAACGGCTCAGAAGGGCCTGGGACCGCCCCCTGACGGCCTATTACGTGATCCTCGGCAGCGGGCTGCTGATCACCGTGCTGGGCCTCGTGATGGTCTACTCCGCTTCGATGATCTACGCGCTCCAGAACTCCCTGCCCGCGACGTACTTCTTCCGCAAACAGTTCCTCGCGGTGGTCCTCGGCGGCGGGCTGATGCTGGCCGCCGCCCGGATGCCGGTCAAACTCCACCGCGCCCTCGCGTACCCCATGCTGGTCACCACCGTCGTCCTGATGGCGCTCGTCCAGGTCCCCGGGATAGGGCGGTCCGTCAACGGCAACCAGAACTGGATCTACCTCGGCGGCCCGTTCCAGCTCCAGCCCAGCGAGTTCGCCAAGCTCGCCCTCGTCCTGTGGGGCGCCGACCTGCTCGCCCGCAAGTACGAGAAGCGCCTGCTCACCCACTGGAAGCACCTGCTGGTGCCGCTGGTCCCCGGCGGTTTCCTGCTGCTCGGCCTGATCATGCTCGGCGGCGACATGGGCACCGCGATCATCCTCACCGCGGTCCTCTTCGGACTGCTCTGGCTGGCCGGCGCCCCCACCCGGCTCTTCGCCGGGGTCCTCGGCATCGCCGTCCTGATCGGCTTCATGTTCATCCGGACCAGCCAGAACCGGCTCGACCGGTTCGGCTGCATCGCCGCCAAGGACCTCGGCCCCGAAGGGGAGTGCTGGCAGGCGGTGCACGGAATCTACGCCCTCGCCTCCGGCGGATGGTTCGGTTCCGGCCTCGGTGCCAGTGTGGAAAAGTGGGGCCAACTGCCCGAACCGCACACCGACTTCATTTTCGCCATCACCGGGGAGGAACTGGGACTGGCGGGGACGCTGTCGGTACTCGCGCTCTTCGCGGCTCTAGGCTATGCGGGTATTCGCGTGGCCGGACGCACGGAGGACCCCTTCGTGAGGTATGCCGCGGGAGGCGTGACCACCTGGATCACGGTGCAGGCCGTGATCAACATCGGGGCGGTGCTCGGTCTGCTGCCGATCGCCGGGGTCCCGCTCCCGCTGTTCTCCTACGGGGGGTCCGCCCTGCTCCCGGCGATGTTCGCGGTCGGGCTGCTGATCGCGTTCACCCGGGAGGATCCCGCCGCGAAGGCGGCCCTGGCCATGCGGCAGCCTGTCTTCGGCAGGAAGCTGCCCGGGGTGAGTTGGAAGACGATGAGACGGCGCGTCAAGAAGCGTCCGTCCGGAGAGCGGTGAATTTCGGTGCATGTCGTACTCGCCGGTGGGGGGACCGCCGGCCACATCGAGCCCGCGCTCGCCCTCGCGGATGCCCTGCGCAGGCAGGACCCCACCGTGGGGATCACGGCCCTCGGCACGGAACGCGGCCTGGAGACCAGGCTCGTCCCCGAGCGCGGATACGAACTCGGGCTCATCCCCGCCGTACCGCTGCCGCGCAAGCCCACCCCCGAACTGATCACCGTACCGGGGCGGCTGCGCGGCACCATCAAGGCCGCCGAGCAGATCCTGGAGCGCACCAAGGCGGACTGCGTCGTCGGCTTCGGCGGCTATGTCGCGCTGCCCGGCTACCTCGCGGCCAAACGGCTCGGCGTGCCGATCATCGTCCACGAGGCCAATGCCAGGCCCGGACTCGCCAACAAGATCGGCTCCCGGTACGCCGCGGCGGTGGCCGTCTCCACCCCCGACAGCAAGCTGCGCGACGCCCGCTACATCGGCATCCCGCTCCGCCGCACCATCGCCACCCTGGACCGCGCCCGGGTCCGCCCCGAGGCGCGCGCCGCCTTCGGGCTCGACCCCAACCTGCCGACCCTGCTGGTCTCCGGCGGCTCGCAGGGCGCCCGCCGGCTCAACGAGGTGATCCAGCAGATCGCCCCCGTGCTCCAGCGCTCCGGCATCCAGATCCTCCACGCGGTCGGCCCGAAGAACGAAATGCCGCGCGTGGACAACATGCCCGGAATGCCGCCCTACATCCCGGTACCGTATGTCGACCGGATGGACCTCGCGTACGCCGCGGCCGACATGATGCTCTGCCGCGCGGGCGCGATGACCGTCGCCGAACTCTCCGCCGTCGGACTCCCCGCCGCCTACGTCCCGCTGCCCATCGGCAACGGCGAACAGCGGCTCAACGCCCAGCCGGTGGTGAAGGCGGGCGGCGGACTCCTCGTCGACGACGCGGAACTGACACCCGAGTGGGTCCAGGGCCAGGTCCTCCCGGTGCTCGCCGACCCGCACCGGCTCTTCGAGATGTCCCGCGCGGCGGCCGAGTTCGGCCGCAGGGACGCCGACGAGCTGCTGGTCGGCATGGTGTACGAGGCGATCGCCGCACGCCGCGGGGCGTAGGCGGGAGGCAGGAGGCAGCAGCGTGGCCGGAGCCGGACCGACGACCGCCGAGCGCGGCGGCAGAGCCGAGCCGTCCTCCGGCCACCCCGACGAGGGGGGCGGGGGCGGCCGGTTCCGGCTGCCGCGCCCCCGGCTGCTCCTCGCGGTGACCGCCGCGGCGCTCCTCACCGGGGGGGCGCTGTGGGCCTTGTACGGCTCCCAGTGGCTCCGCGTCGAACGGGTCACCACCTCCGGGACCGAGGTGCTCACCCGCGAACAGGTCGAGTCGGCGGCGCGGGTGCCGCTCGGGGAGCCGATGGCCTCCGTCGACACCGACGCGGTCGCGGAGCGGCTGCGCACCGCGCTGCCCCGGATCGACTCGGTCGACGTCAGCCGCTCCTGGCCGCATGGAATCCGGCTGAAAGTGATCGAACGCCAACCCGTGCTCCTGATCGAGGACGGCGGGAAGTTCGTCGAAATCGACGACGAGGGGGTACGTTTCGCCACCGTCGCCCGAGCGCCCTCCGGAGTTCCGCTGCTGCGTATGCCGGACGGCCGACCGGCCGGATCCGACCGGTTCGGTACCGGCCGGCTGCTGCGGGAAGCGGTGGCCGTACGCGGTGAACTCCCCGCCGGGGTGGCCAAGGAGACCCGGGCCGTCCGGGTCCGTTCGTACGATTCCATCTCCCTGGAGCTGTCCGGGGGACGTACGGTGATGTGGGGAAGCGGAGAGGACGGCGCGGCCAAGGCGCGTGCGCTCACCGCTCTCATGAAAGCCGCCCCCAAGGCGGGGCACTTCGATGTGAGCGCACCCACGGCGCCCGCCGTGTCCGATAGTTGACGGACATATGCGCTGGCCAGCACCCTGGTTGGTCAGCGCTATGGGTGATCACATAGGGTGAAAAGAAAAACGGGAGGTTCGGCGTGTTCGTTGAACGCGCGCCACTTGTCGACTTAGTGTCCTGTTCGGAAGAGTCCAGGAAGCGGACACACTGGTAACCCTGAACTTCAAGGTGAGGGTTTGGGTCGGCGTTTCGGACCGTCCCATCGGCATCAGTCGTCGCAGCGCCACATCAGCGAGGCGGCGACACGTAAATCGAGGCGAGAGGCCTTCGACGTGGCAGCACCGCAGAACTACCTCGCAGTCATCAAGGTCATCGGTGTCGGCGGCGGTGGTGTCAATGCCATCAACCGAATGATCGAGGTCGGTCTCAAAGGCGTCGAGTTCATCGCGATCAACACCGACGCGCAAGCGCTGTTGATGAGCGACGCCGACGTCAAGCTCGACGTCGGCCGGGAACTCACCCGAGGCCTCGGCGCCGGCGCCAACCCGGCGGTCGGCCGCAAGGCGGCCGAGGACCACCGCGAGGAGATCGAGGAGGTCCTCAAGGGGGCCGACATGGTCTTCGTCACCGCGGGCGAGGGCGGCGGCACCGGCACCGGCGGCGCGCCCGTCGTGGCCAACATCGCCCGCTCGCTCGGCGCCCTCACCATCGGCGTGGTCACCCGCCCGTTCACCTTCGAGGGGCGGCGCCGCGCCAACCAGGCGGAGGACGGCATCGCCGAGCTCCGCGAAGAGGTCGACACCCTCATCGTCATCCCCAACGACCGGCTGCTCTCCATCTCGGACCGCCAGGTCAGCGTGCTCGACGCGTTCAAGTCCGCGGACCAGGTGCTGCTCTCGGGTGTCCAGGGCATCACCGACCTCATCACCACCCCCGGTCTGATCAACCTGGACTTCGCCGACGTCAAGTCCGTGATGTCCGAGGCCGGCTCGGCGCTCATGGGCATCGGCTCCGCGCGCGGCGACGACCGCGCGGTGGCCGCCGCGGAGATGGCGATCTCCTCGCCGCTCCTCGAAGCCTCCATCGACGGCGCCCGCGGGGTGCTGCTCTCCATCTCCGGCGGCTCCGACCTCGGCCTCTTCGAGATCAACGAGGCCGCGCAGCTCGTCAGCGAGGCCGCCCACCCCGAGGCCAACATCATCTTCGGCGCGGTCATCGACGACGCCCTGGGCGACGAGGTACGGGTCACCGTGATCGCGGCCGGCTTCGACGGCGGACAGCCGCCGACCCGGCGCGAGACGGTGCTCGGCGCGGGCTCCGGCAAGCGCGACGAGCAGACCGGCGCGTCCCGCCCGGCCGACACCGGCCGCTCCGGCAGCGGACTCGGCACCGTCCCGACCCGCGACGACAGCCCGATCCGGGTGGAGCCCGCCCCGGTGAGCGAGAAGCCGCTCACCCCGGCGAACCCGCCGCAGGTCCCGCCGGCCCGTCCGTACCCGGACAGCGCCGCCGAGGAGCTGGACGTCCCCGACTTCCTGAAGTGACCTGAAGCGAACCGAAGTGATACGAAAGCACGAAGAACTGAGCGGCGCGCACTTCGCCTTCACCGACCGGTGGGGCGGGGTGAGCGCCGCTCCGTTCGGTCAGCTCAACCTCGGCGGCGCGGTCGGCGACGACCCCGCCGCCGTACGCGCCAACCGCGAACTCGCCGCCCGGTCGCTGGAGCTCGACCCCGCGCGGGTCGTGTGGATGAACCAGGTGCACGGCCGGGAGGTCGTCGTCGCCGAAGAGCCCTGGAACTCCCCGGAGATCCCGGCCGCCGACGCGGTCGTCACCACCCGCGCGGGTCTCGCCCTCGCCGTCCTCACCGCGGACTGCGTCCCGGTCCTGCTGGCCGACCCGGTCGCCGGGGTGGCCGCCGCCGCGCACGCCGGGCGGCCCGGTCTGGTCGCGGGGGTCGTTCCGGCGGCGGTCGAGGCGATGGTCGGACTGGGCGCGGATCCGGCCAGGATCACCGCCCGTACCGGACCCGCCGTCTGCGGGCGGTGCTACGAGGTCCCGGCGGCGATGCGCGACGATGTCGCCGCCGTCGTACCGGAGGCAGCGGCCGAGACCAGTTGGGGCACCCCGTCCGTCGATGTCGTCGGCGGCGTCCACGCACAGCTCGCCGCCCTCGGGGTGGTGGACCGGCACCGTTCCGAGGTCTGCACCCGCGAGTCGGAGGACCACTACTCGTACCGCCGCGACCGTACGACCGGCCGGCTCGCCGGCTATGTCTGGCTGGCATGATGGACGGGTCCGGCAATCGGGGCGAGTGGGATAATCAGGTCGAGCGTGATGAGCGGGATATGCGGGACATGAAGGAAGCGGCGGACCGTAAGGCCGAAATCGCCGCGAATCTGGCCACGGTGGAGCGCCGGATCGCCGGTGCCTGCGCCGGGGCGGGGCGGGCGCGGGAGGAGGTGACCCTGATCGTGGTCACCAAGACCTACCCCGCGAGCGATGTCCGCATCCTCCATGAACTCGGCGTACGGCAGGTCGCGGAGAACCGCGACCAGGACGCCGCCCCCAAGGCCGCGGCTTGTGAAGATTTGTCGCTGACCTGGAATTTTGTGGGTCAATTGCAGACGAACAAGGTCCGTTCCGTAGCGAGTTACGCCGATGTGGTGCAGTCTGTCGACCGCGTCAAGCTGGTGTCCGCGCTCTCCGCCGCGGCGGTCCGCACGGAGCGCGAGGTCGGCTGTCTGATTCAGGTCGCCCTTGACGCCGAGTCCGGTGAGCGCGGGACGAGGGGCGGCGTGGCACCCGACGGAATCGAGGAGTTGGCCACCGCGGTGGCCGGCGCACCGGGAGTGCGGCTCGGCGGTCTGATGACCGTGGCGCCGCTCGCCGGTCCTTACGCGGGCCGGCAACGGGCCGCGTTCGACCGGCTGATGGAATTGGCATCCCGCCTGCGGGCGGACCATCCGGCTGCGAACATGGTCTCGGCGGGGATGAGCGCGGACCTTGAGGACGCGGTGGCGGCGGGAGCGACACATGTACGCGTCGGTACGGCGGTACTCGGAGTCCGACCCCGGCTCGGGTAACGTCGCGAAGCGAGTCGGACCACAGCAGAAAATATGGTCATTTCCGCCGAAAGGCGGTCAGGCCCCGTGGATCGGGGGCACTTGGTGACGAGGCCGATCCACCACAGAGCGGAGGACCCAGAGCATGGCCGGCGCGATGCGCAAGATGGCGGTCTACCTCGGCCTCGTGGAGGACGATGGGTACGACGGCCGGGGCTTCGACCCCGACGATGATTTCGAACCCGAGCCGGAGCCGGAGCGCGAACACCGGCGCCATCAGCCCGTACACCAGCCCGAGCGGGAAGAGCCCGTGCGTGTGGTCCAACCCCCCGCGCAGCGTGACCGGGAGCCGGTTCCGCTAGCGGCGGAAAGTGGACGTCCGGCACGAATCGCCCCCGTGGCGTCCATCACACCTGAACGTCCCAGCCTGGAGAAGAACGCACCGGTGATCATGCCCAAGGTCGTGTCCGAGCGGGAGCCCTACCGCATCACCACATTGCATCCGAGGACCTACAACGAGGCCCGTACCATCGGGGAACACTTCCGCGAGGGCACTCCGGTGATCATGAATCTCACGGAGATGGACGATACGGACGCGAAGCGACTTGTCGACTTTGCCGCGGGACTCGTCTTCGGTCTCCATGGCAGCATTGAGCGCGTGACGCAGAAGGTGTTCCTGCTCTCTCCTGCTAACGTCGATGTCACGGCGGAGGACAAGGCCCGCATCGCAGAGGGCGGATTCTTCAACCAGAGCTAGAACACAGCACCGGGTACAACCCGGTCGTGCGGCGGGAACGGCCCGGCGGACGACCGGTATCAGAGTGAGCCAGGGGAGAGGGAAGCAGCGGGATGGGCATCGCACTACAGGTGGTCTACATCGCGCTGATGTGCTTCCTCATTGTGCTGATTTTCCGGTTGGTCATGGACTACGTCTTCCAGTTCGCGCGCTCATGGCAGCCCGGCAAGGTGATGGTGGTCATTCTGGAGGCCACCTACACTGTCACCGATCCACCGCTCAAGCTTCTGCGGCGGTTCATCCCGCCGCTGCGTCTCGGGGGCGTGGCACTCGACCTGTCCTTCTTCGTTCTGATGATCATCGTTTACATCCTCATCTCGGTTGTCAGCAACCTTGCGAGGGGAATGTGAACGAAACGGTCTTGCCGACTGCCGACGACTACGTAGAGGTGAAGAAGAGATGCCGTTGACCCCCGAGGACGTGCGGAACAAGCAGTTCACAACCGTCCGCCTCCGAGAAGGCTACGACGAGGACGAGGTCGATGCCTTTCTCGACGAGGTCGAGGCCGAACTGACCCGCCTGCTCCGTGAGAACGAGGACCTGCGCGCCAAGCTGGCCGCGGCGACCCGGGCGGCGGCGCAGAACCAGCAGCAGCAAGGCATGCGCAAGCAGCCCGAGCAGCAGGATCGACCCGGGGGGCCGGTGCCCGCCGCCATATCCGGACCGCCGCAACAGCAGCAGCCGCCGCAGATGGGCCCGCCCCAACTGCCGGGCGGCGCACCCCAGCTTCCCGCCGGGCCGAGCGCCCACGGCCAGGGCGGTCCGCAGGGTCACGACCCGCGTGGTCAGCAGCAGGGCGGACCGATGGGCCAGGGTGGTCCGATGGGTCCGGGTGGCCCCATGGGCCAGGGTGGTCCGATGGGCCAGGGCGGCCCGATGCAGCAGGGCGGCCCCATGGGTCAGGGCGGCCCGATGGGCCCCGGCGGCCCCATGGGCCAGGGTGGTCCGATGGGTCAGGGTGGCCCGATGCAGCAGGGCGGCCCCATGGGTGGTCCGATGGGCGGCCCCATGGGCGGTCCCGGCGGCCCGCAGATGGGACAGCCCGGGGGCCCCGGCGGCGACAGCGCGGCCCGGGTGCTCTCGCTCGCGCAGCAGACGGCGGATCAGGCGATCGCCGAGGCGCGCTCCGAGGCCAACAAGATCGTGGGCGAGGCCCGCAGCCGCGCCGAGGGCCTGGAGCGCGACGCGCGCGCCAAGGCGGACGCGCTGGAGCGGGACGCGCAGGAAAAGCACCGCGTGGCGATGGGCTCCCTGGAGTCGGCGCGCGCGACGCTGGAGCGCAAGGTCGAGGACCTGCGGGGCTTCGAGCGCGAGTACCGTACGCGGCTGAAGTCCTACCTGGAGAGCCAGCTCCGGCAGTTGGAGACCCAGGCGGACGACTCGCTCGCCCCGCCGCGGACTCCGGCCACCGCCTCGCTGCCGCCGTCGCCCTCGATGGCTCCGGCCGGCGCGGGCGCGATGGGGCACTCCATGGGCGGCGCCCCCTCCATGGGGGGTCCTTCGATGGGCGGACCCTCGATGGGCGCGCCGTCGCCGGGGCCCTCGTACGGCGGGCAGCAGCAGATGTCCCCCGCGATGACCCAGCCGATGGCACCGGTACGGCCGCAGGCGCCGCAGCCGATGCAGCAGGCACCGTCGCCGATGCGGGGCTTCCTGATCGACGAGGACGACAACTGAGCGGTGTGCGGCTGACGCACGCGGAGCCGTAGGCAGGCTGCCAAAGGGCTGGGCCCGGGAGTGATCTCCCGGGCCCAGCCCTTTGGCATGGGCGGCCGGTTTCCTTCAGGTAAATCCCGGATCACTGTTGGTCGAAGGTCTTCCGCCTTCCGTGCATCCACTGTATACACGGGATATGAGTCGAGAGATCAGAGGTACCCGTGGTGAGGCCAACGGCGCCGACGATGTCACCGGCGAGCTGCGTCGGCTGATCGTCGAGGGGGTCTATCCGCCCGGGAGCCGGCTTGTCCAGGACGAGCTGGCCGACCGCTTCGGGGTGAGCCGGATCCCGCTGCGGGAGGCCCTGCGCACCCTCGCGAGCGAGGGGCTGCTCCGTACCACCCCTGGCCGGGGCACCTTCGTCACGGTGCTGGACCTGGACGAGATCGACGAGATCTACAACCTGCGCCGACTGGTCGAGCCGAGCTTCGCCGAACATGTCACCGAGCGGGTCTCACGGCGCGACATCAGCCGGTTCGACGCGATGGCCAAGGAGATGGAGCGCGTCGCCGAGACCGGCGCGGACTCCTGGTCGCGCACGAACCTCGCCTTCCACCTCGACATGTACCGGCTCTCCCGGCTGCCGCTGCGCTACGAGGTCATCTCGGGGATGTACCACCGCCTGGAGCCGTACTCGCGGTTCTACGTCCACGGCACCGCCGCGTACGAGCGGGTGCAGTGCGAACACGCCGCGATGGTCCAGGCGCTGGCCGACGGCGACGCCGGGGAACTGGCCCGGCAGATCGTCGCGCACATCGACGGCGGCCAGCACGGGCTGCACACCGCGTGGGAGAAGAGCAGCAACGCCATCCACGCCTACTGGGCGGAGTCGGCCCGGTGACCGCGCTCGCGATCAACACGGATGTCGGCGAGGGGTTCGGGGTGTGGGGGCCCGCCGACGAGGGCGAGCTGCTCGACCAGGTCACCGCCGCCAATGTCGCCTGCGGCTTCCACGCCGGCGACCCGGACATCCTCCGCCGCACCTGCGCGGCGAGCACCGCCCGGGGCGTGGCGATCGGCGCGCAGGTCTCCTACCGCGACCTGGCCGGCTTCGGCCGCCGATTTATCGACGTACCGACAGCGACCCTGGTCAACGAAGTCCTGTACCAGATGGGCGCGCTGGAGATCTTCGCGCGGCTCGCCGGAGGCCGGATCAGCTATCTGAAGGCGCACGGCGCGCTGTACAACGCGGCGGCCCACCACGCGGGCCAGGCGGCGGCCCTGGTCGAGGCGGTCACGCTCTACGACCGGACGCTGCCGCTGCTCTGCCAGCCGCGCACGGTGCTCTGGGAGCGGGCGGTCGCGGCCGGTCTCCGGCCCCAGGCCGAGGCGTTCATCGACCGGGGCTACACCGACGAGGGGCTGCTGGTGCCGAGGTCGGCGCCGGGCGCGCTGGTCACCGACCCGGCCGAGGCGGCACGGCGCGCGGTGGGGATGGCGCTGACCGGGACGGTCACCTCGGTGAACGGCCGGACCGTACGGGTCGCCCCGGACGGCGGGGAGATCGCGGCGCTCTGTGTGCACAGCGACACCCCCGGCGCGGTCGCCATCACCGCCGCCGTACGGAAGGAGCTGGCCGGGGCCGGGGTCGCGGTGACCACGCCCGGGGAGCCGGCCGGCGCGGATTCCGGTGCGGATTCCGGGGTGCGGCCGTGACCGGGGCCGGGCCGCTGCTGCGGCGGGCGGGCGACCGGGGGTGGCTGATCGAGTGCGCGGGGACGCGCCCCGCCGATGTGGCCACCGCGATCCGGCGGCGCCCCTGGGCCGCCGGGCTGCGGGACGTCGTACCCGCGGCGACCACCGTCCTGGTGGTGGCCGAAGCGTCCGGCGGGATGGACCCGCTCGCGGCCGAACTCCGCACGCTCCTCCACGAGGTGGGCACCCGGAGCTCCGGGCCCGCCCCGGGACGTACCGTCGTCATCCCGGTCCGCTACGAGGGGGCGGATCTGGCGGCGGTCGCCGAGCGGACCGGGCTCACCGCGCGGGAGGTCGCGCTGCTGCACAGCGGGGCCGAGCACGCGGTGGGGTTCTTCGGCTTCGCCCCCGGATTCGCCTATCTGGACGGCGTCCCCGAGCCCCTGCGGCTGCCCCGGCTCGCCAGCCCGCGCCCCCGGGTGGCGGCCGGTGTGGTGGCGATCGCCGGGAACCAGACGGTCGTCTACCCCGGCGGCACCCCCGGGGGGTGGCACCAGATCGGCGTCACCGAGGAACGGCTCTGGGACATCCACGCCCAGCCGCCCAACCGGCTCTCGGTCGGCGACCGGATCGTCTTCGAGGAGGTCGCGCGATGACGACCGTACTCGGACCGAGGGAGGCGGTGGCGGCCGTACGCCCCACGCCGGAAGAAGGCGCTGCGGTACGGGCCGCCGGGGCGGTGCTGACCGTCGTCGGGGCGGGCATCGCGACCAGCGTCCAGGACCTGGGCCGGCCCGGTCTCGCCCATCTCGGGGTGCCGGCCTCGGGCCCGGCCGACCGGCGGAGCTTCCGGCTCGCCAACCGGCTGGCCGGCAACCCGGAGAACACCCCGGCGTTCGAGGTGACCCTCGGCGGGTTCTCCGTGTCGCTGTCGGAGCCCCGGTATGTGGCGCTCACCGGGGCGCCGGCCCCGGTCACGGTCGACGGCGTACCGGTGCACGGCGCGCGGCAGTTGCGGCTGCCCGCCGGGGCGGTGCTGGCGATCGGCCGGCCCTGGGCGGGATGCCGTACGTATGTGGCGGTCTCCGGAGGTCTTGAGCCGGAGCGGGTGCTCGGGTCGGCGTCCCGCGACTCGCTCACCGGGCTCGGCCCCGACGCGGTCGAGGCCGGATCGCGGTACGGGCTCGGGCCCGCCCGCCCGGTGCCCGGCATCCCGGTGGAGCTGGCGTTCAGCGTCGTCCCGTGCGGCGAGCCCGTCGCGCTCCGCTTCCGGTGGGGGCCGCGCCACGAACTCTTCACCGACGCCGACCGGCGGCGGCTGACCCGTACCCCCTGGCGGGTCTCCGCCCAGTGCGACCGGGTGGGCGCGCGGCTCACCGGCGCCGCCCTGGACATCGGCTCGGTGGACCTGCCCAGCGAGGGCACGATGCGCGGCGCCATCCAGGTGCCGCCCTCGGGCGAACCGATCGTGTTCCTCGCCGACCATCCGGTCACCGGCGGCTACCCCGTCATCGGGGTGGTCACCGACGCCGATATCGACCTCCTCGGCCAGGCCGTGCCGGGGGACGAACTGCGGCTGGCGCCCGTGCACTGAGGGCGCCCGGCGTGGCGGGAGGAGGAGAAGGACCGGCGCCCGCGCCACCGAATTACTGACGAGACACACCTGCCGCAACACCGCGGCAACAGAACACCGCGTTACTGGACAGCAGCATCACAAGGAGAGAACCATGACCGACCAGCCCGCATCCCTCGCCCCGTTCCACCTCGCCATCCCGGTCGACGACATCGAGGCCGCCCGGAAGTTCTACGGCTCGGTGCTCGGCTTCAGCGAGGGCCGCTCGGACACGAAGTGGATCGACTGGAACTTCGGCGGCCACCAGGTCGTCACCCACCAGGTCGGGGACGGCCCGTCCGAGACGCCCCGGGACGGCATCGCCGGCACCAACCCGGTCGACGGCCACCAGGTGCCCGTGCCCCACTTCGGCCTGGTGCTCTCCGTACCGGAGTTCCAGGAGCTGGCCGAGCGGCTGAAGGCCGTCGACACCCAGTTCGTGATCGAGCCGTACGTACGGTTCCAGGGCGAGCCGGGTGAGCAGTGGACCATGTTCTTCCTCGACCCGGCCGGCAACGCCATGGAGTTCAAGGCGTTCGCCGACATCAGCCAGCTCTTCGCCGTCTGAGGCCGACGGACCGCCCGGAGTGACGAGGGCCATCAGCAGGAGGACTGGTCCCGCTGATGGCCGTCGCGCGGGGACCCCGCGCCGTACGGACCGCAGAACAGAAGCCCGCACGACTGACAGCACATCCCGCCACAGGACATGTCGGATTCCGGAGAACACCCATGAAAAGCCTACCAACGACGGTCGAAGACCCCGGAGGGACGGGGCGCGGTCCGGCCTCGTCGAACACCCACCCGACGGACGGCGAGGCGGCGCGGAGCCGTTCGCGCCGGGCGGCCCTGGCGGCCTCCGCCGGCACGGCCATCGAGTACTACGAGTTCGGCGTCTACAGCTATCTCGCGGTCATCATCGGCCCGCACTTCTTCCCCGGCGACGACCCCACCGCCGCACTCCTCGCCACCCTGGCGGTCTTCGGCAGCGCCTTCCTGATGCGGCCGCTGGGCGGCATCGTGCTCGGCAGGCTGGGCGACCGGGTCGGCCGAAAACCGGTGCTCATCTTCACCGTCGTCGGCATGGGCAGCGCCACGGCCGCCGTCGGGCTGCTGCCCACCGCCGAGACCATCGGGGTGGCCGCGCCGCTGGCGCTGCTCCTGGTCCGGCTCGCCCAGGGGTTCTTCGCGGGCGGCGAGGTGACCGGGTCCGCCACCTATCTGGCCGAGTCGGCGCCGAGCGGCAAGCGCGGCTTCTTCGGCTCGTTCACCCCGGTCGGCGTCGCCCTCGGCGGCGGGACCGCGGCGCTGGTCGCCGGGGTCACCACGACCGTGCTGGACGACCGTCAGCTCGACGCCTACGGCTGGCGCATCCCCTTCCTGCTCTCGCTGCCGCTGATCGCGGTCGCGCTGATCGCCCGCAAGCGGCTGGAGGACTCCGAGTCCTTCCTCGCGCAGAAGTCGGAGAAGACCACGGCCAAGGCGCCGCTGACCGAGGTCCTCACCCAACACCGCGCCGCCGTGCTCAAGGTGACCCTGCTCGCCATCGGCTCCAACTGCGGCTACTGGGTCGGGCTCATCTTCATGAACATCTACCTCACCACCGACCTCGGCTACGCCAAGTCCTCCACCTTCTGGATCATGGGCGGGATCAGCCTCTTCGTGGCCTGTCTCATGCCCGTCTTCGGCGGGCTCTCCGACCGGTGGGGACGGAAGCGGCTGATCACGGTCGGCTTCGCCGGATACGCGGTCCTGGTGGTGCCCGCCATGCTCGTCATGGGGCTCGGCAGCTTCCCGCTCGCCGTCCTCGCCATGGTGGTGCTCGCGCTGCCCATGCCGATCGTCCAGTCGGTGACCTATCCGACGTACGCGGAGATGTTCCCGACCCGGGTGCGGTACACGGGCCTCTCCTTCAGCTTCAACATCGGCACCATCGTCGGCGGGGGGCTCAGCCCGTACCTCGCCACCTGGCTGATCGCCACCACCGGGGACCTGCTCGCCCCCGGCTATCTGCTGATGGCGGCCTCGGCCATGGCGCTGCTGACGCTGCGCACCGTACGGGAGTCCAGCCGGACGGAGCTGGCATGACGGCGGCAGGATCCGGGCCGGTCCCGGTGGCCGGTCGCGTCCCCGCCACCCCGGCGGAGCTGCGCGCCCTGGTGGCGGCCGGCGAGTGGACCGGGCCCACGGCCGGGCTGCTCGACGGCTACCAGCAGGCCAACCTGGTGATCGTCCCGCAGGACCTCGCCTACGACTTCCTGCTCTACTGCACCCGTAACCCCAAGCCCTGCCCGGTGCTCGCGGTCACCGAGCCCGGCGACCCGGTGGTACGGCTCGGCAGCACTGTCGCCGACCTGAGGACCGGCCTGCCCCGCTACCGGGTCTGGCAGGACGGGGAACCGGTCGCCGAGCCCACCGACATCACGGCGTACTGGCGGGACGACGCGGTCGGCTTCCTGCTCGGGTGCAGCCACACCTTCGAGGGGCCGCTGCGGGCGGCTGGCGTCCCCGTACGGTACGCGGCGGAGTCGGCCGCGCCGCCCGTCTATGTGACCGACGTGGAGACCCGGCCCGCCGGGCGGCTCTCCGGGCCCCTCGTGGTGAGCATGCGGGCGATCCCCGCACCGCTGGTGGCGCGCGCCGTGGAGGTCACCGCCCGCTACCCGGCGGGACACGGGGCGCCGGTGCACATCGGCGATCCGGCGGCGCTCGGCATCGCCGACCTCGGGCGGCCGGACTTCGGGCCCTCGCCGGTCGTCGAACCGGGTGATGTGCCCGTCTTCTGGGCCTGCGGGGTCACCCCGCAGCTCGCGTTGCCCGCGGTGAAGGCCGCGTACACCATCACGCACCACCCCGGGCACATGTTCGTCTTCGACCACACCGTCGACGCCGGTACGGAGTGACATGAGAGTGCGGGCCCGGGGCAGCAGCCCCGGGCCCGCACTCTCATGCCCCCGTGGTCACACCTTGCGGAGGCGGAAGGTGAGGTTCAGCCCCTCGTCCTCGAACGGGGAGCCGTACGAGCCGTCCGCGTCGCCCCGGCCGAACTCCGTCGCCAGGACCTCGTCCGCGATCAGCGGCGCGTGCGCCACCAGCGCCTCCACCGTCGACTCGTCCGGGGAGGCCCAGCGGACCTCGATCCGGTCCGCCACGTCCAGCCCGCTGTTCTTACGGGCCTCCTGGATCAGCCGGATCGCGTCACGGGCCAGGCCCGCCCTGCGGAGCTCCGGGGTGATCTCCAGGTCGAGGGCGACCGTCGCACCGGAGTCGGAGGCCACCGACCAGCCCTCGCGGGGCGTCTCCGTGATGATCACCTCGTCCGGGGCGAGCGGGACGCTCTCGCCGTCCACGGTCACCGCCGCCGTGCCCTCGCGCAGCGCCGTCGAGAGGGCCGCCGCGTCCGTCTCGGCGATCGCCTTCGCCACCGCCTGGACGCCCTTGCCGAAGCGCTTGCCCAGCGCGCGGAAGTTGGTCTTCGCCGTAGTGTCGACCAGCGAGCCGCCCACCTCGGAGAGGGTCGCCAGAGCGGAGACGTTCAGCTCCTCGGTGATCTGCGCGCGCAGTTCGGGCGAGAGCGCCTCGAAGCCGGTCGCCGCGATCAGGGCGCGGGAGAGCGGCTGACGGGTCTTCACCCCCGATTCGGCCCGGGTCGCCCGGCCCAGCTCCACCAGGCGCCGTACCAGGACCATCTGGCGGGAGAGCGTCGGGTCGATCGCCGGCAGCTCGGGCACCGGCCAGGTCGCCAGGTGCACCGACTCGGGGGCGTCCGGGGTGACCGGGACGATCATGTCCTGCCAGACCCGCTCGGTGATGAACGGGGTCAGCGGGGCCATCAGCCGTGTCACCGTCTCGACCACGTCGTGCAGGGTGCGCAGCGCCGCCTTGTCGCCCTGCCAGAAGCGGCGGCGCGAGCGGCGCACGTACCAGTTGGAGAGGTCGTCGACGAAGGCGGAGAGGAGCTTGCCGGCGCGCTGGGTGTCGTACGCCTCCAGCGCCTGCGTGCACTGGTCGACCAGCGCGTGCAGCTCGCTCAGCAGCCAGCGGTCGAGGAGCGGCCGGTCGGCCGGGGCCGGGTCGGCGGCGCTCGGCGCCCAGTCGGAGGTACGGGCGTACAGCGCCTGGAAGGCGACCGTGTTCCAGTACGTGAGGAGGGTCTTGCGGACGACCTCCTGGATCGTGCCGTGCCCCACCCGCCGGGCCGACCAGGGCGAGCCGCCGGCCGCCATGAACCAGCGGACCGCGTCGGCGCCGTGCTGGTCCATCAGCGGGATCGGCTGGAGGATGTTGCCCAGGTGCTTGGACATCTTCCGGCCGTCCTCGGCGAGGATATGGCCGAGGCAGACGACGTTCTCGTAACTCGACCTGTCGAAGACGAGGGTGCCGACGGCCATCAGGGTGTAGAACCAGCCGCGCGTCTGGTCGATGGCCTCCGAGATGAACTGCGCCGGGTAGCGCTTCTCGAAGAGCTCCTTGTTCCGGTACGGGTAGCCCCACTGCGCGAACGGCATGGACCCCGAGTCGTACCAGGCGTCGATGACCTCGGGGACCCGGACGGCGGTCAGCGCGCAGCCGTCCTGGGTGCAGGGGAAGGTCACCGCGTCGATGTACGGGCGGTGCGGGTCGAGGGCGCTCTGGTCGGTGCCGGTCAGCGCGGTCAGCTCGGCGCGGGAGCCGACGCAGGTGAGGTGGCCCTCCTCGCAGCGCCAGATGGGCAGCGGGGTGCCCCAGTAGCGGTTGCGGGAGAGCGCCCAGTCGACGTTGTTGTCGAGCCAGTCGCCGTACCGGCCGTGCTTGACCGAGTCGGGGAACCAGTTGGTCCGCTCGTTCTCCTCCAGCAGCCGGTCCTTGACGGCGGTCGTACGGATGTACCAGGACGGCTGCGCGTAGTAGAGGAGCGCGGTGTGGCAGCGCCAGCAGTGCGGGTAGCTGTGCTCGTACGGAACATGGCGGAAGAGCAGTCCGCGCTCCTTGAGGTCCGCCGTCAGGGTCTCGTCGGCCTTCTTGAAGAAGACGCCGCCGACCAGCGGGATGTCCTCCTCGAAGGTGCCGTCGGGGCGGACCGGGTTGACGACCGGGAGGCCGTACGAGCGGCAGACCAGGAGGTCGTCCTCGCCGAAGGCGGGGGACTGGTGGACCAGGCCCGTACCGTCCTCCGTGGTCACATACGCCGCGTTGACGATGTAGTGGGCCTCGGCGGGGAAGTCCACGAGGGTGAAGGGGCGCTGGTATGTCCAGCGCTCCATCTCGCTCCCCGTGAAGGACGCCCCGGTGACCTCCCAGCCCTCGCCGAGGGCCTTCGCCACCAGCGGCTCGGCGACGACGAGGCGCTCCGTGCCGTCCGTCGCGACCACGTACCGGACGTCGGGGTGGGCGGCGACGGCGGTGTTGGAGACCAGGGTCCACGGGGTCGTCGTCCAGACCAGCAGGGACGCCTCACCGGCCAGCGGGCCCGAGGTGAGGGGGAAGCGGACGAAGACGGAGGGGTCGACGACCGTCTCGTACCCCTGGGCCAGTTCGTGGTCGGAGAGGCCGGTCTGGTCGCGCGGGCACCAGGGGGCGACGCGGTAGTCCTGGACGAGCAGGCCCTTGCCGAAGATCTCCTTCAGCGACCACCAGACGGAGTCCACGTACTCCGGGTCCATGGTCCGGTACGCGTTGTCGAGGTCGGTCCAGTACCCCATGCGCGTCGTCAGCTCGGCGAACGCGTCGGTGTGGCGGGTGACGGACTCGCGGCACTTGGCGTTGAACTCGGCGATGCCGTACGCCTCGATGTCCTTCTTGCCGGTGAAGCCCAGCTCCTTCTCGACGGCCAGTTCGACCGGGAGGCCGTGGCAGTCCCAGCCGGCCTTGCGGGCGACGTGGTAGCCGCGCATGGTGCGGAAGCGCGGGAAGACGTCCTTGAAGACGCGGGCCTCGATGTGGTGGGCGCCCGGCATGCCGTTGGCGGTGGGCGGGCCCTCGTAGAAGACCCACTCGGGGCGGCCCTCGGACTGTTCGACGGACTTTTCGAACACCTTGTTCTCGCGCCACAGGTCGAGCACGGCGTGCTCCAGCGCGGGCAGGTCGACCTGGGCGGGCACCTGGCGGTACCGGGGCCCGGCCGTCCCGGGGGTCGGCGCGGCGGCGGGTGTCGAGGGTTCTGGTGTCATGGGGCGCTTCCTCCGGCGGAACTGCGGCATCTCCGTCGAAGGGACGAGAGCTGGGCTCCCGCGGTACCACCCTCCTTGGCCCCGGACGTCGCCGCCCGTGACCCCCTCATTGGGGTAGCGCTGCCGGTTCTACTCGCCCGGGGGTGACCTGGGCTTTCTTCCGGCGGCTCCGGGGTGATCCTTCGCGTCGCGCTCTGCCCCCGGGCTCGCACCGCCCCCGGGTCGCTCATGGCCGCGTACGACGCTACTCGTCCCCATCCACGCCTCTCGCTGGAAGCCAGTGTACGGGGCGGAGGGCTCCCCGGCCGACCGGTTTTCGGGCGGGGGAACGGGGAGGGCGCGCCCGGGGATGCGGGGTGCGGGCGGCGGCGCCGTACGGGCGAGCGGATGACCCGGATGGTTGTACCGGGGGCCGCGCGCCGGGTGGCGCGGGCGGTGCCGGATTACCCGGCGGGGAGCTGGGCACAACGGATGGAGACCCGTCTTCCCGTGGCACGGGGAGGGGTCGGAGAGGCGGCGTGCCCCGTTGCCGCGGGGCTGATGTCGATTTATCGTCCCAGCACGATTCGCGAGCGGGATATCGCGCCACTGTCGCGCTGTGTGAAGGGGCTCGCGCGCTAGGTGAAGGGGCCGCTGCCATGGTGGCGAAGAAGACGACCACTGGGGCGGCGAAGAAGGCCGTCGCGAAGAAGGCGGCGGCGAAGAAGGCGACAGCCAAGAAGGCGACGGCGAAGGCCGGCACGCCGGCGGCGGTCGCGGGGGCGGTCGCCCCGCGGGCGCCCGCTGAGAAGAGCGCGAAGAAGACCGCGAAGAAGACGGTGAAGAGGACCGGGCGGAAGGCGGTCGCCAGGAGGACGACGACTCAGGGGTCCGCCATCGAGGAAGCGGCCACCGAGGTGGCGGCTGCCAAGGAGGCGGCTGCCAAGGAGGCGGCCACCGAGGTGGCGGCTGCCAAGGAGGCGGCTACCAAGGAAGCGGCCACCGAGGAGGCGGCTGCCAAGGAGGCGGCTACCAAGGAAGCGGCCACCGAGGAGGCGGCTGCAAAGGAGTCCGCCACCAGGAAAGCGGCCATCAAGAAGGCAGTGACCAAGAAAGCAGCCGTCAAGAAGACGGCGGCCAAGAAGGTCGCCGCCAAGAAGGCGACCGCCAGGGCGGGGGTTGCCAGGGGTGCGGCGGCTGAGAGCGCACCGGGTACGAAGGCGCCGGGCACGAGGACTCCGGGCGGGAAGGCGGCCACGAAGAAGGCGGCCGCGCGGAAGACACCCGCCAGGAGGACGCCGGTGAGCAAGGCACCTGCGAAGCAGGCCGCGTCCGCGGCCGAGGGGGCGGCCCAGGCCGCGGAAGAGACGGGAGCCAACACGGTGGAAGCCAAGAAGACCGCGCGCGCCGGGGTGACCACGGCGCAGGCCGCAGCGACACCGCCCGAGGAACTCGCGGTACGGCCCGGTGAGGACCCCTGGACCCCGGACGAGGTCGCGGAGGCGCGGACCGGTCTCGAACGCGAGACCGCCCGACTCACCGCCGAGATCGCCTCGTCCGAGGCCGCCCTGACCGGGCTGATGCGGGACTCCGGGGACGGGGCGGGGGACGACGACGCGGACACCGGGACGAAGAACATCACCCGGGAGCACGAGATGGCGCTCGCCGCCAACGCCCGCGAGATGCTGGAGCAGACCGAGCGGGCGCTGCTCCGGCTCGACGCGGGCACGTACGGCCTCTGCGAGGTCTGCGGCAAACCGATCGGGAAGGCCAGGATGCAGGCGTTCCCCCGGGCCACCCTCTGCGTGGAGGACAAGCAGAAGCAGGAGCGGCGGGGGTAGCCGGGCGGCGGCCGTACGGACGTACGGCCGCGCGGCCCGGAAGGAAGCCCTGACCTGGAGGACGGGGGTACCGGTGTGACGTACCCTCGTCCTCAGTCAGGTACCCGTACTCCAGCACCTTGAGGGACTCACGTGACAGAGGCGGAGCGCAGCATCGGTACGCCGTCCGTTGACAACGAGAACACCCGCGACGACGGCGCCACGGCCCCGGCCGGGCAGCCGAAGGGCAAGCGCCAGATCGCCGCCCTCTTCATCGTCGCCGCCCTCGCGTATCTGCTGGACCTCGGCAGCAAGATGCTGGTGGTGGCGAAGCTGGAGCACCACGAGCCGATCGAGGTCATCGGCGATCTGCTGAAGTTCGAGGCGATCAGGAACGCGGGTGCCGCCTTCGGCATCGGCGAGGCGTTCACCGTCATCTTCACGATCATCGCGGCGACGGTCATCGTGGTGATCGCCCGGCTCGCCCGCAAGCTCTACAGCCTGCCCTGGGCGATCGCCCTCGGACTCCTCCTCGGCGGCGCGCTCGGCAACCTCACCGACCGGATCTTCCGCTCGCCGGGGGTCTTCCAGGGCGCCGTGGTGGACTTCATCTCGCCCAAGAACTTCGCGGTCTTCAACCTCGCCGACTCCGCCATCGTCTGCGGCGGCATCCTGATCGTCCTGCTCTCCTTCCGGGGGCTCGACCCGGACGGGACCGTCCACAAGGACTGAGGCGCCGGGGCCGCCGCCGGGCCCCTCGCCGCCAGGCCCCCGACCGGCACGCGGTCGGGGGTGTCGTAGCCACAAGGCATACTCGACAGGTGAGCTTTCCCGAGATCAGAACCCTGCCCGTGCCCGACGGCCTGGAGGGCGAGCGCGTCGACGCCGCCATAGCCCGTATGTTCGGCTTCTCCCGTACGAAGGCGGCCGAGCTGGCCGCCGCCGGGAAGGTCCAGGTCGACGGCGCCACGGTCGGGAAGTCCGAGCGCGTGAACGGCGGGGCCTGGCTGGAGGTCGAGATGCCGGCCGCGCCGGCGCCCGTCCAGATCGTCGCCGAGCCCGTCGAGGGCATGGAGATCGTCCACGACGACGACGACATCGTCGTGATCGTCAAGCCGGTCGGCGTCGCCGCGCACCCCAGCCCCGGCTGGACCGGCACCACCGTCATCGGCGGGCTGGCCGCCGCGGGCTACCGCATCTCGACCTCCGGCGCCGCCGAGCGCCAGGGCATCGTGCACCGGCTGGACGTCGGGACCTCCGGGCTGATGGTCGTGGCCAAGTCGGAGCGCGCTTACACCCTGCTCAAGGCGCAGTTCAAGGAGCGTGTGGTCGACAAGCGCTACCACGCGCTGGTGCAGGGGCACCCGGACCCGATGAGCGGCACGATCGACGCGCCCATCGGCCGCCACCCGAACCACGACTACAAGTGGGCCGTCACCGCCGAGGGCAAGCCGTCGGTCACCCACTACGACCTGATCGAGGCGTTCCGCTCCGCCTCGTTGCTCGACATCAAGCTGGAGACGGGCCGCACCCACCAGATCCGGGTCCACATGGCCGCCCACCGCCACCCCTGCGTCGGCGATCTGACCTACGGCGCCGACCCCACCCTGGCCAAGCGGCTCGGCGTCTCCCGGCAGTGGCTGCACGCCGTACGCCTCGGCTTCGAGCACCCCTCGGACGGGCGGTGGGTCGAGTTCGCCTCGGAGTACCCCGACGACCTCCAGGGCGCGCTGGACCGGGTCAGGGCGGAGAGCAACGCGTGAGCGCACCCCTGCACACCGTACGGGTGGCCGAGGGCCCGGCGGACCTCGCGGCGTGTTTCGCGGTCCGGCGCGCGGTCTTCGTCGAGGAGCAGGGCGTGGCCCAGGAACTGGAGTACGACGGGCGGGACGGCGACGCCCTCCACGTCCTGGCCGTCCGCGCCGACGACGGGGCGCCGCTGGGCACAGCGCGGCTGCTGTACGGGCCCGGCGCGGCCGACCGTACCGGCGGCGATCCGGGGACCGGCTCCCTGGGGCGGCTCGCGGTGGCGTCGGCGGCCCGGGGGCTCGGCATCGGCGGGGCGCTGGTGCGGGCCGTCGAGGGGGCGGCCCGCGAGCGCGGACTGAACGCCGTCGACCTGCACGCGCAGACGCACGCGCTCGGCTTCTACGAGCGGCTCGGATACGCGGCTTACGGCCCCGAGTTCGACGACGCGGGCATGGCACACCGGGCGATGCGCCGGGAGCTCCGTACGGGCTGAGCGGCGCTCTCCCCGACACGGGGACCGCGCTCCCGGCCGTACGGGCGGAACGGGCACCGCCCGGCGGCGCCTGACGTTCCCGGTGGGGTCCGCGTGCGGTGGCCGGGGCCCGGCTCTGGGGCGGATGGGGCCCGTGGGAGGCTTGTGGCCTTCCTTACCCTTGTCTTCTCCTGTCGTTCGACCCCCGGAGGGCCCACCGTGGACCAGTTGGCACTGCTGATCGTCCTCTTGCTGGGGGCGGTGCTCACCGTCCCGCTCGGGGACCGTCTCGGGCTCCCCTCGCCGGTGCTGATGACGATCGTCGGTGTCGTCCTGGCCCTGCTGCCCTTCGTACCGAATGTGCAGGTGCCGCCGGACTTCATCCTGCCGCTGCTGCTGCCACCGCTGCTCTACGCCGCCGTGCAGCGCACCTCCTGGCGCCAGTTCACGGCGAACATCAGACCCATCTTCCTGCTGGCGGTCGCGCTGGTCTTCGTGACCACGGCCGCCGTCGCCGCCGTCGCCAACTCGATCGTGCCGGGCCTACCGATCGCCGCCGCCGTCGCGCTCGGCGCGCTGGTGGCGCCGCCCGACCCGGTGGCGGCGACCGCCGTCGCCGGCACGCTCGGACTGCCGCGCCGGCTCGTCTCCATCCTGGAGGGCGAGGGCCTGTTCAACGACGTCACCGCGATCGTGCTCTACCACGTGGCCATCGCGGCGGCTGTCAGCGGCACCTTCTCCTGGCCCGGCGCGGTCGGCTCGCTCTTCCTCTCCGCGGCGGTGGCCGTGGTGGTCGGGCTCGCCCTCGGCTGGGTCACCAACAAGCTGATGTCGCTGCTCGGCGACGCGACCCTCCAGATCGGCCTCTCGCTGCTGGTGCCCTTCGTCAGCTACGTCCTGGCGGAGGAGCTGCACGGCTCCGGGGTGCTCGCCGTCCTCACCACCGCGCTCTTCCTCGCCACGCACACGGCGGACGCCGACGACGTGATGGGGCGGCTGGCCGGCAACTCCTTCTGGCAGGTCGTGGACACGCTGGTGACCGGGGTCGCCTTCGGCCTCATCGGCCTGGAGCTGCACAACGCGTTCGGCGCCGCCGAGGGCCATGTCACCGAGATGCTCGGCTGGGGCGGCGCGGTGGTCGGGGTCGTCGTCTTCGTCCGGCTGCTGTGGCTGCTGCCCGCGAGCTGGCTGGCCACCCGGATGCACAAGCTCCGCGACGTCGACGAGGAACTCCCCACCAACTGGCGCGAGACCGTGGTGATGTGGTGGGCCGGGATGCGCGGGGTGGCCTCGGTCGCGCTGGCGCTCGCCATCCCGCTGGAGACGGAGAGCGGGGAGCCGTTCCCGGGCCGCGAGGAGATCATCTTCATCGCGTTCGCCGTGATCATGGCGACCCTCGTCGTCCAGGGGCTCACGCTGCCCTGGCTGGTGAAGCGGCTGGGGGTACGGGCCGACACCAACGCCGAGCACGAGCTGGAGCACTCCCTCGCGGTGCGCGCCGCGAAGGCCGCGCGGGGGCGGCTCAAGGAGATCGAGGCGGCCGAGGAGATCCCGGAGGACATCAGCGAGCGGCTGGCGCGGGTGTCGTTCGACATCGGGCTGCGGATCAGCCCCGACCTGGCGGACGACGAGCGCCGTGAGTGGGCCGCGCACCGGGTCGCGCGCGGCAAGACGGTGCTGCGCATCCAGCGCGAGATGATGTCGGCCGCCCGCCACGAGGTGCTCTCCGCGCGGAACGAGCCCGGCTCCGACCCGGAGATCGTCGACCGCGTGCTGCGCCAGCTCGACGTCCGCAGCATGCACTGAGGCCGGGCGGCCCCCCCGGCACCCTGCCGGGGGCGTCGGGTCGCGCCGGGTACGGGGCGCCGGGCTGCCGGGCGCCGACGGAGCCCGCGCCCCGCGCCCGGCGCCCGCCCACGTGCCCGCCTCCGCGTCCGGCTCAGCGGCGGTCGGCGCCCTCGCCGCCGATCCTGGGCAGGGCGTACGGGTGTTCGGCCGCCAGCCAGGCCACCATCCCCTCCCGTACCGCGCACCGCACCGTCCAGAGGTCGGACGCGTCCTTCGCGGTGACCGCCGCCCGTACCTCGATGGTGGTCGGGGTGGTGTCCGTGACGGCCAGGCTCGCGTCCCGGCCGTCCCACTCCGGGCACTCCGCCAGGATCTCCGCGAGCCGCTCGCGCATCAGCGGCACCGGCGCGGTGTGGTCGAGCTGGAGGAAGACCGTGCCGGTCACCTGGGAGCCGCCGCGCGACCAGTTCTCGAACGGGTTGGCCGTGAAGTACGAGACCGGCATGGTGATCCGCCGCTCGTCCCAGGTCCGTACGGCGAGGAAGGTGAGCGTGATCTCCTCGACCACCCCGTACTCGCCGTCCACCACCACGGTGTCCCCGATCCGCACCATGTCGCCGAAGGCGATCTGGAGCCCGGAGAAGAGATTGCTCAGCGTGGACTGCGCGGCCACACCGGCGACGATGCCGATGATCCCGGCCGAGGCCAGCATCGACGTACCGATGCTCCGCAGATCCGGGAAGGTCAGCAGCATCGCCGCCGCCGCGACCACCACGACGGCCGCGATCACGATCCGCATCAGCAGGGTGACCTGGGTACGGACCCGGCGGACCCGGGCCGGGTCGGCGGCCGTGGCCGCGTACCGCGCGTACGACGACTCGACCACCACCGAGACCACCCGGACCACCAGCCAGGCACCGGCCCCGATGATCACCAGGGAGAGCGCCCGGCCGATGTCCGTGTGGTAGTCCTCGATGACCTGCCAGCCGGTCTCCCGGTACGTGCCGCGCAGCAGCGAGGTCAGCACCAGCACCTGGAGCGGTATCCCGCACCGCCGCAGCAGCCCCCACAGGGGGGTCTCCGGATGGCGGTGGCCGGCGCGGCGCAGCAGCAGGTCGAAGGCCCAGCCCAGGGCCAGCGTGAGGACGACCGTGCCGCCGAGCACGATCAGGGGGCGCAGCGCGTTCTCCATGGTTGGTCGGTGTCCCTCTCGTGGGGCGGGTGGGGCCGAGGGGTACGGCCCGTGGCTGGCAGGATGTCCGGATGGACATCATGCTCTTCCACTCCATGTACGGTCTCCGCCCGGCGGTGCACGCCGCAGCCGACCGGCTCCGGGCCGCCGGGCACGAGGTGCGCGTGCCCGACCTCTTCGCGGGGGAAACCGCCGCCACGGTGGAGGAGGGCGTGGCGCTGAAGGACCGGATCGGCAAGGAGGAACTGCTGCGCCGCGCGGTGCTCGCCGCGGCCCCGTACTCGGAGCGCGGACTGGTGTACGCGGGGTTCTCGCTCGGCGGGTCCATCGCGCAGAACCTGGCGCTGGGCGACACGAAGGCGCGCGGGCTGCTGCTCCTGCACGGCACGTCGGACATCGCCGAGAACGCCGCGGTGGACGAGCTGCCCGTCCAGCTCCATGTCGCCGACCCCGACCCGTTCGAGCCGCACGACTGGCTGACCGCCTGGTATCTGCGGATGCGGCAGGCGGGCGCGGAGGTGGAGATCTACCGCTACCCGGGCGCCGGCCACCTCTTCACCGACCCGGACCTCCCCGACCACGACGAGGAGGCCGCCGAGGCAGCCTGGCGCACCGGACTCGCCTTCATCGACTCGCTCTGAGTCCGAGGCGGCTCTCCCCGGTCCCTACCGAGTGGGCCACGACCAGGGGCGTACCCGGGTGGTAGACGTCGCCGGGCGCCGTGGCGGCGGGGGCGGTCCAGGCCCGTACGGCGTCCGGCCCGGCCGTGTCGAGCAGCGGGGAGAGGCCCGCGAGCAGGGCGGCCCGGCCGGGGGCGGCGCGCCAGGCGGCGTACCCCTCGGGTCCTGCCCACAGGGAGGTGACGAGCAGGTCCCCGGGGTCCTCGCGGGGGTGCAGCAGCTCGCCCTCGACCACCCCGTACGGTACGGCCGCCTCGATCACCCCGTGCTCCCGGTAGTACGCGACGACCTCGGCCACCCGCCCCGCGGCGGGGCGGAGCAGCAGGAACGACCTGGGGCCGGTCACCGGGAGAGCTCCGCCGTGGTGTCCTTGACGACCCGTCCGGCGGCGACGATCGCGGCCAGCCGCCGCTCCGGGTCCGCGAGCACCCCGATGTCCTCCAGCGGGTCGCCGTCCACGACGAGCAGGTCGGCGCGGGCGCCCGGGGCGAGGGTGCCGATCTCGCCGTCCCTGCGGAGCAGCGCGGCGGCGGTGACGGACGCGGAGCGCAGGATGTCCAGCGGCGAGAGGACCTCCGCCCTGACCCGGAACTCGTCGAGCTGGTGGGGGTGCATGGGGCCGATGAAGTCGGTGCCGAACGCGATGGAGACGCCGCCCCGGTGGGCGAGTTCGAGCCCCGCGAGGCCGCGTTCGACCACCCGCGCCGCCTTGGCCCGGTTCTCCGCGCTCACCCCGTACGCCGCGCCCTCCTCGGAGGCGAGCAGCCGGCCGACCGCCAGGGTGGGCACCAGATAGGCGTCGTACTCCCGGAACAGCGCCACGGAGCCGGCGTCCAGCAGGGTGCCGTGCTCGATGCAGCGCACGCCGTACCGGAGCGCCCGGTCGATGGTGGGCGGCGTGTAGGCGTGGGCGGTGACATAGATGTTGGCGTTCTCCGCCTCCTCCACCGCCGCCTCGATCTCGGCCCGGGAGAACTGTGCCGAGTCGATCCGGTCGGTGGGCGAGGCGATCCCGCCGCCCACCATGAGCTTCAGATGCTCGGCGCCGTGCCGGATCTCCTCGCGGCAGGCCCGCCGCACCGCGTCGACGCCGTCGCAGACCGTGCCGATCGCGGGGGAGCCGGGCAGCGCGTGGCAGCAGATCTCGTCGGGCGCCCGGAAGTCGCCGTGGCCGCCGGTCTGGGAGAGCGCCTTCCCGCCGTACACGATCCTCGGCCCGGCGAAGTACCCCTCGGCGACCGCGCGGGCCAGGCCGTGATCGGCGCCGCCCACGTCCCGTACGGTGGTGAAGCCGCGCGCCAGCATCTCGCCGAGGAGCCGGGAGGACCGGGCGGCCAGATAGAGCGGGGAGCCCTGGGTGGCGCGCCCCAGGTCGGTCTCCAGGCCGAGTACATGGACGTGACAGTCGATCAGGCCGGGCATCACGGTGCGGCCGCGGGCCGCGAGGACCACGGCGTCGTCGAGGCGGGGCGGCGTGGTCCCGATCTCGCGGATGACGCCGTCCTCCACCACGACCACCTGGTCGGGGGTGCGGGAGCCGTCGGCGGGGTCGAGCACGGTCGCGTCACGGATGACGAGCCTGCGGGGAGCGGGGGCCATGGGTTCCTCCGTGGGGGACAAGGGGGTCACGGGCTCGGCGGGGGCGCGGTCGGCCGGCGGGCGGCCGAGCGAGGCGGGCAGCCGTACGAGGACGAGGACCGAGAAGAGCGAGAGCGGGACGATGAGCAGCGCGAGCGCGGTGCCGTGTCCCGAGGCGGTCAGCGCGGTGGCGAGCAGCGGCGTCGTACCGCCCAGGAGTGCCGAGGCGATGTTGTACGGGACGCCGATGCCGGTCGTACGGATCTCGGCGGGGAACAGTTCGACGAAGGTGGCCGCCATGGTGCCCGAGGTGAACGAGATCAGCAGACAGCCGGCGATGTCCACCAGCAGGAACGTGGTGAAGTCGGCGTTCTCCAGCAGCCGCAGGAACGGATAGACCAGCACCGCCATGCCGATCGGCGTCACCAGCAGCATGGGCTTGCGCCCGTAACGGTCCGACAGGGCGCCGGTGAGGGGCATCGCCAGCATCATGACGACGAGCGAGATGATCCCGCCCAGGAAGGTCTGGGAGAGCGGCAGTCCGCTCGACAGATGGGCGTACGTCGGCAGGTACACCGTCCACAGGTAGTACGGCGAGGTGTAGACCGCGATGGCGAAGAGCCGGAGCATGGCGGTCCTGTGGTGGGTGAAGACGGTGCGCAGCGGGCTCCGGTCGATGGCCGCGCTCCGCGCGAGCGACTCGAAGGCGGGGGTCTCCGGCGCGCGGGAGCGGAGGAACAGGCCGAACGCGCCGAGCACCGCGCCCAGCAGGAAGGGGATCCGCCACCCCCAGGAGTGGAGCTGGGACTCCGGCAGCACGGCGGTGAGCAGCGCTCCGGTGGCGGTGGCGAGCAGCGTTCCGAGGATGCTGCTGACCAGGTTGGAGGAGCCGTACAGGCCGCGCCGGTGCGGCGGCGCGTGCTCGACCACGTAGTTGGCGCCGCTCTGGAACTCCGCGCCCGCCGAGAGGCCCTGGGTGATCCGGGCGGCCACGAAGAGCGCGGGGGCGAGCACGCCGATCGTGTCGTATGTCGGCGTCAGCCCGATGACCAGGCTGCCACCGCCGATCATGAGGACGGTCAACGAGAGGAGACGTTTGCGGCCTATCTTGTCGCCGAGCGGGGAGAGCAGGACGGCGCCGAGCGGCCGGGCCGCGAAACCGACCGCGAAGGTCACGAGGGTGGAGAGCAGCGAGGCGGTGGGGGACTCGGAGGGGAAGATCTGGTCGGCGAAGACCGTCGCGAAGACGGCGAAGATGCCCCAGTCGTACCACTCGACGAAGTTGCCGAAGGCGCCGCTGACGAGGGGTTTCAGGTCTCTTCCGGGGGCGGTGGGGCCGGGGGCGGCTGGGCTCGTGGGTTCGGGGGCGGCTGGGCTCGTGGGGCCGGGGGTGGCTGGGCTCGTGGACACGGTGCTGCCTCTCCGTGGAGGTTTGATGGCAAGGGCAGGAGGTGTGATTGCAATGGCACTGGTGCTGTCGGGTCTTCCGTACGCCGAGCGGTACTGCTCAGCGCTGTGCCCACTCCCTCCTCGTATGGCCGATGTGGAGCCGCATCAGCCGCTCCATCCCGGCCCGGTCCCTGGCGAGGGCGAGGTCCACCATCCGCTCGTGCTCCCGGGAGGTCAGCTCCAGCCGGCCCGCCCTGGCCAGCGCCTCCAGGCCGTAGAGCCTGCTGCGGTAGCGGAGCCGTGCGACCTCCTCGACCAGCCGGCGGTTGCCGTGCAGGGAGAGGAAGGCGATGTGGAACTCGGTGTCGAGGCGCATGAACTCGGTCATCGAGAGGGTGTTCGCCGCGCGGACCAGCTCCCGGGCGGTCTCCCGCAGCTCCTCGACCCGGGCCGCGACGGCGCCGGAGCACTTCTCGGCGACCAGCCCCATGGCCGGGACCTCGATGAACGTACGGATCTCGGCGAGCTCGTCCAGCTCACGGTCGGAGAGCTCGGTCACCCGGAACCCGGTGTTCCTGACCACCTCGACCATGCCCTCGCGGGCGAGGTCCTGCATGGCCTCGCGCACCGGGGTGGCCGAGACGCCGAGCCGGGTGGCGAGGGACGGCGCCGAGTAGACCTCGCCGGGCCTGAGGTCACCGCTGATCAGCGCGGCGCGCAGCTCGGCGGTGACCCGCTCGCGGACGGTGGCGACTCCGGGGCTCACGAGGTCTCTCCGTTCCTCGGGTATCCGTTCATGACGGCGTCGGCGACCACGAGGTCCTGCCACGCCATGCCGACGCTCTTGAACACCACGGGGCGGTCCCGCGGAAGTTCGGACCGCCCCGTGACGGCCTCGGCCATCGGGACCAGGGCGGCCGGGTCGAGTACGCCCTCGGCCACGGCCAGCACCACGTCGCCCGCCTCGCGCAGCGCGGTGGCCGGGGTCTCGACGACGACCGTCGCCCGGCCGAGCAGTGCGGCGTCGAGTTCGCGGGCGTCGGGCTCATGGGAGCCGACGGCCAGCACGGTCACGTCCGGGCGGAGCACGGCCGGGTCGAAGAGCGGGGTCCGCGCCGTCGTCGCGCAGACGACGACATCCGCGGCGGCCAGCGCGGCGTCCACGGCGGCCGTCCCCGCGGCCAGTACCTCCGCCCCGCTCCCGGCCGGCAGCGCGGCGTGCCGTGGTTCGCGTACGACATGGTGGACCGAGCGGAGCGCGCCGGGGCCGAGCGTCGCGGCGAGGGTGTCCGTATGCCCCACCGCCTGCGGCCCGGCGCCGAAGACGACGACGCGGAGCGGGGCGGCGGCCCGGGCCAGCCGTCCGCGTACGGCGGCGACGGAGACGGCGGGGGTACGGAGCGTGGTGAGCGCCTCTCCGTCGAGCACCGCCGTCGGGCGCAGGGTGGCCGCGTCGAAGAGCAGGTAGAGCCCCTGGATACGGGGGAGCCCGCGGCCCGGGTTGGCGGGGGCGACGGTGGCCACCTTCACCCCCGCCGAGCCGCCGCCCAGTTCGGCGGGCATCAGCAGAAGGTGCCCGGCGCCGAGGTCCACGGTGCTCCGTACGGGCCCGGCGGTGGCGTCGAGGCCGGCCCGCAGTGCCCGCTCCACGGCGTCCACGGCGGCGGCGGGGGAGCAGCGGGCCCGGAGCGTGTCCGCGTCGATGAGCCGGAGGCCGCCGGAGAGTCCGGTCGGGAGGCCGGCGGTGGCGGGCTCGGTGGGCAGGCCCGTGGTGGCGGGGTCGGCGGTCAGGCCGGTGGCGGGCTCGGTCGCGGCGCTCATCGGAGCACGAACCCGGGGACGAGCGGATCGTGCGGATCCACATGGAAGGTGTGTTCGCCGGTGCGGTACGCCATGCCGCTGACCTCGGGCAGGACGGCCGGCCGCCCGCCCGCTTCGGCCGTGCCGAGCAGCCGGCCGACGAATGTCGAGCCGACCACCGACTCGTGGAGCAGCCGGGCGCCCGGGGCGAGCCGGCCGTCGGCGGCGAGGACGGCGAGCCGGGCGCAGGTCCCCGAGCCGCAGGGCGAGCGGTCGACCTCGCCGTCGGCGAAGACGGTGACGTTGCGCTGGTGGATGTCCGGTCCTTCGGCGGGGCCGGCCTCCTCGAAGAGGATCGTGCCGTAGACGCCGCTGAGCCGGGGGTCGTCGGGGTGCCGGGCGGCCTCGTGGCCGTCGAGCGCCCACTTCACCTCGCGGCCGACCGCGATGAGGTCGGCGAGGTGCTCGGGGGCGACGGTGAGACCGAGGTGCGACGCGTCGACGTTCGCGTAGATCGCGCCGCCGTAGGAGAGGGTGGCCCGCACCTCGCCGCGCGAGGTCGGGACGGTGAGGTCCCGGGCGAGCACATAGCTCGGGACGTTGCGGAAGCCCACGGAGACCACCCGGGAGGCGGTCAGGGCGACCCGGGCGGTGACCCGTCCTGACGGGACGTCGATCACCACGTCGACGGTGCCGTCGGCCGGGGCGGCGACCCGTCCCGTCTCGACGGCCCAGACGCCCAGCGCGATGGTGCCGTGCCCGCAGGCGGTCGAGAAGCCGTCCTTGTGCCAGAAGAGCACCCCGAGATCGGCGCCCTCCTCGGGCGGTACGAGGAACCCGCCGTACATGTCCGCGTGGCCGCGCGGCTCGTAGCAGAGGGTCCGGCGCAGCCGCTGCACCTCCGGGTCGGCGACGGCGGCCATCCGGCGCTCCGCCACGGTGCGGCCCGGGATCGTCATCGGCAACTCCTCGACGATCCGGAACGGCTCCCCGGCCGTGTGGTAGTCGGTCGTCCGCAGCGGGGCGGACTGGATCAGCGTCACGGGTGCGCTCCTCGGTGGGGGTATGACGCGGGACCGTACCATTGCAATTGCACTGAGGGGTAGTGGTCCGCGTCACATATGGGCGGCGAGGGGGCGCGCGGGCATCGGTGGGAAGGGGGCGGGAGCGGGGGCCGGAAACGGGACCGGGCCCGCCGCTCGGAGTGAGCGCGGGCCCGGGACCAGGGGCGTCGTCAGCCCTTGAGTGCCGTGTCGAGCGCCGTGTTGAACTGCTCGACCGTCATGGGCGGGTTGTCGCTGCCCTCGGCCAGGAGCTTCTTGCCGTCCATCTTCAGGGTGGGCGTGCCCTGGACGCCGCTCTTGCCGAAGACGGCGGACATCTTCATCGCCCAGGCGTCGTACGTACCGTTCTCGACATCCTTCTTGAAGGCCGCGTTGCCCTTCAGGGCACTCACCGAGTCGGCCACCTCAAGGAGGTAGCTGTCCTTGGCGAACTTGTCGTCCGTCTCCTCGGGGTGGTACTTCGTCGAGTAGAGCGCGGTCTTGTACTCCAGGAAGGCCTCGGGGCTCACATTGAGCGCCGCGCCCAGCGCCGACAGGGCGTTCTTGGAGCCCTCGCCGTTGTCGCTGTTGTCGATGAAGGTCGCGCCGATGTACTTGATCTTGAACTTGCCGGCGTCGACGTCCTTGTGGATCGTCTCGCCGACGGCCTGCTCGAAGCTGGCGCAGACGGGGCAGCGGGAGTCCTCGTAGAGTTCGAGCGTCTTCGGGGCGTCCTTCTTGCCGATGACGACCGTCGTGCCGTCGGTGCCCTCGGTGTTCTTGGGCGCGACGACGGTCTTCTCCTCCTTCATCGCCTCCCAGTGGGAGGGCTTGTTCGCCTGGACGACGGCATAGCCGACGCCGCCGGCTATCGCGAGGACGGCGACGGCCGAGCCGAGGACGACGAGTTGGCGGCGCGTCCTGTCCCGCTTCGCCTGCCGCTCGCGCTCGGCGCGCAGCCGGTCGCGGGCGGCTGCCTTGCTGGCCTGGCTGTTGCGTGCGCTCATGGTGATTCGCTCCGTGGTGATGATGACGTGGTCCGCCGCGGGCACACCGCTGCGGGAGATCGGTGAGGGGGAGGGGGCCGGGCGCGCGCGTGCCTGCTCACGTCCGTGCGTGCGTACGGGAGCGGGCGGGGCCGGGAAGGGCCTCAGACGGCGCCGAGCAGGGCGGCGGGCGGGCCGCGCCGGGCCACGGAGTCCGCCAGGACCCGGGTACGGGAGGGACGCGGGCGGCCCGTGGGGCGTACGGCGCGCCGGGCGGCCCGGGTCACGGGCGCCGCGACCGCGGCGACGGCGGTCAGCAGCGGCCGGAAGGCGCTCACCGCCGCCGTACGGACCAGCCGGGCGAGCGCCGCCTCACTGTGCCGCAGCCACCCCGCGCCGAGCAGCCCGACCGTCACATGGACGGCGAGCAGCATCCAGGGCAGGGCCGGGTCGGGGGAGTCCAGCAGCGCGGCGGCGGCCGACCGGGCCGGGGCCACCCCGGGCAGCGGCGCGCCCAGGCCGCCGCCGCAGAGCACGTCGAAGCCGACCGAGCGCAGCGGCCCGGTCACCGGGCCGCCCGAGGGGCCGTAACAGACCCGCTGGCCGCTGGTGAACACCGTGTCGGCGGCCAGCTCCAGCGGGACCAGCAGGGCGGCGATCCGCCAGAAGCCCCGCTCACGGCCGGCCGCCGCGTAACTGAGGCCGAAGACCACCGCGGCGAGCCCGGTGACCAGGGAGAGCGGCAGCGGGGCGCGGGAGAGCAGCACATGCGAGCCCGCGGACAGCGTCACGACCAGTGCCGTGAAGAGTGCTGCCCGCGCCGCTCGCAGCCGCGCCCCGGATATGTCCATTGCCGACGAGTCTGCCATGGGAGCCGATAAGCGATGCCTAAAGCGTCACGGAAGGCCCGCCCATCGGCTTCCCCGGGGCGTCGCTACGAGAGCCGGCCGTTGCGGAACAGGTCCACGAAGATCTGGTGGTCCGCCCTGGCCCGCGCCCCGTAGGTGTGCGCGAACTCCACCAGCAGCGCCCCGAAGCCCTCCTCGTCGGCGGCGATCGCCGCGTCGATGGCCCGCTCCGTGGAGAACGGCACCAGGGAGTGCCCGCTCTCGTCGTCCGCCGCCGCGTGCATGGTCGCCGTCGCCCGGCCCAGATCCGCGACCACGGCCACTATCTCCTCCGGGTCGTCCAGATCCGACCAGTCCAGGTCCACCGCGTACGGCGAGACCTCCGCGACGAGCTGCCCGGCGCCGTCCAGCTCCGTCCAGCCGAGCCACGGGTCCGCGTGCGCCTGGAGCGCCCGCTGCGAGATCACCGTGCGGTGGCCCTCGTGCTGGAAGTAGTCGCCGACGGCGCCGTGGCCGAGATGCCGGGAGACCGCCGGGGTGCCCGCCTGCTTGAGGTAGATCACGACATCGTTCTCCAGGGCGTCGCTGTTGCCCTCCAGCAGGATGTTGTACGAGGGCAGCCCGGCCGAGCCGATACCGACCCCGCGCCGCCCCACGACGTCCTTGACCCGGTACGAGTCGGGACGGGCCAGGCTGGACTCCGGAAGCGTCTCCAGATAGCCGTCGAAGGCCGCCAGGATCTTGTACCGGGTGGCCGCGTCCAGCTCGATGGCGCCGCCGCCCGGGGTGAAGCGCCGCTCGTACTCCCGGATCTCCGTCATCGAGTCCAGCAGCGCGAAACGGGTCCGCGAGCGGGCCGAGCGCAACGCCGCGAGCAGCGGGCCCTCCGCCGTGTCCAGGGTGAACGGCGGCACCTCGTCGTCCTTCGCGCCGGTCGCCAGCGCGTGGATCCGCTCGCGGTAGGCGCCCGCGTAGATCTCCACCAGTTCGGTGATCTGCTCGTCGCCGAGCGCCTTCGTGTAGCCGATCAGCGCGAGCGAGGCGGCGAAGCGCTTCAGGTCCCAGGTGAACGGGCCGATGTACGCCTCGTCGAAGTCGTTGACGTTGAAGACCAGCCGGCCGTTGGCGTCCATGTACGTGCCGAAGTTCTCCGCGTGCAGATCACCGTGGATCCACACCCGGCCCGTCCGCTCGTCCACGAACGGCTCGGCGGCACCGTTCCGTCCGCCCGCCAGGTCGCTGTAGAACAGGCAGGCCGTGCCCCGGTAGAAGGCGAAGGCGGAGGCCGCCATCTTCCGGTACTTCACCCGGAAGGCCGCTGGATCGGCCGCCAGCAACGCACCGAACGCGGTGTCGAAAACGGCGAGGATCTCCTCTCCGCGCTGCTCCTCGGCTTCTTCGGCGGGTCGCGGGACCGACATCGCGGGGTGCCTCCTGGTGGCGGGTGGAACGACGGACCGTACGGAGGTGACACACCCGTACGGGTGTGTCACGGGGGCGACGGTGCCCCCGCCCGGTCAACGCGCGGAGCCACCCCCGAGTGCCCGCGGGGACCCGTCGGGTCCCCGTCCGCTGTCAGTCGTGCGTCGTAGACTTCGACGCTGTCTCCCCGGAGTGTCCGCGCCCCGGGGACCACCCCGTGTCGCCCGCTCACCGGAGGCCCCGCCGTGACCAAGCCGCCCTTCACGCACCTGCATGTCCACACCCAGTACTCGCTGCTGGACGGTGCCGCGCGGCTGGGGGACATGTTCAAGGCGTGCAAGGACATGGGCATGTCCCATATCGCCATGACCGACCACGGGAACCTCCACGGCGCCTACGACTTCTTCCATCAGGCGAAGAAGGCCGACGTCACCCCGATCATCGGCATCGAGGCATATGTGGCGCCCGAGTCGCGGCGGCTCAAGCGCAAGGTGCAGTGGGGCCAGCCGCACCAGAAGCGTGACGACGTCTCCGGTTCGGGTGGTTACACCCACAAGACCATCTGGGCGGCCGACCGGACGGGGCTGCACAACCTCTTCCGGCTCTCCTCGGACGCGTACAAGGAAGGCTGGCTCCAGAAGTGGCCCCGGATGGACAAGGAGACCATCGCGAAGTGGTCCGAGGGCCTCATCGCCTCCACCGGCTGCCCCTCCGGTGAGCTCCAGACCCGGCTGCGGCTCGGCCAGTTCGACGAGGCGCTGAAGGCCGCCTCCGAGTACCAGGACATCTTCGGCAAGGACCGGTACTTCCTGGAGCTGATGGACCACGGCATCGAGATCGAACGCCGGGTCAGGGACGGGCTGCTGGAGGTCGGCAAGAAGCTCGGCATCCCGCCGCTGGTCACCAACGACTCGCACTACACGTACGCGGACGAGGCCACCGCCCACGACGCGCTGCTCTGCATCCAGACCGGCAAGAACCTCTCCGACCCGGACCGCTTCCGCTTCGACGGCACCGGCTACTACCTCAAGTCCACCGACGAGATGTACGCCGTGGACCTCTCCGACGCCTGGCAGGAGGGGTGCGCCAACACCCGCCTGGTCGCCGAGCAGATCAACACCGAGGGCTGGTTCGAAGAGCGGAACCTGATGCCCAAGTTCGATGTGCCCGAGGGGTTCACCGAAGTCTCCTGGTTCCGCGAGGAGACCATGCGCGGCATGGCCCGCCGCTTCCCTGGCGGGATCCCCGAGGACCGGATGCGCCAGGTCGAGTACGAGATGGGCATCATCATCGACATGGGCTTCCCGGGGTACTTCCTCGTGGTCGCCGACTTCATCATGTGGGCCAAGAACAACGGCATCGCGGTCGGCCCGGGGCGCGGCTCCGCCGCCGGTTCGATCGTCTCGTACGCCATGGGCATCACCGACCTCGACCCGATCGAGCACGGACTGATCTTCGAGCGCTTCCTCAACCCCGAGCGCATCTCCATGCCCGATGTCGACATCGACTTCGACGAGCGCCGGCGCGGTGAGGTCATCCGGTACGTGACCGAGAAATACGGCGCCGACAAGGTCGCCATGATCGGCACCTACGGCAAGATCAAGGCCAAGAACGCCATCAAGGACTCCGCCCGCGTCCTGGGATACCCGTACGCGATGGGCGACCGGCTCACCAAGGCCATGCCCGCCGACGTCCTCGGCAAGGGCATCGACCTCAACGGGATCACCGACCCCAAGCACCCGCGCTACAGCGAGGCGGGCGAGATCCGGGGCATGTACGAGAACGAACCGGACGTCCAGAAGGTCATCGACACGGCGAAGGGCGTGGAGGGCCTGGTCCGGCAGATGGGTGTGCACGCGGCCGGCGTGATCATGTCCAGCGAGACCATCACCGACCATGTCCCCGTCTGGGTCCGGCACACCGACGGCGTCACCATCACCCAGTGGGACTACCCGAGCTGCGAATCGCTCGGCCTGCTGAAGATGGACTTCCTCGGCCTGCGCAACCTGACCATCATGGACGACGCCGTCAAGATGGTGAAGGCCAACAAGGGCATCGACCTCGACCTGCTCGGGCTGCCCCTGGACGACCCCACGACGTACGAACTCCTCTGCCGGGGCGACACACTCGGCGTCTTCCAGTTCGACGGCGGACCCATGCGCTCCCTGCTGCGCCTGATGAAGCCCGACAACTTCGAGGACATCTCCGCCGTCTCGGCCCTCTACCGGCCGGGCCCGATGGGCATGAACTCGCACACCAACTACGCGCTGCGCAAGAACGGCCAGCAGGAGATCACCCCGATCCACCCGGAGCTGGAGGCCCCCCTCAAGGAGGTCCTGGGTCTCACCTACGGCCTCATCGTCTACCAGGAGCAGGTCCAGAAGGCCGCCCAGATCATCGCCGGGTACTCCCTCGGCGAGGCCGACATCCTCCGTCGCGTGATGGGCAAGAAGAAGGCCGAGGAGCTGGCGAAGAACTTCGTCCTCTTCCAGGCCGGCGCCCAGAAGAACGACTACTCGGACGAGGCGATCCAGGCCCTGTGGGACGTGCTGGTCCCGTTCGCCGGGTACGCCTTCAACAAGGCGCACTCCTCCGCGTACGGACTGGTCACCTACTGGACCGCCTACCTCAAGGCGAACTACCCGGCCGAGTACATGGCCGCGCTGCTGACCTCCGTCAAGGACGACAAGGACAAGTCGGCCGTCTACCTCAACGAGTGCCGCCGTATGGGCATCAAGGTGCTCCCGCCCAACGTCAACGAGTCGCAGGCCAACTTCGCCGCCCAGGGTGACGACGTGATCCTCTTCGGCCTGACGGCGGTCAGGAACGTCGGCGCCAACGTCGTGGACTCGATCATCCGCTCCCGCAAGGCGAAGGGGAAGTACGCCACCTTCCCCGACTTCCTCGACAAGGTCGAGGCGGTCGTCTGCAACAAGCGCACCGTCGAATCGCTCATCAAGGCCGGCGCCTTCGACGAGATGGGCCACACCCGCAAGGGCCTGGTCGCCCACCACGAACCGATGATCGACAACGTCGTCCAGGTCAAACGGAAGGAGGCCGAGGGGCAGTTCGACCTCTTCGGCGGCGGTGACGAGGAGAGCAGCGAGCCCGGCTTCGGACTCGATGTCGAGTTCTCCGACGTCGAGTGGGACAAGTCCTACCTCCTCGCGCAGGAGCGCGAGATGCTCGGCCTGTACGTCTCCGACCACCCGCTCTTCGGTATCGAACATGTCCTCTCCGACAAGTCCGACGCCGCGATCTCCCAGCTCACCGGCGGTGAGCACGCGGACGGCGCGGTGGTCACCATCGGCGGCATCATCTCCGGCCTCCAGCGCAAGATGACCAAGCAGGGCAACGCCTGGGCGATCGCCACCGTCGAGGACCTGGCCGGGTCGATCGAGTGCATGTTCTTCCCCGCGACCTACCAGCTCGTCTCCACCCAGCTCGTCGAGGACACCGTCGTCTTCGTCAAGGGCCGGCTCGACAAGCGCGAGGACATCCCCCGGCTCGTCGCCATGGAACTCCAGGTCCCCGACGTCTCCTCGGCCGGCACCGACGCGCCCGTCACCATCACCATCCCCACGGTGAAGCTCACCCCGCCCATGGTCAGCAGGCTCGGGGAGATCCTCAGCCACCACCGGGGCAACTCCGAGGTCCGCATCAAGCTCCAGGGCGCCCGCAAGACCACCGTGCTCCGGCTCGACCGGCACCGGGTCCAGCCCGACCCGGCGCTCTTCGGCGACCTGAAGGTCCTCCTCGGCCCGGCCTGCCTGGCCGGCTGACCGGCGCCGGTACGCCCGCGACCCGTACGCCCGCGATCCCGTACGCCTGCAAGCCCGTACGCCTGTAAGCCCGTACGCCGTTACGCCGTTACGCACGGGGGCGCGCCCGGATCTCCCGGGCGCGCCCCTGACGCTTCTCCGCGTTCGTGTCCCGCGCTCAGTTGTGGCCGAAGCGCTTCTGCCGCTTGTGGGCCACGTCCGACGGCGTGATCCTCTGCTCCACCCGGTCGGAACTGTCCTCCATCGCGGAGGACCTGGAATCCTGCGTACCGCGCTCCGACTCCGAGCGCGGATGGTGCTGCTTGTTGCCGCGATCCCGGTTCTTGTTCTTGGCCATGGCACTGCCTCCTGCGGGTTCATGTGAGGACCAAGGGCCGCGTTCAGCCTCACATAAGGCGCGAAACGCCGCATGTTGGATCATCGCCCTCCGTAACGGCACATCGGCGCCGTCATGCCGCCGATCCACCCCGGATCCACCGAAGATCCGCCACGCCGATGATCGAGTTCCGGACGTTAAGCCTCTTGCCGTCGGGCAGACTCGAAGCAAACCCGCAGTAACTCCCGATCTCCCGATCTCCCGATCCCGAGACCCCGAGGTTCCCGAAAGAGGGTGGAACGCGTGGACCGCTGCGTCGTCCTGGTGGACGCCGGATATCTGCTGGGCGCCGCCGCGAGCCTGCTGGCCGGGGAGCCGGCCAGGTCCCGGATCACCGTCGACCACACGGCCCTGATCCGGGGCCTCAGGGAACGGGCCGAGGCCGATACGGAACAGCCGCTGCTCCGCATCTACTGGTTCGACGGCGCGCCCGACCGGGTTCCGCAGCCCGAACACCGGCGGCTCCGCGTCATGCCCCGCGTCACCGTCCGTCTCGGCGCGCTGACCAGGAGCGACGGCCGCTGGGCCCAGAAGGGCGTCGACGCGGCGATGCATGCGGAGCTCACCGAGCTGGCCAGAAATCGCGCCTGCTCGGATGTCGTGTTGGTCACCGGGGACGGTGATCTGCTCCCCGGCCTGATGTCCGCGAAGGAGCACGGCGTCGCCGTCCACCTCTGGGCGGTCCAGGCCGCCGACGGCGACTACAACCAGTCCGAGGACCTGGTCGCCGAGGCGGACGAGCGCCGGGTCCTGGACCGCGTCTGGATCACCAAGGCCGTCCGCGCCAAGGATCTCGGCGGGGTCTGCGCACCCGCCCCGGCCCCCCGCCCGGAGATCGCCGCGATCCTCTCCGCCCCGCTCCCCGAATCGGCGCTCGCCGCGGCCGCCGCGGAGCGGACCGAACCGTCCACGCCGGCGCCCCCCGCGCGGGCGGCCCGTAACGGCTCGGCGCCCGCGCCCGCCGAGGAGACCCCCGCACCGGCCACGCCCCCCGCGCCCGGCCGGAGCGTCCCCACCCCCAAGGACCTGGCGGGCCTGCGCGCCCCGGGCCCCGACCGCCAGCCCGCCTCGCCCCAGCCCCAGCAGCCCGCCGGCGCCACGCTCCGCTGGTCCTCCGACCGGGGCTGGGTCGAACGCCCCGGCAGCGGCCCCGCGGGCGAACCCCCCGAGACCGCCTCCCTGCCCACACTGGCCCAGCTCACCAGCGCCGAGCAGCGCTGGGCCGACCGGGAGGAGGACATCACCACGGTCGGCGGCGACCCCTTCGAGGTGGGCCAGGTCTTCGCCCGCCGCTGGATGGAACGCCTCCCCGAATCCGGCCATGTACAGAAACTCTCCGTGATGTACCCCCGCGTCCCGCACCGCATCGACGGCGAACTCCTCCGCTACGCGGCCCGCTTCGGCCTGCTGGCCCACAAGGACGACCAGATCGACGAACACGACCGGTACGCGATCCGGGCGGGCTTCTGGCGGGAGATCGACGTACGGGCCGCCGAGAACGCGTGATTTCCCGAGGCTTGGTCCGCCTCCGGCTCAAGGAGCCCCGGAGGCGGACCGGGCCCCGGACCGGAGGCGGACCGGGCCCCGGAAAAGAGAGCACCGCGGGCGCGGGTAGGGTCGTTGCTCGTGAGTACGGTGTGCGTGGTGCGCGGGCTGGTGAAGACGTACCCCGCCGCGCGGGGCCGTCGGGGGGCGCCCGGGGCGCCTGAGGTGCGGGCCACCGACGGGATCTCGCTGGAGGTGCGGCGCGGGGAGATCTTCGGGCTGCTCGGGCCGAACGGGGCCGGGAAATCCACGCTCGTACGGCAGCTCACCGGGCTGATGCGACCCGACTCCGGGGACGTCACCGTGCTCGGGCACGACCTGGTCCGCCATCCCGAGCGGGCCGCGCGGCTGATCGGCTATCTGGGCCAGGAGTCGAGCGCGCTGGACGAGTTGACGGTGGCGCTGGCCGCCGAGACCACCGGGCGGCTGCGCGGGCTCGCGGTGCGGGCGGCACGGGCCGAGCGGGACGCCGTACTGGACGAGCTGGGGCTGACGGAGATCGCCGGGCGCCCGCTGAAGAAGCTCTCCGGCGGTCAGCGGCGCCTCGCCTGCTTCGCCGCGACGCTGGTGGGGGAGCGCCCCGTACTGGTGCTGGACGAGCCGACCACCGGGATGGACCCCGTCGCGCGGCGCGCGGTGTGGGCGGCGGTGGACCGGCGGCGCGCCGAGCACGGGGTGACCGTGGTCCTGGTCACCCACAACGTCATCGAGGCCGAGACGGTCCTCGACCGGGTCGCCGTGCTGGAGCGCGGCAAGGTCATCGCCTGCGACACCCCGTCGGGGCTGAAGGAACGCGTCGCCGGAGAGGTCCGCGTCGAACTGGTCTGGCGGGAGCGGGCACCGCTGGAGGTGCCGGAGGTGGCGGCGCTGCGCGGCTCCGCCCAGGAGTCGGGGCGCCGCTGGACGCTCCGGCTCGCCCCCGACGAGGCGCGGGCCGCCGTGGCCGCGGTGACCGGCGGGGCGGCCTTCGCGGCGCTGGACGACTTCACCCTGGCCACCCCGAGCCTGGAGGACGTCTATCTGGCGCTCGGCGGGCGGGAGCGCGGCCTGGTGAAGGCATGAGCGGGGGCATGAGCCGGGGGACGGGCGACAGGGGGATTTCCCGGTCGGGGCCCGGGATCGGCCGCCGGATGGCAGGGTGGGGGCCCATGGCAGGGTGGGGCCCGGTGACGGGGCCGGGCGGCGCCCGGGGGCCGGCGGCCGTACGTACAGCCGTACCGCCCGCCGTACCACCGGCCGTACCTCCGGCCGTACGTCCGCGAGCAGCGGGCCCGAACGTACCGAACAGGAGCAGCGCCAGGTGAGCACCGTGCCCGCAGAGGCCGCGTCCGCGACGGAGGCCGGGTCCGCGAGGGCGCGGACGGCGAAGGATATCCCGGACGCCGCCGGGACGACCGGCGCCGGGAAGACCGCAACCGGGACGACCGGCGCCGGGCAGACCGCAACCGGGGCGGCCGCCACCGGCGCGACTGGTGCCGGGACGGAGACCACCGGCGCGGCCGGCGGCGCTGCCGTGCCCGCGCCGCTCGCGCCCCGGGCGCGGCTCGGGCCCTCGCTCGCCGCGGTCTACCGCGCCCAGCTCTCCCGGGCCCGGGTGGCGCGGATCCCGCTGCTTTTCGTGGCGACGTTCCAGTCCGTCGGGATCATGATCCTCATGCGGGGCGTGGTGGACGGCGGCGCGGAGGCGCGGGCGGTGGTCGCCGGGTCGAGCGTGCTGGTCGTCGCCTTCGTGGCGCTCAATCTGCTCGCCCAGTACTTCGGCCAGTTGCGCGCGAGCGGCGGCCTGGACCACTACGCGACGCTGCCGGTGCCGCCCGCCGCTGTGGTGCTGGGCGCGGCGGGCGCGTACGCCTCGTTCACGGTGCCCGGTACGGCGGTCACGGCCGTCACCGGCAGCGTCCTCTTCCAACTGCCGCTCACCCACCTCTGGGTGCTCGCCGCGGTCATCCCGCTCTCCGGCGCGGCCCTCGCCGGCCTCGGCGCCGCGCTGGGGCTGCTCGCGCCCCGTCAGGAACTGGCCACCCTGCTGGGCCAGCTCGGCATGTCCGCGGCGCTGCTGCTCGGGGTGCTCCCCGCGGAGCGGCTGCCGGGGCCGATCGGGTACGCGCGGGATCTGCTGCCGTCCACGTACGGGGTGGAGGCGCTGGCCCGTACCTTCGACGCCCGCCCGGACTGGGCCGCCGTCGCCTTCGACCTGGGGGTCTGCGCGGCCGTCGGGGTGGTCTCGCTGGCGGTGGCGACCTGGGCGTACCGGCGGGCCGCGGTCCGCTGAACGGCGCGGGACGGCGCCGGGCGGCGGGCGCGACCGGGTTCCGGACCGGCCGGACGGGGTCACGGCCGGACGCGCCGGGGTTCCGGGCGGACGGGACGGTGTCCGGTCAGCGGCCCCCTGAACGGTCCGGTGCGGCGGTCAGGGCCGGGGCCTGGCACGATGGCACCGTGACCGCACCTCTGACGCCTCCCCACCAGCCGCAGCACGACGAACCCCGGCAGACTCCGCCGGCCGGGGTGCCGCCTTATCCGGCGGTCGAAGCGGAGGCGGAGAAAGGGCCCGGGATGAAGACCGAGGTGCGGCAGGCGGCGGTGGTGCTGGTGGCCTCGCTGGCGGCGGGGCTGCTGCTCGGGGCGGCGTGGATGTGGCTGGCGCCCCGCGTGCCGCTGGTCTCGGACGCCACCGCGGTCTTCCTGAAGGACACGGAGGGCGAGGAGGCGGTCGGCGCGGACGGCACGTTCCTGCTGCTGGCGCTCGCCTTCGGGGTGATCGGCGCGGGCCTGGTCTTCCTCTTCCACCGGCGCGGCGGGATCGCCCTGGTGCTCGGGCTGGCGCTGGGCGGGCTGCTCGGGTCGGTGGTGGCCTGGAAGTTCGGCGTGTCGCTCGGCCCGACCACGGATGTCGTGGCCCACGCCAAGCAGGTCGGCAAGGGCGTCGCCTTCGACGCCCCGCTCGAACTCCGCGCGAAGGGCGCGCTGCTGGCCTGGCCGATCGCCGCGATGGTCGTCCACCTCGCCCTGACCGCCCTCTTCGGCCCGCGCGACCCGGAGCCGGAGTGGGAGTGGCAGCAGGCGGTGGCGTACGACCTGGGGGAGCGGCCCGAGCCGCGCCCGGACCAGCGCCCGGGGGACGAGAACCCGTCCTGGGGCGCTTCGGAGAAGTGACGCGGTGACGCGGTGACGACGTGACGCGGTGACGACGTGACGTTCCCCGGTACGGGGTCTCCCGTACCGCGTGCCCCGGCGCGGCTCAGGCGCGGCCGATCGGGGCCAGGATCGCGGCGGTGAGGGACGCCAGGTCCGCCGGGGCCACTTCCACCTCCAGGCCGCGGCGGCCCGCCGAGACGCAGATGGTGGGGTGGGCCTCCGCCGAGGCGTCCAGGACGGTGCGGAGGCGTTTCCGCTGGCCCAGCGGGGAGATGCCGCCCCGTACATACCCGGTGGTGCGCTCGGCCGCCGCCGGGTCGGCCATGGTGGCGCGCTTGCCGCCGACCGCCGCCGCCAGGGCCTTGAGATCCAGGGAGCCGGCCACCGGCACCACGGCGACCGTGAGTTCCCCGTCCACGTCCGCGACGAGCGTCTTGAAGACCCGGTCGGGGGAGACGCCCAGCGCCTGTGCCGCTTCCTCCCCGTAGGACGCGGAGGCGGGGTCGTGCTCGTACGCGTGCACGGTGTACGGGGTGCCCGCCGCCGTCAGGGCGACGGTCGCCGGGGTCCCGCCGGGCTGCTGCCGCTTGCCGGACTTCTTCGCCACGGTCGAACCCCCGGTGTCAGTGGTGTGAGCGGTGTCAGTTGAGGCTGGTGGGTGTCTGGGTCAGGGTGACGCCGGGCAGCGACGGCAGATGCCGGATCACCGCGGTCTCCGCCCGCAGCAGCGTCAGCTCCTCGCGGAGCCGCGCCGCGATGTCCGGCGCCTCCAGCAGCCGCTGCTTCGCCGGGACGTCCAGCACCGCGGCGGCGGCCACCAGGTAGGAGACCACGGAGGGCTCGTCGGGCAGGTCCTCGATCCGGGAGAGCGAGCGCTCGCGCGCCCCCGCCAGCCGCTTCTGGTAGCTCTGGAACGCGCGCAGCACCCCCTCGGCGAGCGGGGTCGCGCCGTCGCCGGGCTCCTCGGGCAGCTCTTCGAGCTCGGCCGTCAGATAGGGGCCGCTCGACTCGACGGAGAGCAGCCGGACCCGGGTGGTGCCGGTGGCGACCACCTCGAAGGTGCCGTCGGGGCGTTCCCGGATCGTCGCGGCGTCCGCGACACACCCGACCGGGTGGAACGCGGCGGCGGGGTCGGGGCCGAACCCGTCGGCGGGGCCGCGCTCGGGCGCCGGCGCGCCCTCGGGCATCCCCGGCGCGGTCACCGCCACTTCGTGCCCGTCGCGGATGGCGACCACGGCGAAGAGGCGCGGCTCGGACTCGTCCGTCTTCAGCAGCTCACGCATGATCGCGCGATACCGCTCCTCGAAGACGTTCAGGGGCAGGACGAGGCCCGGGAACAGCACCGCGTTCAGCGGGAAGAGAGGGAGGCGTGCGGTGGTCACAACGGTCAAGCGTAATGGCCGTGGGGCCCTCCGTGGTCGGCCCGGTCGAGCAAAGGGATCCCCGAGGCCACCCGGGTCCGTCCCGCGTCCCGCGTTTCCAGGAACCCGGCGAGCGGATCGTCCGTGAAACCCGCCCAGGGGAACGAGGCCGAGTACCGCCCGTCTCACCCCCGGCGCAGGACCCGGGTCGCGCCCGTGGCGACCGTCGTGGCCAGGATCCAGCCCAACACCACCAGGCCGGCCGCCGTCCACTGCCAGGTGCCCTCCGGGAGCCAGTAGCCGTCCTGGCCCAGGTCGATCACCGGGACCAGCAGGTCCAGGGCGTAGAGCGCCGGGTTCCACGCCGGGTGTTCGTCGGGGCGGAGCGGGGCCGGCGGGTTGCGGGCGAAGGCGATCGTGCCCGCGCCCCAGAGCAGCGCCATCCACAGCGCCGCCCGCCCTGGCCGGTAGCCGTAGGCCACCGTCCAGTCCTGGAGGTACCCCCACACCTTCGCCGCCAGCGGCAGCGTCTCGCGGCGCCGCCGCTGTTTCGCGAGCAGCACCTCGCGGGCGTCCGCGTCCTCGCCGCTGTTCCGCAGCACCTGCGCCAGCCGCTCGTACGGCTCCGGGGAGTACTCCGGGGTCGCCGCCGCCAGCCACTCCAGCCTCCGCAGCAGCGGGAAGTGCCCGAACGGGACGAGGTTCTCGTAGACGAAGCCGCCCATGGCGATCCCGCCCGGGCCCGGCCAGCTCGTCGACATGTCGATGAGCGTCACGATCCGCGCACCGCTCAGCACGACACGGCCCTCCTCCACGCGCTCGCACTTGAAGCGCAGCTCCGGCGTGGTGATCCGGCGCAGCGAGAGCTCCTCCGTCGGCGCCAGGAAGAACCGCGCCCCGTCCACGTCGAGCGCGTCGCCGAACCTGCCGTCGTCCAGCCGCACCCCGCCCCGGCACTCGAAGCGCTGGAGACGGGTGGAGCTCAGGGCGGGGGCCGCGGCGGGGCCGGACGAAGAGCCGGGGAGCGACCCCAGGGCGGCCCCCAGGGGGATCCCGTACGGGGGCGTCACCGCCGGGATGTCGGGGGCGCCCAGGGTGGCGAGGGGGTCCGCCGCGTCGTTGATCCACGCGCCCGCCAGATAGAGCGAGCGCTCCACCGTGAGCTGCGGGGCGTTGAGCGCGCGCCGCTCCTCCGCCGCGCGCAGCCGGCTGCCCCGCAGGCTCAGCGAGACGCCGACCTTCGCACCCCGGAGACTGACCTCGCCGTACGTCTCGATCTGGTCCGCCGTGAAGTCCTGCGCCACGGACATCCCGTCGGCGGCGATCGCCCGCCCCGTCCGGTCGGGACCCACGTCGATCTGGCTGATCAGCAGGTCCGTACCGATCTGCGCGTCGGTCAGCCGGATGCCCCGCTCCACCCGGCAGCGCGGCAGATGGAGATCCCCCTGGGTGCGGAGCCGGGCCGCCTCCAGGCGCGGCAGGGCGCACCCCACCATCCGCAGGGTGGTGAAGTGCGACTCGGGCAGCACCACCTCGTTCTCGAACCGGCAGCGGGTCAGCTCCACGTACGGGGCGACCGTGCCGCCCGCGAGGTTGAGCGTCCCGGTGATCTGCGCCCCGCGCAGCTTGAGCGCGGCGACCCGGCCCGGCAGCGCGGGCGGCCCGCTGAGCAGCAGCAGCGCGATCACCCGGGCGCGGACACTGCGGTCCATGGGCCAGGGACGGGGGGAGAAGGGATCGTTCCTCAGGGGGTCCGACGTACTCAGGTCGTAGGTGCTGCCGTTGCGGAACGACTGCCACATGCCGACCTCGGCGGCGCTGAGCCAGTCGGGATATTCGTCGTACTGCGGCTCGGTCACGGCCGCTCCTCCGCTTCCCCGTGTGCCTACAGGGTGTGACTGCTGATCATGGATGGGTCGGGCGATGTGCGGTGATGCGCGGAGCGATGTACAGAGGGGTGTACAGACCCGAAGGGCGTAACGCTCCTTACCTTCGTTGTGCCCGTTCGGTGACGACCTGAACACTAGTAGTGAGGTGTGACCTCCGGGGCATGTATCAGCCAGTGATACGGGCGTCCGGCGGCCTCGGGCGGTCTGCGAGAATTGACCCCGTGATCTCACGAATCGATCTGCGCGGCGACGCCCTCCCCGAGGGTGTAGCTCTGCGTGACCTGTTGCCCCGAGCCGACTTCGACGTGACCGCCGCCCTGGAGAAGGTCGGGCCGCTCTGCGAGGACGTCCATCATCGGGGCACGGCGGCGCTGATCGAGGCGGCCGAGAAGTTCGACGGAGTGAGGCTGGAGCGGGTGCGGGTCCCCGCCGCCGCCCTCGCCGACGCCCTGGCGGCGCTCGATCCCGCCGTACGGGCCGCCCTGGAGGAGTCGATCCGGCGCGCCCGCCTGGTCCACCGCGCGCAGCGGCGCACCCCGCACACCACCCAGGTGGTGCCCGGCGGCACCGTCACCGAGAAGTGGGTGCCGGTCGACCGGGTCGGGCTCTACGCGCCCGGCGGACGCTCGGTCTACCCGTCCTCCGTGATCATGAACGTGGTGCCGGCCCAGGAGGCGGGCGTCCCCTCCATCGCGCTCGCCTCCCCGCCGCAGAAAGAATTCGGCGGGCTGCCGCACCCGACGATCCTCGCCGCCTGCGCGCTGCTCGGCGTCGACGAGGTCTACGCGGCCGGCGGCGCCTCCGCCGTCGCGATGTTCGCGTACGGCACCACGGGCCCCGACGGCTGCCCGCCCGCCAACATGGTCACGGGCCCCGGCAACATCTGGGTCGCCGCCGCCAAGCGGTACTTCACCGGCCGGATCGGCATCGACGCCGAGGCGGGCCCCACCGAGATCGCCGTCCTCGCCGACGCGACCGCCGACCCGGTGCACGTCGCCGCCGACCTGATCAGCCAGGCCGAGCACGACCCGCTCGCCGCCGCCGTCCTCGTCACCGACTCGACCGAGCTGGCCGACGCCGTGGTGAAGGAGCTGGAGCCGCAGGTCGCGGCCACCAAGCACATCGAGGACCGGGTGCGCCCCGCCCTCACCGGCCGGCAGTCGGCCATCGTGCTGGTCGACTCGGTCGAGGACGGCCTCCGGGTCGTGGACGCGTACGGCGCCGAGCACCTGGAGATCCAGACCGCCGACGCCGCCGCCGTCGCCGCCCGGGTCCGTAACGCGGGCGCGGTCTTCGTCGGCCCGTACGCCCCCGTCTCGCTCGGCGACTACTGCGCGGGCTCCAACCACGTCCTGCCCACCGGCGGCTGCGCCTGCCACTCCTCGGGCCTCTCCGTCCAGTCCTTCCTGCGCGGCATCCACATCGTCGACTACACGGAGGACGCCCTCGCCGAGGTCGCCCACCATGTGGTGACCCTCGCGGAGGCGGAGGACCTGCCCGCGCACGGGGCGGCTCTGAAGGCAAGGTTCGGATGGAAGGTTCCCGGCAAGTGAGCGCCACCCCGGCCCCCGGGCCGTCCCGCCCGCTCGGTACCGACGCCCCGCTCGGCATCGACGACCTGCCCGTACGGGACGAGCTGCGCGGGCAGTCCCCCTACGGGGCGCCCCAGCTCGACGTCCCCGTACGGCTCAACACCAACGAGAACCCCTACCCGCTCCCCGAACCCCTGGTCGAGCGGGTCGCCGAGCGGGTCGCCGAGGCCGCCCGCGGGCTCAACCGCTACCCCGACCGGGACGCCGTCGAGCTCCGTACCCGGCTCGCCGAGTACCTCACCCGTACGGGACTTCCCGGCGACGCGGCCCCGCTGACCGCCGCCAACGTCTGGGCCGCCAACGGCTCCAACGAGGTCATCCAGCAGCTCCTCCAGACCTTCGGCGGCCCCGGCCGTACCGCCATCGGCTTCGAGCCCTCGTACTCGATGCACGGGCTGATCGCGCGGGGCACCGGCACCGGCTGGCTCTCCGGGCCGCGCAACGACGACTTCACCATCGACGTGGCCGCCGCGCGCGAGGCGATCGCGGAGCACCGCCCCGACGTCGTCTTCATCACCTCCCCCAACAACCCCACCGGTACCGCCGTCCCCGCCGACGCCGTCCGCGCGCTCTACGAGGCCGCGCAGGCCGTCCGCCCGACGCTGGTCGTCGTGGACGAGGCGTATGTCGAGTTCAGCCACCGGCCCTCGCTGCTGCCGCTGACCGAGGGGCGCCCGCTGCTGGTCGTCTCGCGCACCATGTCCAAGGCGTTCGGCGCGGCCGGGCTCCGCCTCGGCTATCTCGCCGCGCACCCCGCGGTGGTCGACGCCGTCCAGCTCGTACGGCTGCCGTACCACCTCTCCGCCGTCACCCAGGCCACCGCGCTCGCCGCGCTGGAGCACACCGATACGCTCCTCGGGTATGTCGAGAACCTCAAGGCCGAACGGGACCGGCTGGTCGCCGAGTTGCTCGCCCTCGGGTACGAGGTCACCGCGTCCGACGCCAACTTCGTCCAGTTCGGCCGCTTCCCCGACACCCACGCGGCCTGGCGGCGGATCCTCGACCGGGGTGTCCTCATCCGTGACAACGGCGTACCGGGGTGGCTGCGGGTGACCGCGGGGACCCCGTCCGAGAACGACGCGTTCCTCGACGCGGTACGTGATCTCAAGAAGGAGCAGAGCGCATGAGCCGCATCGGCCGCGTGGAACGCACGACGAAGGAGACCTCCGTCGTCGTCGAGATCGACCTCGACGGCACCGGAAAGGTCGATGTGTCGACCGGGGTCGGCTTCTACGACCACATGCTCGACCAGCTCGGCCGGCACGGCCTCTTCGACCTCACCGTGAAGACCGAGGGCGACCTTCACATCGACTCGCACCACACCATCGAGGACACCGCGCTCGCGCTCGGCGCCGCCTTCAAGCAGGCGCTCGGCGACAAGGTCGGCATCTACCGCTTCGGCAACTGCACCGTCCCGCTGGACGAGTCGCTGGCCCAGGTGACGGTCGACCTCTCCGGCCGCCCGTACCTCGTGCACACCGAGCCCGAGACCATGGCGCCGATGATCGGCTCGTACGACACCACGATGACCCGGCACATCCTGGAGTCCTTCGTCGCGCAGGCCCAGATCGCGCTCCACGTCCACGTCCCGTACGGGCGCAACGCGCACCACATCGTGGAGTGCCAGTTCAAGGCGCTCGCCCGGGCGCTGCGCTACGCCTCCGAGCGCGACCCGCGCGCCACCGGAATCCTCCCGTCGACCAAGGGCGCCCTGTGACCGGTCTGTCGACCATCCTGATCGTCGTGGGCCTCTTCCTGGCCGGTGGTGTCTACTCCTTCCACAAGCAGAAGCTGCCCACCGGCGTGATCGTGCTGCTCGCACTCTGCTCCCTGCTCTGCCTGGTGGCGGGCGTTCTGCGGATCGAAGGGCTCTGGGAATGACCGGAACAGCGAAGAGCGTGGTCGTCTTCGACTACGGATTCGGCAACGTACGCTCCGCCGAGCGCGCCCTCGCCCGCGCGGGGGCGGAGGTGGAGATCACCCGCGACTACGACAAGGCGATGAACGCGGACGGGCTCCTCGTCCCCGGCGTCGGCGCCTTCTCCGCCTGTATGAAGGGGCTCAGGGCCGCGCGCGGCGACTGGATCATCGGCCGCAGGCTGGCCGGGGGCCGTCCCGTCATGGGGATCTGTGTCGGGATGCAGATCCTCTTCGAGCGCGGTATCGAGCACGGCGAGGAGAGCGAAGGGCTCGACGAGTGGCCCGGCACGGTCGGACCGCTCCAGGCCCCCGTCGTCCCGCACATGGGGTGGAACACCGTCGAGGCGCCCGACGACAGCCGGCTCTTCGCCGGGGTCGACCGCGACGCCCGGTTCTACTTCGTGCACTCCTACGCCGCCCGGGAGTGGAGCCTGGAGACCACCAACGCCAAGATCCGCGCCCCCCGCGTCACCTGGGCCACCCACGGTGAGCGGTTCGTCGCCGCCGTGGAGAACGGCGCGCTGTGGGCCACCCAGTTCCACCCCGAGAAGTCCGGCGACGCCGGTGCCGAGTTGCTCTCCAACTGGATCGGAACCCTCTGAATGTCTTCTGTGCCCCCGTCCGATGTGCCCCAGTCCGCCGCGTCGGGTCTCCCGAAGCTGGAGCTGCTCCCCGCCGTCGACGTCCGCGACGGCCAGGCCGTCCGGCTCGTCCACGGCGAGTCCGGCTCGGAGACCTCGTACGGCTCCCCGCTCGAAGCGGCGCTCGCCTGGCAGCGCGCGGGCGCCGAATGGCTCCACCTGGTCGACCTCGACGCGGCCTTCGGCACCGGTGACAACCGGAAGCTGATCGCCGAGGTCGCCGACGCCATGGACATCAAGGTCGAGCTCTCCGGCGGCATCCGCGACGACGCCTCGCTCGCCGCCGCTCTCGCCACCGGCTGCACCCGTGTCAACCTCGGCACGGCCGCCCTGGAGACCCCGGAGTGGGTCGCCAGGATCATCGCCGAGCACGGCGACAAGATCGCCGTCGGCCTCGACGTGCGCGGCACCACCCTGCGCGGCCGGGGGTGGACCCGCGACGGCGGCGACCTCTACGAGACGCTCGCCCGGCTCGACTCCGAGGGGTGCGCGCGGTACGTCGTCACCGACATCGCCAAGGACGGCACCCTCCAGGGCCCCAACCTGGAGCTGCTGAAGAACGTCTGCGCCGCCACCGACAAGCCCGTCGTCGCCTCCGGCGGCGTCTCCTCCCTCGACGACCTGCGGGCCATCGCCACCCTGGTGCCCGAGGGCGTCGAGGGCGCGATCGTCGGCAAGGCGCTCTACGCGAAGGCGTTCACGCTGGAAGAGGCCCTCGCGGCGGTGTCCGGATGAGCGGCGCGCCGGAACCCGTACGGGACGACACGGCGGATCCCGTACGGGACGACACGGCGGGCCCCGTACGGAAGTTCCCCTCCGGGGGACCCTGGGAGGAGCGCTTCGGCTACTCCCGCGCCGTCGAACTCCCCAACGGGCTCGTCCTCGTCTCCGGCTGTACGTCGGTGGTCGACGGCCGGATCGCCGAGGGCGGCCCGTACGAGCAGGCCGTCACCGCCTTCGGGGTGGCGGTCAAGGCGCTGGAGGAGCTGGGACTCGGCGCCGAGCACGTCGTACGGACGCGGATGTACCTCACCCATGTCCGGGACGCCGACGAGGTCGGCCGCGCCCACCGGGAGCTCTTCGGCGCGGTACGCCCCGCCGCCACCATGGTCGTGGTGGCCGGGCTGATCGACCCGAGCCTCTTCGTCGAGGTCGAGGTCGAGGCGTACCGCACCCCCGGCGGGACCCCCGGCGACCGGCGCGGAGGTGGCGCATGACGCTCGCCGTACGGGTCATCCCCTGTCTGGACGTCGACAACGGACGGGTCGTCAAGGGCGTCAACTTCCAGAACCTGCGCGACGCGGGCGACCCGGTCGAGATGGCCCGGCTCTACGACGCGGAGGGCGCCGACGAGCTGACCTTCCTCGACATCACCGCCTCCTCCGGCGACCGCGAGACCACGTACGACGTGGTGCGCCGCACGGCCGAGCAGGTCTTCATCCCGCTCACGGTCGGCGGCGGCGTACGGACCGCCGATGACGTCGACAAGCTGCTCCGCGCGGGCGCGGACAAGGTCGGCGTCAACACGGCGGCGATCGCCCGCCCCGAGCTGATCCGGGAGATCGCGGAGCGCTTCGGCCGCCAGGTCCTGGTCCTCTCGGTCGACGCGCGCCGTACCCCCGCGGGCTCCTTCGAGGTCACCACGCACGGCGGCCGGCGGGGCACCGGGCGGGACGCGGTGGAGTGGGCGCACGAGGCGGCCGAGCTGGGCGCGGGCGAGATCCTGCTCAACTCGATGGACGCGGACGGCACGAAGGACGGCTACGACACGGAGATGATCGCCGCCGTCCGGAAGCATGTCACCGTGCCCGTCATCGCCTCGGGCGGCGCGGGCGCCCTGGCCCACTTCGCCCCGGCGGTCGAGGCGGGCGCTGACGCGGTGCTGGCCGCCTCCGTCTTCCACTTCGGCGACCTGCGGATCGGGGACGTGAAGAACGCGCTGCGGGAGGCGGGACACCCGGTGCGCTGAACGGGGCCCCGCCCTGAGCCGCGAGTCCCGCGCTCCCCGGGCCGGAGCCCCGGCCCCCGTCCGCGCCGTCAGGCACGGGCGGGGGCCTTCGCGTTCTCCCGGTTCGGCTCCCCCGGGTCAGCGGTGGCAGGTGGTGATGCCGGGGCGCCAGGGGCAGGCGATGGCGGCGAAGCCGCCGTTCTCTGCGAGGCCGACGGTGAGGGTGGCGCCGCCGGGTATTACCCGGGTCTTCCGTACCAGCGCACCGGGGTCGCCATCAGGGGTGTCGGGGCCGGCGGCGCCATCGGTGATCGTCTCCAGGAGCCACCGTCCCGTAGGGGACGACCCGAGCGCCCCCAGCGGCACCGCCGCCGTACGGGCCTCGCCCGCGTACACCCCGCCCAGGAACCAGCGGTCGCCGTCCCTGCGGGCGAGCACGGCCTCCCGGCCGGGGTCCCCGGCGAGCAGCCGGGTGTCGTCCCAGGCGACGGGCGTCTGCTCGAAGAACGCGCGGGCGAGCGGCCGTTCGTCGTACGACTCGGGGGTGCCCGCCAGCATCTGGAGCCCCGACTCGTACAGCACCGCGAGCCCGGTCTCCGCCGCGTCCGAGTTGGGGCGGAGCCCGACGCGGTGGAAGCCGCCGGGGGTGAAGTCCATGGAGCCGATGACGTTCCGGGTGAACGGCAGGGTGGTGAGGTGGGCCGCGGTGTTGGTGCGCTTCTCCTCGCCGCCGACCCCTTCCAGGGTCATGACATGCGGCCAGGTGCGCTGGATGCCCTTGGGGAGGGTGGAGCCGTGGAAGTCGACCATGAGGTGGTGGGCGGCGGTCTCCGGGAGGATCGCGTCGTACCAGCGGAGCATGGACTGCGCCTCGGAGTCCATGAAGTCGATCTTCACGCCCTTGATGCCCCACCGCTCCAGCGTGGGCAGCCAGAGCGCGCGCTTCTCCGGGGTGTCCAGCTCGCTCTGGTGGACCCAGACGATGATCTCGACACCCTTGGCACGGGCGTAGCGGACGAGTTCCGGCATCCAGCTCGTCGTCGCCCAGTCGGGATCGGCGGTGCCCCACGCGTCCTTCCGGTAGTACCAGCCCGCGTCGACGGCCTCGTACGGCCAGCCGCGCTCGGCCGCGTAATCGACGTACGCCCGCTGCGCCGCGAGGCTCTGGCCCGCGGTGCGGCCCCCGGCCAGCCAGGTCCACAGCACGGTGCCCGGCCGGATCCAGGAGCGGTCGGCGACGCGGGAGGCGGGGGCGAGATCGTCGGTGAAGGTGGACCGGGTGACGGTGGCGAGATCGCCGGTGACCAGGGCGCGCCAGGGGGTGATGAGGGGTGCGTCGGGGGCGCCAGGGACCTCGGTCCCGCTCTCCACCCGGTCGTCGGCCAGGGTGATCCCGTAGGTGGCGCTGCCCTGTTCGTGGGTGAGCCGGGCGCCGGAGTACGCACCGGTCAGATGGGACTCGGCGAGCAGGGCGTAGCCGCCGTTGGTCTCGAAGAGCGCCTGGTAGGAGTAGGTGCCGGTGGGCGCGGTCGCGGCGGTGTACGGGACGAACGGGCCCTCGTTGTCGGCCCGGTAGGCGCCGAGCCAGGCCCGGTCCTCCGGCGCCATCCGGAACGCGGAGGCCTCGCGCACCACATCCCCCGACCCGGCGGGCAGTGCGTACCGGTAGGCGACCCCGTCGGCGGCGGCGCGCACGACGAGGTCGATCCTGGCGCCCCCGGCGGTGGCGAACGCGAGCCGGCTCTCGGTCATCAGGACCCGGCGCTCCAGCCGCTTGCCGGAGGTGGCCCGATACGCCTCGCGGACGGTCCGGTCGGCGCGGCGCAGGAAGCGCAACCCCTGGGAGAGATCGGCCCGTTCGGTGACGAGGCCGACGGGCGAGGGCGCGAGGACGCCCCGTCCGCCCCGCGAGACGGCGAGGCTCAGGGCCCCGGTGGCGGGGTCGAGGGAGACCCGGGCCCGGGGCGCGGACGCGGGCGTGGACGCGGGCGTGGACGCGGGTGTGGACCGGGGCGCGGACCGGGGCGCGGAGATGTTCCAGGCGGTGTCCCGGGCCCGGACCTGGTCCTGGTCCTGTGACGGTCCCTGGGCCTGGGCCTGAGCGTGTGCGGGGCCGGCGGTGAGGGGGCCGGCGGCGAGGAGTGTGGCCGCGAGCGCGGCGCCGAGCAGGGTACGGAGCGGGGCGAGCGCGGTCCTGAGCGGAACCGCCATAGGAAGCCTCCCGGGATGGGGTGGGGTGATGGAGCCGGGGCAGTGCGGCAGGGGGACCCGTACGGGTGGGGGCGTACAGGGGCCCGTACGGGCGAGGCCGTACGGGAACCCGTACGGGTCGGGTCGTACCGGTCAGGGCGTCACGGGCCTGGGCGTACCCCCGATACGGCCCCTAGGGGAGTCCCCAGGCCGCGCCCGGCGCGCCGGCCGGGACGGGCGCGATGACCAGGTCGGGCCGGCGGCCCGAGTGGACCAGGACCTCCCGGCCCCGGGGCAGGTCGACGGCGAGGGTGCCGTCGCCCAGCTCCTCCGTGCCGGCCGGGGTCCCGTCGTCCAGCAGTACGGTGAGCGCCCCGGTCAGCCCGTGCCGGAGCCTGAGGGGCTCGCCCGCCAGGCTCCTGACCCGGATGAACCGGGTGGCCCCGTCCTTCCGTACCGCGCTCACCAGGAAGGCGCCCTGGGTACGGAAGTCGTGCAGCGTGACATCCGCCCACTCGGCCGGGACGGCGGGGAAGACCCGGATCACCCCGCCCCAGCTCTGGCAGAACATGTCGTGCAGCGACTGCGAGGCGGAGAGCGGCGTCTCGATGACCGGACCGGCCTCGGTGTAGTGGGTGTTGGCCTGGCACGGGTAGCGGGTCTCCGGGTCGAAGAACTTCCGCAGATACGTGAGCGCGGTGTCCCCGTCGCGCAGCATTGCGTACATCGAGGCGGCCCCCGTGTAGCTGTACCCCCGGTGGGCCCCGGTCAGCGCGTGCCAGTGGGCCAGCGACTTCGTGATCAGCTCGCGGCTCTCCGGCTGGTCGGCGTCGACGAGATGGAGCGGATAGACCATCAGCAGATGCGAGTAGTGCCGGTGGGACTGGGCGTACGGGGTGTCGGCGCCGATCATGAAGCCGTTCTCGTCGACCGGGTACGGCGTGAGCCGGGCCAGCACCTCGCGCCAGCGGGGGGCCGACGCGTCCTCGATCCCGAGGAGTTCGGCGGAGTCCAGCAGCGTCCGGCAGCCCCACCGGATGAGCGCCAGGTCGTAGTTGGTGTCCTGGGGCGGCACGACCGGGTACTCGGGCGAGAGCGTGCTCGGCAGATGGAGCCGGCCGTCCGGGCCCGGGGTGAGGAAGTGCAGGTAGTAGGCGATGGCCCGGCGGAGCACGGGGTAGACGGTGTCGCGCAGCAGCCGCTCGTCCATGGAGTGGCGGTACGAGAGCCATACGTTGTGCAGCGCCCAGGTGAGGTCGCCGGTCTCGGCGCCGGTGCCCGGTCTGCCGACGTCGCGGCGGGTGAACATGTCGGAGCTGCGGCCGACTCCGGAGCTGTCCGCGCGGTAGGCGGCGGGGACGTTGGCGATGAGCTGCTCCTGGTTCTGCCGGAGCGTGCTGGCGAGGGAGTCCAGCTCCGGGTGGTTGGAGCCGTGGATGAGCCAGTACTCCAACTGGACGTTGAGGTTCCACCAGACGGCGGGCCAGGGGGTGGGCTCCAGCCAGGGGCCGCAGGTGGCCATGACGGGGCCGCCGGCGCGGCTGGCGGAGGCCACCTTGTAGAGCTGGATCCAGTGGAAGGACTGGAGCCGCTGGTCCGGGAAGGAGACGAAACTCTTCTGGTAGAACGCGTGCCACCAGGTGCGATGACGCTCTCTGAGGGTGTGCCAGGAGGCGGCGCGCCGCAGGTTGCGGAGCGCGTCGGTCTCGGCGGCGGTGGCGGAGGGCGCGCTGTGGCCGACGCTGAGCAGCAGGGTGTCGCCGGTACGGCGGTACGCGGTGGCGGTCTGCCCGATGGCGGGTCCTCCGCCCTGCCCTCCGGCGGTGAGCGGCTGGAGCACCAGCTCGGTGCCGTCGGCCGCGGTCCGGGTGGTCCAGGGCGGATGGGCGGCGTACCCGGCGGGCGGCTCCTCGCTGATCTTGCGGGGGCTGATGGCCTCTTCCGGGTGGAAGGTCCAGACGGCGCGCTCGCCGCCGGTGGCCGTGGCGCGGACCGCGAGAACCTCGTCGTGGATGAGGGCGGCGAGGGTGAGGGTGCCGCGGGTGGTGGTGACGGTGCCGGTGAGCTCGGCGTTCCAGAGGCTCAGCCGCCAGTCGACCCCGGTGACGGTGCCGAGCGGGTCCAGGGTGAGGTGCCCGACGGGGAGCCGGCAGGTGCCCCAGCCGCTCCCGAACTCGGGCCGGTGGTCCTGGACCCGGCCGTGCTGGACCGTGAAGCGGATCCGGTCGCTCTCCGGCTCCCGGTACACCATGGTGCCGAGCAGCCCGTCCCCGAGGAACGGCCCCTCGTACCAGACGGCGGGCATCCGCTTCCACACCAGATCCTGCCCCCGCAGGAACCGGGACCAGGCGGTGTCACCGGTCATGGTGTCGCGCAGCGCCCAGGGCCGCCGCGCGGGGGACGCGGGGCGCGGCGCCCGCGAGCCTGCCCCGGCGGGCGCCGCATGGGCCGCTCCGGGTAACGCCGCCACGGCCGCACCGCCCAGCGCGGTGCCGAGCAGGGCCCTGCGGTCCACGGGCGAAGGAGTGTCCGGGGATGAGGTCACTGTCGTCCTCCCAACCTGATGGATCTTCGAATACATCGGATGCATCGGGTGCGCCGGTGAACCTAGGTTTGTTGCGTGCACCTGTCAATGGCCGCCACTCGACGGAATCAGGCCAGTTATGAGGGTGGGTGGGTGGAATCTGGACTGTCGCACCGCGTGTGGCGACCTGGGTCTGCATGGTGACCCATCCGATGTATGGCCGCTGGGTGACGGCTGATCGAAGATCATCGGGTCGCATGACGGTTCGAGGTTTCACTCTTGGTAGTGAATCTGGTAGCGACTGTGGGGGTGGCTGGCTTACGGTGTCCGTATGCCTGGAATCACGATTGAATTCACCGAAGAGGAACTGACCGAGCTGCGCGCGGAGGCCAAGGAGCGGGGCCTCGCGATCAAGCGGCTGGCGCACGACATACTGACCGAGGATGTGGTGCGCCGACGGCAGAAGCAGCGGTTCGTCGAGGGGGCCTCGAAGAAGGCCCGGGTGCTGATGGCGGAGTTCGAGCAGACGTTCCCGAAGGGGCTGCGGTGACCCTTTACGTCGACGCCGGGTGGGTGCTCAATGTGCAGATTGACGTATCCCCGGAGAACACCCCGATCCGTGACTGGGGTGCGCTGCACTGCATGGTCGAGCGGCATCGGTACGAGCGCCTCGCCGGTGAGCCGTACTACGAGGAGGTAGCGGCGAGGGCCGCCACCTTCCTGCACACCGCTGTCCGTCTGCGGCCGTTCACCGACTACAACGCTTCGATCGGCATGGCGTGCGCCTGGGAGTACATGGAGCAGTGCGACATGTCGATCGCGCCGTCGTACGGAGATATCGCGAAGCTCGTCTCGGACATCCGCAGCGACGAGGCGGACCTCCATGAGGCCGCCCGGCTCTTCCGTGACTGGGTCATCTGACCATCCGGCCATCTGACTTCTGGCTGTAGCCCTCGGCCTGCCCGGGCTCGAAGCTGCTCCTCCGTTCATGCCCACAAGGAAAGTTGCGCAATTAATGTTGCGCAACTTTCCTTTTCTGCTTTACGGTCGGCGTCATGGCAGATCAGCAGCAGCGCCGGATCACCGACGCCGCCACCCTCAAAGCCTTCGGCCACCCGCTGCGGATGCGGCTCTACCGGGGGCTCTTCATCGCCCGTAGGGCCACCGCCTCGCACCTCGCGGACCAGGTCGACGAGGCCGTCTCGCTGGTCAGTTATCACCTGCGCAAGCTCGCCGAGCACGGGCTGATCGAGGAGGCCGAGAGCCCGGGGAGCGACGGGCGGGAGCGGTGGTGGCAGGTGGCTTCCGACGGGGTGGCGTGGGCGGCCGAGGACTTCGGGGGCGGGCCCGAGGAGGCCGCCGTGTACCGCACCGTCGGGCGGCTGATCGCCGAGCAGCGCCACGAGCAGTACCTCGCTTACCGGGAGACCGAGAGCGCCTGGTCGCCCGAGTGGCGCACCGCCTCGCTGAGCAGCGAGTATCTCGCCCCGCTCACCCCGGCCGAGCTGACCGCGTTCGGCCGTGAGCTGCATGAGCTGGCCATGAAGTACCAGAACGCCGGGCGCGCCGCCGAGGAAGCGGGCGACACCGCGGGGCGCGAGACCGTCTCCCTGCACCTGTACGGCTTCCCCTTCCGCCCCTGAGCCCTGAGACCCCCGGCCCCTTAGGGGCAACCCGGGTCTCCGCCCCCCGACAGGACCCAGCCCCTTACGGGCCCCGAGAGAGGATGGCGTCGTCGTGAGCGCGCGCCCCGGATCCGCCCCTGACCCAGCCGTCGCCACCGGCTCCGCCGACCCCGAGGAATCCGCCGGGAAACCCGCCCCGGAACCCGTCGCGCCGGGCTCCGAGCGGCCCGCGTACCGGGACGGGAACGTGCTGCGCTGGCTCGGCGCCTACACCGCGTCCATGGTGGGCGACAGCGTCTACTTCCTGGCCCTCTCCTGGGCCGCCGTGCGCAGCGGCACCCCCGCGCAGGCCGGGTTCGTGCTCGCCGTCGGGGCGGTGCCGCGTGCCGTGCTGATGCTCGGCGGGGGAGTGGTCGCCGACCGCTTCGGGCCCCGGCGCGTCGTCATCGGCGGCGACGCCGTGCGGTGCGCCGTCATCCTGGGCGTCGCCCTCGCGCTGGCCCTCACCACCCCCACGCTCTGGCTGCTCCTCCCCCTTGCCCTGGTCTTCGGCGCCGTCGACGCGCTCTTCCTCCCCGCCGTCGGCGCCCTGCCGCCCCGGATCACCGGACCCGGACAGCTCGCCCGGGTCCAGGGCATGCGGGGTTTCGCGCAGCGGCTCGCGGGGGTGGCCGGGGCGCCGCTCGGCGGGTTCGCGGTGGCGGTGGGCGGGCCCGGGGCCGCGTTCGCCGTCGCCGGGGCGCTCTTCGCCGTATCCCTGCCGCTGCTGCTGGCCGTACGGATCGGACCGGGCCCCGCGCCCGGCGCGGACCACGCGGACCAGGGGGCGGAGGAGCGGAGCCGGGGCGACGCCGGAGCCTGGGGGGAGCTCCGGGCCGGGCTGCGGTATCTCCGGGGCCACCGGGTGCTCGCCCCGCTGATGGTCACCGTCGCCGTCGGCGAACTCGGCTTCGCCGGGCCGCTCAACATCGGGCTCACCCTCCTCGTCCAAGAGCGCGGCTGGGGCGCCGACGGGATGGGGGCGATCGTCGCGGCCTTCGGCGCCGGGGCGGGGCTCAGCGCGCTGCTGCTGACCGTACGGGGGCGCATACCGCGCGCCGGGCTCGTCATGTCCCTGGTGCTCTGCGCCGCCGCGGGGTGCGTCGCCGCGATCGGGTATCTGCCGACCGTTCCGTACGCCATGGCCGCCGGCGCCCTGATCGGGCTGCTCGCCGGGTTGAGCGGGGCGCTCTGCTGGGCCGTGCTCCAGACCGCCTGCGACCCGGTCTACCTCGGCCGGGTCACCTCCGTCTCCACCCTGATCTCCGTCGGCCTCACACCGCTCTGCTACCCGGTCGTCGGCGCGGCCGTCGGTCTCTGGGGCGCTGGCCCGGTCTTCCTCGGCTGCTCGGTGGTCTGCCTGGCGGGCGGGGTCATCGGCCTCTGGTCGACGCCGCTCCGCACCGCCGAACTCCCCGGGGCGGGATCGGCCCCGTAACCCCGGAGGGACCGTTGCCCCACGGGGTCAGGGCGCCTCGTACAGCCGTACGGGCGCCCTCAGCCCCTCCCCAGTGGCCGAGCGGCCGGCGGCCCGGCCCCGAGCACCCTCAGGCGATCCCCAGCTTCGCGCCCCTCACCTTGCCGATCGCGTCCGGGTCGCCCTCCAGGTCCAGTTTCGCCGCGTCCTGGCGGCCCGACAGGAAGAGGAGCAGTTCGTTCGGCTCGCCCGTGGCCGTCACCACCGGGGTGCCCCGGTGGGCCACCGCCGTCTGGCCGTCCGGGCGGCGCAGGACCAGGCCGACCGGGGACTTGCGGCCCATCAGCCGGCCGCCCTTCTCCAGCCGCGACCAGAGGACATCCGCGAAGACCCGGTCCACCTCGCGCGGGGTCCACTCGGGCTGCGCCCGGCGGACGTCCTCGGTGTGGATGTAGAACTCGACCGTGTTCGCCACCTCGTCGAGCTGCTTGATCCCGTACGGCGACATCTTCGGCGGACCCGTCCTGATGAGCTGGATCAGCTCCTCGTACGGCTTCGCGACATACTCCGCCTGGACCCGCTCCAGCCGGTTGCCGAGCGCCGTCAGCATCATTCCGGCGGCGGCGTCCGGGCGGCGCTCGCGGACCACCACATGGGCCGCCAGGTCCCGGGTGAGCCAGCCGTCGCAGAGCGTCGGCGCGTCGGGGCCCGTGGCCTCCAACAGATCGGCGAGCAGAAGTCGTTCACGCTTGGCATGGGTCGACATGACACCAGCGTACGGCGGCCGGAACCCGTCCGCCCAGTGGACGTCACCCCGGGCGGCCCGCCGCGCGCGGCACAATGGGCGCATGACCAGCACCACCGGGGCACCGTCCCCCAGCGGCGGACTCGACCCCGCCATCGCCGACCGGCTCAAGCGCAGCGCGGACGGGCTGATCCCGGCGATCGCCCAGCAGTACGACACCGGCGAGGTGCTGATGCTGGGCTGGATGGACGACGAGGCGCTGCACCGCACGCTCACCACGGGACGGTGCACCTACTGGTCCCGCAGCCGCCGCGAGTACTGGGTGAAGGGCGACACCTCCGGCCATGTCCAGTACGTGAAGTCGGTCGCCCTGGACTGCGACGCGGACACCGTCCTCGTCCAGGTCGACCAGGTCGGCGCCGCCTGCCACACCGGCGACCGTACGTGCTTCGACGCCGATGTCCTGCCGCTCGCCCCTACGGGGTAGCCAGGTCGGGGGCCGCCCCTACGGGGAGGGCACCCCTACGGGGAGGGACGCCGGGACCATGGGGGCCGCCCCGGGTACCCCTACGGGCAACCCAGGGGGACCCCCGCCGGGGCGCACGCCCGCACCCCCTCGTACGACCGCTGAACGCGCCCCCTGCGCGCCCCCCATGCACCCTCCCCGCCCCCGCCCGCCCACCGAGTAGGGTCAGCCGCCATGGACCTTGAGACCTTCCGCAAGCTGGCGGTGGACCGCCGCGTCATCCCCGTCAGCCGGCGCCTCCTCGCGGACGGGGACACCCCGGTCGGCCTATACCGCAAGCTCGCCGCCGAACGCCCCGGCACCTTTCTCCTGGAGTCCGCGGAGAACGGCCGCTCCTGGTCCCGCTACTCGTTCATCGGCGTACGGTCCTCCGCCACCCTCACCGAGCGCGGCGGCCGGACCCACTGGCTGGGCACCCCGCCCGTCGGCGTCCCCGTCGACGGCGACCCGCTGGCCACCCTGCGCGCCACCCTCCAGGCCCTGCACACCCCCCGAGACCTGGCCTCCGGCATGCCGCCCTTCACCGGCGGCATGGTCGGCTACCTCGGGTACGACATCGTGCGCCGGCTGGAGAAGGTCGGCGACCACGCCCGCGACGACCTGCGCATCCCCGAGCTGACCATGCTGCTCACCTCGGACCTCGCCGTCCTCGACCACTGGGACGGCTCCGTCCTGCTGATCGCCAACGCGATCAACCACAACGACCTCGACACCGGCGTGGACGACGCCTACGCGGACGCCGTCGCCCGGCTCGACGCGATGGCCGCCGACCTCGACCGCCCGGTCCACTCGCCGCCCACCCGGCTGCCCGCCTCCGAACTCCCCGAGTACACCGCGCTCTGGGGCGGCCCCGCCTACCAGGACGCCGTCGAGGACATCAAGGAGCGGATCCGGGCCGGGGAGGCCTTCCAGGTCGTGCCCTCCCAGCGGTTCGAGACGCCCGTCACCGCGAGCGCCCTCGACGTCTACCGGGTGCTGCGGGCCACCAACCCCAGCCCGTACATGTACCTCTTCCGCTTCCCCGCCACCGAGGACGGCGCCGCCTTCGACGTCGTCGGCTCCAGCCCCGAGGCGCTGGTCAAGGTGGAGGACGGCCGCGCCATGGTCCACCCCATCGCCGGCACCCGGCCGCGCGGCGCCACCCCGCAGGAGGACCAGGCGCTCGCCGACGAACTCCTCGCCGACCCCAAGGAGCGCGCCGAGCACCTGATGCTGGTCGACCTCGGCCGCAACGACCTGGGGCGGGTCTGTGAGCCGGGCAGCGTCGAGGTGGTCGACTTCATGTCCGTCGAGAAGTACTCGCACGTCATGCACATCGTCTCCACCGTCACCGGCCGGGTCACCGGCACCCGTACCGCCTTCGACGTGCTCACCGCCTGCTTCCCGGCGGGCACCCTCTCCGGCGCGCCCAAGCCGCGCGCGCTCCAGATCATCGACGAGCTGGAGCCCACCCGGCGGGGGCTCTACGGCGGCTGTGTCGGCTATCTCGACTTCGCCGGGGACTCCGACACGGCCATCGCCATCAGGACCGCGCTGCTCCGCGACGGTACGGCGTACGTCCAGGCGGGCGCGGGGGTCGTCGCCGACTCCGACCCGGTCTCGGAGGACACCGAGTGCCGCAACAAGGCGGCGGCGGTGCTCCGGGCCGTCCACACCGCGAACCGGATGGGCGGCTGAGGCGGGCGCCCCAGGGCCCCCGGCCCCCGGGGCGTTTCGGGCGGTAGGGGATAGTGGGGTGCGTGAGTGCCGTACCCGTACCCCAGCCCCGTACCGCCGCGGGCCCGGCGGCCGCCGACGCGCGCGGTGGACGCCGCCCCCTCGCCGCCGCCCTGCTCCTCGGCGCCCTCGGTGCCGCCGTGGTGCTGATCTCCTCGGGCCAGACCTGGGCGGAGGGCTCGGCGGCCGTCGGGGGCGGCACGCTGCCGCTGGCCGCCGAGGGACGGGACATCACCGGGGTCCCCGCCGCCCTCGCCGTCGTCGGCCTCGCCGCGCTGGTCGCCGTCTTCGCGGTACGGGGCGCCGGGCGCCGGGTGGTCTCGGCGCTGCTCGCCCTCAGCGGCGCGGGCGCCGCCCTCGCCGCCCTCCTCGGCGCCGGGGACCACGCGGCGCTCGACGCCGAGGCCGCGCGGACCACCGGGGACACCGCCGCCACCGTCTCCGGGCTGAGCCACACGGCATGGCCGTACGTCACCTCCGCGGGCGGCGCCCTGATCCTTCTCGCGGGGGTGCTCGCCCTCGGGTACGGGCGCCGCTGGCCCGCGATGTCCGGGCGGTACGAGCGCCCCGGCGCGGCGGCGGGCGGCGCGCGGGGCGGTGCCCGTGGCCCCCGTAAGGCCCCCGTGGTCGACCCCGACCGGCCCGAGGACCTGTGGAAGGCCCTGGACCGGGGCGAGGACCCGACCCGGGAGAGCTGACCCGGGAGGGCTGCCCCGGAGGGGCTGCCCCGGACGTGTGGGCCGCGACGGCCGGCCCGCGAGAGGCGGGTCACACCGGGCCACCCCCGGGAACCGTCCCGGTGGCGCATGCGGGACAATGTCCGGTGAGCGTCCGACCCACCCAGCGCCTACGGCGCGAGGACAACCGAGAACAACGAGGAGCAACTCATGGCGGGCAGCAGCCACGGACACACCCCGGCGGCCTGGACCGGTGTCACCATCGCCTTCATCGGCTTCTGCGTCTCGGGGGTCGCCATGGTGGCGGTCAACATCCTCGCGTTCTGGGGCGGCCTCGTCGTCGTCCTGATCGGCGGCGGTGTCGGCATGGCGATGAGCGCGGCGGGCCTCGGCATGCCGAAGGAGTCGGCGGAGCTGGCCGCCGCCCGTAACGCCGCCGCGAGCAAGCAGGTCAACCTGCGCTCCGAGGACATCCGGGCGCGGATCCTCGCGCAGACCGAGGCCCACGAGGCGGCGCACGCCCCCGCGCCGCTCGCCGCCGAGCCGCAGGCCCAGACCGTCTGACCCGTCCGGCCCCGTCCGACCTGTCCGCTCGGGCGCCCCGGCCGCCCCGGCCGCCCCGCCCGGCAGCGATACGCGTGACGCGGTCCGGCGGGGCCGGGCTGCGTCTTTCCGCCGGAACGGTGAGAATCACCGGGTGAACCCCGCCCTGTACGAGATCCCGCAGCCCGCGTCCCGGGGCCGGCGGCTGCTGCTGCCGTTCGCCACCCTCGCCGGGGTCGCCGCCGCGTTCACCTATGTCGGCCTGGTCGACCCGAACGAATCCGGCCACTATCCGCCCTGCCCGCTCTACGCCCTCACCGGCCTCTACTGCCCCGGCTGCGGCGGCCTGCGGGGCGCCCACGCCCTCGCCCACGGCGATCTGGCCGGCTCGCTCGGCGACAACGCGCTCGCCGTCGTGGGGTACGCGGTCTTCGCCGTCGTGTGGGTGATCTGGGTGGTAGGTGCCGGAAAGGGGCGGCCCCTGAGGATCACCCAGCGCCCCCTGTGGTGGTGGAGTTTCGGCGCCGTACTCCTGGCGTTCAGCGTGCTGCGGAACCTGCCCTACGGTTCCTGGCTCGCGCCCTGACCGGTTCCTGGCCGGTTCCTGGCCGGCCCCGGTCCGGCGCCCGGCCGGCTCCGGCGCGGGCCGCCCCGCCGCCCGGATGCGGGCCCACGGGGCCACATCATCTAGCATCGGAAGAACCGGACAACGACGGCGTGGCCGAAGAGCGCCCGATGGCAGCTCGGGCCAACGTCGGTACGATCCGTAACTGAACCGCATTCCGTCCCGGAAGGGGGCCGCTCGCGTGAGTGTGCTCGACGAGATCATCGACGGCGTCCGCGCCGACCTCGCAGAGCGGCAGGCGCGCGTCGGCCTCGACGAGCTCAAGGAGCGCGCGGCCAAGGCGCCGCAGGCCAAGGACGGTGCCGCCGCGCTCAGCGGCGAGGGCGTCCAGGTGATCTGCGAGGTCAAGCGCTCCAGCCCGTCCAAGGGCGCGCTCGCCGCGATCGCCGACCCGGCCGCGCTCGCCGCCGACTACGAGGCGGGCGGCGCCGCCGTCATCTCCGTACTGACCGAACAGCGCCGCTTCGGCGGCTCGCTCGCCGATCTGGAGGCCGTCCGGGCCCGGGTCGACATCCCGGTGCTGCGCAAGGACTTCATCGTCACCTCGTACCAGCTCTGGGAGGCGCGCGCGCACGGCGCCGACGTGGTGCTGCTGATCGTCGCGGCCCTCGGCCAGGAGGCGCTGGTCTCGCTGATCGAGCGGGCCGAGTCGATCGGGCTCACCGCGCTCGTGGAGGTCCACGACGAGGAGGAGACGGAGCGGGCCGTGGCCGCCGGGGCGAAGATCATCGGAGTCAACGCGCGCGACCTGAAGACCCTCAAGGTCGACCGCTCCACGTTCGAACGGGTCGCGCCGGAGATCCCGGCCGGGATCATCAAGGTCGCCGAGTCGGGGGTACGCGGGCCGCACGACCTGATCGCGTACGCCAACGCCGGGGCCGACGCCGTGCTCGTCGGCGAGTCGCTGGTCACCGGCCGCGACCCGAAGTCCGCCGTCGCGGATCTCGTCGCCGCCGGCGCGCACCCCGCGCTCCGTCACGGGAGGGACTGACCCGCCGTGCCGCCCGTCCCGACGCCCGCCACCGCCGACCGCTCGGCGACCCCGGAGGCCCACGCGCCCCTCGCGCGCGGCTGCCGTCCGCGTGGTTGCCGCGCCCCGGCCCGGCGGGTGCGCGGCCGGCGCGTGCGGTACGTCATCGGTGACGAGCCCGGCCAGGTCAACGGCATGCGATGGCGCCCGGCCGCCGCGCCCGCGACTCCACGGACCCCGCACATCTGAGGCGCCGGTCCGCACCGGGTCCCGGCGCGCCGCGCACCGAAACGCTCCCCGCCACCCGGGCCCTCCCGAGGGCCACCCCCTGGAGAGGTCTCCCCACGGGTGACCCCTCCCAGGGGCCCCGCCCACGGGAGGGCACCCCGGGCCTCTCCTGGGGGCGTCCCCCTAGGGGTGGTCCCGCCCAACGGCGTATCCCCGGGGTGTCCCCTCAGGGCTCTTGCCCCGGGGCCGCCTTCGGGGGATCCCGTACGGGTGGAGTGCCCCCTCGGGTGTCCCGCCCACGGGTGACGCCCGCTCGTGGGTGAGGCGCCCACGAGCGTCACCCGTACGGGGGCCCGCGGAGGGTCGCCCAGGGGGTTCCCCGCGGGGCACCTCCGGGTGGTCCGCGCGGGCCCGGCGGGAGGAGCGTGTCCGGCGCACTACGGTCTGTCTCCCCGTTCTTCCCTCTTCTTCCCTGAGGAGTTTCCGCGTGTCCGAGTTCTTCATTCCCGACCCCGAGGGGCAGGTCCCCAGTGCAGAGGGGTACTTCGGTGCCTTCGGCGGGGCGTTCATTCCGGAGGCGCTGGTCGCCGCCGTCGACGAGGTCGCCGTCGAGTACGACAAGGCCAAGGCCGATCCCGCCTTCGCCGCCGAGCTGGACGAGCTGCTCGCCCACTACACCGGCCGCCCCAGCGCGCTCACCGAGGTGCCCCGGTTCGCCGAGCACGCGGGCGGGGCCCGGGTCTTCCTCAAGCGGGAGGATCTGAACCACACCGGGTCGCACAAGATCAACAACGTGCTGGGGCAGGCCCTGCTCACCCGGCGGATGGGCAAGACCCGGGTCATCGCCGAGACCGGGGCCGGGCAGCACGGCGTCGCCACCGCCACCGCCTGCGCGCTCTTCGGGCTCGAATGCACCATCTACATGGGCGAGATCGACACCCGGCGCCAGGCGCTCAACGTGGCCCGGATGCGGATGCTCGGCGCCGAGGTCATCCCGGTGACCTCCGGCAGCCGGACCCTGAAGGACGCCATCAACGAGGCGTTCCGCGACTGGGTCGCCAACGTCGACCGTACGCACTACCTCTTCGGGACCGTCGCGGGACCGCACCCCTTCCCCGCCATGGTCCGCGACTTCCACCGGGTCATCGGCGTCGAGGCCCGCCGCCAGCTCCTGGAGCGCGCCGGACGGCTGCCGGACGCCGCCGTGGCGTGCGTGGGCGGCGGCTCGAACGCGATCGGGCTCTTCCACGCCTTCCTCCCCGACCAGGGCGTTCGCCTCATCGGGTGCGAGCCCGCCGGGCACGGCGTGGAGACCGGCGAGCACGCCGCCACCCTCACCGCCGGCGAGCCCGGCATCCTGCACGGGTCCCGCTCGTATGTCCTCCAGGACGAGGAGGGCCAGATCACCGAGCCCTACTCGATCTCCGCCGGGCTCGACTACCCGGGCATCGGCCCGGAGCACGCGTACCTCAAGGAGAGCGGGCGCGGCGAGTACCGGGCCGTCACCGACGACGACGCGATGCGCGCCCTGCGGCTGCTCTCCCGCACCGAGGGCATCATCCCGGCGATCGAGAGCGCGCACGCGCTGGCCGGGGCGCTGGAGGTGGGGCGCGAGCTGGGCAAGGACGGGCTCCTCGTCGTCAACCTCTCCGGGCGCGGCGACAAGGACATGGACACCGCCGCCAAGTACTTCGGGCTGTACGACGACGGCGACGCCGGCGACGGCAGCGATGCCGGCAAGAGCGCCGGCGGTCAGGACAAGGGGAACGGGGAGGACGGCAAGTGAGCGGGAACATCGGGCTGTTGAGCGACACCCTCGCCGCCGCCAAGGCCGAGGACCGCGCCGCGCTGATCGCCTACCTCCCGGCGGGCTTCCCCACCGTGGACGGCGGCATCGAGGCGGTCAAGGCCGTCTTCGACGGCGGCGCCGACATCGTCGAGGTCGGGCTGCCGCACAGCGACCCCGTCCTCGACGGCCCCGTCATCCAGACCGCCGACGACATCGCGCTGCGCGGCGGCGTGAAGATCGCCGACGTGCTCCGCACGGTCCGCGAGGCGCACGAGGCGACCGGCAAGCCGGTGCTGGTGATGACGTACTGGAACCCGATCGACCGGTACGGCGTCGAGCGGTTCACCGCCGAGCTGGCCGAGGCGGGCGGCGCCGGGTGCATCCTGCCCGACCTGCCCGTCCAGGAGTCCGCGGAGTGGCGGCGGCACGCCGAGAAGCACGGTCTGGCGACCGTCTTCGTGGTGGCGCCCAGCACCAGGGACGCCCGGCTGGCCACCATCACCGCGGCCGGCAGCGGCTTCGTCTACGCGGCGTCCCTGATGGGCGTCACCGGGACCAGGACCTCGGTGGGGCTGGAGGCCCAGGCCCTGGTCACCCGGGTCCGGGCCACCACCGACCTGCCGGTCTGTGTCGGGCTCGGGGTCTCCGACGCCGAGCAGGCCGCCGAGGTCGCCGGGTTCGCCGACGGGGTGATCGTCGGGTCCGCGTTCGTCAAGCGGATGCTGGACGCGCCGGACCAGGCCGCCGGGGTCGCCGCGGTGCGCGCGCTCGCTGCCGAACTGGCCGAGGGCGTACGGAAGCGCTGACGGCCAGGGCGTCACCCGTACGGGTGGAAGTGGGACCGGGGAGGTGCGCAGGCACCTCCCCGGTTCGTTGCTGAGGCGTGAGCGAGAAGAACCGTGAAGCGAAGAGGAGCGCCCGTGAGCGGCTCCAGCAGGAGCGCGCCGAACACGCGGCGCGCGAGAAGCGCAGGCGCACCCTGATCATGGCGGCGACCGTCGCCGGGGTGCTCGGCCTGGTCGGTGTCGTCGGCGTGGTCGCCGCGAACCTGAAGAAGAGCGGGGACACGGAGGCGGCGGGCGCGGCGAGCGCGCCCGCCGGAGTGCGCGGCAAGGACGAGCTGGCGATCCCCGTGGGGGCGACGGACGCGCCGTCCACCCTCACGGTGTACGAGGACTTCCGCTGCCCGGCCTGCGCCCAGTTCGAGAACGGCTTCCGGAGCGTGATCCACGAGCTGGAGCGGGCGGGCGCGCTGAAGGTCGAGTACCACCTGGCGACCATCATCGACGGCAACATGGGCGGTACGGGCTCGCTGCGCGCCGCCAACGCGGCGGCCTGCGCCCAGGACGCCGGGAAGTTCGCCCCGTACCACGACGTGCTCTACGCGAACCAGCCGCTGGAGACGGACGACGCCTACGCCAAGAACGCCAAGCTGCTGGAGCTGGCGGGCAAGGTCGACGGGCTGGAGTCCGCGCCCGGCTTCCGGCAGTGCGTGGAGAAGGGCGAGCACGACCGGTGGGTGGAGAAGGCCGCCGAGGCGTTCCGTACGGGCGGCTTCTCCGGGACACCGACCGTGCTCCTCAACGGCGAGGCGGTCTTCCCCAAGAAGGGGAACGAGGACATCACGCCCGCCAACCTGAAGAAGTGGGTCGAGGAGGCCAACAAGGGCAAGAAGCCGGGCACGGCCACCCCCACGGCACCCTCGTCGCTCCCGGCGGACGGGGGAGCGGGAGCGGGGCACGGGGCAGGACACGACGCGGGACACGGGGAGCGCGGGCCGGACGAGGCGCCCGCGTCCGGGGAGGCCTCGGGGCCCGCCTCGGAGCCGCTGACCGGGCCCGCCTCGGTGCCGCCGGTGGAGCCCCAGGTCCAGCCGGGCACGCTGCCCGCCGCCTGACCCGGGTACTCCGGGGCACATCCCCGCCCCGTACGGGGGCCCTACACGACCCCTACACGGGGCGATTCCGGGGCGTACCAGGGCTCTGCCGGGGGTGTATCAGGGCCAGGTCCGGGCCGATCCCGGGTTTTTATACAGATGATGCCGGGCGGGGTTGCGGTACTTCCCGCCCGGCACTGTACCGTCGGTTCTGCCATGGACTTTGCCTACATTCCCAGCCCCTCGACCGGAGTGCTCCATCTCGGACCGCTCCCGCTGCGCGGCTACGCGTTCTGCATCATCATCGGTGTCTTCGTCGGCGTCTGGTACGGCGGCAAGCGGTGGGTCGCCCGGGGCGGAAAGGTCGGCACGGTCGCCGACATCGCCGTCTGGGCCGTCCCCTTCGGCCTGGTCGGCGGCCGTCTCTACCATGTGATCACCGACTACCAGCTCTACTTCAGCGAGGGCGAGAACTGGGTCGACGCCTTCAAGATCTGGCAGGGCGGTCTGGGCATCTGGGGCGCGATCGCGCTGGGCGCGGTCGGCGCCTGGATCGGCTGCCGCCGCCGGGGGATCCCGCTCCCCGCGTACGCGGACGCCATCGCGCCCGGGATCGCGCTGGCGCAGGCCTTCGGCCGCTGGGGCAACTGGTTCAACCAGGAACTGTACGGAAAGCCGACCGATCTGCCGTGGGCGCTGGAGATCAGCGCGGCCCCGAACCGTACGGCCGGGCTCTACCACCCGACCTTCCTCTACGAGTCGCTGTGGTGCGTCGGGGTCGCGGCCTTCGTGGTCTGGGCCGACCGCCGCTTCAAGCTCGGCCACGGCCGGGTCTTCGCCCTCTACGTCGCCGCGTACTGCACGGGCCGCGCCTGGATCGAGTACATGCGGGTCGACGAGGCCCACCACATCCTGGGCCTGCGGCTGAACGTCTGGACGGCCATGCTGGTCTTCCTGCTCGCGGTCACCTACATGGTCGTCTCGGCGCGGCTGCGGCCGGGGCGCGAGGAGATCGTGGAGCCGGACCTGGCCGGGGAGACCGGCGGGGACCAGGGCGGCGAGGACAGCGCCGAGGGCGGCGAGGACCGCGACGCCAAGGGGGCCAAGGCGGGGGCCAAGGCCGATCCGGCCAAGCCGGGCGAGCCCGGCAAGGGGTCCCCCGTCGCGGGGGAGACCGCCAAGAGCTGAGCCGGCGCTCGGCACCACACACGCACCACACGCACCACAGAGGCCCGGTACGGCGGCGTTCCGCCCGTACCGGGCCTCCGTCCGCGAGGCCGTTCCCACCGTCCCGCCCGGTGTGTTTCCGCAGTGGGTTTCCCGGTGTGCCAGACCCTCCCCAGCCCGGTAAGTACGGCCTTCCTTGCTGGCGGGAGCGTTTTTTCGTGCGTATTTTCGATGGCGTTGGGGGGTGTGAACCGATCCGCGCACGGAGCCGGAGTCTGCCCCCATGAGGGGAGAAGCATGTCCGTCATCGACACCGAGGCCACGCTCCACGAGGCCCACCGTGACAATCACACGCACCGCGATGTGACCGGCGGCTGGCTGCGCCCCGCGGTGTTCGGCGCGATGGACGGGCTCGTCTCCAACCTGGCGCTGATGACCGGGGTCGCGGGCGGTGCCGTCTCGCAGCAGACCATCGTGATCACCGGTCTCGCCGGTCTCGCCGCCGGGGCCTTCTCGATGGCCGCCGGCGAGTACACCTCCGTGGCCTCCCAGCGCGAGCTGGTCCAGGCCGAACTGGAGGTAGAGCGCCGGGAGCTGCGCAAACACCCCGCGGACGAGCAGGCGGAACTGGCCGCGCTCTATGTCTCCCGGGGGGTACGCCCCGAGCTGGCCCGCGAGGTGGCCGAGCAGCTCTCCCGCGACCCCGAGCAGGCGCTGGAGATCCACGCCCGCGAGGAGCTGGGCATCGACCCCGACGACCTGCCGTCGCCGCTGGTCGCCGCCGTCTCCTCGTTCGGCTCCTTCGCGCTGGGCGCGCTCCTCCCCGTCCTGCCGTATCTGCTCGGCGCCACCGTGCTCTGGCCCGCCGTGCTGCTGGCGCTCGTCGGGCTCTTCGGCTGCGGCGCGCTGGTGGCCCGGGTGACGGCGCGGAGCTGGTGGTACAGCGGCGTACGGCAGCTCCTGCTCGGTGGCGCGGCGGCGGCGGTCACCTACGGGCTCGGGGTGTTCTTCGGCGCCGCGCTCTGACCCGGCCGGCGGTACGGTACACCGCCGCACCCCCCGTACCGGTACCGGGTGACACCGGGCCGGTACGCGCCGTACACACGCCCGGCACATATGTGACCTACGTCCCCGGGCGTTCCGGTGCCCCGGATGCGACACTATGCCTGGCGCCACTCATACAGCCGTTACCGGGCGGTTTCGAGTCCTTCCCCACCGGGCATGAGCCGAACGCGCCGCAGGCAACGAAGCCCGCTCCGCCCCAGCCGGACGGACGACGATCTGTCCGTCCGCGCTCCCCACGTCCGCCGCCACGAGCGGTGTCCACATGCTGGAACGCGTAATCCCGCTTCCCGAGAAGCTTTCCATCATGTAACCTGCACGAAATTTCTCTGGAGGGCCAGCGTCGTCCCTCGGTAATCGCATATGCCAAAGCCGAACACACGACGACGGGAGAGCCGATGCGTTCCGACGCCTGGTCGCCCATGGACGGTCGCCCCGCCCCGCAGGGGATGTACGACCCCCGTAACGAACACGACGCCTGTGGCGTCGGCTTCGTGGCCACCCTCACCGGTGTAGCCAGCCATGAGCTGGTCGAGCAGGCGTTGACCGTACTGCGCAATCTCGAACATCGCGGCGCCACCGGCTCCGAGCCCGACTCCGGTGACGGCGCCGGGATCCTGCTCCAGGTGCCGGACGCCTTCCTCCGCGAGGTCGCCGGGTTCCCGCTCCCCGCGGCCGGTTCGTACGCCGTCGGCATCGGCTTCCTGCCCGCCGACGACCCGGACGGTGCCGTCTCGCGTATCGAGACGATCGCCGCCGAGGAGGGCCTCGACATCCTCGGCTGGCGCGAGGTGCCCGTCACGCCCGAACTGCTCGGCGCCAGCGCCCGCGCCACCATGCCCGCCTTCCGCCAGCTCTTCGTCGCCGACGGCGCCAGCAGCGGGATCGCGCTCGACCGCAAGGCGTTCCTGCTGCGCAAGCGCGCCGAGCGGGAGACCGGGGTGTACTTCCCCTCGCTCTCCGCGCGGACCATCGTCTACAAGGGCATGCTCACCACCGGGCAGCTCGAACCGTTCTTCCCGGACCTCTCGGACCGCCGGTGCGCGACCGCCGTGGCGCTGGTCCACTCGCGGTTCTCCACCAACACCTTCCCGAGCTGGCCGCTCGCCCACCCGTACCGCTTCGTCGCGCACAACGGCGAGATCAACACGGTCAAGGGCAACCGCAACTGGATGCGCGCCCGCGAGTCCCAGCTCGCCTCCGAGCTCTTCGGCACGGACACCTCCGAGCGCAGGAGCAGGCTGGAGCGGATCTTCCCGGTCTGTACGCCCGACGCCTCCGACTCCGCCTCCTTCGACGAGGTCCTGGAGCTGATCCACCTCGGCGGCCGGTCGCTGCCGCACTCCGTGCTGATGATGGTCCCCGAGGCGTGGGAGAACCACGACTCGATGGACGCCGACCGGCGCGCGTTCTACCAGTTCCACGCCGCGATGATGGAGCCGTGGGACGGCCCCGCCTGTGTCACCTTCACCGACGGCACCCAGGTCGGCGCCGTCCTCGACCGCAACGGGCTCCGTCCGGGCCGCTACTGGGTCACCGACGACGGGCTCGTCGTCCTCTCCTCCGAGGTCGGCGTCCTCGACATCGACCCGGCGAAGGTCGTCCGCAAGGGCCGCCTCCAGCCCGGCCGGATGTTCCTCGTCGACACCGCCGAGCACCGCATCATCGAGGACGACGAGATCAAGGCGTCCCTCGCCGCCGAGCACCCCTACAAGGAGTGGCTGGAGGCCGGCGTCATAGAGCTCTCCGACCTCCCCGAGCGCGAGCACATCGTGCACACCCACGCCTCGGTCACCCGCCGCCAGCAGACCTTCGGCTACACCGAGGAGGAGCTGCGCGTCCTGCTCGCGCCCATGGCCCGTACCGGCGCCGAGCCCATCGGCTCCATGGGCACGGACTCGCCGATCGCCGCGCTCTCCGCCCGGCCCCGGCTGCTCTTCGACTACTTCACCCAGCTCTTCGCGCAGGTCACCAACCCGCCGCTGGACGCCATCCGCGAGGAACTGGTCACCTCGCTGCGCTCCTCGCTCGGCCCGGGGTCCAACCTGCTGGAGCCGACCGCCGCGTCCTGCCGGGGCGTCACCCTGCCCTTCCCGGTGATCGACAACGACGAGCTGGCCAAGCTCGTCCACATCAACGCGGACGGCGACATGCCGGGGATGAAGGCCGCGACGCTCTCCGGGCTCTACCGGGTGAGCGGCGGCGGTGACGCCCTCGCCGCCCGGATCGACGAGATCCGCGCCGAGACCGACGCCGCCATCGAGAGCGGCGCCCGCATCATCGTCCTCTCCGACCGGCACTCCGACGCCGAGCACGCGCCGATCCCCTCGCTGCTGCTCACCGCCGCCGTCCACCACCACCTCATCCGCACCAAGCAGCGCACCCAGGTGGGGCTGCTGGTCGAGGCCGGCGATGTCCGCGAGGTCCACCATGTCGCGCTGCTCATCGGCTTCGGGGCCGCCGCCGTCAACCCGTACCTCGCCATGGAGTCCGTCGAGGACCTGGTGCGCGCCGGTACGTTCATCCAGGACCTGGCGCCCGAGACGGCGATCCGGAACCTGATCTACGCGCTCGGCAAGGGCGTCCTCAAGGTGATGTCCAAGATGGGCATCTCCACCGTCGCCTCCTACCGGGGCGCCCAGGTCTTCGAGGCCGTCGGTCTCGACCAGGCCTTCGTGGACACGTACTTCAACGGCACCGCCACCAAGATCGGCGGCGCCGGGCTCGATGTCATCGCCCGCGAGGTCGCCGCCCGGCACGCCAAGGGGTACCCGGCCTCCGGGATCTCCGCCAGCCACCGCAAGCTGGAGATCGGCGGCGAGTACCAGTGGCGCCGCGAGGGCGAGCCGCACCTCTTCGACCCGGAGACGGTCTTCCGCCTCCAGCACGCCACGCGCACCCGGCGCTACGACGTCTTCAAGCAGTACACCGGCCGGGTCAACGAGCAGTCCGAGCGGCTGATGACGCTGCGCGGCCTGTTCCGGTTCGCCGCGGACCGTACCCCCGTACCGCTGGACGAGGTCGAGCCGGCCTCCGAGATCGTCAAGCGCTTCTCCACCGGCGCCATGTCGTACGGCTCCATCTCCCGGGAGGCGCACGAGACGCTGGCCATCGCCATGAACCAGCTCGGCGCCAAGTCCAACACCGGCGAGGGCGGCGAGGACCCGGACCGGCTCTACGACCCGGCGCGCCGCTCCGCCATCAAGCAGGTCGCCTCCGGCCGCTTCGGCGTCACCAGCGAGTACCTGGTCAACGCCGACGACATCCAGATCAAGATGGCCCAGGGCGCCAAGCCAGGCGAGGGCGGCCAGCTCCCCGGCCACAAGGTCTACCCGTGGGTCGCCAGGACCCGGCACTCCACCCCGGGCGTCGGGCTGATCTCCCCGCCGCCGCACCACGACATCTACTCGATCGAGGACCTCGCCCAGCTCATCCACGACCTGAAGAACGCCAGCCCCCAGGCGCGTATCCACGTCAAGCTGGTCTCCGAGGTCGGCGTCGGCACCGTCGCCGCCGGGGTCTCCAAGGCACACGCCGATGTCGTGCTGATCTCCGGACACGACGGCGGTACGGGCGCCTCGCCGCTCACCTCGCTCAAGCACGCGGGCGGCCCCTGGGAGCTGGGCCTCGCCGAGACCCAGCAGACGCTGCTGCTCAACGGCTTGCGCGACCGGATCGTCGTGCAGACCGACGGCCAGCTCAAGACCGGCCGCGACGTGGTCATCGCCGCGCTCCTCGGCGCCGAGGAGTACGGCTTCGCGACCGCGCCGCTCGTCGTCTCCGGCTGCGTCATGATGCGCGTCTGCCACCTCGACACCTGCCCGGTCGGCATCGCCACCCAGAACCCGGTGCTGCGCGAGCGCTTCTCCGGCAAGGCCGAGTACATCGTCAACTTCTTCCAGTACATCGCCGAGGAGGTCCGCGAACTCCTCGCCGAACTCGGCTTCCGCACCCTCCAGGAGGCCGTCGGCCACGCCGAACTCCTCGACACGGAGCGCGCCGTCGACCACTGGAAGGCCCAGGGCCTCGACCTCGCGCCGCTCTTCCACGTACCGGAGCTGCCCGAGGGCGCCGTACGCCATCAGACGGTCGAGCAGGACCACGGTCTGGCGAAGGCCCTCGACAACGAGCTGATCCGGCTCGCCGCCGACGCCCTCAACGCCGAGAGCGCCGAGGCCGCCCAGCCCGTACGGGCCCAGGTCGCCATCCGCAACATCAACCGGACGGTCGGCACCATGCTCGGCCACCAGGTGACGAAGAGGTTCGGCGGCGCGGGCCTGCCCGACGACACCATCGACATCACCTTCACCGGCTCGGCCGGCCAGTCCTTCGGCGCCTTCCTGCCGCACGGTGTGACCCTGCGCCTGGAGGGCGACGCCAACGACTACGTCGGCAAGGGCCTCTCCGGCGGCCGGGTCGTGGTCCGCCCCGACCGGGGCGCCGACCACCTCGCCGAGTACTCGACCATCGCCGGCAACACCATCGCGTACGGCGCCACCGGCGGCGAACTCTTCCTGCGCGGCCGCACCGGCGAGCGCTTCTGCGTCCGCAACTCCGGTGCCACGGTCGTCTCCGAGGGCGTCGGCGACCACGGCTGCGAGTACATGACCGGCGGCCACGCCGTCGTCCTCGGCGAGACCGGGCGGAACTTCGCGGCCGGCATGTCCGGCGGCGTCGCGTACGTCGTCGACCTCGACCCGGACAACGTCAACGCCGGGAACCTGTCGGCCGTCGAACCCCTCGACGACACCGACAAGCAGTGGCTGCACGACGTGGTGCGCCGCCACCAGGAGGAGACGGGCTCCACCGTCGCCGGGAAGCTGCTCGCCGAGTGGGACACCGCCGCCGACCGCTTCAGCAAGATCATCCCGACCACGTACAAGGCAGTGCTCGCCGCCAAGGACGCCGCCGAGCTGGCAGGTCTCTCCGAGACCGAGACCACCGAGAAGATGATGAAGGCGGCGACCCATGGCTGACCCGAAGGGCTTTCTCACCACCGGGCGCGAAGTCGCCACGTCCCGCCCCGTCGAGGAGCGCGTCAAGGACTGGAACGAGGTCTACGTTCCCGGCTCGCTGCTCCCGATCATCAGCAAGCAGGCCGGGCGGTGCATGGACTGCGGCATCCCGTTCTGCCACAACGGCTGTCCGCTCGGGAACCTGATCCCCGAGTGGAACGACTACGCCTACCGGGAGGACTGGACGGCGGCGAGCGAGCGCCTGCACGCCACCAACAACTTCCCGGAGTTCACCGGACGGCTCTGCCCCGCGCCCTGCGAGGCGGCCTGTGTGCTCGGCATCAACCAGCCCGCCGTCACCATCAAGAACGTCGAAGTCTCCATCATCGACAAGGCGTGGAACAGCGGCGACGTCACCCCGCAGCCCCCCGAGCGGCTCTCCGGCAAGACCGTCGCCGTCATCGGCTCGGGCCCGGCCGGACTCGCGGCGGCCCAGCAGCTCACCCGGGCCGGCCACACCGTCGTGGTGTACGAGCGGGCCGACCGGATCGGCGGGCTGCTGCGGTACGGCATCCCCGAGTTCAAGATGGAGAAGGCGCACATCAACCGCCGTATCGAGCAGATGCGCGCGGAGGGCACCAAGTTCCGTACGGAGACCGAGATCGGCCGGGACATCACCGCGGCGACGCTCCGCAAGCGGTACGACGCGGTGGTCATCGCGGCGGGCGCCACCGTCTCCCGCGACCTGCCGGTGCCCGGCCGGGATCTCAACGGCGTCCACTTCGCCATGGAGTACCTGCCGCTCGCCAACAAGGTGCGCGAGGGCGACCTCACCGTCTCCCCGATCAGCGCCGAGGGCAAGCACGTCGTCGTCATCGGCGGCGGCGACACCGGCGCCGACTGCGTCGGTACGGCCCACCGCCAGGGCGCCGCCTCCGTCACCCAGCTCGAAATCATGCCGAGGCCCGGCGACGAGCGCGCCGCGCACCAGCCGTGGCCGACCTTCCCCATGCTCTACAAGGTCACCTCCGCGCACGAGGAGGGCGGCGAGCGGCTCTACTCCGTCTCCACCACCCACTTCGAGGGCGACGAGGACGGCAACGTCCAGTCCCTGCACCTGATCGAGGTGGAGTTCAAGGACGGCAAGCTGGAGCAGAAGCCGGGGACGGAGCGGGTGATCCCGGCGCAGCTCGTCACCCTCGCGATGGGCTTCACCGGCACCGACCAGTCCAACGGCCTGGTCGAGCAGTTCGGCCTGGAGCTGGACCAGCGCGGCAACATCGCCCGGGACGCGGACTTCGCGACCAACGTGCCCGGCGTGTATGTCGCGGGCGACGCGGGGCGGGGCCAGTCGCTGATCGTCTGGGCGATCGCGGAGGGCCGCTCGGCGGCGGCGGGCGTCGACCGCCACCTCACCGGCGCCAGCGATCTGCCGGCCCCGATCCGCCCGACGGACCGGGCCCTGATGGCCTGAGGTCCTGACGGGCCGCGGCCCTGACGGCCCGGCCCGCACGGTTCCACCCGTACCATCGCCCGAAGAGACTCCCGTACAACGGTGTACGGGCGGAGCCGGACCGGGGAGCGTCTCCCGGACCGGCCCGCAAGGCGCGGCGCCTGCCCCCAGTCCCCGACCGGACCGACGGCAGGCGCCGTGGCATGCGGGCTCACCCGTCCTCGGCGGCCAGCGAGAGCGCCCCGCTCGGACAGATGCGTACGGCCTCCCGCACCGCGTCCACTTCGCCCGGCTCCGGCCGGTCGGAGAGGACGATCACGGTGCCGTCCTCGTCGCTCTGGTCGAAGAGCCGCTCCACCGCCAGCACACACTGACCGGCGCCGACACAGCGGGTCCGGTCCGCGACGATGCGCGGCCCTGTCGTGGTGGTCATACTCTCTCCCTCCTCACCGGCTTCACCGGCTTCCTCCTCACCAGGTGACCGGCAGCTCGTTCAGCCCGTAGACGAGGGCGTCGTCCTTGAACGACAGCTTCTCTCTCTCCACCGCGAGCCGCAGCCCCGGGACCCGGCGCAGCAGTGTGTCGAGGACGATCTGGAGCTCCATCCTGGCCAGGTTCTGCCCCAGGCACTGGTGCGGTCCGAAGCCGAACGCGACATGGTTGCGGGCGCCCCGGTCGATGTCCAGCTCTTCCGGGCGCTCGTAGACCTCGGGGTCGTGGTTGCTCGTATGGGAGAGGACGAGGACGCCCTCACCGGCCGGGACCTTGACCCCGCTCAGCTCCACGTCCTCCTTGGCCACCCGGGAGGCCACGGTGTCGGCGATGGTGAAGTACCGCAGCAGCTCCTCGACGGCGGCGGGTGTCCGCGCCGGGTCCGCGCGGAGCGCCGCCAGCTCCTCGGGGTGTTCGAGGAGCGCGAGCGTGCCGAGCGAGATCATGTTGGCGGTGGTCTCGTGGCCCGCGATGAGCAGCAGGAACGCCATACTGACCAGGTCCTCGCGGTCGTATGTGCCCTCCTCGCGGTGCTTTACGATCTGCCGGCCCAGCAGGTCGTCGGTGGGCTCCCGCTCCTTGTCCGCGATCAGCTCCGCCAGATATCCGTTGAGCGCGTACAGCGCCGCCGCCCGCTCGTCGGCCGACTGCGCCCGGCTGATCAGCGTGGAGGAGTGGGTCTGGAAGAAGTCGTGGTCCGCGTACGGGACCCCCAGCTGCTCGCAGATGACGAGCGAGGGCACCGGCAGCGAGAGCGCCCGCACCAGATCCGCCGGCCGTGGCCCGGCGAGCAGCGCGTCCAGGTGCTCGTCCACGATCTCCTGGATACGGGGCTGGAGCGCCCGCATCCGGCGCACGGTGAACTCCCCGAGCACGGCACGGCGTACGGGCCCGTGCTCCGGCGGGTCCATCTGGAGCATCGTGGGCCGTGCCTCGGTGGCGAGCTTGTTGCCCTCCGCCATCAGCACGGGGAAGCCGGGCGCGTTCCGGTCCGAGCTGAACCGGGGGTCGGAGAGCACCGTACGGACATCCTCGTGCCGGCTCACCGCCCAGGCGGTGGCGCCGGTCGGCAGCGTGACCCGGGCCACCGGGGACTCCTCGCGGAGTTGTTTGTACGTGGCGGGCGGGGCGTAGGGACAGGTGCGGGGGTGGGGCAGTGTCAGGTCGGAGCGGTCGGTGACGGGAGGGGCTCCGGTGGGGTCAGGGGCAGGGGGTTCGGTGGCTTCGGGACGTTCGGTGGCTTCGGGACGGTCGGTGACTTCGGGACGGTCGCTCATCGGGATCACTCCATTTTCCGTCGGTGGAGATTTCCTGCGCACCCCGCCGAAAATAGTTAAGTGGAGGTTTTTCGTCCAGATGCTGCCTGGCAGAATCAGCCATCCTCGGATTGATCGGTTCGGCCCCCGGGAAGGCGGCGCGGCGAGATGACAGCGGACTCCGCGAGACCCCTACGGGCCGACGCCCGGCGCAACCGCGACCAGATCCTCGCGGCGGCCCGACGGGTGTTCGGAGCCCTGGGGCCCGACGTCCCCATGGAGGAGATCGCCCGCCAGGCCGGGGTCGGCGTCGGCACGCTCTACCGGCGCTTCCCCGACCGGACCTCCCTGATCCTCGCCGTCGCCCAGGAGAGCTTCACCCAGGTCCTGGCGGGCGCGCGGGCGGCGGTCGCGGAGGAGGCGAGCGCCTGGAACACCCTGGTGCGCCTCCTCCACACCTCGGGCGAACTCCGCCTCGGCATCCAGCTCACGATCCTCTCCCCGCTGGCCGCCCGCGCCATCGAACAGGACCCGGAGACCACCCGCTTCCAGCGCGATCTGCTCGCGATCCTGGACGAGGTCGTCCGCGCCGCCCAGACCGAGGGCACCCTGCGCCCGGATGTCGGCACGGGCGATGTGGCCGCCCTGCTCTCGCTCCTGCTCCGCCCCATGCACGCCGTCCCCGACACCACGGCCCGGCAGGTCTCCGAGCGCGCCACCGCCCTCCTCCTCGACTGCCTCCGCGCCCCGTCCCGCTCGCCCCTCCCGGGCACGCCGCTGACGGTGGAGCAACTCAAGCCGGGGGTCGGCCGGGATTCCGGCCCGCGGAGCGGCGGGAGTTGACCGGGGGCCATCCCCCGGCGGATCTTGGCTGTCGCAGGTGAGCGACGGACCGGGAGAGGGAGGGGCGGGCATGCCGATGGACGCGTCTGTTGGTACGGCGGAAACGCGCGCCGTGGTGGGGGAGTTGCTGCGCAGGATCGGCGAGGGGGATCCGGGGCGTATCGCCGCTCTCTACGCCGAGCGGGTCGACTGGAGGCTGGACTGGCCGGAAGAGGAGCACGGGCGCGCCGCCACGCCGTGGATCCGGCACCGGGCCACCCGGGACGACGTGGCCGCGCACTTCCGGGAGGTCGCCGAGGGGCATGTGCCGGAGGAGGCCAGGACCGAGGTCGAGCGGATTCTCGTGGACGGGGACGACGCGGTCGTGCTCGGGGAGATCCGGCAGACCGCCCGGTCCACCGGGCGTGCGTACCGGGCGCGGTTCGCGCTCCATCTGACCGTGGCGGACGGCCTGGTCACCCGGCACCACGTCTACGAGGACAGCCTTGCCGTGGCCCGGGCGTTCGAGGCCGAGAAAGAGCGGTAGAGCGGGAATCGGAGGCTCCATCCGTTTGTTGCGACGGGAAACGGATGGGGCCTCCGTGGCATGCGGAGGCCGTGGGGCCGTCTCCGGGTGGGCCGTCGTGCCCGTAACGGAACGTCCCCGTGACGGAAGGAGAACGCCATGTCCCGAACGCTCGGACTCATCGGCAGCGGAATGATCGGTACCGCGCTGGCCCGGCTGGCCGTCGCGGCCGGCATGGAGGTCGTCCTCAGCAATTCCCGGGGGCCCGAAACCCTCGCCGACCTGGTGAAAACGGTGGGCGGACAGAGCCGCGCCGGCACGCCGGAAGAGGCCGCCGAGGCCGGCGACCTCGTGGTGGCCACCATCCCGCTGAGGGCCCATGACCGGCTGCCCGTCGCGGCCCTGCGCGGCAAGACGGTGCTGGACACCATGAACTACTATCCGCAGCGCGACGGCCGGATCGCCGAGCTGGACTCCGGTCAGCTCACCTCCAGCGGACTCGTGCAGCGTCATCTCGCCGGTGCCTCCGTGGTCAAGGCGTTCAACAACATCGCCGCGCACCACCTGTTCGCGCTCGCCCGGCCCACCGGAGCGGCCGACCGCAGCGCCCTGCCCGTCGCCGGGGACGACGAGGGGGCCAAGCGGGAGGCCGCGGAGGTGCTGGACCTGCTGGGGTACGACACGGTCGACATCGGTACGCTCGCCGAGAGCTGGCGGAGCGAGCCGGGCACGCCCGTCTATGCCTACCCGTACACCGGCGTGGATCCCGCCGGGCTCGGCGCCGAGGAGTACTTCACCCGGCTCTGGGCGGACCCCGGCCGGCCGGCTCCGGCGGCCCGGATCCGCGAACTGACCGCGACCGCCGTCCGGGGCCCGGCGGGCGTTGTGCTGCCGCCGGATGCCGGCGTCTGAGCGACGGGCGGTCCAGGAAAGGAGCGACGGGCGGTCCGTGAAAAGCGGCGCCGCCCGTGAAAGGCGACAGGCGGTGTCGGGTATTCGGGTCCGAGTGAGTGTCATGACATTCACCTGGGCCGATTTCGGCGCGGCGGAGCCGGGCTTCGCCGCGCGTGTCCGGCGGCGATTCGAGAGGCGTCCCCGCCACGTGCTCGACACCCTGGAAAAGACGGCTCCCCTCGGCTGACCGGACTTGAAGTCACCTTCCGCCGGGGGGAGTTGTGGCTCGGAATGCTGCCCCGGTCGCGAAAGGCGCGGGGCCTCGCGCGGGGCCTCGCGCGCGACCCGTACGGGTGCTCCGGCGCGGGTCGGGGGAGGGGCCCGTACGGGAGGATCCCTGAGGAAGGGCCGACAGGGGGACCGGCGGCAGGCGGCCAGGGGAGGCGACCGGGGGAGGCGGGCGGAAAGTGTGGGGTGGGCCACTTCGGCGGCCCCGTGGGTCGTGCTAAGCTGCCGTCGTTGCAGTTTTGGTACCCATGAACTTTATGTGCGCCTGACGGGAAACTCCTCAGGCGCATTATTGTTTTTCGCCGGCTTTCTCCGGATGGGGCTCCATGCGGCGACGAGGAATCCGTGAAGTGCGGGTTTCGCGCTCTGCACCTGTTTGAGGAGATTGACATGGCCAGCGGCACTGTGAAGTGGTTCAACTCGGAAAAGGGCTTCGGCTTCATCGAGCAGGACGGCGGCGGCGCCGACGTCTTCGCCCACTACTCCAACATCAACTCCAGCGGCTTCCGTGAGCTGCAGGAGGGCCAGAAGGTCACGTTCGACGTCACCCAGGGCCAGAAGGGCCCGCAGGCGGAGAACATCACCCCGGCCTGACCTCCGGAGTCGTACCACGCAGCCGGGGTTCGCACCTGCACGGTGCGGGCCCCGGCTCGCGCTGTCCTCAGGCCCAGGCCGGTCCTCAGCAGGCCCAGGAAGGCTAGTACCGAATGACTCGATCCGAACGCCCGGCACGTGCGCCCAGACCTGCCGGCCAGCGCCCGGTGAACCCCCGCGCCCGGGGCGGCGCCGCGAGAGGGGGAGCCGCGAAGGGAGGCGCCGGCAAGGCGTCCGCCCGCCGCGCCCCCGCCCGGCCGCAGGAATTCACGCTGCCGGAGACCCTCACCCCCGCACTGCCGGCCGTCGAGGCGTTCGACGAGCTGGACATGCCCGCAGGGCTGCTGAAAACGCTCACCGCCCAGGGCGTCACCCGGCCGTTCCCCATCCAGGGCGCCACCCTGCCGAACTCCCTCGCGGGCCGCGACATCCTCGGCCGCGGACGGACCGGTTCCGGGAAGACGCTCGCCTTCGGTCTCGCGCTGCTCGCCCGTACGGCGGGACGCCGCGCCGAGCCGCACGCGCCGCTCGCCCTCGTGCTGGTCCCCACCCGCGAGCTGGCCCAGCAGGTCACCGACGCGCTCACCCCGTACGCCACCGCCCTCAACCTGAAACTGACGACGGTCGTCGGCGGGCTCTCCATCGGCAAACAGGCGGGCGCGCTGCGACGCGGCGCCGAGGTCCTGGTGGCCACGCCGGGGCGGCTGAAGGACCTCATCGAGCGCGGCGACTGCCGGCTCGACCGGGTCGCCATCACGGTGCTGGACGAGGCCGACCAGATGGCCGACATGGGGTTCATGCCGCAGGTCACCGCGCTGCTCCAGCAGGTCGAGCCGGACGGGCAGCGGATGCTGTTCTCGGCGACGCTGGACAAGAACATCGACCGGCTCGTACGGCAGTACCTCACCGACCCCGTCGTGCACTCCGTCGACCCGTCCCAGGGCGCGGTCACCACGATGGAACACCACGTGCTGTACGTCCTCGACGAGACGGACAAGAAGGAAGTCACCCGGCGGATCGCCGCGCGGGACGGCCGGGTGCTGCTCTTCCTGGACACCAAGCGCTCGGTGGACCGGCTGGTCAAGCGGCTGCTGGCGAGCGGCGTACGCGCCTCGGGGCTGCACGGCGGCCGGTCCCAGCCGCAGCGCAACCGGACGCTCGAACAGTTCAAGAACGGCCTGGTCACCTGCCTCGTCGCGACCAATGTCGCGGCACGCGGCATCCATGTCGACGACCTCGACCTGGTCGTCAACGTCGACCCGCCCGTCGACCACAAGGACTACCTGCACCGGGGCGGGCGCACCGCCAGGGCGGGGGAGTCCGGCAGCGTCGTCACGCTCGTCCTGCCCGAGCAGCGGCGTGAGATGACCCGGCTGATGTCCGACGCGGGCATCGCGCCGAAGTCCGCGCGCATCAAGTCGACGGACGAGGAACTCGCGACGCTCACCGGGGCGCGGGAGCCCTCCGGGGTCGCCGTCACCATCGAGGTGCCGCAGCCCCCCGCCCAGCAGCAGAAGCCGAGGGCGCAGCGGACCCGTACGGCCAGGAGCGCCAGGGGCGCCGCGGGCGGAGCCACGGGTGGCTCGGCCGGCTCGGCGGGCGGCGGTTCGTCGCGCGGCGGCCGGGGACGGCGCGGCGGCTCCGGCGGTACGGGGCGCGGTGGTGCCGGCGGTACGAGTGGTACGGGCCGGGGCGGCCCCGGGGGCGGCTCGGGGCGTGGCGCGCAGGGCGGCCGGCGTACGGCCGCCTGAGGCGGACCACTGACGGCGGACAGCTGACGGCGGGGCCCGGCGGCGCGGAGGAACGCGCTGCCGGGCCCTTCCTATACTGGGCCCATGTCTCCCCGTACCTACCGCTCGACCGTGCGTGAACAGTCGGCCGCGGCGACGCGGACGGCGATTCTGGACGCGGCGGAGACGCTGTTCGCGGATCACGGCTATGCCCAGGTCACCGTCAAGCGCGTGGCCGAGGCGGCGGAGGTCGCCCAGGGCACCGTCTACGCGGCGTTCGGCAACAAGCCCGCCCTGGTCGCCGCGCTGGCCGGACGCGCGGCCGGGGACGCCGGCATCGGTGAGGCCCTCGCCGCGATCGAACGGGCCGCGACCGGCGAGGAGGTGGTGCGCCTGATGGTGCGCCAGACCCGCGATCTGGTACGGCGGCACGGCCGGAGCATGACCCTGCTGGTCGACGCGGCGGCGGTGGACCAGAACCTCGCCGTCCTCCTGCGCGACACGGAGGAGCTCCGGCGGGAGCGCTACAGCCGGGTGGCGCGCCGTCTGGAGCGGCTCGGCGCCCTGCGCCCCGGTGTCACCGCGAGCGATGCCCTCCGGGTCCTGGAGTACTTCGTGACGCCGCAGTCCTGGCTCCGGACGCGGCAGCTCGGCTGGGAGTGGGAGGAGGCCGAGGTGTTCCTCGCGGAAGCGGCCGAAGCCGCGCTGCTGCCCTAGGGCCTGTCTGACAATTCCCGCCTGCCTCGCGACGCCATGCACGCACTCTCGCCGCACCGGGCCCTGACCCAAGTACGTCCAGTACGTGGGTCAGGGCCCGGCACGCCGAGAGCACGCACCTGACGCCGCGAGGCCGCCCTCCGGGCGACGACGGGAATTGTCAGACAGGCCCTAGGCACGCCTGGGTGCCCAGGTGCGCCTCGCCGGACACCGTTCAAGTGCCACCACATTGATTGAAGTTGCACTTCATTCAATGCCCTACACTCGCGCCATGCGTATCCTTTTCTCCAGTACCCCGGCGTTTGGCCACCTTCTGCCGCAATTGCCCCTCGCCCGCGCGTTCCGCGACCGAGGTGACGAGGTCGCCGTACTCACCTCCGCGTCCTTCGGGCCGCTGCTCGCCGCCGAGCACCTCACGCTGCACGCCGTCGGCCCCGAGGGGCCCGAACTGCTCGCGGAGGCGACCCGCCGCTCCGGCGCGAGTGTGGCCCAGGACGCCACCCCGGAGGTCGTCGCCGAGTACTTCGCCGGCGCGCGCGTCGACCTCACCGCGGACGCGGCGATCGCCGCGGCGCGCGAGTTCCGGCCCGACCTGATCGTCGCCGAGTCCATGGACTACGTGGCGCCGATGGTCGCCGCCGCGCTGAAGGTGCCCTACGCCGACCTGGCGTTCGGCCTTTTACTGCCCGGCGAGTTCGCCGACGCCTTCGACGCGGCCGTCGAGAGCCGCCACAAGGAGCGCGGCCTGACGGTGCCCCCGGCCACCTGGTATCTCGACCCCTGCCCCGAACTGCTCCTGGGGCCCGGTTGGGAGCCGCCACACGGCCGCCTCGCGCTGCGTCCCGAGGCGCACCGGGGGCCCGGCGCTTCCGGCGCCGCGCCCGCGCCCGCGGCGCCGCCGGCCGACGGAGCGCGCCCCAGGGTGCTGCTCTCCTTCGGCACCCATTACGCCGAACCGGCGGTCCTGCGGCCGGTGGTCGACGCCCTCGCGCCGACGGCCGACCTCGTCGTCACCCTCGGCCTGACCGCCACCCCCGCCGACTACGGCGACGGGCTCGCGGGCCGGGTCGAGTTCGCCGAGTTCACCCCGCTCGCCGAACTGCTCGACGGCATCGACCTGGTGGTCACCCACGGCGGGTCCGGCACCATGCTCGGCACCCTCTCGCGCGGGCTGCCCATGGTCGTCGTACCGCAAGGGGCCGACCAGTTCCTCAACGCCGGCGCCGTCGCGGGCGCGCGAGCCGGGGTCGCGGTGCTGCCGCCGGCCGGTCCCGAGGCGGTGGCGGAGGCGGTGACCGAGGTGCTGGGCCGTGCCGAGTACCGGGAGAACGCGCGCCGCGCCGCCGAGCAGATCGCCGCGATGCCCGCGCCGTCCGAGGTCGCGGAACGGCTCGCCGCCGAACTCGGCTGAGCGGACGTCCGTGGCCGGACGTTCTTGACCGGACGTTCTTGACCGGATGTCCGTGGCCGGACGTCCCTGGCCAGGCGTCGGCTGACCGGACGTCGGCTGACCGGACGTCGGCTGTTCCGGGCTCGTGGGGGGGTGTACGAGAGGTGTCCGGCCGGGCGCGCGGGGGCGCCCGGCCGGGACGCGCCGGTTAACTTCGCGGAAATTCCCGCCACTTGTTCTTGACGTGTCCACGTCTACGCGCGTCATCATGAAGCCATGCGAATTCCCCCACGTATGGCCACCCTCGGTGGCGTCGCCGCTCTGGTCTCGACTCTGCTCGTCGGCGGAGTCGCCGCTACCGCCAATGCCGCCGCCACCGCGGTCGGCAGCATCTGCTACTCCAGCCTGCCCTCCCAGGCCCACACCACGCTCAAGCTGATCGACGCGGGCGGGCCGTTCCCGTACTCCCAGGACGGTGCCGTCTTCCAGAACCGCGAAGGCATCCTGCCGAGCCAGTCCACCGGCTACTACCACGAGTACACCGTCATCACGCCGGGCTCCTCGACCCGTGGCGCGCGGCGCATCGTCACCGGCAACAAGACCAACGAGGACTACTACACGGCCGACCACTACGTGTCGTTCGCCCTGGTCAAGTACTCCTGCTGAGCGCCGCGCGCCGAGTGCCGAACGGAAGGTAACCTCCGTCCCATGACGGTGACATACGTGATCGACGGGGCGGAGGTCACCGGCCTCGACAGTTTCTGGCCGGTGATCGGCGCCGCCGTGAACGGCCCCGGCGGGTACTTCGGGAGCAATCTCGACGCCCTCGCCGACTGCCTCTCCGGCGGCTACGGCACACCGGACGACGGCGACTTCGTCATCGAGTGGCACCGGCACGAAGGCTCGCGCCGGGCCCTCGGCCACGAGGAGACCGTGCGTACGCTCCAGCGGCGGCTGGAGCGTACGCATCCGGACAACCGGCCCGCCCTGCGGGCCAGGATCGAAGACGCCCGCGCCGGGCGGGGCCCCACCGTCTTCGACGAACTGGTCGAGGTCATCGAGGAGTCGGTGCCGGGAAGGCTCCGGCTGCTCTGACGGCGGAGCCTGCCCGGCACCCCGGCGGACGGACCGGCCACGACGGCCGGCCGGCCGGCAGACCACGGCGGCCGGCGGACATGCCCCGGTGACCGGCGGACAAGCCCGCGCGGCCGGTGGCCGGGGGCGTCAGACGCGGCGCGGGAGGGTGCGTTCCAGGCGGGAGCGGTCCGGGCCCTTCGGTACGTACGCCACGGCCTCCGCCGCCGTACGGCGCGCCCGCCCCGCCGGGGCGAGCTCGACGTGCAGCAGGATCCGCTCCAGCGCCGCCACCGCCCGCGGGTCCCGGCGTACCGCGAGACCCCAGGCGGCGCGGGCCGAGGTGGCCGGATCCGGTTCGTTCAGCCGGGCGGCCAGCGCCTCGCGGATCTCGTCCGTGTCCGCCGCAGCCACCGCCAGGGCCGCCACCGCCCGGTCCCTGACCGCCGCGTCCGCGTCCCGGCTCAGCAGCAGCGCGGCCCGCGCCCCCTCCGGGTGGCCGGTGAGCGCGATGGCGACCCGGCGCCGTACCCCCGCGTCCGGGTGTGCCGTGTGGCGCAGGATCCCAGGGAGCGCGGTCCGGTCGTGGTACTGGCCCAGGGCCGTCACCACGGCGCCGGCCACCTCCGGCTCCACCGCCTCCCGGGAGAGCTCCCGGAGCAGCGGCAGCGCGCGGGCCGCGAAGGGGCCTTGGGGCGTCCCCGGGGCGGCCTCCGCTTCCGGATTCGGCTCCGACTCACGCTCCGACGCACGCTCGGGCTCCGATTCCGGCTCAGAACCAGGTTCGGGCGCCGATTCCGGTTCCGGCCTCGGCTCGCGCTTCGGGACCGGTTCCGGCGCGGGCTCAGCGGCCGGTTCCGCATGCGATTCCGGTCCCGCCTCCGGTCCCGCTTCCGCCTCCGGTCCCGCTTCCGCCTCCGGTCCCGTCTCCGCCTCCGCCTCCGGTTCCGCGCCCGCGCCCAGGCGCGCCAGGACGTCCGCCGCGAACGCCTGCCGCAGCGGCTCCTCGCTCGCGCACCCCTCCGCGCAGGCCAGAAAGGTTTCCTCGTCGCCCCGGAGCCAGAGCGCGCCCACCGCCTCGGTCCAGTCGTCCCGCTCCGGATCCCCGCACCTCAGCGCCCGTTCCGCCAGCTCCGCGTACGGGGGCGCGATCCCCAGTTCCGTCTCCAGCAGCGTCGCCACGGCCGCGTGCCCGGTCTCCTGCTCGCGCCCGGCCGCGACGCCGCCGTCCCGTACCAGCTCCACCACGACCGTCTCCGCGCCGTCCCGCCGGATCCGGCGCACCACCGTCTCGTACGCCTCGGCCGCCGCCTCGGCCTCCGTCGCCGCCTCGGTCGTCTCCCCGGAGAGGTCCGGTGGGCCGTACGCCGCCGTCAGCTCCCTCCGCAGCTCCTGCTCGACATCGAGCCCCATCCACCGCCGCGCCTCCGCCAGCGCCGCCCCGCGCGTACCGCCGGGGCCGGATCCGGGGCCGGATCCGGCGCCGTACCGCAGCAGGACCCGTACCGCCGCCGTGGAGCCGCGCCGGGCCGCCAGGACCAGCGGTGCCTCGCCGCCGGGGCCCGGCAGGTCGGGGTCGGCGCCGTACTCCAGCAGGGTCTCCGCCGTGTCCGCGAACCCCTGGACCACCGCCCAGGAGATCGCCGTGTAGCCGAACGCCTCCCGGCCGTCCGGCGCCGCGCCCGCCGCGAGCAGCGCCCGTACCACCTCCGTATGGCCCCCGCAGGCCGCCGCGCAGAGCGGCAGGTCCCACCCCTCGGGGCCGCTCGGTCGGCGCGGGTCGGCGCCGGCCGCGAGGAGCAGCCGCACCATCCCGGGCTCGTCGCGTACCGCCGCCTGGTACAGGACCGTCTCGCCGTCCGGGTCGGTCGCCTCGGCGGACGCGCCGGCCCTGAGGAGCTGGACGACGGCGTCGTCCGCGCCGCTCGCCACCGCCTCGAAGAGCCGGGCGCCCGCCGGGAGGCCGGGGGCGGCGTCCGGGCCGGAACCGGGGGCCGGGCCGGGGGACTCCGTCGGCGGCTCGTTCGTCATGGTGCGACCCTACGTTTCCCCGGGGAGCCGTGTTGCCCGGTTTTCGCTCAGGTGTCCCGGTGCCGGTCGGGTACGGCCGGGACGCCGGTCAGGTGTCGCAGTGCAGCACGCTCCCGCACAACCCGCACCGGGCCCTGACCCGGCCCCGTACGGGTACCCGGATCCGCTGGAGACACGTCGGGCAGGGGAACGAGACGCGCGGTCCGTCCGGCAGCGTCTCGAAGGAGTACGGCACCGCCGGGTCGGGGGCGGCGCCCGGTTCTTCGAGGGCGCGGCGGCGGTCCTTGGCGTACCGGTGCCGCCCCGTCCAGCCGGCCGTCGTCAGCGGCGGCCGGCGCTCGTCGCGCTCGGCCCGCACGCTGCCCTTCGTATACGCGGTGTACGCCTGCGGGCTGGTGAACCAGATCCGCGGGTCCTCGTCGAACACCGCAGCGCGCTTGGCCAGGACGTAGCCGAACTCCTCCGGGGTCAGATAGCCGAGCTTCTGGCTGGAGTCGCGGTCCTCGCGGTACGCGTCGAGCAGCAGCCACCCCGCGCCCAGATAGGTGGTGGCCGTGTCGGTCAGGATCTCGTTGTCCCGGGTGCCGGGGAAGGTCAGGCCGAGCCGGTGGAGCAGGACATGGGTGATCTCGTGGGCGAGCGCGGCGCCGATGTCCCTGCGGTGGGTACGGAACCGGTTGTTCAGCTCGATGAAGTACTCGGGGCCCGCCGTCAGTTCCACATGGGCCGCGTGCGTCATCTCCCGGAAACTCACGATCATCCGCGCGTCCGGCAGCCGGAGCTGCCGCACCAGCGCGTGGGCCACCCGCTGGGTGCCCAGATGGAGGTCGTCCAGATCGGAGAAGGCGACGTCGGCCGGTGCCACGCTGGTGTCGTACGCCCGTACCCCGTCGGCCGAGAGCCGGTGGTAGAGCGCGGTGATCGCGGCCCGCGCCGTGTCGAGATGCGGATAGCCGTGGACGACCTCGCCGCCGCCGTTGCTCACGTCCTCCGGCCCCTTCCGCGCCTTCCGGCCCTTCCCCCTGTCCACACTCCGTCAACTGTACGGCGGCCACGGGGCGGGCGCGGGGGCCGTCCTGCGCGTACCGGTGACCGAGTGATTGTCCGATCATCGGATGTTGGCTGGAATCTGGTCGCTTCGGGTGGCCGGAACAGGGTTCTTGTGGGCCGGGCGATGATCTCCGAATAATCGGGCTCACGCTTTTTTGTTGGGCTCATGTCAGCGCGCTGTGGACCATGTGACGCGCGTCGACCCGGGCCCAGGGCGCGCACCACCTCCACGCACCACCACCACGCACCACCTCCGCACCACGTGCCACGCACGACGCACCACCCCCACGTACCACCCCGTATGCCTCCCCCACGAAAGGCAGACCGTTGAGCATTCTCGGTGCCCTGAAGAGATTCGCCGCCGTCGGAGCCGTCGCGCTCGCCGCCATCAGCCTCCAGCCCGCCTCCGCCTCGGCCGCCCCGCTGCCGGCGCAGCTCTCGGCCGAGTCCGCGGGCCCCCTCGCCGCCCCGCCGGTCGTCGGCGGCACCCGCGCCGCCCAGGGGGAATTCCCCTTCATGGTCCGGCTCTCCATGGGCTGTGGCGGCGCGCTCTACTCGCCCACCATCGTGCTGACCGCCGCCCACTGTGTGAGCGGGTCCGGCAACAACACGAGCATCACCGCCACGGCGGGCGTCGTGGACCTCCAGAGCAGCAGCGCCATCTCGGTCAAGTCGACCAAGGTGCTCCAGGCCCCCGGCTACAACGGCGCGGGCAAGGACTGGGCGCTCATCAAGCTGGCCTCGCCGATCAACAACCTGGCCACCCTGAAGATCGCCACCACCACCCAGTACAACACCGGCAACTTCACCGTCGCGGGCTGGGGCGCGGCCACCGAGGGCGGCGCCCAGCAGCGCTACCTCCTCAAGGCGACCGTCCCGCACGTCTCCGACGCGAGCTGCAACGCCTCGTACGGTGGCGAGGTCATCACCAGCGAGGAGATCTGCGCCGGTTACGCGAGCGGCGGCACCGACACCTGCCAGGGCGACTCGGGCGGCCCGATGTTCCGTACCGACAGCAGCGGCGCGTACATCCAGGTCGGCATCGTGAGCTGGGGCAACGGCTGCGCCCGGCCCGGGTACCCCGGTGTCTACACCAAGGTCTCGACCTTCGCCTCGCAGATCGCCTCGGCGGCGGCGACGCTGTAGCGGGCGCGCGGCGGCGCGGGAGCGCCGAAGCAGCGCGCAGAACGCGAGGGGCGTGCCCCGGGCCGACATCCGGCCCGGGGCACGCCCCCTCCTCGTACGTACGCGGGCTGCGCGCGCCGGTCCGCCCGCACAAGCCGATCCGGCTGCGAGCGCCGGTCCGGCTACGCGAGCCGTACGGCCGGAGCGCCCGCCCCGTCCAGCTCCAGGACCCACACCTCGTTGGCCCCTTCCCGCAGCACCGGACCCGGTACGTACAGCGACTCCTGCGGCCCCACCGACCAGTACCGGCCCAGGCAGAAGCCGTTCACCCACACGAACCCCCGGGTCCACGACGGCAGCGTCAGCCGCGCGTCCCCCGCGCCCGCCACCGTGAACGACGCCCGGTAGAGCCCGCGCCGCCCCTTCCCGCCCTCCTCGGGACGCTCCTGGGCCGCCAGCCCCTCCCCGGCGGGCCGGAACGGGATCCGGGCCACCGCCGCCGCGTCGTCGAAGGCGTCCAGCCGTACGCCTCGCGCCCGTACCCCGTGCAGATACTGGCGGTGGTGCAGGATCCCGCCCGTGATGCCCTTCGGCTCGCCCGTCAGCGGCCCGTAGTTGACCCGGCCCAGCGACTCCACCCAGATCTCCACCGACGCGGGCCCCGCCACCGGCTCCACCAGCTCCGGCGCCCCGTCGCCCAGGGCGCCCGCCTGGGCCCGTACCCCGTTCACGTACACGACCGCGAGGTCCCGGAGTCCGGCCAGCGTCAGGGGGTACGGCGGGCGTTCGCCCGGGATGCCGACCTGGTAGCGGACCAGACCCCGGTCCACCCCCAGCTCCTCGAAGGTCGGCGGCAGCGCGCTCTCCGTCTCCGGGCCGCCCACCGCCTCCACCACCGCGTCCAGCGGCGCCCACCCGCTGAGCTCCGCCGTCACCGGAGCGCCGAGAACCGGCCACTCCGCGGGCACCTCGGGCAGCGGCCCGGACCCCTCCTGGAACCCGGCCAGCACCTCCCGGAAGGCCCAGAACTTCTCCGTCGGCCGGCCCATCTCGTCGATCGGCGCGTCGTAGTCGTACGACGTGACATCCGCCTCCAGCGCGCCGTCCTTCATCTCACCGGCCCGGTTGGCCCCGGCCCACCCCGCGAAGTTCGTCCCGCCGTGCGCCATGTACAGGCTGACGGAGGCCCCCGCCGCCAGGATCTCCCGGAGCGCCCCGGCCGCGTCCGCCGCGTCCCGTACGGCCGGCTTCCCGCCCCAGTACTCGAACCAGCCGCACCAGAACTCCATGCACATCAGCGGCCCGTGCGGACGGTACCGGCGGAGGGTCTCGAAGGCGGTGCGCGCCCCCGAGCCGAAGTTCACCGTGGCCAGCACCCCCGGGATCAGGCCGCCGGTCAGCATGTACTCCTCCGGGCCGTCCGAGGTGCAGAGCTCCGCCGTGATGCCGCACGCCCGCGTCAGCTCGGTGAGCCGCTCCAGATAGACCCGGTCGGTGCCGTAACTCCCGTACTCGTTCTCCACCTGCACCAGGATCACCGGGCCGCCCCGGCCGAACTCCCGCGCGGCGACCTGCGGCAGCAGCTCCCGGTACCAGCGCTCCACCGCCGCCAGGAACTCCGCGTCCCGGGTCCGCACCCGCGCCCCCAGCGGCCCCGTCAGCCAGTGCGGCAGCCCGCCGTTCTCCCACTCCCCGCAGATGTACGGACCCGGGCGTACGATCGCCCACAGCCCGGCCGCGTGCGCCGCGTCCAGGAACCGGCCGAGCGCGGCCACGTCATGGAACCGGCCCGGCTCCGGCTCGTGCAGGTTCCACGGAACGTACGTCTCCACCGTGTTGAGGCCCATCGCCCGCAGCATCCCCAGCCGGTGCGCCCACTGCTCCTCGTGCACCCGGAAGTAGTGCAGCGCCCCGGCGAGCACCCGCACCGGACGCCCGTCCACCTCGAAGTGCTCGCTCCCCACCCGAAACCCCGCCGCGTCACCCAAGCCCGTTTCCATACCCTGAACCCCGTCCTCTCCGGTCGTCGTCCTCGCGCACCCATCCGCCGAGGTCTCCCACCCACCCTTCCCACTGGCGGCCGGAGGGTCCATGGACAAAGATCACCACTCATTGGACGGAACGAGGGAGCCGATGCGGCGAGAGGCCGATGAAGCGGGGCCGCCGAGGCCGGGGAGCGGGGGGACGGCCGGCGGCTACCACACCTGGATGCGGTTCTTCAGCCCCGGACCCGTCCACCACGGCCTCGGGCTCGTCTGCCTCGGCGTGGGACTCCAGCAGGGCGACATCCCCGTCGTCGGGCCCCGCACCCTCGACCACCATGTCGCCGTCGTCATCAGCGCCGGCAGCGGCTGGTACCGCTCGCCCGACGGCCGGCGCACCACCGTCACCGCGCCCGCCCTGCTCTGGCTCACCCCCGGCGTCCCCCACCACTACGGGCCCGACCCGCGGGGCGGCTGGGACGAGAGCTTCGTCGACTTCACCGGGCCCGCCACGGCCACGTACACCGAACTCGGCTACATCGAACCCGACCGCCCCGTCGTCCCCCTCGCCGACGCCACCGACGCCCGCGCCGCCGTCGCCCGGATCGCCCGCGCCGCCCGCCACGGCAACCCGCTCCTCGAAGTGGAGACCGGGGCCGCCGTCCACGAACTCCTCGTCGCGCTCCGCCGCGCCCGCGCCGACACCGACGCCGAGGGGGACCCCGTACTCCAGGCCCTGGCCCGCGACGCCTGCCGCCCCCTCACCGTCGCCGAGCACGCCGCGCGCCACGCCATGACCCCGGCCGCCCTGCGCGCCGCCGTACGCCGCGCCTCCGGGCGGAGCCCCAAGGACTACCTGCTGGGCATCCGCCTCGCCCACGCCAAGGAACTCCTGGTCGCCACGGAACTCCCGGTCGCGGCCGTCGCCCGCCGCGTCGGCTACGACGACCCCGCCTACTTCTCCCGGCTCTTCACCCGCCGCGTCGGCGTCGCGCCCGTACGCTTCCGGCAACAGCAGAGCCGCCCGGGCCACCCGGCCCCCACAACCGTCCCGCATCCTGACCAACCGGACGGTACGAACCCCGACAGGCCCTAAGCTCCCGGACCATGACCACGAGCACCCCCGGCCCCGGCTCCACCCCCGCACGCCCCGTCGACGCCTCCGTGCAGGCCGAACTGACCCGTCTGCGCGAGTCCATCGACAACATCGACGCCGCCGTCGTGCACATGCTCGCCGAACGCTTCAAATGCACCCAGCAAGTAGGCCACCTCAAAGCCGCCCACCACCTCCCCCCGGCCGACCCGGCCCGGGAATCCCGCCAGATCACCCGCCTCCGCCAACTGGCCGAAAGCGCCCGCCTCGACCCCGCCTTCGCCGAGAAGCTGCTGAACTTCATCATCGCCGAGGTCATCCGCCACCACGAAACCATCGCCGACGAATCCCGCACCGACGAATCCCGCGGCGACGCACCCCAGCTCCCTTGACGGCCCCTGACGCGTGCGCTCTCAGCGCAATGTGTGCTGGTGTGCGGGGGAGGGCGTATCGGGCAGCATGGGCGCATGTCCGTACTGACGCGCGATGAAGCGCAGACCCGAGCCCGGCTCCTCGATGTCCAGCGGTACACCGTCGCCCTCGACCTGACCACCGGCGAGGAGACCTTCGACTCCACCACCGTCATCCGGTTCACGGCCCGCGCGGCGGGGGACACCTTTGTCGAGTTGAAGCCCGCCGTGCTGCGCTCCGTCACCCTCGACGGCGTCGGCCTCGATCCGGGGGCGCTCGACGGGAACCGGCTGGCGCTGCGCGGGCTCGACGCGGGCGCGCATGAGCTGCGGGTCGATGCCGCCATGCGGTACTCCCGTACCGGGGAGGGCATGCACCGGTTCACCGACCCGGAGGACGGTGAGACGTATGTCTACACCCAGCTCTTCATGGAGGACGTCCAGCGCGTCTTCGCCGCCTTCGACCAGCCCGACCTGAAGGCCGTCTTCGAGGTGACCGTCACCGCGCCCGACGGGTGGAGTGTGCTGGGCAATGGTGTCTCGGTGCGGGAGGGAGACGAGGGAGAGGGCGGTGGTGTTCGGTGGAGCCTTGCTACGACTCCGCTGCTTCCCACCTACCTGGTCGCCGTCGCCGCCGGGCCCTGGCACTCCGTCCGTACCGAGCATGCCGGGCTCCCCTTCGGGCTGCACTGCCGGCGATCGCTCGCGCCGTACCTCGACGCCGACACGGGCGAACTCTTCGAGGTCACCCGCGCCTGCTTCGACCGGTACCACGAGAAGTTCGAGGAGCCGTACCCCTTCGACTCGTACGACCAGCTCTTCGTCCCCGAGTTCAACGCGGGCGCCATGGAGAACCCCGGGCTCGTCACCTTCCGCGACGAGTACGTCTACCGCTCCGCCGTCACCGACAACGAGCGCCAGACCCGCGCCATGGTCGTCGCCCACGAGATGGCCCACATGTGGTTCGGCGATCTCGTCACGCTCACCTGGTGGGACGACATCTGGCTCAACGAGTCCTTCGCCGAGTACATGGGGTACCAGACGCTCACCGAGGCGACCTCCTTCACGGACACCTGGGTCGACTTCGGTATCTGGCGGAAAGGGTGGGGATACGACGCCGACCAGCGGCCCTCGACCCACCCCGTCGCGCCCGCCCCCGACGCCGTGCCCGACACCGCCGCCGCGCTCCTCAACTTCGACGGCATCTCCTACGCCAAGGGCGCCTCCGCACTCCGCCAACTTGTCGCCTGGCTCGGCGAGAAGGACTTCCTGGCCGGGATCAACACCCACTTCGCCCGCCACAAGTTCGCCAACGCCACCCTCGCCGACTTCATCGACTCCCTCGCCCACACCACCGACCGCGACGTCCACACCTGGGCCGAGCAGTGGCTCCGTACCACCGGCGTCGACACCCTCACCGCCCGCGTCACCGCCCGCGCCACCGAATGGACCCTCGCCGTCGACCGGCAGGGCAGCCGGCCGCACCGGCTCACCGTCGGTACGTACGACATCGGTCCCGCCGACTCCGCCGACTCCGCCGACTCGGCCGGACCCGGCCGGCTCGTCCCGCGTGACCGCTTCGATGCCGACGTGCCGCTCAGCGAGCCGCTCACCCTTCCCGGCCGCAGGCCCGCGCTCGTCCTCCTCAACGACGGCGACCACACCTACGCCAAGATCCGCCTCGACCCCGCCTCCTGGCACACCGCCCTCACCACCCTCGCCGGCCTCCCCGACCCCCTCAGCCGCAGTGTCGTCTGGAACGCCGCCCGGGACCTGGTCCGCGACGGCGAACTCGCCCCCACCGCGTTCCTCGACGCCGCCCGCACCCACCTCCCGTACGAGACCGACATCGCCCTCACCGAAGGCGTCCTCCTCTTCGCCACCGACCAGATCACCCGCCAGTTCCTCACCCCGGAGCAGCGCCCGGCCGCCCTCGCCACCCTCACCGACCTCTGCCGGGACCTCCTCCGCCGCACCGAGGGCGGCGAGGCCTCCGGGATCCGCCTCACCGCCGTACGCCGCTTCATCGACACCGCCACCCAGCCCGACGCCATCCAGGACTGGCTCGCCGCCGACGCCGTCCCCGGCGGGCCCGAACTCGACCCCGAGCTGCGCTGGCGCATCCTCACCCGGCTCGCCGTCCTCGGCGCCGTCGACACCGCCGCCATCGACGCCGAACGCGACCGCGACCGCAGCGCCACCGGCGAGGAGGGCGCCGCCCGCTGCCGCGCCGCGCTCCCCGACCCCGCGGCCAAGGCCGAGGCCTGGGCCCGGCTCTTCGACGGCGACGAACTCTCCAACTCCCTCTTCATCGCCACCGCCGACGGCTTCTTCCACCCCGAACAGGCCGACCTCGTAGGGGAGTACGTGCCCCGCTACTACCCGGCGGCCACCGCCCTCGCCGCCCGCCGCGGCCCCGCCATCGCCACGGCGGCCGGACGGCACGCCTTCCCGCGCCACGCCGTCGACGAGGAAGCGCTCCGCCTCGGCAGGGACTTCCTCGCCGGTACGGAGATCACGCCTGCCCTGCGCCGCAAACTCGTCGATCAACTGGACGATCTGGAGCGCGCGCTGCGCGTTCGTACGTCGTAGGGGGAGTGCTGGAGCCGGGGCCCGGTTCGGGCCCCGGCCGCCCGGGGCCGGGGCCCGAACCGGGCGGCCGGGCCCGTACCCCGATCCGGACTCCAGAGTGTTTTTCAGCCTTTTCGGCGACCGGGCCCTCGCGTGCCGCTACCCCGGGCCGCCGCGCCTCGTTGTGCCTGCCGGAAACCACCGCTCGTGGCAGCACTCGTGGAAGGCAGCACACGCCGATGACCGCCCACCCCATCGACCTCGCCCACCCCCACGACCTGGTGGGCATCGGCATCGGCCCCTTCAATCTCTCCCTCGCCGCCCTCGCGGACCGCCTTCCCCCACGGGGGGACAAGCAAGGGGAAGGGAGTGCGGGAGGTGCGGGGAGCGGGGGAAGCGCGGGGAGCGGGGGGAGTGGCGGCATGGGGGCTCTCGCCGTCGCCTTCTTCGACCAGAACCACTCCTTCCGGTGGCACCCCGGCATCCTCATTGACGGCACCACCCTCCAAGTCCCCTTCCTCGCGGACCTGGTCACCCTCGCCGACCCCGCCAACCCGTGGTCCTTCCTCAGCTACCTCAGGAACCGGGACCGGCTCTTCCCCTTCTACTTCGCCGAGCGCTTCCACATCCAGCGCGCCGAATACGACGCCTACTGCCGCTGGGTCAGCGAACAGCTCCCCACCCTCCACTTCGGCCACCAGGTCGACGCCGTCCGCTGGAACAGCGAACGCGACCTCTTCGAAGTCGACTTCACCCAGCTCGGGGCCGACGGCGAAGCCGAAGCGCTGGGGCGTGCCCACACCCGTAACATCGCCCTCGGCATCGGTACGGAGCCGTACGTCCCCGCCCCCCTGAGGCCGCTCGCCGAGGACCCCACCATCCCCGTCGTGCACTCGGCCCACTACCTCGACCAGCGGGAACGCCTCCTCACCGCCGGGCACATCACCGTCATCGGCTCGGGGCAGTCCGGGGCCGAGGTCTTCCTCGACCTGCTCCGCCACCGCCCCGCCGGCGCGGAGAAGATCCACTGGCTCGCCCGTACCGAGGCGTTCACCCCGATGGAGTACTCGAAGCTGGGGCTCGAACAGTTCACCCCCGACTACACCCGCTACTTCCACGCGCTCCCCGAGCGCACCCGGGACGAACTCCTCCCCACCCAATGGCAGCTCCACAAGGGCATCGGCCAGGAGACCATCGCCGCCATCCACGACGAGTTGTACCGCCGCACCCTGCACGGCGGCTGGCCGGACGCCGTCCTCACCCCCGGCGTCCATGTCCGCACCGCCGGGCGCGTCTCCACCAACCGGCTCGAACTCCACCTCGAACACAGCCGCCAGGCCAGCCGCTCCCGGCTCACCACCGACGCCATCGTCCTCGCCACCGGCTACCGCGAACGGCCGCTCGACCGCATCCTGGCCGGGCTCGACCCGTACATGCGCCGCGACGCCTCCGGGCGGCCCCGGATCGACGCCCACCACCGGCTCGTCCTCGACCCGTCCGTCACCGGCTCCGCGTACGTGCAGAACGCGGAACGCCACACGCACGGCGTCGGCGCCCCCGATCTCGGGCTCGCCGCCTGGCGCAGCGCCACCATCCTCAATCACCTCATGCGGCAGCACACCGGCACCGAGCCCTATCCGCTGCCCCGGCGCACCGCCTTCACCACCTTCGGCCTCGACGACCGCCACCGGACGCCCACGGTGCCCGCGCCGAGGGGGATGGTCCCGCTCATCGAGGTCCGCTGACGTCCGCTGAGCCACGTCCGCTGAGCCACGTCCGCCGAGACCAGGCCCGCCGAGAGCGAAGAGCCGGAGAGGGGGCGGGGCGCCGTACCGCATCGTGCGGCCCGGCGCCCCGCCCCCTCACGGTGCGGCGGATCAGAACACCGGGGTGCCGTCCCGCGTCAGCTTCCAGTCGACCGACGCGAAGTCCGCCGGGTCCACCGTCCCCGCGCTCTTCACCCAGGTGATGATCGTGTTCCGGATCTCCTCCGAGTTCGACCAGATCTGCTGCGCCCCGGGCACATGCGGGAAGTTGCCGCCCCCGCTCGCCCGGTAGTTGTTCACCGCGAGCACGAACTGCGCCGCCGGGTCCAGCGCCTTGCCCTGGAAGAGGAGGTTGGCGATACGCGACCCCGCGGGCTTCGCGATGTCGATCTCGTACGTCAACCCCGACACGACGTCGTAGTTGTAGTCCGGGGTGTTCCCCGCGTTCGTCAGCTTCGACGTGTCCACCGGGCCGCCCGCGGCCGTCTGTACGTAGTACCGCGCCGAGTACTCCAGGTACTCCCGGATCTGCGCGCCCGTCACCAGCCGCGCCTCCAGCGTGTTCTCGAACGGGTAGAGGCCCGCCGCGTCCTTGATGGTCACCTTGCCCGCCGGGATCCCCGCCGTACGCGAGAAACAGGACGCCTGCGAGAGCACCGGCAGCGCCGCGTACGCGCCGCCCGCCAGCGCCGCCTTCACCGTCTCCGCCTGCACATGGTTGATCAGGTCGATGATCGGCTCGTCCTTCCACGGCGCGTCCGCCGTGGTCATCGCCACCGTCGACGTACCGATCACCTCGTTGACGTACGCGACGACCTTGCGGTGCTCATCCGTCAACAGGCGCGTGATCTTCTTGTCCTCCTCGACGGTGTTGGAGTTCAGCACCTTCGACGAGACCCGCTCGACCGACCAGGAGCCGCGCTCCCACACCAGCTCGAAGTCGAAGAGCGTCAGCCGCTGCCCCCACTTCAGCGGCTCGGAGAGCACCACGTCCTTGCCGGTCTTCTTGTTGACGACCCGGCGCTCCGGGATCTCCACATGCGCGTGGCCGACCAGGATCGCGTCGATCCCCGGCACCTGCTCCGCCACCAGACCGGCCGCGTTCTCCACATAGGGGAGCTGGTCCCCGTACGACGACGAACCGTCCGACCCCGAGTGGGCCGAGACGATCACCACGTCCGCACCCATCGAACGGAGCTTGGGCACCCACTTCGCCGCCTGCTCCTCCAGGCCCGGGAAGGTCATCTTCCCCTGCACATTGGCCTTGTCCCAGATCGCGATGCCCGGGTTCGTCAGCCCCAGGACCGCCACGCGGACATCGGGGCCGCCCGGGGTGCGGAGCTTCTTGATGACGTACGGGGGGAAGGCCGGCCGGAGCGTCTTGGCGTCCAGCGCGTTGGCGCCGAGGAGGGGGAAGCGCGCCTGCTCCTCGAACTTCCGGAGCACCGGGATGCCGTAGTTGAACTCGTGGTTGCCCAGCGCCGCCGCGTCATAGCCGATCGCGTTCATCGCCTGGGCCATCGGGTGGACCGGGCCGCGCTTCGCCGTGATCGGGTCGACCTTCGCGTAGTAGTACGAAAGCTGCGTGCCCTGGATCGTGTCGCCCGCGTCGATCAGCAGCGTGTTGTGGCGGCCCTTCTCCTTGCGGACCTGCTCGACCAGCGTCGAGATCTTCGCCAGCCCCACGTCGTTGTGGGCCGCGTCGTCGAACTCCTTGTCCGTGAAGTAGTCCCAGTTGAAGACGTTCCCGTGCAGGTCCGTCGTCCCCATCACCGTGAACGCGTACCGCCTCTGCGGCCGTCCATGAGTGGCACCCCGGCCCGGACCACCCTGACCCGCGGCCACCGCCGGGGTCGTGCCCGCGGCGGCCAGCGCCGCACCCGCCCCGGCGACAGCCGCGCTGCCCAGAAGCGTCCTACGGTTCAGCGGCATCTCTACTCCCTCGATCCATTGCACAACGCGCGTAGATTCTGGCCCAGAACCACCTCACCGCAACACCCCCGGAGGGTTGCGATCAGATGACCACCGGCAGTCGGGCCTCATCCCGGCGCCCCCTGCCGAGGTCCCCCGCCGGAGATCTCTCCCGAAGCCCCTTCCCGAGCCCCCTTCTGGGGCCCGTTGTCGGACCGGGATGCGAGAGTGGTCTCCAGCCGACCGACCGAGGAGCCGCCCCTCATGACCTTCGACGCCGACACCCCCGGCACCTCCGCCCCCACGCCGCCCTACGGCACGCCCGAGACACCCCGGGTCGCCGTCCGGGGCGAAGCCCGGCTCGAAGTCGATCCGGAGATCGCCCGTATCTCCGTCACCGTCGGCGCCCGGGGCACCGACCGCCGCACCGCCCTGGACGACCTCACCCGGCGCAACGCGTACGTCCTCGACCTGGTCAAGAGTTACGGGGACGCCGTCGAGAAGCTGGAGACCGGGGCCTTCTCCATCACCCCCGAACTCACCAAGTACGGCCGGGGCGAGCGCGTCCGGGCGTACTACGGCCGGGTCCATCTCACCGTCGAGCTCGCCGACTTCACCGCCCTGGGCGAGCTCACCACCCGTATCGCCGACCTCGACCTCGCCTCCGTCTCCGGACCCTGGTGGTCCCTGCGCCCCGACTCCCCGGCCCGGGGCACCGCACGCCGGCAGGCCGTACGCGAAGCCGTCCAGCGGGCCCGTGAGTACGCCGAGGCCCTGGGGGCCCGTCTCGACGCCCTGGTCGAGCTGGCCGACATCGGAGCCGAGGGCAGCGGGGGGTACGGCATGCCCGCCGCGCCCGGGGGAGCCATGCGCAGCGTCCCGTTCGGCGGCGCCGGTGGCGCGGAGGCCGCCCCGGCGCTCGACCTCGAACCACAGCGCCAGACCGTGTACGCACAGGTGAACGCCCGCTTCACCATGACCCCGCCCGACCTCACCGCCTGAACGCGGAGGGAGCCCTCCGACATGACCGGGCCGGCCGCCGGGGGAACGCCGAAGGCCACGGGATCAAGCGGTGGACGCGAGATCTGCCGTGGCCTTGGAATACAAGGAAAAGTGCCCCGGGTGGGATTCGAACCCACACTGTATGCTGTTTGAGAGCACTGCCTGCTGCCGATTGGGCTACCGGGGCTCGCAGAATCGAAGGTCTTGCCAGACCCGCTGCATGACCACAATACCCCAGCTCGGTAGGCTCATGGGGAGCAGCATCCTGTCTGGAACGAGGAGCCCCCGTGACCGCCCCCGAGACGCCACAGCCCGTCGACGATGACGACAAGTCGCATGTTCCGCCGTTGACGACGCGTGTCGTCATCGCCGAGGACGAGGCCCTGATCCGGCTCGATCTCAAAGAGATGCTGGAGGAGGAGGGGTACTCCGTCGTCGGTGAGGCCGGGGACGGGGAGCAGGCGGTGGCGCTGGCCCGGGAACACCGGCCGGATCTGGTGATCCTGGACGTGAAGATGCCGGTGCTCGACGGGATCTCGGCGGCCGAGAGGATCGCGGAGGAGTCGATCGCGCCGGTGCTGATGCTGACCGCGTTCTCCCAGCGGGACCTGGTGGAGCGGGCGCGGGACGCCGGGGCGATGGCGTATCTGGTGAAGCCGTTCAGCAAGAGCGATGTGGTGCCGGCCATCGAGATGGCGGTGTCGCGCTTCACGGAGCTGCGGACGCTGGAGCGCGAGGTCGCCGATCTGACCGTACGGCTGGAGACCCGGAAGCTGGTGGACCGGGCGAAGTCGGTGCTCCAGACGCAGTACGGGCTGACGGAGCCGGCGGCGTTCCGGTGGATCCAGAAGACGTCGATGGACCGCCGGATGTCCATGCAGCAGGTGGCGGAGGCGGTCATCGAGGACGCGGCGGAGAAGAAGTCGGGGAAGGGGCAGTAGCCCGTACCCCTGTACGACACCCTGGACCTGCGGGAGGGCCCGCCCCCGGATCGGTGAGATCCAGGGGGCGGGCCCTCCCGCACGTACCGCCGTGCGGCCGGCCGGACGTCAGTCCTCGCCGAGGTAGGCCTTGCGGACGGACTCGTCGTGGAGCAGGGAGTCGCCCGTCCCGGAGAGGACGATCTTGCCGATCTCCATGACATGCCCCTGGTCGGCGAGGGAGAGCGCGGCCTGGGCGTTCTGTTCGACGAGCAGGATCGTGGTGCCCTGGGACTTCAGCTCCACGATGGTCTCCATGATCTTCTGCATCATGATCGGGGAGAGGCCCATCGACGGCTCGTCCAGCATCAGCAGCTTGGGCTGGGACATCAGGGCGCGGCCCATGGCGAGCATCTGCTGCTCCCCGCCGGAGAGGGTGCCCGCCGCCTGCTTCCGCCGTTCGCCCAGGATGGGGAAGAGGTCGTAGGCGCGCTGGATGTCCTTCTCGATGCCCGCCTTGTCGGTCCGGAGGAAGGCTCCGAGCTGGAGGTTCTCCGTGATGGTGAGGCGGGGGAAGATATGCCGGCCCTCGGGGGAGTGGGCGAGTCCGAGGGCGACGATCTTGTGCGCGGGGACGCTGTTGAGCGGCTTGCCGTCGAAGACGACGCGCCCGCCGGCGGGCTTGAGGAGCCCGGAGAGGGTGCGCAGCGTGGTGGTCTTGCCGGCCCCGTTGGTGCCGATGAGGGTGACGATCTGACCGGCTTCGACGGTGAAGGAGATGCCCTTGACGGCCTCGATCTTGCCGTAGGCGACGGTGAGGTCTTCGACCTCCAGAAGTGCCGTCACTTCGCGTCCCCTTCCGTGCCGGTGGTGCCCGTGGTGCCCGTACCGCCGGCGTCGCCGGGGGTGTGTGCCGCGTCGGCGGCGGCCTCCGCCGCCTCGACGGCCGCGACCTCCTCCGCCCCGGGGGCGCCCTCGAAGGGCGTGCCGAGGTAGGCGGCGACGACCCGCTCGTCGCCCTGGACGGCGGCGGCGGTGCCCTCGACGAGCTTCTCGCCCTGGACGAGACAGGCGACGCGGTCGCAGAGGTTGAAGATGAACCGCATGTCGTGCTCGATGACGAGGACGGCGATGCCCTGGGCCCGGATGGCGAAGATGAGTTCTTCGGTGACCCGGGTCTCCTGGGGGTTCATGCCGGCGGTGGGCTCGTCCAGCAGGAGGAGCCCGGGCTCGGCGGCGAGGGCGCGGGCGATTTCGAGCTTCCGCTGCTCGCCGTAGGGGAGGTTACGGGCGAGGTGGTCGGCCTTGTGGGTGAGGCCGATGAACCCGAGGAGTTCCATGGCCCGCTCGTGGGACGCGGCCTCGGCCCGCTTGAAGCCCGGGCCGCGCAGCAGCGCGGACCAGAGCCCTTCCTTGGTGCGGGTGTGGCGCCCGACGAGGACGTTCTCCAGGACGGTCATGTTGGCGAAGAGCCGGATGTTCTGGAAGGTACGGGCGATGCCCGCGTTGGTGACGAGGTGCGGCTTGGGCGGGAGGACCGTGCCCTTGTAGCTGACGGTGCCCTCGGTCGGCACGTACAGCCCGGTGAGGCAGTTGAAGAAGGTGGTCTTCCCGGCGCCGTTGGGGCCGATGAGCCCGACGATCTCCCCGGCGTCGACGTGGAGGTCCACGTTCCGTACGGCGGTGAGGCCGCCGAAGCGCATGGTGACGCCGCTGGCGTCGAGGACACGGGTGGCTGTCGAGGTGGTCATGGTGTTCACGCCCCCGCCTTGGTGACGCCGGTGGGCGTGCCAGTGGTGTCGTTGGGTGCGCCCGCCTCGTCGGCCTCGTGGAATTCGAGCTGCGCGCGCCGGTTGGCGATGAGGCCCTCGGGGCGGAAGCGCATGAGGAGGATGAGCGCGATCCCGAAGCCGAGGAGCTGGTAGTCCTGGAGGAACTGGAGCTTGGCGGGGATCAGGTAGAGCAGCGAGGCGCCGATGAGGGGCCCGGTGATGGTGCCCATGCCGCCGAGGATGACGGCGGCGAGGAGGAAGGCCGAGTTGGGCGGCACGGGCCCGGCGAACACGTACATCTCGGGGACGACGGTGTGCTGGACATGCGCCTGTACGGTGCCGGCGAGACCGGCCAGGGTGGCGCCGAGGGCGAAGGCGATGAGCTTGACGCGGAAGCCGTTGATGCCCATGGCGGTGGCGGCGGTCTCGTCCTCGCGGATGGCGACCCAGGCGCGTCCGATACGGGAGTCCCCGGCCCGGCTGAAGACGACCACCACGAGGATCATGGCGAGCAGCATCAGCAGGTAGTAGTTGGCGTAGGCGCCGAGCTCGAAGCCGAGGACGGTGTGGGACTCGCCGAAGTTGTACCCGAAGAATTCCAGGTCGGGGATGTTCGGCACACCGTTGGGGCCGTTGGTGATGCGCGGCCCCGAGACGCCGTCGAGGTTGCCGACCGCGATACGGAAGATCTCCCCGAAGCCGAGGGTGACGATGGCGAGGTAGTCGCCGCGCAGCCGCAGGGTGGGCGCGCCGATGACGACGCCGAAGATCAGGGAGACCACGGCGCCGGTGAGGACGGCGGCCCAGAACGGGAAGTGGATGTCGAAGACGGAGGCCGTGGTTCCGGAGACGAGGGCGGCCGTGTAGGCGCCGACGCCGAGGAAGGCCACGTATCCGAGGTCGAGGAGCCCGGCGAGGCCGACGACGATGTTCAGCCCGAGGGCGACGGTCGCGAAGATCAGGATGTTGACCGCGATCAGGGTGAACTGGTCGGTGGACTGGGTGAAGGGGAACGCCGCGGCGGCGACGAAGGCGGCGGTGACGGCGATCAGCCGGTACTTGGCGGTGAGGCCGTTGATCCGGGCGATCAGACCGGACTTGAAGAGCGCGGTGGCGGCGAAGCCGACCGTGAGCAGGTAGCCGGTGAAGAGTTCGGCGTACTCGGTGTCGATCCCGTAGGTGAAGACGGAGAGGCCGAGGGCGAAGACGGCGACGATGATCAGGATCTCGGCCCAGGAGGGGAGCTCCTTGGGCCGCCTGGCCTTCCGGGTGTCGTCGGGGAGGAGGAACGCCCCGACGACGGGGACGACGGTGGCGGCCAGGGCGACGAAGCCGCCGGGGTCGAGGTTGACGAGCCCGCCGAGTTCGACGGCGATCGCCAGCCCGGTGAACCAGGTGGTGGCCAGCCCGCCGAGGGCGAGGAGCCGGAGCGCCGCGGTGGAGCCGGCGGGGGTCAGCCAGATGAGGCCCTTGACGCCGAGCGCGGAGAGCGCGAAGAGCGCGGTGAGCAGGCCGGCGGCGAGGGTGAGGAGCTGGAGGCCGCCGGGGTAGGCGTAGACCGTGAGGTCGCCGGGGAATTCGGGGGTCCAGGTCCAGGAGAGGAAGGTGCTGGCGACGGTGGCGACGCCACCGGCGAGGGTGAGGACGCGGAGCTGTGTGGTGCGCCGGGCGGCGTCGCCCGGGGCGGTGGCGCCGGGGGCCGTGGTGTCCGTGGTGGTGTTGGTCATGGCTCTCACGCCCGATCCGCGACGCGCTCACCGAGCAGGCCCTGGGGCCTGACGAGGAGGACGACGATGAGGAGGACGAACGCCCAGACGTTGGCCCATGCGCCGCCGCCGAGCTGTTGCATCCCGGGGATGTTTTCGATGTACGCGATGGACATGGCCTCGGCGAGACCGAGGACGACTCCGCCGACCATGGCCCCGTAGATGTTGCCGATGCCGCCGAGGACGGCGGCGGTGAAGGCCTTGAGCCCGAGGATGAAGCCCATCTCGAAGTTGATCTGGCCCTTGTCGAATCCGTAGGCGACGGCCGCGACGGCCGCGAACGCCGCGCCGATGGCGAAGGCCATCACGATGATGCGGTCGGTGTTGATGCCCATGAGCTTCGCGGTGTCCCGGTCCTGCGAGGTGGCCTGCATGGCGCGACCGCTGCGGCTCTTGGAGACGAAGAGGCCGAGGGCGATCATGCAGAGCGGGGCGAGGACGAAGAGGAAGGCGTCGGCGCGCTGGATGTAGAGATGTTCCGTGATCTTGAAGGACGGGCCGGGGAACTCGGGGAAGCTGATGGCCTTCTTGGCGTCCGGGTAGAAGGCCCAGACGACCTGCTGAAGGGCGATGGAGAGGCCGATCGCGGTGATGAGCGGTGCCAGCCGGGGCGCGCCGCGCAGCGGACGGTAGGCGAAGCGTTCGGCGGCGGTGGCGACGGCCACCGCGACGATGGCACCACCGATGATCATGAGGGGTATCGCCACCACCAGAGAGGTCCCGTCGGGGAGCACGGTGTACGTGGTGAGGGCGCCGAACCCCCCGATCATGAAGATCTCGCCGTGGGCGAAGTTGATGAGCTGCACGATGCCGTAAACCATGGTGTACCCGATGGCGATCAAGCCGTAGAGGGCACCGAGGGCAAGGCCGTTGGCGAGCTGTTGCGGCAGTTCGTTCACCGCAGGGCCTCCGATGAGCGTGGTCGGATATGACGCCGCGCGAGGGCGCTGTTGCGCCCTCGCGCGGTCATAGGTCGGTATGGGGGCGGTGGCGGTGGGTCAGTCCTCGAACGTGGCGCTCTTGACGTCGGTCCAGGCGCCGTTGACGACCTTGTAGACGGTGAGCTGCTTGTTCGTGGTGTCCCCGTACTCGTCGAAGGCGACCTTGCCGGTCACACCGTCGAAGGAGACCTTGCCGGTGGCGTCGACGATCTTGGCGCGGGCATCGTCGGGGAGCTTGCCGTCGTTGTCGGCGACGACGGCCTTGACGGCCTGGATGATGGTCCAGGCGGCGTCGTAGGAGTAGCCGCCGTAGGCGCCGTACGGGTCCTTGTAGCCGCCCGCCTTGTAGTCCGTGATGAACTGCTTGGCGGTGTCCAGCTTCTCCACGGGGTAGCCGATGGAGGTGGCGAGGTCACCGTCGTTGGACTCGCCCGAGGCGGAGATGAAGTTCGGGTCGTAGATGCCGTCGCCGCCCATGGTGGGGATGGCGGCACCGGCCTTCTTGATCTGGTCGGAGAGGAGGCCGCCCTCGGGGTACTGGCCGCCGAAGTAGACGGAGTCGGCGCCGCTCGCCTTGACCTTGTCGGCGGTGGCGGAGAAGTCGGTCTCCTTGACCGTGACGTGGTCGGTGCCGGCGACCGTGCCGCCGAGGCGCTTGAACTCCTCGGTGAAGATCGCGGAGAGGCCCGCGCCGTAGGTCTGCTTGTCGTCGACGACGAAGACCTTCCGCTTCTTGGCGTCGTTGTAGTAGTACTGGGCGGCGAACTTGCCCTGGACGACGTCGGTGGCGGCGGTGCGGAAGTACGAGGCGAACGGGCGCTTCAGGTCGCCCTTGCCCCAGTTGTCGCCCTGGGAGAGGGCGGGGTTGGTGTTGGCGGGGGAGACCTGGACCAGCTTGGCGCTGTTGAAGACACCCTGCATGGACTGGGCGACACCGGAGTTCAGCGGGCCGACGACGCCGAGGACGTTCTTGTCGCCGACGAGCTTGGTGGCGTTGGCCTGACCGGAGGCGGGCACCGCCTGGTCGTCGAGGGGCTCGATCTTGAACTCGATGCCGGGGACCTCGTTGTTCTTGTTCGCGGTCTTGATCGCGAGGTCGACGGAGTTCTTGATGCCCTGGCCGAGCGCGGAGAGCGATCCGGTGAGCGGCGCGTCGACCCCGATGACCACGGTGGTCTTGTCGCTGCCGCTGTTGCTCTTGCCCGCGTCACGCGAGCCACATGCGGTGAGGGTGAGCGCACCCGTGGTGATCACGGTGGTGAGCATGAGCAAGGAACGCTGTCGCACTTTGAGTCCTCTCCCTGGCGCGGCCTCCTCTGCTGAGGTGCCGTAGCAGCCGCCGGTGCGTACGCATGCGTACATCTGAGCTGATTCTCATATCGGCGGCGCGGTAACTGGGCGTGACTCTAAACGCAGGTAGAGGAGGTGGGGAGCGGTGGGATGAGGATGTGACTGTCTTGTTATGCCGAGGCGAACAGTGGGTGGGTGCACTCCGGACTTATCGGGGTGTTCCAGGCATAACAAAAATCGACCGCATCGTGAGAACTCCCAGTTCCGCTAAGGGACTTGGGACGTTTTTGGTGCTGACAGCCGATCGGGCAGGAGGGGGAGAGGGAAACGGGCAGCGCGGTGTTCCGAGCGGGCAACGGGCGGATCCGCGTTCACGCCGATGTTACGCAGCGTGAAGGCGGCCGGGGTGTGTGCCGGGAGGTCCAACTCGGGTGCGGGGCACGGCCGCGAGGCGGCACCGGACCGTGCCCGGGAGGTGCCGGGCGTGCGGACGGGGTTACGGGCGAGGGGCGCGGGTGTTGCGGCGCCGTTGCCGCCGACGGCGCGGACGGCTGCCGTATGTACCGGGAACGGGCGCGCGAACGGGCACGGTCCGGGGCGAGACGGGCGTTCCGGGCGCGGCAGGTGGCTCGTACGGCGCGGTGCGTGGCCGGTACGGCGCGGCAGGTGGCGCGTACGGTACGGGTGGCCGGCGCACCGGCGGGGAGCCTCGCGGACGGCGGCGACACCGGGGCGGGCGGGATCCGTACGGCCGCCGCTCCGTCCGCCGTACCCGCTCCGCGCCCTCCGTCCGAGGTCATGGGGGCACGCTAGGCGGTACGTACGGCCCCGGCAAGAGGTCCGTCAGGACCACGCCGGGGCCGTCGGGTCCGGGCCGGGACCTGATGGGGCTGATGGGGCCTAGCGCGGCGCGTCGGTGCCGGCGGGTCCCGCGGCCCCGGGGGCCGGGGCGGGGGCGTCGCGCAGGAGGCAGGTGAGGCGGGCGGTGCAGACCCGGCGCTCCTGCTCGTCGGTGAGGACGATCTCGTACGTGGCGGTGGAGCGGCCCCGGTGGACGGGGGTGGCGACCCCGGTGACCAGGCCCGAGCGGACGCCGCGGTGGTGGGTGCAGTTGAGGTCGACACCGACGGCGAGCTTGGTGGGCCCGCCGTGCAGCATGGCGCCGACGGAACCGAGGGTCTCGGCGAGCACGGCGGAGGCGCCGCCGTGGAGGAGCCCGTACGGCTGGGTGTTGCCCTCGACGGGCAGGGTGCCCACGACGCGCTCGGGCGTGGCCGCGGTGACCCGGACGCCCATCCGGGCGCCGAGGTGTCCGGCGGAGAAGAGGGAGTCGAGGTCGACGCCGAGCGCCGCGTACTCGTCGAGGGTCTCCTGCGAGAACTTCACGGTGGTCTGCTCACCCATGGGCCAGGCTCCGTTCGGCTGCGGCGTTCGCCGGTGCGTGCGGTGTGCACGCTCCTGCCTGTGTACCAGATGGCTGAGCGAACGCTTAGGGCCCGCCCCGCCCCTGGTCGGGGACGGGGCGGCGGCCCGCGGGCCTACTCGAAGCGGACGATCACGGACTTGCTGGTCGGGGTGTTGCTGGTGTCCGCGGTCGCGCCGAGCGGGACCAGCACATTGGTCTCCGGGTAGTACGCGGCGGCGCACCCCCGCGCTGTCGGGTAGTGGACGACCCGGAAGCCGGGGGCCCGCCGCTCCACACCGTCGGTCCACTCGCTGACCAGATCCGTGTACGAGCCGTCGGCCAGCCCGAGTTCGGCGGCGTCGTCCGGGTGGACGAGGACGACCCGGCGCCCGCCCTTGATACCGCGGTAACGGTCGTCGAGACCGTAGATGGTGGTGTTGTACTGGTCGTGCGAGCGCAGCGTCTGGAGCAGCAGCCGGCCCTCGGGGAGCTTCGGGTACTCGACGGCCGCGGCGGTGAAGTTCGCCTTGCCGGTGGCGGTGGGGAAGCGGCGCTCGTCGCGGGGCGCGTGGGGGAGCGCGAAGCCGCCGGGGTGGGCGACCCGGGCGTTGAAGTCCTCGAAGCCGGGGATCACCCGGGCGATCCGGTCCCGGATGGCCGCGTAGTCCTTCTCGAACTCCTCCCACGGGGTGAGGGAGCGGGGGCCGAGCGTGGCGCGGGCCATGCGCGCGACGATGGCCGGTTCCGAGAGGAGATGGGGACTGGCGGGCGGCAGGTTGCCGCGCGAGGCGTGCACCATCCCCATGGAGTCCTCGACGGTGACGACCTGCCGCCCGCCCGCCTGGATGTCCTTGTCGGTACGGCCCAGGGTGGGCAGGATCAGGGCGCGCGCCCCGGTGACCACATGGGAGCGGTTGAGCTTCGTCGACACATGGACGGTCAGCGTGGCGCGGCGCATGGCGGCCTCGGTGACCTCCGTGTCGGGCGTGGCGCCGACGAAGTTGCCGCCCATCGCGAAGAAGACCTTCGCCTTGCCGTCGCGGAGCGCCTCGATGGAGCGGACCACGTCGTACCCGTGGTGGCGCGGCGAGGTGATGCCGAACTCGCGGTCGAGGGCGTCGAGGAAGGCGGGCGCGGGCCGCTCGAAGATGCCCATGGTGCGGTCGCCCTGGACGTTGGAGTGACCGCGCACCGGGCAGACCCCGGCGCCGGGCCGGCCGATGTTTCCGCGCAGCAGAAGGAAGTTGACGACCTCGCGGATGGTCGGCACGGAGTGCTTGTGCTGGGTGAGCCCCATGGCCCAGCAGACGATGGTGCGCTCCGAGGCGAGGACGAGCGCCAGCGCCTCCTCGATCTCGTCGCGCCGGAGGCCGGTCGCGGTGAGCGTCTGCTCCCACTCGGCCTTCCCCGCGGCCTCGGCGAACTCCTCGTACCCGTGGGTGTGTTCCCGGATGAAGGCCTCGTCGGTGGCGCCGGGAGTGTCGAGGATCAGCTTGTTGAGGAGGCGGAAGAGGGCCTGGTCGCCGCCGATCCGGATCTGGAGGAAGAGGTCCGCGAGCGCCGCGCCCCTGAGCATGCCCTGCGGCGTCTGCGGGTTCTTGAAGCGCTCGGTGCCGGCCTCGGGCAGCGGGTTCACCGCGATGATCTTCGCGCCGGCGGCCTTCGCCTTCTCCAGGGCGGAGAGCATGCGCGGGTGGTTGGTGCCCGGGTTCTGCCCCGCCACGATGATCAGATCGGCCTGGTGCATGTCTTCGAGGGAGACACTGCCCTTGCCGATGCCGATGGTCTCCGAGAGCGCGGAGCCGGAGGACTCGTGGCACATGTTGGAGCAGTCGGGCAGGTTGTTCGTACCGAACTCGCGCGCGAAGAGCTGGAGCAGGAACGCGGCCTCGTTGCTGGTCCGTCCCGAGGTGTAGAAGAGCGCCTCGTCCGGGGAGGAGAGCGCCGTCAGCTCCTCCGCGATGATCGCGAAGGCGCGCTCCCAGCTCACCGGGGTGTAGTGGTCGGCGGCGCGGCCCTCCGGGTCCCGGTCGAGCAGCATGGGCTCGGTGATCCGGCCCTGCTGGCCGAGCCAGTAGCCACTGCGGGTGGCGAGGTCGGCGACGGGGTGCGCGGCGAAGAACTCGGGGGTCACCCGGCGCAGGGTGGCCTCCTCCGCGACCGCCTTGGCGCCGTTCTCGCAGAACTCCGCGGTGTGCCGGTGGTCGCCCTCGGGCCAGGCGCAGCCGGGGCAGTCGAAGCCGTTCTTCTGGTTGACCTTGAGCAGCGTCTGCGCGGTGCGCCGCACCCCCATCTGCTGCTGGGCGATGCGCAGGGTGTGGCCGATGGCGGGGAGGCCGGCCGCCGCGTGTTTGGGCGGGGTGACCTGGGGGGCGTCCTGGACCGGGTCGCCGGTGGGCGGCTTGCTCGCCATCGCGTACTCCCTCGTGCGTGGGTCTCTCGCTCGTGCGCAGGTTCTTCGCGTACGCCTCCGATCATTCCACGGGGTAACGGCAAACGGCGGGTGAGGGGCGCGGGGAAGGCGGGTGAGGGACGCGGGGAAAGGGGCCGGGGCCGTGCGGGACGGGGGCCGGAGGGCCGGGCCCGGGGCCGGGCCGGTCGGGATTGTCAGTGGGGCGTGGCAGGATCGGAGCCGTGGCCGAGACAGCATCGAAGAAGACCGCAGACAACCGTCCCCGCCTGCTCCTCATGGACGGGCACTCCCTGGCGTACCGGGCGTTCTTCGCGCTGCCCGTGGAGAATTTCACGACCTCGGCGGGGCAGCCGACCAATGCCATCTACGGCTTCGCGTCGATGCTGGCGAACACCTTGCGTGACGAGTCGCCCACGCATTTCGCGGTGGCGTTCGACGTCTCCCGCAAGACCTGGCGCTCCGAGGAGTTCCCGGAGTACAAGGCGAACCGGTCGAAGACCCCCGACGAGTTCAAGGGACAGGTCGAGCTGATCGGCGAGCTGCTCGACGCGATGCGCGCCGACCGGTTCGCGATCGACGGCTTCGAGGCCGACGACGTGATCGCGACGCTCGCCACCCAGGCGGAGGCGGCCGGATTCGAGGTGCTGATCGTCACCGGCGACCGGGACTCGTTCCAGCTCATCACCGAGCACACGACGGTGCTCTACCCGACGAAGGGCGTCTCGGAGCTGACCCGCTTCACCCCGGAGAAGGTCGCCGAGAAGTACGGACTGACGCCCGCGCAGTACCCGGACTTCGCGGCCCTGCGCGGCGACCCGTCCGACAATCTGCCCGGCATCCCCGGGGTCGGTGAGAAGACGGCCACCAAGTGGATCAACCAGTTCGGTTCGTTCGACGCGCTGGTCGAGCGGGCCGAGGAGGTCAAGGGCAAGGCCGGGCAGAACTTCCGGGACCACCTGGAGTCCGTGAAGCTCAACCGGCGGCTCACCGAGATGGTCCGCGACGTGGAGCTGCCCAAGGGCCCGGCCGAGCTGGCGCGGGCCGCGTACGACCGTACGGCGCTCATCGGCGTCCTCGACGTGCTGGAGATCCGCAACCCGAGCCTGCGGGAGCGGCTCCTCGCCGTCGACCCGGGGGCGGCCGAGGGCGAGGCACCGCCGCCCGCCGCCGGGGTCGAGGTGGACGGCGCCGTGCTGGCCTCCGGCGAGCTGGCCCCCTGGCTGGCGGCCCACGGCGAGCAGCCGCTCGGGGTGGCCACGGTCGACACCTGGACGCTGGGCACGGGCAGCGTGAGCGAGGTCGCCCTCGCCGCGGCGGAAGGGCCCGCGGCCTGGTTCGACCCCACCCGGCTCGACGAGGCGGACGAGCGGGCCTTCGCGGCCTGGCTCGAAGCGGCGGACCGGCCCAAGGTGATGCACAACGCCAAGGGCGTGATGCGGGTCGCGCCCGAGCACGGCTGGCGCGTCGGCGGCGTCACCATGGACACCGCGCTCGCCGCCTACCTGGTCAAGCCGGGCCGCCGCTCCTTCGCACTGGACGCGCTCGCCATCGAGTATCTGGGGCGGGAGCTGGGCCCGGCGGCGGCGGCCGACGGACAGCTCGCCTTCGGCACCGACGAACAGGCCGAGGCCCAGGCGCTGATGGCGCAGGCCCGCGCCGTTCTCGACCTGGGCGAGGCTTTCAGCGAGCGGCTCGGCGAGGTCGGCGCCACCGCCCTCCTCGACGAGGTCGAACTGCCCACCTCCGTCCTCCTGGCCAAGCTGGAGCGGCATGGCATCGCGGCGGACCGGGCCCATCTGGAGTCCATGGAGCAGCAGTTCGCCGGCGCCGTACAGCAGGCCGTCAAGGAGGCCCACGCCACGGTCGGCCACGAGTTCAACCTCGGCTCGCCCAAGCAGCTCCAGGAAGTCCTCTTCGGCGAGCTGGGCCTGCCGAAGACGAAGAAGACCAAGACCGGTTACACCACCGACGCCGACGCGCTGGCCTGGCTCGCCGGCCAGACCGAGCACGAGCTTCCGGTGATCATGCTCCGCCACCGCGAGCAGGCGAAGCTGCGGGTCACGGTCGAGGGGCTGATCAAGACCATCGCGGCGGACGGCCGGATCCACACCACCTTCAACCAGACCGTGGCGGCCACCGGACGGCTCTCCTCCACCGACCCCAACCTCCAGAACATCCCGGTCCGCACCGACGAGGGCCGGGCCATCCGCCGCGGCTTCGTCGTCGGCGAGGGGTACGAGTCCCTGATGACGGCCGACTACAGCCAGATCGAGCTGCGGGTGATGGCCCACCTCTCCGAGGACGCGGGGCTGATCGAGGCGTTCACCTCCGGCGAGGACCTGCACACCACCGTCGCCTCCCAGGTCTTCGGCGTCGCCAAGTCCGCCGTCGACCCCGAGATGCGCCGCAAGATCAAGGCGATGTCGTACGGACTCGCCTACGGGCTCTCCGCGTTCGGGCTCTCCCAGCAGCTCAGCATCGAGGCCGCCGAGGCCCGCGGTCTGATGGACACGTTCTTCGAACGGTTCGGCGGCGTACGGGACTATCTGCACCGCGCGGTCGTCGAGGCCAGGGAGACCGGCTACACGGAGACCATGCTGGGCCGCCGCCGGTATCTCCCCGACCTGAACAGCGACAACCGCCAGCGCCGGGAGATGGCCGAGCGGATGGCGCTCAACGCGCCCATCCAGGGCACCGCCGCCGACATCGTGAAGGTCGCCATGCTCAAGGTCGACCGGGCGATGGAGGAGGCCGCCCTCACCTCCCGGATGCTCCTCCAGGTCCACGACGAAATCGTGCTGGAGATCGCCCCCGGCGAACGGAAGGCGGTCGAGGAGCTGCTGCGCCGCGAGATGACCGGCGCGGTCGAACTCCGGGCCCCGCTCGATGTGTCGATCGGCGTCGGCACCGACTGGGAGTCGGCGGCGCACTGACGCCGGGACACCGGAAGGCCGTCCTCAGGCGGTCCGCCGGGGGCCCGGGGGAGCGGGCCGGTGGCGGCGGAAAGGGCAGAACGGCCCCGGCACACCGGCCGGCCGGCCGGGTCGTACGGGCAACCGGGCGACATCGGGGTGGCGGAGTGGTGAAAACGGCCGACCGACCGGTGTGCCGGGGCCAGGAGTTGACATAGGGTCGCCTGTGTCCTCGCGCGGGGAGCGCGAACAGCCGTCCACGGGGAGGGGCCCGACCTATGTCAGCGCTATTCGGCAGCCGCCTGCGCAGAGGAGCGACCTCCACCGCCGTGGCCGCCGCCGCCATCGCGGCGCTCTCCGCCTCGCAGGCACCCGGCGCCGTCCCCACCGGCCTGGGCGGCGGCACCCAGGCCGCCGATGTCACCCCGTCCCCCGACGACCCGGCGGTCACCGGCAACTCCCCGTACTACACCGAGCTTCCGCCGCTCACCACCCCCGACAAGCCGGTCACCTCGATAGACCTGCCGGCCACGGCGCCGGCGGAAGCGGGCATACCGACCACCGTCCTCGCCGCGTACCAGCGCGCGGAGGCGACGCTCAAGGAGGAGAAGCCCGGCTGCAACCTGCCCTGGCAACTCCTCGCCGCCATCGGCAAGGTCGAGTCCGGCCATGCGCGCGGCGGCCAGGTCGACGCCGACGGCACCACCCTCGCGCCCATCCTCGGCCCGGTCCTCAACGGTGTCGGCTTCGCCAACATCTCCGACACCGACAACGGCCGTTACGACGGGGACACCACGCACGACCGCGCCGTAGGGCCCATGCAGTTCATCCCGTCCACCTGGGAGAAGTGGGGCCAGGACGGCAGCGGCGACGGCGAGAAGGACCCCAACAACATCTTCGACGCGGCCCTCGCCGCCGCGTTCTACCTCTGCGCGGGCGACCGCGACCTCTCCGTCGAGAGCGACCTCCACCAGGCGATCCTCGGGTACAACCACTCGCAGGAGTACCTGAACACCGTTCTGACCTGGTTCCGTTACTACGAGAAGGGCACCCACGAGGTCCCCGACGGCCAGGGCGTGCTCCCCGTCGGCACCGGACCCGGCGCCCCCTCCACCGGCGTGCCGGGCCCCACGGTCAGGCCCACGCCCGCCGCGTCGCCGAAGCCCGCCCCCGCCACCCCGGTCGCGGCCGAACCGACCAAGCCCGCCACGCCGTCCACGCCCGGCGGGACGCCCACCAAGCCGCCCGCGACCGGCACCCCCAGCCCCTCGCCCTCCACCCCCGGCGACGGCACCACCCCCGACCCCGGCGAGAGCGAGCCCCCCGCGCCCGCCCCCGTCGTCGCGACGCTCGTGCAGACCGGCAGCCCCACGGCCGAGGCCGTCGCGGGCAGCCGGTTCGCCGAACGCGCCGCCGTACGCGCCACCGACACGGCGGGCAAGCCCGTCGCCGGGGTCTCCGTACGGTTCGAGATCGTCGGCGACACCGACGCCCGCTTCGCCCCCGGCAAGTCCCGGCTCACCATCGTCACCGGCGCGGACGGCCTCGCCGCCGCGCCGGTCGTCCAGGCGGGCGAGCGGACCGGCACGTTCACCATCCGCGCCTCCGTCGACGTCGACGGCGTCACCCCCGCCGAGTACACGGCCACGGTGACAGCCCGGCAGGCCGACGCGCTCGTCAGGACCACCGACACCGCGGTGACCGCCGCGGCCGGCGCGGAGTTCGCCACCCAGGTCGAGGCCAAGGCCACTTATCAGGGCGCCGCAGCCCCGAAGGTCGCGGCGACGGCCGCGTTCGTCACCTCGGCGACGGACGCCACCGTCCCCGCCGACAGCCCCTACTTCAAGGACGCCGACGGCAACCCGGTGCGCACCCTCACCGGCCTCACCACCGACGCCGACGGAGTCCTCCAGCTCCCGAAGCTCCACGCGGGCGGCACGGCGGGCACGTTCCTCCTCCGGATCGAGACGGAGGGCGGCGCGACCCTGACCGTCGAGGTGACGGTCACCGAAGCCTGACGCCGGTAGGGAAACGCCGGCACGGAGCCGCCGGTACGGAAGACGCCCCGGCGCGTACGGAGGTAAGCGGACGACGCCGGGCCGGGAGCGGAGGACACCGCCCCCGGCCCGCCGCCGCTCGACGCCCCTCCCGACCCTCTCCCGACTGCCCCCGACTCCCCGGTCAGCGCCGCTGATTCGTCCGCCGCGTCGCGACCGCCTCCGACGGGTCCTCCGGCCACGGGTGGCGCGGATACCGGCCGCGCAGCTCCGCCCGTACGGCCCGGTACCCGTCCCGCCAGAACGACGCCAGGTCCGCCGTCACCGCCGCGGGCCGCCCCGCCGGCGAGAGCAGATGCACCAGTACGGGGACGGCCGCCTCGCCCGCCACCCGGGGCGTCTCCCGCAGCCCGAACAGTTCCTGGAGCTTCACCGCCAGCACCGGCTGGGGCCCGCCGTACTCCACCCGTACCCGCGAACCGCTCGGCACCTCGATCCGCTCCGGCGCCAGCTCGTCCAGGCGCGCCGCCTCCCCGGTCGCCCACGGCAGCAGCCGCCGCAGCGCCTGCCCCGCGTCGAGCCGCGCCAGATCCGCCCGCCGCGCCGCCCGGGACAGCTCCGGCTCCAGCCACTCGTCCGGCCGCGCCAGCAGCGCCCCGTCCGAGACATCGGGCCAGCCGCCGCCCACCTCCCGGTGGAGAAACGCCAGCCGCTCCCGGAGCCCCCGCGCCTCCCGGGTCCAGTGCAGCAACTCCAGCCCCTCCCGCCCCAGTCCCGCCAGCAGGGCCCCTCGTACGAGAGCCGGGTCCGCCCCCTTCAGCGGGCGTACGGAGAGTTCCACCGCCCCCAGCCGGGCCACCCGCCGGGCCACCACATCGCCACCGTCCCAGGAGACCTCCTCGCGCTCGGCGTAGGCGTGGCCCGCCGCCTCCCGCGCGGTCTCCTCGTCGATCACCGCGGCCAGCCGCACCCGCGCCGAGGCCGCCGAGGCCGGCCGGTCCGCCACCGCCACCGCCAGCCACCGCGCCCCGCGCACCCCGGACCCCGGACCCACCTCGGTCCCCGTCCCCGACACCATCAGAAACGCCCCCTCCCCCCGGGCCCTGGCCACCCGCTCGGGAAACGCCAGCGCGGTGACGAGCCCGGCGACGGCGTCATCGGAGCGCGGACGCCCGGCCCCGGCCTCTGGCCCGGCCCCCGTCCCGCCCGCACCCGACGCCGCCGAGGAGAGGCGTCGTACCTCCTGGCGCCAGCGCGCCGCGTACGGGTCGCCGCCCCCGCCGCCCGCCGCCCCGTCACGGGCCGTGCGCCACGCCGCCGCCACATCGTCCCCATACGCCCTCGGCGGCTCCTCGGCGAGCAGGGCCACCACCTCCGCCGCCCGGCGGACACCCACCTCACGGGCGCCGTCCAGCAGCGCCCTCGCCAGCCGGGGATGCACGCCCAGGCCGGCCATGCGCACGCCCCGCCGGGTCGCGCGGCCCGCTCCGTCCACCGCGCCGATCGCGGTCAGTACGGAGCGGGCCGCCGCCAGCGCACCGGCGGGCGGCGCGTCCAGCAGCGCGAGGCCCGCCGCCGACGGGTCGCCCCAGCACGCCGCCTGGAGCGCGAACGCCGCCAGGTCCGCGACCTTGATCTCGGGGGAGGGGAAAGGGGCCAGCCGGCCGTGCTCCCCCTCCGACCAGCAGCGGTACACCGTGCCGGGCGCCTCGCGTCCGGCACGCCCCGCGCGCTGGGCGGCGGCGGCCCGGGAGACCCGTACCGTCGTCAGCGCGCCCAGCCCCCGCGCGTGGTCCGTACGGGGCTCCCGCGCCAGGCCCGCGTCGACCACGACCCGTACCCCCGGCACCGTCAGGCTCGACTCGGCCACCGCCGTCGCCAGCACCACCCGGCGCCCCGCCCCCGCACCCGCGAGCACCGCGTCCTGCACGGCGGCGGGCGCCCTGCCGTGCACCTGGAGCACCTCGGCCCCGCACCCCGCGAGCGCCCCGGCCACCCGGCCGATCTCGCCCACCCCGGGCAGGAAACAGAGCACATCGCCCGCGCGCTCCGCCAGCGCCCGCCGCACCACCGCGGCGACATGCGTCAGCAGCGCCGGATCGACCCGCATCCCGTGCGGCGGCCGCACCGGCGACGGGGGCGGCGCCCACACCACCTCCACCGGGTGCGACACGCCGTCCGCCGTCACCACCGGCGCGTCGCCGAGCAGCCGTGCCCACCCGGCCGCGTCGGTGGTCGCCGACGCCGCGACCAGCCGCAGCCCGGGGCGGAGCGCCGCCCGTACATCCAGCAGGAACGCCGCCGCCGTGTCCGCGTCCAGATGGCGTTCATGGCACTCGTCCAGGATCACCGTGTCGACCCCGGCCAGCTCCTGGTCGCGCTGGAGCCGCTGGAGGAGCACCCCGGTGGTCACCACCTCCACCACCGTTTCGCGCCCCACCGCGCGCTCCCCGCGCACGGTGAACCCGACCCGCTCCCCGGCGCGTTCGCCCAGCAGCCAGGCCATCCGGCGGGCCGCCGCCCGCGCCGCGATCCGGCGGGGCTCGGCGACGATCACCCGCCGCCGTACCGGGCCTGGCCCCGCGCCGGCCCCGGCCGCGCCGGGCGGACCCGCCGGACCCGCCAGACCGGCCAGGACGAGGGGGACGAGGGTCGTCTTGCCGGTGCCCGGAGGTGCGCACAGGACCGCCGTGCCGTGCGTGCCGAGGGCGCGCTCCAGGGCGGGGAGGGCGGTACGTACGGGCAGGGCGGCCAGGATGTCGTCGCGGATCACCCGCCCAGTCTCGCCCGGCCGGACCCGTACTCGTACGCCTGCACCCGTCCCGTACCCGTACGCCTGTACCCGTACGGCCCCTACGTCACCGCCACCGCGGCGCCACCTCAGTCGCGCTCGCAGACGAAGATCGCCGTGCCCGGGATCAGCGCGCCGCGCAGCGGCGACCAGCCGCCCCACTCCTGGGTGTTCCAGGCGGGCCACTCCGGCTCCACCAGGTCGACCAGCCGGAAGCCGCCCGCGACCACGTCCCGCACCCGGTCGCCGACCGTCCTGTGGTGCTCCACGTAGACCGCGCGCCCCGCCTCGTCCTGCTCCACGTACGGCGTGCGGTCGAAGTACGAGGCCGCCGCCGTCAGCCCCTCGGGGCCCGGCTCGTCGGGGAACGCCCAGCGCACCGGGTGCGTCACCGAGAAGACCCAGCGCCCGCCGGGCCGCAGCACCCGCCGTACCTCGCGGAACACCTTCACCGGATCGGCCACGAACGGGATCGCGCCGTACGCCGAGCAGGCCAGGTCGAAGGAGCCGTCCCGGAAGGGCAGCGCCCCCGCGTCCGCCTGCACCAGCGGGAAGGCGCCGGCGCGCCCATCGGCGATGCGCAGCGCGTGCTGGAGCTGGCGGTGCGAGAGGTCGAGCGCCACCGGGCGCGCGCCCTGCGCCGCCAGCCAGCGCGAGCACTGCGCCGCGCCCGCGCCGATCTCCAGCACCTCCCGGCCCGCCAGCTTCTCCGCGGGGCCCAGCAGCTCGGCCTCCACCTCGTCGAGCCCCTCGGGGCACCAGACGAAGCGGTCGTCGCCGAGGAAGGTGCCGTGCTCGATCTGGTACTCGTCGGCGTTCCGGTCCCACCACCCCCGGTTGGCGCGGCTGCTCTCGGTCTCGCCGGAGTCACGGCGGGTGGCCTCGGGCTCGGCGTCGGGTCCGGTGCCGGGGAGCGCGTCGCCGCCGGTCCGGAGGGTGTCGCCGGTCTGTTCCTGCTGCTCTTGGATCATCGTGTCCGTCGTCGTAGGGTGCGGGCAGAGGGCCTTGTGGCCTCATCAAACGCAGTTTGTGCCGGGTATGGGAGGTTCCGCCCCGGGTGTGCGCCTTCGCGCATTGACCGTGCCCGGCTGCCCCCGTATGCTAAAGGTTGCGCTGCGGGCTTGCGCGCCTCAGACGTAGCAGCCGCGCTCGCACTCTGTAAGCGCGTATTCCCGTACGCGTTCCTCGGTCGGCGAGGCGCTTTCCCCGGGTCATCGGGGGCGGCGCTCCCTTGGCTGTCCGGGCTCTTGCAGGTGGCGATACGGGCTCCCGGCGTAGCAGTACCTACGACTCACTGTCCGCACCGGAGCCCTTTCCCACATGACGAGCAGCACCGAGACCACCGCCACCACCCCGCAGGTTGCGGTCAACGACATCGGTAACGAGGAAGCCTTCCTCGCCGCGATCGACGAGACGATCAAGTACTTCAACGACGGCGACATCGTCGACGGCGTCATCGTGAAGGTCGACCGGGACGAGGTCCTGCTCGACATCGGTTACAAGACCGAAGGCGTCATCCCCTCCCGCGAGCTTTCGATCAAGCACGACGTCGACCCCAACGAGGTCGTCGCCGTGGGCGATGAGATCGAGGCCCTGGTTCTCCAGAAGGAGGACAAGGAAGGCCGTCTCATCCTCTCCAAGAAGCGTGCGCAGTACGAGCGCGCCTGGGGCACGATCGAGAAGATCAAGGAAGAGGACGGGATCGTCACCGGCACCGTCATCGAGGTCGTCAAGGGTGGTCTCATCCTCGACATCGGCCTCCGTGGCTTCCTGCCGGCCTCTCTCGTCGAGATGCGTCGCGTCCGTGACCTCCAGCCCTACGTGGGCAAGGAGCTCGAAGCCAAGATCATCGAGCTGGACAAGAACCGCAACAACGTGGTCCTGTCCCGCCGTGCCTGGCTGGAGCAGACCCAGAGCGAGGTCCGCCAGACCTTCCTCACGACCCTCCAGAAGGGCCAGGTCCGCTCCGGCGTCGTCTCCTCGATCGTCAACTTCGGTGCGTTCGTGGACCTCGGCGGCGTCGACGGTCTCGTGCACGTCTCCGAGCTGTCCTGGAAGCACATCGACCACCCCTCCGAGGTTGTCGAGGTCGGCCAGGAAGTCACCGTCGAGGTCCTCGACGTGGACATGGACCGCGAGCGTGTCTCCCTGTCGCTCAAGGCGACGCAGGAAGACCCGTGGCAGCAGTTCGCCCGGACGCACCAGATCGGCCAGGTCGTCCCCGGCAAGGTCACCAAGCTCGTTCCGTTCGGCGCGTTCGTCCGGGTCGACGAGGGCATCGAGGGTCTGGTCCACATCTCCGAGCTGGCCGAGCGCCACGTGGAGATCCCGGAGCAGGTCGTCCAGGTCAACGACGAGATCTTCGTCAAGGTCATCGACATCGACCTGGAGCGCCGCCGCATCAGCCTCTCGCTGAAGCAGGCCAACGAGTCCTTCGGCAGCGACCCGGCCTCGGTCGAGTTCGACCCGACGCTCTACGGCATGGCCGCGTCCTACGACGACCAGGGCAACTACATCTACCCCGAGGGCTTCGACCCGGAGACCAACGACTGGCTGGAGGGCTTCGAGTCCCAGCGCGAGGCGTGGGAGGGCCAGTACGCCGAGGCGCAGGCGCGCTTCGAGCAGCACCAGGCCCAGGTCATCAAGTCCCGCGAGGCCGACGAGGCCGCCGCTGCCGAGGGTGCTGCCGCGCCCGCCGGCGGGGGCAGCGCTCCGGCCGCCTCCGGTGGCGGCGGCTCGTACTCCTCGGAGTCGGCGGACAACTCCGGCGCCCTGGCGTCGGACGAGGCGCTGGCCGCGCTGCGCGAGAAGCTCGCCGGCGGCCAGAGCTGACGCTCCGGCAGTACGCGGGTGGTGAGACACACGTCGTAGGCAGCAGGACCGCTTGAACGTAAGGCCCGTTCCCCTGAGGGAGCGGGCCTTACGCGTGTCCGCCGACGTCAACAGGTGTACCGGACGCGTCCACTTGGCCGTGGTTAGACGGGCCGGGCATGGGGAATGCCTGCGCCCCATGACGCGTTCTTCGTTATGGAATACGAGGAGGAGCGGTAACCGTGCTTGATCCGCAGGGTTTGTACGAGTGGGAGCCCAAGGGCCTCGCCGTCGTCGACATGGCGCTGGCGCAGGAGTCGGCGGGCCTGGTCATGCTGTACCACTTCGACGGCTACATCGACGCGGGGGAGACCGGCGACCAGATCGTCGACAACCTGCTGGAGTCGCTGCCCCACCAGGTGGTGGCCCGATTCGACCACGACCGGCTGGTCGACTACCGCGCGCGGCGCCCCCTCCTGACCTTCCGGCGCGACCGCTGGACGGCGTACGAGACGCCCACGCTCGACGTACGGCTGGTCCAGGACGCCACGGGCGCCCCCTTCCTGCTGCTGTCGGGTCCCGAACCCGATGTGGAGTGGGAGCGCTTCGCGGTGGCGGTGCGGCAGATCGTCGAGCGCCTCGGCGTCCGGCTCTCCGTCAACTTCCACGGCATCCCGATGGGCGTCCCGCACACGCGCCCCGTCGGCCTGACCCCGCACGGCAACCGCACCGACCTCACCCCGGGCCACCGCGGACCCTTCGACGAGGCACAGGTGCCCGGCAGCGCCGAATCGCTGGTCGAGTACCGGCTGATGGAGTCGGACCACGATGTACTCGGTGTCGCCGCGCATGTCCCGCACTACGTCGCCAGGTCCTCCTACCCGGACGCGGCGCTGACCGCGCTGGAGGCGATCACGGCGGCGACGGGGCTGGTGCTGCCGGGCGTCGCGCACTCCCTGCGTACGGAGGCGCGGCGCACCCAGACCGAGATCGAGCGGCAGCTCGGCGAGGGGGACGAGGAACTGGTCACGATGGTGCGGGGGCTTGAGCACCAGTACGACGCGATCGCGGGCGCCGAGACGCGCGGCAGCCTGGTCGCGGAGCCGGCGGAGCTGCCGTCGGCCGACGAGATCGGGCGCGAGTTCGAGAAGTTCCTCGCTGAGCGGGAGGGCGAGGGCGGCGCGTGACGGCCGGGCCGGCGGCCCTGGCGCCGACGCCTGTGACCCTGCCCCCTGCCGTGGTCCGGTGGGGGGCAGGGCCTACGCTGGCCGCATGCTGAGGTTGGGACTCACCGGCGGAATCGGTTCGGGGAAGAGCGAGGTCTCCCGGCTGCTGACCGAGTACGGAGCGGTGCTGATCGACTCCGACCGGATCGCGCGGGAGGTGGTGGCACCGGGCACCCCGGGGCTCGCGGCCGTGGTCGCCGAGTTCGGCCCGGACGTCCTCACCGCCGAGGGGGCCCTCGACCGGCCGGGTCTGGGCCGGATCGTCTTCGGGGACCCGGAGCGGCTGCGGGCGCTGAACGCGATCGTCCATCCGCTGGTACGGGCCCGCTCGGCGGAGCTGGAGGCGGCGGCCGGCCCGGACGCGATCGTCGTCCATGACGTACCGCTGCTCGTGGAGAACGCCATGACGGGCCTCTACGACCTGGTCGTGGTCGTGGACGCCGCCCCGGAGACCCAGCTCGACCGGCTGGTACGGCTGCGCGGGATGACCGAGTCCGAGGCGCGGAGCCGGATGGCGGCGCAGGCCACCCGGGAGGCGCGGCGGGCCGTCGCCGATGTCGTCATCGACAATGACGGCCCGCTGGAGCGGCTGGCCCCCCAGGTCCGCGAGGTGTGGCGGACCGCGACCGAACGCGCCTCGGCGCACCGCTGACCTGGTACGCGCCGGGGGCGTACGCCACCGAGCCGGGGAGTACGCGCGTACGCCCCCGAGAGGAAGACCCGAAAGGCCCGGGAAGGCCCGGAAAGGCCCCGGAAAGGCCCCGGAAAGGCTGGGGAAGAGCGCCGTTGTGTCCGGCGTTGACAGGGCGAAGTGAGGGAAGGATCCGAAGGTGCCAGAGAACCCCGAGACCCATGTCATCGACTACCGCGCGGCGGAGCAGCTTCTCGCGGCGCGTGACCCGCGCGGAGCCGTCAAACTGCTGGACTCGGTGATCGCTTCGCACCCCGAGAACACCGCGGCACGGCTGCTCCGCGCCCGCGCGTTCTTCGCCGCCGCCCAGCTCCGCCCCGCCGAGCTGGAGTTCGAACTCGTCCTGGAGCGGGAGCCGGACAACGCGTTCGCGCACTTCGCGCTGGCCCGTACGTTCGAGCGCTCGGGCCGCCCCGAGCTGGCGCAACGGCACTTCAGGCTCGCCGCCGCGCTGGACCCCAAGCCCGAGTATCTGCGGGCGGCGCGCTTCGACGAGGGCGCCGGCGCTCCGGAGGCGTAACAGCTCCCGGAGAAGCACCTCCCCTTGGAGCAGCGCTCAGGCGGTGTGGTGCCCCATGCGGTGATGGTGGGGCCTGCGCCGCCTGCGGTGGCGCTCCAGGTCGCGGACGCGCTCCCGGTCCTGCCGAAGGACCGGGTTGGGGCCATGGCCCGGCGGGTACGGCCCGACGTCCCGGCCCGGCTGGAAGCTCTCTCCCTGCCGCGTCCGCTGCACGATCACGGCCATGTCGACCGCGACCACGAGCAGCAGGACGGCGCAGCCGAGCGACCACCAGGTCAGTCCGGCCGCGGCGAACGCGACCGTGCCGGCCGCCGTCCAGATCAGACCCCACAGGGTCAGCCAGAACCGCATACGCAGCGCACTGCGCGCGGTGACAGGTTCATTGCCGGTGCGCATGGCTTCCGCACCTCCCGTTTCCGGCGCTCACCACTGGTGTACCCGGGTACGCGAGTCCCGGAACGCGTACCCGGCGGGCGGCTCCGTACCGCCCCCGTACACGACCCAGTACACGCCCGCGCGCCGCTCGCCGCACGCCCGCACCCGGCTCGGCGCGTGCCCACCCGGCTCGGTGCGTGATCGGGTCGGTGCACGATCGGGTCAGTGCACGATCGAGTAGCTCCGCCACGGCCCGGCGCCGGGAGCGATCACGTCGGAGAGTGTGGTGGCGATATATGTGGTGTTCCCGCCGGTGCAGTCGGCCGTCGGATAGGCGACGAGGTCGAGCACGGTGTGGTTGGTGATCTCCACCGCGCCGTTCGGGAGTTTGTGGCAGCCCGTGACCGACGGCGTGGTCACCTGGATCTCGTGCTGCTGCTCGGTCTTGTACACGAGCGTGCCCACCGCGGCCCGGCCGAGACCGGAACAGCCCGTGACGGCGCAGGTGACGGCGGTGGCCAGCAGGGCGGTCCCGGCGGTGACGGCCAGGCGCCGGTACGGGGGGACGGACATGTGCGGGTCCTCGTCTCGACAGCGGAGGGCGGCGGACGGCGAGCGCGTGTGCTGGTCACCCTGCCGGATCCGGGCCGCCGGGGCACCGCGAGCGCGGCCGGCCGGGGTATACGGCCGGTAACACCGTGCGGGGCTTCCTCTTCCGCGTCTCTCGACCGCCGGTCGTCCAGGGCATACCGTGGAAGGGAGCCCGCGGAAGTGAGCGCACCTCGGTATGGCGTCAGTCGTCAGGGGGCCGATCATGGAAGAACTCGTCATCGCGGTGGTAGCCGCCCTCTGCGCGTGCGCGGTGTACGCCATGGCGGCGGCCCGGGTCGTCAAGCAGTACGAGCGGGGCGTGATCTTCCGCCTCGGCCGGGTGCGCGACGGCGTCCGGGGTCCCGGATTCACCACGGTCATCCCGTTCGTGGACCGGATGCACAAGGTCAACATGCAGATCGTGACGATGCCGGTGCCCGCACAGGACGGCATCACCCGCGACAACGTCACGGTGCGTGTGGACGCCGTGATCTATTTCAAGGTCGTCGACGCGGCCGACGCGTTGGTCCGCGTCGAGGACTACCGGTTCGCGGTCTCGCAGATGGCGCAGACCTCGCTGCGTTCGATCATCGGCAAGAGCGACCTGGACGACCTGCTGTCGAACCGGGAGAAGCTCAACCAGGGCCTGGAGCTGATGATCGACAGCCCGGCGATCGGCTGGGGCGTCCAGATCGACCGGGTCGAGATCAAGGACGTCTCGCTGCCGGAGACGATGAAGCGGTCGATGGCCCGCCAGGCCGAGGCGGACCGGGAGCGCCGGGCACGGGTCATCAACGCGGACGCGGAGCTCCAGGCGTCCAAGAAGCTCGCCGAGGCAGCCAAGCAGATGTCCGAGCAGCCCGCCGCGCTCCAGCTCAGGCTCTTGCAGACGGTGGTGGCGGTCGCCGCGGAGAAGAACTCCACCCTCGTCCTGCCCTTCCCCGTCGAGCTGCTGCGCTTCCTGGAGCGCGCCACGCCCGCCGAGGCCGCCCAGGCGGTCCAGGCGGTGGCCGACGTGGCCGGTTCCGCCGCACCACCGCCGTCGGTGTCCGCAGCGCCGGAACCGGCCACGTCGGCCACCGCACCGGCACCGGCACCGGCGCCGGCACCGGCCCCGGCGGAGGAACCGGAGCCGGGCGTTCCGGAGCCCGTGGAGCACCGGACCCCCACCGCTCCCGAGCCGGACGGGCGGCTGGTCACGCCCGGCGCACCGCCCCCGGCCAGGCCGCATGTCCAGCCGCACACCTGACCCGCTGGGCCACGCCCCCTCAGCGCCGCTCGTCCCCCTGGACGTCGGCGCTGAGCTGCGGAAACGACCGGCCCCGAGGGATTGTCAGACCCCCCGCCTAGACTCGCAGAGTCGTCGGATCCTTGGCAGTTCGAGGCGGGAAGGGGAGAGGCATGTCGTCGTACGGGAGCGGGTCGTACGGGCCGTACGGGAACGCGGGGCTGGTGCGCCACGCCGCGGTTTTCCTGCCCGCGGGGCTGCCGCGCGAGGGCCGGGTCGCCTTCTGGGATCCGGCGGCCCCGGCGGGCGAGCCGCCGGAGGTGCCGGACGCGGAGGGGGCCGAGCGGGCCGAGCTGACGGTGGTACGGGGGGATGGCGGCGCCGGTGACGACGGGGCCGGCGCGGGCGGCGGCGCCGGGACGGACGGCGGTCTGCGGGTGGCCACCGTGCCCGCGGTGGTCGTGCCGGTCGCCGACGCCGTCCCGCTGCTGGTCCGGGCCCGGAGCGACCGGGCAGCGCACCCGGCGTCGGCGTGCTGGGGCGCCGCCGCGCTGCACGCGCTCCAGTTGGCCGCGCGCGGGCGACTGCTCCCCGGGCTCACCGCCTCCGACCACGACGCCTGGCGCGCGGGCCCGCTCGACGCCGACGACATCGCCCAGTTGCGCGCCATCGCCGCCGCCATGCCGCCGGAGGCACACCCCGTACCCGTCCCGGGGAGCGATCCCCTCCAGGTCCCCGAGGCGGAAGCGCTCATCAGGGCATTTCTCGACGCGGTGGCCGACTCCCTGCCGCGTACCCCGGCGGCGGCGTACGCGGCAGGCGCGCCGTTCGCCGCCCGCGCCCCGCAGCATCTGCCGCGCGCCCGGCCCTGGGCGGCCGAGGCGGCGGCCGGGATGGACGCGGGGGTGCGGGTCTCGCTCCGCCTCGACCTCTCGGCCTACGACGCCTTCGACCACACGGAGGCCGACGCGGCGGAGGCCGATCCGGCGGAGGCTTCCCCGACGCTCGCGGCCCCGGGGAAGACCGCCCCGGGCGAGGGCGCGCCGGCGGAGGGCGCCCCGACGCTCGCCGCTCCGGCGGGGGCTGCTCCGGGCTCGGTGCGTGCGACCGCGGTTCCGGCGTCCGCCGCCCCCGGCCCGGCGCGCCTGGCCGTCGGCCCGCGTGCGGGCGTCCTCGGGGCCGAGGCGGCCCCGGCGGAGACGGCACGAGGGCCGGTGCGTCAGCCCGCAGGGCCGCGCGAGGGCGCCCCGGAAGGGCGGGCGGTCCGCCGCGCCGGGGCCGCGCTCGTCCAGATCCACAGCCTGGCCGATCCGACCCTGGTCATCGACGCTGCCCGGCTCTGGGCGGGCGACGGGGAGAGCTTCGGCCCGCGCGCCCGGATCGACGCCATGCTCGCCCTGCGCCGCGCGGCCCGGGTCTGGAACCCGCTCGGCCGCCTCCTGGAGCGGGACGTCCCCGACGCGCTGCCGCTCTCCGAGGACGAACTGTACGAACTCCTCGGCCCCGGGGCGGCCCGTCTCGCGGACGCCGGGGTCGCCGTGCACTGGCCGCGCGAGCTGGCCCGTACGCTCACCGCCGCCGCGGTCGTCCGCCCCGCGCCCGGCTCCGCCACCGACGGCACCCCGTTCTTCGACAGCACGGAACTCCTCACCTTCAACTGGCAGTTGGCGCTCGACGGCGACCCGCTCTCCGAGCAGGAGATGGACGCCCTCGCCGAGGCGCACCGGCCGATCGTCCGGCTGCGCGACCAGTGGGTGGTCGTCGACCCCGCCCTCGTCCGCAAGGCGCGCAAACGCGAACTCGGCCTGCTGGAGCCCGCCGACGCGCTGGCCGTCGCCCTGACCGGCACCGCCGACGTGGACGGCGAGACGGTGGAGGCCGTCCCCACCGGGGCGCTCGCGGCCCTCCGCGACCGGCTGGTCACCGGCCCGGGCACCGTTCCGCACCCCCCGGGGCTCGCCGCCACCCTGCGCGACTACCAACTGCGCGGCCTGGCCTGGCTCGACCTGATGACCTCCCTCGGGCTCGGCGGTTGCCTCGCCGACGACATGGGCCTCGGCAAGACCGTCACCCTCATCGCCCTCCATCTGCGCCGCGCCCGCCCCGTCCCGACGCTCGTCGTCTGCCCGGCCTCCCTCCTCGGCAACTGGCAGCGCGAGATCAACCGTTTCGCGCCCGGCGTCCCCGTGCACCGCTTCCACGGCACCGGACGCACCCTGGACGAGGTGACCGACGGCTTCGTCCTCACCACCTACGGCACGATGCGCGGCAGCGCCGAGACACTGGCCGCGCACCCCTGGGGCATGGTCGTCGCCGACGAGGCCCAGCATGTGAAGAACCCCTTCTCGTCCACGGCGAAGGCGCTCCGCACCATCCCCGCCCCCGCCAGGGTCGCGCTGACCGGCACCCCCGTGGAGAACAACCTCTCCGAGCTGTGGGCCCTCCTCGACTGGACCACCCCCGGGCTGCTCGGCCCGCTCAAGGCGTTCCGCGCCCGCCACGCGCGCGGCGTCGAGAACGCCGAGCACGCCCGGAGCGCCGGGGTGAAGGGCGCCGACAACGAGCAGGCGGTGGAGCGACTGGCCCGGCTGGTACGGCCGTTCCTGCTGCGCCGCAAGAAGTCCGACCCCGGGATCGTGCCCGAGCTGCCGCCCAAGACCGAGAGCGACCACCCCGTCGCCCTCACCCGGGAACAGGCATCCCTCTACGAGGCGGTGGTCCGCGAGACCATGGCCGCCATCGAGGAGTCCGAGGGCATCGCCCGCCGGGGGCTCGTGATGAAGCTGCTCACCTCCCTCAAACAGATCTGCAACCACCCCGCGCAGTATCTGAAGGAGGACGCGGCCCGGCTCACCGGCCGCTCCGGCAAGCTCGCCCTGCTCGACGAACTCCTCGACACCATCCTCACGGAGGACGGCTCGGTCCTCGTCTTCACCCAGTACGTGTCGATGGCCCGGCTGCTCTCCGCCCATCTCGCGGCCCGCGCCATCCCCTCCCAGCTCCTGCACGGCGCCACCCCGGTCGCCGAGCGCGAGCGGATGGTCGACCGGTTCCAGTCCGGGGAGGTGCCCGTCTTCGTCCTCTCCCTGAAGGCGGCGGGCACCGGCCTCAACCTCACCCGGGCCGGCCATGTCGTCCACTTCGACCGCTGGTGGAACCCGGCGGTCGAGGAACAGGCCACCGACCGCGCCTACCGCATCGGCCAGACCCAGCCCGTCCAGGTCCACCGGATCGTCGCCGAGGGCACGGTCGAGGACCGGATCGCCGAGATGCTCGCCGCCAAACAGGCCCTCGCCGACGCCGTCCTCGGCTCCGGCGAGGCCGCGCTCACCGAGCTGACCGACCGTGAGCTGAGCGACCTCGTCTCCCTGCGGAGGGTGTCATGACCGCCGCCCGCGCGCCCCGCCACGACGACCGGCGCCGCACCTTCCCCGCCCTGCCGCCCCGCCCCGGCACGGAGGGCGACTTCGCCGAGACCTGGTGGGGCAATGCCTGGGTGGAGGCGATGGAGGACGCCGCCCTCGACCCGGCCCGGCTCCGGCGCGGCCGTACCTACGCGGGCAGCGGCCAGGTCGCCGCGATCACCGTCACCCCCGGCCGGGTCATGGCGTACGTCCACGGGTCGCGCCCCCGTCCGTACCGTACGGAGCTGCGGCTGCGCACCCTCGACGACACCGGCTGGGAGGAGCTGCTCGACGCCGCCGCCGCCCGCCCCGACCACATCGCCGCCCTGCTCGACAAGGCCATGCCGCACACCCTCGCCGCCTCCGCCGACCTGCTCCCCACGGCGGGCGACCTCACCCCGGACTGCTCCTGCCCGGACGACGGCTACCCGTGCAAGCACGCGGCGGCCCTCTGCTACCAGACCGCGCGCCTCCTGGACGAGGACCCCTTCGTGCTCTTCCTGCTCCGGGGCCGCGGCGAGCAGGAGATCCTCGCCGACCTGACCCGGCGCAACGCCACCCGTACCGCCGCCGAACGCACCACGGCCGCCCCGCCGATGCCCGCCACCGACGCGCGGACCGCCCTCGCGGCGCGGGTACTCCCGCCGCTCCCGCCGCCGTTCCCCGTCCCCGCCCGCCCCGGCCGGCCGCCCGCCTACCCGCAGGCGCCCGGCGGGCCCGACCCGCTCGCCCTCGACCTCCTCGCCACCGAGGCCGCCGCCCGCGCCCACACGCTGCTGACCACGGGGCTCGACCCGGTCGGCGCGCTCACCCCCTGGCAGGACGCGGTACGGCTGGCCGCCGCCCACCCGGGATCCGGGCTCACCGCCTCCAGCCGGGCCCTCTACCGGGACCTGGCGGGCGCGCTCCGCCGTACCCCCACCGAGCTGGCCAGGGCCGTCGCCGCCTGGCGCCAGGGCGGCTTCGCCGGACTCGCCATACTGGAAGAGCTCTGGGACCCGCCCGCCGGCCCCTTCGACCGGGCCCGCCCCGCCCTGATCGCCGCGGGCTACGCGGACTTCCGCCCCTGGCGCAACCGGCTCTCCAACCGCTCCCGGCAACTGCGGTTCGGCCGGGACGGGATCTGGTACGGGTACGAGTCGGACCCCGGCCGCGACGACTGGTGGCCACGGGGCACCCCGGACACCGACCCGGTGGGGGCACTCGCCTGACCGCGAGGTGGCTGACCCGCGCATGACATGCGGAAAGCCCGCCGCCGGGGCGACAGGCTTCCGCGAGCGGGGTCCGGGGGAGCGGAGAGATCCGGACCGGTGGCTCCATGCCGTATCAGACTGTGTGGAGCGTGATCAGGCCGTGTGGAGCGTGAGGCCGTAGCGGCTGAGGATCGGGTTCAGCGGCTGGTAGAAGGTCGTACCACCGCTGGTGCAGTTGCCCGAGCCGCCCGAGGTGACGCCCTGGGCCTGGTCACCGCTGATGTACGAGCCGCCCGAGTCGCCGCCCTCGGCGCAGACGCTGGTCTGCGTCATGGAGTAGACCGCGCCCTGCGAGTAGTTCACCGTGACGTTCTTGGCCTGGATGTTGCCGCAGTGCCAGTGCGTCGTCGAGCCGGAGCGGCAGATCGAGGCGCCGATCGGGGCCTCGTTGGAGCCGCGGACGAGCTGGTCGGAGACGGTGCCCCAGCCGAGGACGACGGGCACGGTCCACCAGCCGCTGCCCACGTTCACCCACGCGTAGTCGTTGCCCGGGAAGGTCGAGCCCTGGAAGTTGCCGATGTACGAGCCGTCCCAGCCGTAGACCGCGGAGCCGGTGCCGCCGCAGTGCCCGGCGGTCACGAAGCCGCCGTACACCGAGAAGCCGATGGAGCAGCGGACGTTGCCCGTGTAGTACGGGTCGCCGCCGACCGTGCCGGCCGCGAAGGTGGTCGGGGCCTCGGCGGTCTCCTCGACCGTGACGGGACCGGCCTCGCGGGCCTGCGCCACGAAGGCGCGGACATCGCTGTCGTTCTTCCGGTCGGCGACGACATCCACCACGACCTGGTTGGCCTTGGCGTCCACGCGCCAGCCGCTGACCCCCGCCGGCGCGTCGTCGGCGATCGCGTCGATACGGTCCTTCGCGGCGTCGAGCTGCTTCTCGCTGTGGGCGACCAGCTTCACGGTCGCGCCGGTCGCCCGGATCGCCTCGGCCTTGGCGGCGCTGGTGGTGGCGACGGTCAGGGTGGAGCTCTCCGGGTTGAACCAGGAGCCGGCGTAGGCGGCGCCCGCGGCGCGCTTCGCCTTGACCTCGACGGCGGTCGCGGTCTTCTCGGCGGCCAGCCGGGCCACGGCCTGGCTCTCCGTCAGACCGAAGTCCTTCTGCATCGCGGTCAGCATGCCGGCGGAGGCGGGAGCCTTGGCCTCGGCGCCGGCGGAGGGGGCGGCGGTGGCGGGTGCGATACCGGCGGTGGCCCAGGTGCCGATCAGGAGGAGAGCGGAGAGGCTGGTGCGGACAAGCGTGCTACGTCTCACGGGGATTGCCCTTCTGTGTTCCAGGCGAGGTGGGGGTGGAACAGCAGAGCCTGAGAGCGCTTTCAGGCGTTGCCAGCCGGGAGCGTAGCCGAGGATGCATGACAGGTCCATACCAACGGTTCCGGTCGGCCGAACGGCTCCGCGCCGTGGCCGGTTACCGTCGTTCCGATCCCGCCCGCGCACCGTCCGGTCCCGGTTTCGCCCCCCGCCCGCCGCTTTGCGACCGGTTAATCGTTAGATCCAGGGGCAGTTGCCGGTTTATCGTCGGTGACGTGGCGAAACTGAATCAGATCATCGCGGTGGAGAAGGGCGTCAAGTCGAAGACGCACCAGGACCTGGCGGCGGCCCATCACGGCCTCCAGAAGCCGGCGTTGCTGGCCGGAATCTCCCGTACGTACCAGCCGAAGGACGAGGAGGGCGAGCAGCTTCCGCCCGAGTCCACCCGGGTCCAGGTCCAGGCCGAGGACGTGCTGCGGGAGACCGCGAAGACGCTGACGCGGCTGTTCGACGTGACCGCCACCAAGGACTGGGCGAACTGCGCGGCGCGCGCCGATGTCACCGTCGACGGCCGGGTGCTGGTGAGCGAGGCGCCGGTGGCGTACCTCCTCTTCCTGGAGAAGCAGCTCACCGAGTTGAACGCCCTGATGCGCAGGCTGCCGGTGCTGGACGCGGCGGAGTCCTGGACCCAGGACCCCTCCACGGACGCCTGGAAGACGGAGCCGGTCCGTACGCTCCGTACGAAGAAGGTGCCGCGCAACCATGTGAAGGCCGAGGCCACGGAGAAGCACCCGGCGCAGGTCGAGGTCTACTACGAGGACATCCCGGTCGGCTCCTGGACCACGGTGAAATTCAGCGGGGCGCTGCCGGCCCGCCGGGTCAACGAACTGCTCGACCGGGTCGAGAAGCTCCAGCAGGCGGTGAAGTTCGCCCGCGAGGAGGCCAACAGCTCGGAGGTGACCGACCAGCGCGTGGGGGACGCGATATTCGGTTACCTGTTCGGCTGATCTCGTCTAAGGTCGTTCACGTATCGACATCGAGAATCCCCGGCCGTCGGCGCAGGGCTTGAGCCCTGTCCGGTGTGTGCCGGGGTGCGCGAGGAGCGCAAGCTGAAACTGAAGTTTGTCGTGATGGAGCGGCGACCGCCGCGATCAATCTCAGACTCTTGCTCCAGACTCAGCATCCGCCACTGATCGTCGGATCGAACGGGCCCAGGACCCGGACGTCGAATTGCCGGTTCAACTCCGGCCCGCGCAGCTCGATGCGCGGTGGTCCAAAGGCAGGACGCGACGACTTCATGAATGACCTGGGTTCTTAAACGCCCCGGCGTGCTCCATGAGTGGCCACCCAGGGCCCGGGAGGCAGGCTACGCCCCCGGGCCCGCTCCTTTTCCCCGTCCTGTTCTCCCTGCCGCGCTTTCCCGCCTCGTTTCCCCGCCCCGCTTCCCGGCCCCTACTGGCGGTATCCGCTCAGGAAGCGGCCGATCCGGCTGATCGCGGCGTCGAGGTCGTCGGCGTGCGGGAGGGTCAGGATGCGGAAGTGGTCGGGGCGCGGCCAGTTGAAGCCCGTGCCCTGGACGACCTGGATCTTCTCGCGCAACAGCAGGTCCAGAACGAACTGTTCGTCGTCGTGGATCTTGTGCACCTTCGGGTCGAGACGGGGGAACGCGTACAGCGCGCCCTTCGGCTTCACGCACGACACCCCCGGGATCTCGTTGAGCTTCTCCCACGCGCGGTCGCGCTGCTCGTGCAGCCTGCCGCCCGGAGCCGTCAGCTCCGCGATGGACTGCCGGCCGCCGAGCGCGGCCTGAATGGCGTACTGGGCGGGCGCGTTGGGGCACAGGCGCATCGACGCGAGCATCGTGAGCCCCTCCAGATAGCTGCGCGCGTGCTGCTTCGGGCCGGTCACCAGGAGCCACCCCGAGCGGAAACCCGCCACGCGGTACGTCTTGGAGAGCCCGCAGAAGGTGAGCACCACCAGGTCGGGGGCGAGGGCGGCGGCGCTGTGGTGGACCGCGTCGTCATAGACGATCTGGTCGTAGATCTCGTCAGCGAAGACCATGAGGTGGTGGCGGCGGGCGAGGTCGAGCATGCCCTCCACGATCTCCCGGGGATAGACCGAGCCCGTGGGGTTGTTGGGGTTGATGATCACCACGGCCTTGGTGCGGTCGGTGATCTTCGACGCCATGTCGGCCAGATCGGGGTACCACTCGGCGGACTCGTCGCACAGGTAGTGCACGGGACGGCCGCCCGCCATCGTGACGACGGCGGTCCAGAGCGGGTAGTCGGGGGCCGGGATCAGCACCTCGTCGCCGTCCTCCAGCAGCCCCTGGACGGCCATGGAGATCAGCTCGGAGACGCCGTTGCCGAGAAAGACGTCGTCGACCGTGACATCGGTCAGCCCGAGCGTCTGGTACCGCTGGGCGACGGCGCGGCGGGCGGAGAGGATGCCGCGCGAGTCGGTGTAGCCGTGCGCCTGGGGGAGCATCCGGATCATGTCCTGGAGGATCTCGTCGGGCGCCTCGAACCCGAAGAGCGCGGGGTTGCCGGTGTTGAGGCGCAGCACGCTGTGGCCCGCCTCCTCCAGCGCGTTGGCGTGCTCGATCACCGGACCGCGGATCTCGTAACAGACCTCGCTGAGCTTGCTCGACTGCCGGAATTCCATGCGGTGGCCTCCCCGACCTTGAGTGCGATACTTGGTTTTACCAAGTGTGAGCTTGGAAAGTCCAACGACATGTCTAGACTGCGTCGCATGCCACGCCGCCGAAGCTATGACCAATACTGTGCCGCCGCCCGCGCCCTGGACGCCGTGGGCGACCGGTGGACCCTGCTGATCGTCCGTGAACTCCTGGCGGGCCCCCGCCGGTACACCGATCTGCACGCGGATCTGCCCGGGGTGAGCACGGACGTCCTCGCGTCCCGGCTCAAGGACATGGAGCGCGACGAACTCACCACCCGGCGCAGGCTGCCGCCGCCGTCCGCCGCGTACGTCTACGAACTGACGGAACGGGGCCGGGGGTTGCTGCCCGTCCTCACCGCCCTGGCGGAATGGGGAGCTCCGGCGCTGGCGGAACGGCTGCCGACCGACGCGGTACGGGCGCACTGGTTCGCTGTGCCGCTGCTCAGGGCGGTCTCCGGACCGTACGAGGCGACGGGGGGCACGGCGGGCACGGTGGAGGTCCGCCTCGACGAGGGCGTGTTCCACCTGCGGCTCGGCGACGACGGCGGGACGGCCCCGGACGGCGCCCGCCCCGCGTACGGCGACGGCCCCGCCGCCTCCCCGGACGCCCGCCTCACCCTCGACTCCGACACCTGCCGCGCCCTGAGCACGGGCACCCTGACGGTGCCGGACGGGGTACGGGCCGGACGTATCGAGGTCACCGGCGAGACCACACTCGCGAAGGCCCTGCGCGGCGAGTGACCCGGGTACGGCGCCGGGCCCGCCTGGGGCCGTACGGTGCCGGGCTTGCCTGGGGCGGTACGGTGCCGGGCTCGCCTGGGGCGGTACGGTGCCGGGCTCGCCTCGGGCGGTACGGCGCCGGGCCCTTGCCGGGTGTACGGTCCCGGTCCGGTCCCTCAGGTACGGTGCCGCGCCGGGCCGGGGGACGGGGTCCAGGGGGTGGCCGGGGCCGCGGGGGCGCGGGTGATGATGGTGTCGTGCGACTCGAAGCGATCACCTGGGAGCGGTTGACCGAGGCCCTTGCCGACCGGCTGGCGGAGGGCGAGGCCCCCGCGCCGGAGGCGGGCGGCGGCCGTTGGCTGCGGGTCGGGGTCGACGGGGCTCCGGCCGCGCGGCCGGAGCGGGCCGCCGCCGCGCTCGCCGAGGCGCTGCGGCTGCGCGGGCGTTCGGTGCTGGTGGTCGGCGCCGGCGGCTTTCTCCGGCCGGCCTCGCTGCGGTACGAGTACGGGCGCGAGGACCCGGACACGTACTACAGCGGCTGGTTCGACACCGGCGCGCTCTGGCGCGAGGTGCTGACCCCGCTGGACCCCGGCGGCACCGGCCGGGTCCTGCCCGACCTCTGGGACCCGGCCACCGACCGGGCCACCCGCTCACCGCGCCGCGAACTCGCCCCGGGCGGCGTCCTCCTGCTCCACGGTCCGCTGCTGCTGGGGCACTGGTTCCCGTTCGACCTCACGGTCCACCTGCGGCTCTCGCCGGCCGCGCTCCGGCGCCGTACCGACCCGGCCGAGCGGTGGACGCTCCCCGCCTTCGCACGGTACGAGGCGGAGGTCGACCCGGCCGCCACCGCCGATGTGGTGGTACGGGCCGACGACCCCCGCCACCCCGCCTGGGGCGGCCTGCACCCCGCCTGACCTGGCCCGACCCCGCCTGACCTGGCCCGACCCCGCCTGGCCCGGGCCCCTGGGGGTCACTCCGGCTGGGGACGGCCGCCGGGGATCCGTACCGCCTGGGCGCCCGCGCGGCACCCCGCCTCGGCCGCCCGCACCGGGCTCGCGCCACGGAGCCGGGCCGCCAGATACGCCCCGGTGAAGGCGTCCCCCGCGCCGGTCGAGTCCAGCGCCCGCGCCGGGAGCGCCGCGATCCGGGCGGTCACCGCGCCCCGCTCGGCCACCAGGGCGCCGTCGCCGCCCCGGGTCACCACCGCCACCCGGGTCCGGGTGGAAAGCGCCGCCGCGGCCCGCGCCGGGTCCGCGAGACCGGTGAGCGCACGGGCCTCGTCCGCGTTGGGCAGCACCGTCTCGACGCCCTCGACGGCCGCGAGGAAACGCTCCGGCCCGAAGGTCCTGAGGAACCCCGCCGACGCCGGGTCCACACTCACCGGAACGCCCCGCTCCAGCGCCGCGAGCGCCACCGCCCGGCTGGTGGCGGCGTAGAAGAGATACCCGGAGAGGTGCAGTCGGCCGACCCCGTCGAGCAGCTCGGGCGACCAGGCGGAGCGCGGCAGGCGGAGCGCGGCGCCGCTGTCGGTGAGCAGGGTGCGCTCGGCGGTGGCGTCGACCAGGGAGACGACCGTGGCGGTCGCCGCCCCCGGGGCGAGGACGAGCCGGGCCCGTACCCCCGCACGCCGCAGCCGCTCCGCGTGCCAGTCGCGGGCGTCCGCGCCCACCCCGGCGAGCAGCCGGACATCCGCGCAGCCGCTCCGCGCCGCCCAGCAGGCGGCGTTCGCCCCGGCGCCGCCCGGCAGCGTCCGGATCTCGGCGGCGGTGTCGGTGCCCCGGGCGAGCGGGGTACGGTACCGCGCCACCACATCGGTCACCACATCGCCGATCACCAGCAGCCCCGCCCCCGGGCGGCCGTGCCCCTGCCGGACCGTCACGCCCGCTCCTCTCCCCGGGAGCCGCCGGCCCCCGCCCGCGCCGCCGCCCGCGCCCCCGCGATCCGGGCAGCGAGGCGGACATTGCCGCGTACCGCCGCGAGATTCGCCTCCAGCGAGGCGCCCTCGGTGCGCCGCATCAGCAGATCGAGCAGGAACGGGGTGACCGCCTGGCCGGTGATCCCCCGCTCCGCGCACTCCTCCAGCGCCTCGGCGAGCAACCGGTCGTGGAGCTCCGGGTCGAGCTGCTCCGCCTCCGGCACCGGGTTGGCCACGATCAGCGCGGCCTCCGGGCCGCCCAGCGCGTCCTGCGCCGCCATCACCGAGGCGACCTCCTCGGGTGTCCCCACCGTCCAGTCGACCGGTTCGCCCGACGAGGCGAGGTAGAAGCCGGGGAAGCGCTCCGTCCGGTAACCGACCACCGAGACGCCCAGCGTCTCCAGCCGCTGGAGCGTCGCCGGGACGTCCAGGATCGACTTGACGCCCGCGCACACCACCGTGATCCGCGTTCCGGCCAGCAGCCGCAGATCGGCCGACTCGTCCTGCGACACGGTCCACCCCCGGTGCACCCCGCCCAGGCCACCGGTCGCGAAGACCCGGATCCCGGCCCGCGCGGCGAGGAACGCGGTGGCCGAGACGGTCGTCGCCCCGCTCGCCCCGGCCGCCAGCGCGGGCGCGAGATCGCGCTGCCCCAGCTTCCGTACCGCGTTGTCCCGCGCCACCCGCTCCAACTGGCCCCGATCCAGGCCCACATGGGGGCGGCCGTCCAGCACGGCCACCGTCGCGGGGACGGCGCCCCCGGACCGTACGAGCCCCTCCAGCTCCTCCGCGACCGCGAGGTTACGGGGGCGTGGCAGGCCATGCGCGATGATCGTCGATTCCAGGGCGACCACGGGGCGGCCCGTGGCCAGTGCCTCCCGTACCTCGGGGGAGAGCTGGGCTGCGGTGGCTTCGGTGTCCGGCATGTCCCCATCCCTGGCACACCCGGGCCGTACGCAAACCCCCGGCCCCCCGACGTGGCCCGGAACACCCCCCCGGCAGCCGGATGCCTCCGGACGGCGGCGGGCCGGAACAGCGGCGGCCGGAGCGTGGGCACCGGCCACGGAAGCGCGGGCGCAACGGTCTCAGAACAGCGGCTCCGGCAGCACCCCCTCCAGCGCCAGCAGCGCGCGCTTCGTCTCGAGACCTCCCCCGAACCCGCCCAGCCCGCCCTGGCTCTCCACCACCCGGTGGCAGGGCACGACCACCGGCAGCGGATTGGAGCCCATCGCCACACCGACGGCCTGCGCCGCCGTCGGCTGCCCCACCCGCGCCGCCAGATCGCCGTACCCGACCACCGTGCCGTACGGCACCCCCGTCGCCAGCTCCCGCAGCACCTGCCGGTTGAACCCCGAGGAGAGCGTCCAGTCCAGCGGCAGACCGAACTCCCGCAGCTCCCCCGCGAAGTACGCCGACAACTCGCCTACCGCCCCGGCGAGCAGACCCGAGGCGCACTCCACCGGCTCGGCGCCCAGCCGCTCCCGGAGCCGGGCGAGCGCCCGCCCCCGCACGCCAGGACCCGCGTGGAAGACGACGCTCACCAGCCCCTGGCCCGTCGCGGCCAGCAGCAGCGGCCCGATGCCGCTCTCCATGACGGTCCACTCCACCGACGACTCCGGTGCCCGCCCGTTCCCGTTCATGGCAACCACCGTAAGGCCCGCCACTGACAACCGGCCCGACCTGCGGCGATGCCGGTCCGCCCGGCTGTGGCCCGGCTCGGCTCAGCCGACCGTGTCGCGGACCACGTCCGGGTAGTTGGTGATGATCCCGTCCACGCCCATGTCCCTGACCCGCGCCGCGTCCGCCGCGCTGTTGACCGTCCAGGTGGAGACCGTCAGCGGCTTGCCGTGCGCGCCCTTCAGCCGGTGCACCGCCGCCACGTACTCCGTGCTCAGCGTGGTGTACGACGGGTTGATCTGGTCCGTGAAGGCCGCGTACGACGGCAGTTCGGCCACCGGCGGCGTACCGAGGAAGCCGGTCGTGATGTCGGGCCGCTGCCGGTGCACCGCGCGGACGCTCTCCGCGCTGAAGCTCTGGATCACCAGCCGGTTCCTGACATGCGCCGGGTCCAGCCACCGCTCCTGGCGCAGCACCCGCAGGATGTCCTTCTCGATGCCCGGGTACAGCTCCGGGGACTTGATCTCCAGCAGCAGCTTCTGCCGGTTGGCGTCGACCGTGCGCAGATACTGCTCCAGCGTCGGCACCCGGGTGCCCGCCCACTTCGCGCCGAACCAGCTCCCCGCGTCCAGCCGGGCGATCTCCGCGGCGGTGAAGTCCGCGACCTTCCAGGGCGCCCGGTCCGGGAAGACCTCCGCCACGTCGGTGGTGCGCCGCAGGTTGTCGTCGTGGATCACGACGAGCCGGCCGTCCTTGGTCCGCTGGACGTCGTTCTCCACCCAGCCGATGCCCAGCGCGCCGGCCGCGTCGACGGCCGGGAGGGTGTTCTCCGGCGCGTACGCGGAGGCGCCGCGGTGCGCGATCACCAGCGGGCCGCCGCACCGTCCCGCCGCGTCCGTGTCCGCGGTGGCGGCGGCCGCCGTGCCCGGGAGGACCAGCGCCGAGGCGGTGAGCAGGGCGGCGGCGGCCGTGGTGACTGAGGTACGTGCGTACACGGGGACTCCTCGCGTCGTGAGGTGGGGCATTCGTCGAGTGCGTCGTGCGTCGTGCGTCGTGCTCGTGCGTGCGGTGCGTGGTGAGCAAGTGGTGCTGTCGTGTCGGTGAGGTGGCCGTTCGGGGGGTGCGCGGGGGTAGCCCGCCCGAGGGTGACAGCCTTTGGCGAACGGAGAACAGGCGAAGCCCGGCCACAAGGTGAAGTCATGGGAAGCCATGGCGTGGACCGGTCCGTGAAGACACGCCGGGGAAGAGTGGTGAAAGAACGTCGGGAGTTGGTGGATACGCCGTTTCAGGGCGACTCATGTCGATAAAACGTTCAGTACCTGTTTGAATCCGAGGCCGATCGTCCTACCCTCCCGGGACCGGCGCATCCGTACAGTCAGCACAAGGGGCGAAGGGCACACCGCTATGCACGGCACCATCGACGGATTCAGCTACGGTCTGGTCACCCCCGTGGCGGGCTTTCTCATGGCCTGCCTCGGCGCCGCCCTGGGCCTGCGCTGCACCATGAGATGCCTGCGCACCCAGCACGCCTGGAAGCCGGGCGGTCTCGCGCTCGGCGCCGCCTCCATCGGCTCCGGCATATGGACCATGCACTTCATCGCGATGACCGGGTTCGTCGTCGCCGAGGCCCCGGTCGGCTACGACCGGCCGACGACCTTCGCCAGCCTGGTGGTGGGCATCGTCATGGTCGGGATCGGGATCTTCATCGTCGGCTACCGCGCCGCCACCCGGCTGGCCCTGCTCACCGGCGGCACCATCACAGGGCTCGGCATCGCCACCATGCACTACCTCGGCATGGCCGGGATGCGGCTGGACGGCGGGCGTATCGACTACGACCTCCTGAGCGTCGCCCTCTCCGTGGTGATCGCCGTCGCCGCCGCGACCGGGGCCCTGTGGGTCGTCGTATCCCGCCGGGGCTTCCTGGCCAGCCTCGCCGCCAGTGTGGTCATGGGCGCGGCGTCGACCGGGATGCACTACACGGCCATGGCCGGCGTCCACGTCCACCTGGAGGCCACCGGCGGCCCCGGCGGAGAGCCGGCCACCGAACTCCTCGTCCCCATGCTCCTCGGGCCCGCCGTCTTCCTGCTGCTGGCCGGTGTGGCCGTGGTGGTCGACCCGCTGCTGGTGACCGGCGGCGGCGCGCGGAACGCCGGCTCCGGGGGAGTGCGGCGGCTCCGCCCCGGGGTGCCCACGCAGCGTATGCGCGCGAACCCGGCCCGCCGCGACCGGCGTGACCAGGTCGACACCGCCGCCGCCCGCTCCGCCCTCCGCCGCTCCGCGGACCTCCACGACGTGTGACGGAGCCCCGCCGGGGGCCCACTGTCAGTGCGGGGTCGTACGGTGGATTCATGCGGCCCGTTTCCAAGATCGAACGTACGGTGGCGCCTTTCGAGGTCGTCAGCTCCTACCAGCCCAGCGGCGACCAGCCCACGGCCATCGCCGACCTGGAGCGGCGTGTGCGCGCGGGCGAGAAGGACGTCGTCCTGCTCGGCGCGACCGGCACCGGCAAGTCGGCGACGACCGCCTGGATGATCGAGCGGCTCCAGCGCCCCACCCTGGTCATGGCGCCGAACAAGACGCTCGCCGCCCAGCTCGCCAACGAGTTCCGCGAGCTGCTGCCCAACAACGCCGTCGAGTACTTCGTCTCGTACTACGACTACTACCAGCCCGAGGCGTACGTCCCCCAGTCGGACACCTACATCGAGAAGGACTCCTCGATCAACGAGGAGGTCGAGCGGCTCCGCCACTCCGCCACCAACTCCCTGCTCACCCGCCGGGACGTGGTCGTGGTCGCCTCCGTCTCCTGCATCTACGGCCTCGGTACGCCGCAGGAGTACGTGGACCGCATGGTGCCCCTCAAGGTCGGCGCCGAGTACGACCGGGACGAGCTGCTGCGCCGCTTCGTCGACATCCAGTACACCCGCAACGACCTGGCGTTCACCCGGGGCACCTTCCGGGTCCGCGGCGACACCATCGAGATCTTCCCGGTCTACGAGGAGCTGGCCGTCCGCATCGAGATGTTCGGCGACGAGATCGAGGCGCTCTCCACCCTGCACCCGCTCACCGGCGAGGTCATCAGCGACGACCAGGAGCTGTACGTCTTCCCCGCCAGCCACTACGTGGCGGGCCCCGAGCGCATGGAGAAGGCGGTCGACGGGATCGAGCGCGAGCTGGCGGAGCGCCTGGCCGAGCTGGAGAAGCAGGGCAAGCTCCTGGAGTCCCAGCGGCTGCGGATGCGCACGACCTACGACATCGAGATGATGCGCCAGATCGGCTCCTGCTCCGGTATCGAGAACTACTCGATGCACTTCGACGACCGGGCGCCAGGATCCGCCCCCAACACCCTCCTCGACTACTTCCCCGAGGACTTCCTCCTGGTCATCGACGAGTCGCATGTCACCGTGCCGCAGATCGGCGCGATGTACGAGGGCGACGCGTCCCGGAAGCGGACCCTGGTCGACCACGGCTTCCGGCTGCCGTCCGCGCTCGACAACCGGCCGCTGAAGTGGGAGGAGTTCCAGGAGCGCATCGGCCAGACCGTCTATCTCTCGGCCACCCCCGGCAGCTACGAGATGTCCCGCTCCGACGGGTTCGTGGAGCAGATCATCCGCCCCACCGGACTGGTCGACCCCGAGGTCGTCGTCAAGCCCACCGAGGGCCAGATCGACGACCTGGTGCACGAGATCCGCGAGCGCACCGAGAAGGACGAACGGGTCCTGGTGACCACCCTCACCAAGAAGATGGCGGAGGACCTCACCGACTACTTCCTGGAGCTGGGCATCCAGGTGCGCTACCTCCACAGCGACGTGGACACCCTGCGCCGCGTCGAGCTCCTGCGCGAGCTGCGCGCCGGGGAGTTCGACGTCCTGGTCGGCATCAACCTGCTCAGGGAGGGGCTCGACCTGCCCGAGGTCTCCCTCGTGGCGATCCTAGACGCCGACAAACAGGGCTTCCTGCGCTCCGGCACCTCACTGATCCAGACCATCGGCCGCGCCGCGCGCAACGTCTCGGGACAGGTCCATATGTACGCGGACAAGATCACCCCGGCGATGGCGCAGGCCATCGAGGAGACGAACCGGCGCCGCGAGAAGCAGACCGCGTACAACACCGAGCGGGGCATCGACCCGCAGCCGCTCCGCAAGAAGATCAACGACATCGTCGCGACCATCGCCCGCGAGGAGGTCGACACCGAGGCCCTGCTCGGCACCGGCTACCGGCAGTCCAAGGACGGCAAGACCAGGACCCCGGTGCCCGCGCTCGCAGCCAAGGCCGCGAAGGGCGGCCGGGCCGGCGCCTCCGGCGCGCTGGTCACCGACCGGCCCGCCACGGAACTCGCCGGGATCATCGAGGAGATGACCGAGCGGATGCGGGCGGCAGCGGCCGAGCTCCAGTTCGAGGTCGCCGCCCGGCTCCGCGACGAGGTCGGCGAACTCAAGAAGGAGCTGCGGCAGATGAAGGAGGCGGGGCTCGCCTGACGGGACCGCCTGACACATCCGGACATCCGCCGTGTTGCAAGACCGACACAAAAGCGGCCCACGCCTCCTGCGCCTTCCCGGCCACTGCGTAGGGTGCCGCGTACGCGTAACCGCATACGGACGGTTGCGGGGGAAACCAGTTCGAGAGGGGACAACGCGTGGTGGACGTATCCAAGGGCGGCGCGACCGGCGGTCCTGGCGTCAATCTGAGCAAGGGCCAGGGCATCAGCCTGGAGAAGACCGGCGGCGGCTCGCTGACCGCGGTGCGCATGGGCCTCGGCTGGCAGGCCGCGCCGCGCCGGGGCCTCTTCGGCTCCCGCACCCGGGAGATCGACCTCGACGCCTCGGCGGTGCTCTTCGCCGACAAGCAGCCGGTCGACGTGGTCTTCTTCCGCCACCTCGTCAGCGACGACGGCTCGGTCCGGCACACCGGGGACAACCTGGTCGGCGGCGCGGGCCAGGGCGGTGACGACGAGTCGATCCTCGTCGACCTCGCCCGGGTCCCGGTCCACATCGACCAGATCGTCTTCACGGTGAACTCCTTCACCGGCCAGACCTTCCAGGAAGTGCAGAACGCGTTCTGCCGCATCGTGGACGAGACCAACGGCCAGGAACTGGCGCGGTACACGCTCGACGGCGGCGGCCAGTACACCGCCCAGATCATGGCCAAGGTCCACCGGGTGGGCGGCGGCTGGCAGATGACGGCCCTCGGGACCCCGGCCAACGGCCGCACCTTCCAGGACCTGATGCCGTCGATCCTGCCGCACCTGTAACCGGCACCTGTGCACGCGGCTCCCCGGCCCCGGAACCCCGGCCGCCGGGGGCCGCGCACGGCTGCCCGGCACCCGGCCCGCATCCTCCGCAACTGAAGCATCCTCCACACCTGAAGAACGACGCCTGAACGACGAGGGGACGAAGGCGATGACGGCCGAGCTGGTCCGGGGGCAGAACCATGCCCTCCCGCATACCCGACTGGAGATCCGGGTGACGGCCGGCGCCCCCGTACTGGGCTGCGTCACCCTGGCCGACGCCCAGGGCGCCGTACGCGACCCCGAGCGCGTCGCCCACCCCGGCGCCCCCGCCCTCCCCGGCGTCGAGGTGTCCCGCCAGGCCGCCGCGGCGCCCCGCTTCCACATCGACCTGGCGGCGCTCCCCGACGGCATCCACCTGGTCCATGTCCTGCTCGCGCTCCCCGAGGGCGTCGGAGGCCCCGACCGGTTCGGCGCCACCACCGCGCCCCGCGCCGCCGTCACCGCCACCGACGGCACCGGGATCGCCGGCTTCACCCTGACCGGCCTGGACACCGAGTCCGCCGTGGTCGCCCTGGAGCTCTACCGCCGCCAGGGCGCCTGGAAGGTGCGCGCCGTCGGCCAGGGGTACGCGGGCGGCCTCCCCGCGCTCCTCGCCGACCAGGGCCTGCCGGACGCCCCCGCGTTCGCCGCCACCGTCCAAAAGGCCGTCGCCCGGCACCTCGCCGACGCCGTACCCGCCCCGTCGGCCGCCCCGTCAGGGTCGGCCGCTACGGCCCGTACCGGCGGCTCCATCGACTACACGCACCCCGGCCGCCGCCCCGCCGCGGCGCCGCCCGCGCCCCCGGCCCCCGCCCCCGAGCCCACCGCGCCGTCCGCCGGGCCGGGGGAGCCGCCCCGCCCGGTCGCCGGGGACGCCACCGGCTGGTCCCTGGACGAACGCCTCTACAACCAGGTCTGGGGCATGTTCGAGGACCTGGCCCGCACCGTCGCCGCGTACCGCAGCGCCCTCGACTTCGCCGAGTCCCGGCGCGAACGGGAGCTGGACCGGGTCCTCGGCGACCCCGCGCGGCGCCTCGGCGGCGCGGGTGACGCCGCCCGCGCCGCGGCCCGCGCCCAGCACGACACGCTCGCCGCACAGGCCCGCGAGGCCCTCGACCGCGACCTCGCCCAGCTCCGCGCCGAGTCCGAGGTGGTCGAGCCCGCGCTGCCGCCCGCGTACGCCCGCTGGGACAGCCCCGTCTGGCACGCCCACCGGGTCCCCATGGAGATCCCGATGGCGCTGCGCCTCGGCGACGTCCACCTCCCCGAGGCCCCGGACCTGCGGATCCCGATGCTCGTACGGCTGCCGCTGGAGCGCGGGCTGTGGATCGACAACGGCCGCTCCGCCTCCGAGGCCGCCCTCACCATGGACGACGCCGGGCTCCGCGCGGCGGCCATGGACACGGCGGTCGCCCTCGCCGCCCGCCTCCTCGCCGTCTATCCGCCCGGCGAGTTCACGGTCCAGGTGATCGACCCGGCGGGCTCGGCCACCGCGCGGCTCGCCCCGCTGGCCGGCTCCGGCGTCCTCGACCAGCCGCCCGCCGCGGGCGCCGGGGGTGTCGCCGCCGTCCTCGCCCGGCTCACCCGCCGGGTGGACCTGGTGCAGATGGCCGTACGGGCCGGGGCGGGCGCCGCCCAGTCGCTCCCGCCCGACCTGGACACCGCCGAGCAGCTCCTGATCGTCCACGACTTCCCGCACGGCTTCGACGACCGCGCCGTCACCCAGCTCCGCTACCTCGCCGACGAGGGCCCGGCCGTCGGTGTCCATCTGCTGATGGTCGCGAACCGGGAGGACGCCGCCGGGTACGGGCCGGTCCTCGACCCGCTCTGGCGCTCGCTGCTGCGCCTCACCCCCGTACCCGACCAGCATCTGGCCGACCCCTGGGTGGGGCATGCCTGGACGTACGAGCCCCCGGCGGTCCCGTCCGGCAGCCGGGTGCTCCACCAGGTGCTGGAGCAGGCCGGGGAGGCGCGCCGCCGAGGCGGTCGCTGAACACCGCCGCCCGCTGCCCACCCCCTGCCGCCGCCTCCTCCTTCCGTCACCGCCCTTTACTCCCCCGGAGACGCCCCGAGCCCAGCACTTGAAGATCCTTTACCCATTTCTTTACCATTCTTTGGTGTTTCCTGTACTGTTCCCGGAAGCGAAGGGGAGTACTCCCGCCTCGTACGCAACAGGAGGAACAGAGAAACTGTGGACGTCTCCCTGAATCTCTGGGTGCTGACCATCCTCGGTCTCAGCGCCCTCATCGCCGTCGATTTCCTCATCGGCCGCAAGCCCCACGACGTGTCGATCAAGGAAGCCGGCATCTGGACGGTCGTCTGGATCGTCCTCGCCGCGCTCTTCGGTGTCGGCCTGCTGCTCTTCGGCACGGCCCAGGCCTCCGGCGAGTTCTTCGCCGGGTTCATCACCGAGAAGTCGCTCAGCGTCGACAACCTCTTCGTCTTCGTCCTGATCATGGCGAAGTTCTCGGTGCCCTCCCACCTCCAGCAGCGCGTCCTGCTGATCGGTGTGCTGATAGCACTGGTGCTGCGCGCGGTCTTCATCGCCGCGGGCGCCGCGATCATCTCCAGCTTCTCGTGGGTCTTCTTCCTCTTCGGCGCGTTCCTGATCTACACCGCCTGGAAGCTCGTCCAGGAGGCGCGCTCGGGCGAGGAAGAGGAGGAGTTCGAGGAGAACCGGCTGCTCAAGTCCGTCGAGCGCCGCTTCGGCGTCGCCGACCGGTACCACGGCACGAAGCTCTTCATCCAGCAGAACGGCAAGCGCGTCCTGACCCCGCTGATGGTGGTCATGCTCGCCATCGGCACCACCGACGTGCTCTTCGCGCTGGACTCGATCCCCGCGATCTTCGGCCTGACCCAGGACCCGTACATCGTCTTCACGGCCAACGCCTTCGCCCTGATGGGGCTCCGCCAGCTCTACTTCCTCATCGGCGGACTGCTGAAGAAGCTGGTCCACCTCAGCTACGGGCTCTCGGTCATCCTGGGCTTCATCGGCGTCAAGCTGGTGCTGCACGCGCTCCACGAGACCGGGGTGCATGTCCCCGTGATCTCCATCCCGGTCTCGCTGGGCGTCATCTGCGGTGTCCTGATCGTCACCACCGTCACCAGCCTCATCGCCTCCCGGAAGCAGGCGCTCCGTGAGGCGGCGGCCGAGGCGGCGGGGACGGCCGCGCCCGGCGGCGACGGCAAGGCGAAGGACAGCGTGGGCGGCTGACCGCGCCGGGAGCGGCGGAGCCCCGGCCCCCGGGCCGGGGCGGGGCGGGCCGGGGCGGTTACCAGCCCCGCGCCCGCCACTCCGCGAGGTGCGGGCGCTCCGCGCCCAGCGTGGAGTCGTCGCCGTGGCCCGGGTAGATCCAGGTCTCGTCGGCCAGCTTCCCGAAGACCTTCGTTTCGAGACCGTCCATCAGCGAGGCGAAGGCCACCGGGCCGGCGGTCTTCCCCGGGCCGCCGGGGAAGAGGCAGTCGCCGGTGAAGACATGGGCGTGGCCGTGCGGGTCGTCGTAGACGAGGGCGATCGACCCCGGCGTGTGCCCCACCAGATGGACGGCGGTGAGGGCGCACGCCCCGACCCGTACCGTGTCCCCGTCGTCCACGAGCACATCGGTCGGTACGGGGATGCCCTCCGCGTCGTACCGGCCCGCGTAGGTCCGCGCCCCGGTGGCGGCCACGACCTCGCCGAGCGCCTGCCAGTGGTCGCCGTGCCGGTGGGTGGTGACGACGGAGGCGATGCCCCCGTCGCCGATCAGCGTCAGCAGGGTCGCGGCGTCGGCGGCCGCGTCGATCAGAAGCTGCTCGCCGGTGGTCCGGCAGCGCAGCAGATAGGCGTTGTTCTCCATCGGCCCCACGGCCACCTTGGAGATCATCAGGGCGGGCAGTTCATGCACGTCCGCGGGCCCGCCGACCGTCACCGTTCCGCTGTAAGTCATATGGATCACAGTACTGCGCTGACCCCTGTCCGGGCCTCTGTCCAGGAGGCGGCTAGAGCGGCGGCAGTACGGGCAGATCCGCGCCCTGATGGATCAGCCCCGCCCCGTCCCGGCGCCCCGCGAGCCACCCCATCAGCTCCGGCGCGGGCCCGCTGACGGCCAGCGGCGCGCTCTCCTCCGTACCGCCGCCCTCCGAAGCGCCCTCCCCGGCGCCCGCCGCACGTCCGGTCCGCCACCGCCGCCCGTCGGGCGCGGCCAGCTCCAGCGGCGGGACCGCCGGGTGCCCGGCGAAGCGCTCCACCAGGAAGTCGATCTCCCGTCCGGTGAACTCCTCGGGGAGGTCTTCGAGGCTCCGCCCGATGCCCAGGTCGACATGGTGCAGCTCCACCTCGGCCAGCCGCCGGAACGGCAGCCGGGCCGCGGTGTCCGTGACCCCGTTCCGCATCGTGATCACCCGGCTCCAGTCGGCGGGGGTGGCGGCGGTCTCCCGGAAGCGCGCCGCGGAGTCCCGTACGTCGGCGAGGTGGACGGGGAGCGGGCGTGCGGCGTCCCGTTCGATGTCCGCGTCCCGGGTCGCCTCGTCCGCGTACATGGGGCGGCCTTCGAGAACATTGACCAGTGCGTCCGCGTTTCTGGCGAGATGTGCCAGGACATGTCCCCGGCTCCACCCCGGAAGCCGTGACGGGGCGGCGACCGCCGCGTTGTCCAGTGCGGCGACGGCGCCGAGGAGCCGTTCGGTCGCTTCTTCCACCGCGGCCAGGTCGAGCGTGTGATCGATCATGCCGCCGACGATAGTGCCGCCACTCGATCGGGTGAAGACGACGACAGCCCGCCGTAAATCGAATGTGCGTGCTATAAGCTCGGTTCAGGCATCCTGACCAAGGGGGGCACCACCGGCGCGCGCCCGCGCCCGGCGCCTCTTTTGCCGCAGATTCATCCGTTCCGGCGACCCCCCGTACTCTGGACGGGGGCTCTGCCCCTGCCTCTCTCAGAAAGGTGCGGACCGGCGTGGCCGACCGTCTCATCGTCCGTGGCGCGCGCGAGCACAATCTCAAGAACGTCTCGCTCGACCTGCCCCGTGACTCACTCATCGTCTTCACCGGGCTCTCGGGGTCGGGCAAGTCGTCCCTCGCGTTCGACACGATCTTCGCCGAGGGGCAGCGCCGGTACGTCGAGTCGCTCTCCTCGTACGCCCGGCAGTTCCTCGGCCAGATGGACAAGCCGGATGTCGACTTCATCGAAGGTCTCTCCCCGGCCGTCTCCATCGACCAGAAGTCGACCTCGCGCAACCCGCGCTCGACGGTCGGCACCATCACCGAGGTCTACGACTACCTCCGGCTGCTCTTCGCGAGGATCGGCAAGCCGCACTGCCCCGAGTGCCGCCGGCCGATCTCCCGCCAGTCGCCGCAGGCCATCGTGGACCGGGTGCTCGAACTCCCCGAGGGCTCCCGCTTCCAGGTCCTCTCGCCGCTCGTGCGCGAGCGCAAGGGCGAGTTCGTGGACCTCTTCGCGGACCTCCAGACCAAGGGGTACAGCCGGGCCCGGGTCGACGGGCAGACCGTCCAGCTCACCGAGCCGCCCACCCTCAAGAAGCAGGAGAAGCACACCATCGAGGTGGTCGTCGACCGCCTCACGGTCAAGGACAGCGCCAAGCGCCGGCTCACCGACTCCGTCGAGACCGCGCTCGGCCTCTCCGGCGGCATGGTCGTGCTCGACTTCGTCGACCTCCCCGAGGACGACCCCGAGCGCGAGCGGATGTACTCGGAGCACCTGTACTGCCCGTACGACGACCTCTCCTTCGAGGAGCTCGAACCGCGCTCCTTCTCCTTCAACTCGCCCTTCGGCGCCTGCCCCGACTGCACGGGCATCGGCACGCGGATGGAGGTCGACCCGGAGCTGGTCGTCCCCGACGAGGAGAAGTCCCTGGACGAGGGGGCGATCCACCCCTGGTCCCACGGCCACACCAAGGAGTACTTCGGGCGGCTGATCGGGGGCCTCTCCCAGGCCCTCGGGTTCCGTACGGACATCCCCTGGGCCGGGCTGCCGCTGCGCGCCAGGAAGGCCCTGCTCCACGGCCACAAGACCCAGGTCGAGGTGCGCTACCGGAACCGGTACGGGCGCGAGCGCGCCTACACCACCCCCGCCTTCGAGGGGGCCGTCTCCTTCGTCAAGCGGCGCCACTCGGAGGCCGAGAGCGACGCCAGCAGGGAGCGCTTCGAGGGGTACATGCGCGAGGTGCCCTGCCCGACCTGTGAGGGCACCCGGCTCAAGCCGATCGTCCTCGCCGTGACCGTCATGGACCGGTCGATCGCCGAGGTCGCCGCCATGTCGATCAGCGACTGCGCGGACTTCCTCGGCAGGCTCACGCTGAACGCGCGGGACCGCCAGATCGCCGAGCGGGTCCTCAAGGAGGTCAACGAACGGCTGCGGTTCCTGGTCGACGTCGGCCTCGACTACCTCTCGCTCTCCCGGGCGGCGGGCACCCTCTCCGGCGGCGAGGCCCAGCGCATCCGGCTCGCCACCCAGATCGGCTCCGGCCTGGTCGGGGTGTTGTACGTGCTGGACGAGCCCTCCATCGGGCTCCACCAGCGGGACAACCACCGGCTGATCGAGACCCTGGTCCGGCTCCGCGACATGGGCAACACCCTGATCGTGGTCGAGCACGACGAGGACACCATCAAGGTGGCCGACTGGGTGGTCGACATCGGCCCCGGCGCGGGCGAGCACGGCGGCAAGGTCGTCCACTCGGGGCCGCTGAAGGGGCTGCTGGCCAGCAAGGACTCGGTCACCGGGCAGTATCTGGCGGGCAAGCGCGCCATCCCGACCCCGGATGTACGCCGCCCGGCCGACCCGGGGCGCCGGCTCACGGTGCACGGCGCGAAGGAGAACAACCTCAAGGACATCGACGTCTCCTTCCCGCTCGGGGTCTTCACGGCGGTCACCGGGGTCTCCGGGTCCGGCAAGTCGACGCTGGTCAACGACATCCTGTACACGCACCTCGCCCGCGAGCTGAACGGCGCCAAGTCGGTGCCGGGGCGGCACACCCGGGTCGACGGGGACGACCTGGTCGACAAGGTGGTCCATGTCGACCAGTCGCCCATCGGCCGTACGCCCCGCTCCAACCCGGCCACGTACACCGGTGTCTTCGACCATGTGCGCAAGCTCTTCGCGGAGACGATGGAGGCGAAGGTGCGCGGCTATCTGCCGGGCCGGTTCTCCTTCAACGTCAAGGGCGGGCGGTGCGAGAACTGCTCGGGCGACGGCACCATCAAGATCGAGATGAACTTCCTGCCGGATGTCTACGTCCCCTGCGAGGTCTGCCACGGCGACCGCTACAACCGGGAGACGCTGGAGGTCCACTACAAGGGCAAGTCCATCGCCGAAGTGCTCAACATGCCGATCGAGGAGGCGCTCGAGTTCTTCGAGGCCGTGCCGACGATCTCGCGCCACCTCAAGACGCTCCACGAGGTCGGCCTCGGCTATGTCCGGCTCGGCCAGTCCGCGCCCACCCTCTCCGGCGGCGAGGCCCAGCGCGTCAAGCTGGCCAGCGAACTCCAGCGGCGCTCGACGGGCCGTACGGTCTATGTCCTGGACGAGCCCACCACGGGGCTGCACTTCGAGGACATCAGCAAGCTGATCACCGTACTGTCCGGGCTGGTCGAAAAGGGCAACACGGTGATCGTCATCGAACACAACCTGGACGTCATCAAGACGGCGGACTGGGTGGTCGACATGGGCCCCGAGGGCGGCAACGGCGGCGGCCTGGTCATCGCCGAGGGCACCCCGGAGCAGATCGCGGGCGTCCCGGCCAGCCACACGGGCAAGTTCCTCCGCGACATCCTGGACGCCGAGCGCATCAGCGACGCGGCGACCCCGGCGAAGAAGGCCCCGGCCCGGAAGACGGCCCCGAAGAAGGCGGCGGCGAAGACCCCCGCCAAGAAGGCCGCCACCCGGACCCGCCGCTCCTGACAGCGCCCCCCGCCTGGCCGCTGCCCGCTGCCCCGGAGCCATGACGGCTCCGGGGCAGCGGTGGGCTCCGGGGCAGGGGCGGTTCAGGGGGCGGTGTCCCGTACGACATCCCTCACGCGACATCTCTTACGCGACACCCCTTACGCGACATCCCTCACGCGACATCTCTGACGAACACCAGCCCGTCGACGCCCGGCAGATGGGCCGGGTCGAACGGGGCGTAGCCGAACCAGGGGGAGACCCGGGGCGCGGGCGGCGTCCCGCCGAGCGCGCCGGCCAGCCGCCGGGCGTCGAGGACCGAGCGCTCCCCGGGAAGCGCGTACAGCATCCCCTCGACGGTGTCCGGCGGCGGGGTGCCCACCCCCTGGTGCCGGAGCGTGCCGAGCGCGGTCGCCACGAAGGCGTACCCCCTCCCGAGCCGGGCGCTCACCAGCGCCCCGGCGCTCCACCACGCCACCTCCGCGCCGCCCATCCGCATCGTGGACCGCTCCCGCTGGAGGTGCCCGTTGTGCGCGTGGACCAGGGCCGGGCCCCGGGCCGCCAGGGCGAGGAGGTTCTGGGCCATCATCAGATCCCGCAGCGCCACCAGCCGGGTCAGCCGGGCGGCCGACGGATCGGCCATCGCGTGGTGGTAGCGGAGCAGCCCGACGGCGGTGCGCCCGTACAGGCACGCCCGGTCCCACGCCTCCCACGCCTCCCGGGCCTCCCGGGCCTCTCCTCGTTCTTCTCTTGCTTCCTGTACGTCCCGAGGCGCCGCAGGGATCAGCGCCGGTGCCTGTATGTCGAGGAGCGCCACCAGTTCGTCGGCGAGCAGCCGCAGCCGGCCGGCCTCCGCCGACCGCCCCACGGAGCGGGCCGGCTCCCACATCGCGGCCGGCTCGCTCCACCGGTCGTCGGGGCCGAGCAGCCGGTCGAGGGTCTCCCCGGTGCAGGGCAGCGGCTCCGCGCCGACCCGGGCGGCGAGATAGCCGTGGAGCGCGGTAAGGGCCCGGCGGGGACTCGCGGCGTGGGTGATCTCCAGCGGGCCGTCGAAACCGGCGAAACGGACCTGCTCCGACGGGGGCCGCCCCTCGTTGTGGGCCCGCATCCACCGCACCAGCTCGCGGTTGGCCGGGCAGGCGCCCCAATCGTGGCTGAACCCGTCCGCCATGACCTGGTCGAGGGAGCCGCTGCCCGAGACGACGTAGTCGTCCACGAGCAGCCCCGCCAGACAGTCGGTCTCGACCGCGATCGTCCGGTACCCCTCCCCGACGAGCTGCCGGAAGAGTTCGTTCCGCAGGGCGAGCAGGGTCTCCTCGCGGTGTGTGGGCTCGCCCAGGGCGAGCAGCTCAGGACGGGCCGGGAGCAGCCCCAGCAGGGCGGCGGCGTCGACGGGACGGGCGAGGTCCTGAGGAACAGTGGTGTCGGATGTGCCAGATGCGCCGGCGGAGTCAGTGTTCATGCCCATCAACGCTATCGTTGAACATTCGGTGGAGACTTTTCGGAATCAACCCCTTGGTGCGGTGGCCCTCGTGAGTCAGAACCTTCAAAGCGGGGAACGGCTCAGGCCGGTCGATCTGGCGCGCGGGCACGGTCTCTCCACCCAGGCGGTGAGGAATTACGAGGAGGACGGCATCCTCCCGGCCGCCGCGCGCACCCCGCACGGCTACCGCACCTACACCCCCCTCCACGCGAGCGCCCTGCGGGCCTTTCTCGCCCTGCTGCCCGGCCACGGCCACCGGACGGCGGCGGCGGTCATGCGGGCGGTGCACCAGGGCGCGGCGGACGAGGCGTTCCGGCTCATCGACGAGAGCCACGCCCAACTCCTCGACGACCGGCGGACCCTGGAGGCCGTCCGGGACGCCCTGCGCGACCTGGCCCCCGAGCCGGACCCCGGCACTGACACCTACCCCGGACCTGTCCCCGCCCCCGGCCCTGGCCCCGGACCCGGCTCCAGCTCCCGTTCTGCCTCCCTGTCCGGCGGTACGTTCATCGGACCGCTGGCGGAGCGGCTCGGTATCCGCCCCGCGACGCTGCGCGCCTGGGAGCGCGCCGGGCTGGTGTGCCCGCGCCGTGACCCGCTGACCGGGTACCGGGTCTACGGCGCGGCGGATGTACGGGACGCCCGCCTCGCCCACCAGCTCCGGCGGGGCGGCTACCCGCTGGAGCGGATCGCCCCGCTCCTCGCCCAGGTGCGGTCGGCCGGCGGGGTGGCGCCGCTGGAGGCCGCCCTGGGCGACTGGCACGGCCGGCTCGCCGACCGGGGGCGGGCGCTGCTGGCCGGGGCCGCTGAACTGGACGCGTACCTCCGCGAGCGCGAGGCTCACCGGCCCCCAGGGGTCACCAGGTGACGGGGAGTTCGTGGACGCCGTACACCAGCATGTCCTCCTTGAAGCGGAGTTCGCTGTCGGGGACGGTGGTACGGAGCCGGGGGAAGCGCCGGAGCAGGGCCGGGTAGGCGAGTTGCAGCTCGGCGCGGGCCAGGTTCTGGCCGAGGCACTGGTGGGCGCCGTGGCCGAAGGCCATGTGGCGGCGTACCTCCGGGCGGTCGATGTCGAGCCGGTCGGGGTCGGGGAAGACCGCCCCGTCGCGGTTGGCGGCGTCGTTGGCCAGGACGACGCCCTCGCCCGCGCGGATCAGCGTGCCCGCGATCTCGACATCCTCGACGGCCACCCGGCGGCGCCCGCTGTGGGTGATGGTGAGGTAGCGCAGCAGCTCCTCCACGGCGTGCGCGACCCGGGCCGGGTCGTCGCCGTCCCGCACGGCGGCGAGCTGCCCAGGGTGGTGGAGCAGGGCCAGCGTGCCCAGGGCGGTCATGTTCGCGGTGGTCTCGTGCCCGGCGCTCAGCAGCAGCATCGCGTTCTCGACCAGCAGCCGCCGCTCCAGCTCCCCGGTGCGGACCCGCTCCACGATCAGGGTGCTGAGCAGGTCGTCGGCCGGATTACGGTCCTTGACGGTGATCAGATCGTCGAGATACCCGGCGAGTTCCCGGCTGGCGGCCCGGGACTCCTCCGGTGTGGAGCCGAGCGTGACCAGGGTGCGCGCGGCGCGCTGGAAGAGGGCGTGGTCCCGGTGCGGGACCCCGAGGAGTTCGCTGATGACCAGCGAGGGCATCGGCAGCGCGAACGCGCTCACCAGGTCGGCCGGCGGCCCCGCCGCCTCCATCGCGTCCAGGAGCCGGTCGATGACCTCCTGGATGCGGGGGCGCATCGCCGCGATGCGCCGGACGGTGAAGTGGGCGGTGAACATCCGCCGCTGCCGCTGGTGGTCGGCGCCGTCCTGGACGATGAAGGGCAGATGCGCGGGGTCCCGCCGGGCCTGGACGCCCGCGCTCTGCGCCGGGTACCCCGGACGGGTGGTGTCCGAGCTGAACCGGGGGTCGGCGAGGACGGCGCGCTGGTCCTCGTACCGGGTGAGCAGCCAGGCCACGGAGCCGTTCCAGAGCCGGACGGGGGAGACCGGCGCCTCCTCGCGCAGCTCCGCGTAGCGCGGCGGCGGGTCGAAGGGGCAGCCGGCCGCACGGCTGAGCGGAAAGGCGGGGACGCCGGGGGCGGTGGGGGTCTCGGGGGTGGCCGTCTCGGTCATGACACGTCCTCCGGAGGGGGGTGGGTGCTGGTCGCGCGGGGCGGCGGAGGTACGGAGCGCACCGCGTCCGGGGCGGCTCGGACGCCGGGACGGGGCGGGCACCCCTTCGCCATTAGTTACCTAAAGTATTCTTACCCCTGGATGCGTGTATGGGGCAAGTGCTTCTTCGGCCATCCGGAACCGGCATCATGGGGCGGATGGACGGTTCCCCTGCCCGCGAGCGCGCGGCCGCCGCCGGTATCGCCGAACTCCAGGCGCTGCTCAGCGCCCTCGCGTACGACATCACCCGCCCCCGCTCCCATGAACTCCTGGTGAGCATGGCCGGCGCCCCGGTCGACCGCGCGGGCGTGGCGCTGCTCCGGGTCCTGGCGCACGAGGGCGAACCCCTGCGCATCGGCCGGATCGCGGAGAAGCTCGGCGTCCGCGCCCCGCATGTCACCCGGCAGGTCAGGGAGTTGGAGCGGCAGGGCCTGGTGGTACGAGTGGCGGAGGCGGCCGACCGCAGGGCCCAGCGGGTCGCCCCCACCGGCAAGGGACTCGACACCCTCGCCCGGCTCGACCGGGCGGCCCAGACGCTGCTCGCACGGAGCCTCGAAGGGGTCGCCCCGGAGCGGATCCGGCACACGGTCGAGGTGCTGGGCCGGATCGCCGGCCGGCGCGGGACCCCGGCCGGCGAGGCGGGCGCGACGGGCGAGGCGGGCGAGGCGGGCGAAAGCCCCTGAGGCGCCCCTGATCCACCCCTGCCCCGCCCCCTGATCCACCCCTGAGGTGCCCCCCGGCCCGCCGCCGGAACGGCCCCGGTATCGTCACGAATGTCACCGCCCCCTTTGATCGCCTCGATCACCCCGACCAGCTCACCCCCGAACCAGTCACCCCCCAGACCAGTGGAGACACCATGCCCGGCCCGTCCGCCCCTCGCCGTACCGTGCTGAAGGGCGCCGCGCTCGCCGGCGCGGCCGGGCTGGGGGTGGCCGCCTGCTCCACCGAGTCCAAGCTCGGCCACGCCGAGACACCCACCCCCACCGCCCCGGTCGACCTGGGCGAGGCCTCCGCCGTACCGGTGGGCGGCGCCAGGCTCTACAAGGAGCAGCGCGTCGTGGTGAGCTGCCCGGCCAAGGGGCAGTACAAGGCGTTCAGCGCGCAGTGCACCCACGCCGGATGCCTCCTCGGCGAGCTGGAGGGCACGGTCGGCGACTGCCCGTGCCACGGCTCCAAGTTCGACGTCACCACCGGCGAGGTGCTGCACGGCCCGGCCACCGTCCCGCTCCTCGCCGTGCCCGTCCGCGAAGAGGGCGGAAAGCTCGTCGCGGGCCCCGAGAAGTGAGCGCCGCCCCCGCCCCCGGAACGAGCCGCCCCAGACCCGGAACGAGCCGGTCGCCGGCCCCCGCGAGCCGCTGATTCCCGTGCGCGCGAAGGCTCTGCTGTCAGTGCCCGACAGTAGGGTGGATACATGGCCGACCCCTCCAGCTACCGCCCCAAGCCGGGACAGATCCCCGACTCGCCGGGGGTCTACAAATTCCGCGACGACCACCGCCGGGTGATCTACGTCGGGAAGGCGAAGAGCCTCCGGCAGCGGCTCGCCAACTACTTCCAGGACCTGGCGAGCCTGCATCCGCGCACGCGCACGATGGTCACCACCGCCACCTCCGTCGAGTGGACCGTGGTCTCCACCGAGGTCGAGGCGCTCCAGCTCGAATACTCCTGGATCAAGGAGTTCGACCCCCGGTTCAACGTCAAGTACCGCGACGACAAGAGCTATCCGTCGCTCGCCGTCACCCTCGGCGAGGAATTCCCGCGCGTCCAGGTGATGCGCGGCGCCAAGAAGAAGGGCGTGCGCTACTTCGGCCCGTACGGACACGCCTGGGCCATCCGCGAGACCGTCGACCTGATGCTGCGGGTCTTCCCCGTACGGACCTGCTCCGCCGGGGTGTTCAAGAACGCGGAGCGCACCGGCCGCCCCTGTCTCCTCGGCTACATCGGCAAATGCTCCGCGCCCTGCGTCGGCCGGATCTCCCCCGAGGACCACCGCGAACTGGCCGTCGAGTTCTGCGACTTCATGGCCGGACGGACCGGTACGTACATCCGCCGTCTGGAGCGGCGGATGACCGAGGCCGCCGAGGAGATGGAGTACGAGAAGGCCGCCCGGCTCCGCGACGACATAGCCGCCCTGCGCCGCGCGATGGAGAAGAACGCCGTCGTGCTCGCCGACGCCACCGACGCCGACCTGATCGCGGTCGCCGAGGACGAACTGGAGGCCGCCGTCCAGATCTTCCACGTGCGCGGCGGCCGGGTGCGCGGCCAGCGCGGCTGGGTCACCGACAAGGTCGAGGCCGTCGACACCGCCGGCCTGGTCGAGCACGCCCTCCAGCAGCTCTACGGGGAGGAGCGCGGCGACGCCGTGCCCAAGGAGGTGCTGGTCCCCGCGCTGCCGTCGGACCCCGAGGAGACCGACGCCCTCACCGCGTGGCTGAGCGAGCGCAGGGGCGCCCAGGTCTCGCTGCGGATCCCGCAGCGCGGCGACAAGAAGGACCTGATGGCGACCGTCGGGCGGAACGCCCAGCAGTCGCTGGCCCTCCACAAGACCAAGCGGGCCGGCGACCTCACCACCCGCTCCCGGGCGCTGGAGGAGATCTCCGAGGCGCTGGGCCTGGACAGCGCGCCGCTCCGTATCGAGTGCTACGACATCTCCCACTTCCAGGGCGACGACGTGGTGGCCTCCATGGTCGTCTTCGAGGACGGCCTCGCCCGCAAGAGCGAGTACCGCCGCTTCCAGATCAAGGGCCGGGTCGGCGACACCCAGGTCTGGCACGGCGAGGGCCAGGACGACGTCCGCTCCATGCACGAGGTGATCAGCCGCCGCTTCCGCCGCTACCTCCTGGAGAAGGAGAAGACGGGGGAGTGGTCGGAACAGGACGGACAGCAGGCGGCGGCCGAACCGGACGGGCAGCAGACAGGGGCCGAACCGGACGGGGCGCGCGCCGGGGAAGGAGCCGAGCGCGCCGACGACGGCAGGCCCAGGCGCTTCGCCTACCCGCCGCAGCTCCTCGTGGTCGACGGCGGACAGCCCCAGGTCGCCGCCGCCCAGCGGGCCCTGGACGAGCTGGGCATCGACGACATCGCCGTCTGCGGCCTCGCCAAGCGCCTCGAAGAGGTCTGGCTGCCCGGCGAGAGCGACCCCGTCGTGCTCCCCCGCTCCAGCGAGGGCCTCTACCTCCTCCAGCGGGTCCGCGACGAGGCCCACCGCTTCGCCATCACCTATCAGCGCGCGAAGCGGGCCAAACGGGTCAGGACGAGCCCGCTGGACGATGTCGCGGGCCTCGGAGACTCCCGTAAACAGGCACTCATCAAGCATTTCGGCTCGGTGAAGCGGCTCCGGCAGGCGACAATCGACCAGATCTGTGAGGTGCCGGGGGTCGGCCGCAAGACGGCCGAATCCGTCGCCGTGGCACTGGCCGCGGCGGCCCCGCCCGCACCCGCCGTGAACACGGCGACAGGCGAGATCATGGAAGACGACGGGGGCACCACGCATGACTGAGCACGACCGGGACGGAGCAGGGCACGTGAGTACGGGCACCACCAAGGAGAACGGGGAGGCCGGCGAGGCCGCCATCCCCGAGCTGGTGATCATCTCCGGCATGTCGGGCGCGGGCCGCTCCACCGCGGCGAAGTGCCTGGAGGACCTCGGCTGGTTCGTCGTGGACAACCTGCCGCCCGCGCTCATCCCCACCATGGTGGAGCTGGGCGCCCGCTCGCAGGGGAACGTGGCCCGGATCGCCGTCGTCGTCGACGTGCGCGGCCGGCGCTTCTTCGACAACCTCCGCGAATCCCTGGCGGACCTCGACGCCAAACAGGTCACCCGGAGAATCGTCTTCCTGGAGTCCTCCGACGAGGCCCTGGTCCGCCGCTTCGAGTCGGTACGCCGCCCCCACCCGCTCCAGGGCGACGGCCGGATCGTCGACGGCATCGAGGCCGAGCGCGACCTGCTCAGGGAGTTGCGCGGCGACGCCGACCTCGTCATCGACACCTCCAGCCTCAACGTCCACGAACTCCGCGCCAAGATGGACGCCCAGTTCGCCGGCGACGAGAAGCCGGAGCTGCGGGCCACCGTCATGTCCTTCGGCTACAAGTACGGCCTGCCGGTCGACGCCGACCTCGTCGTGGACTGCCGCTTCCTCCCCAACCCGCACTGGGTCCCCGAGCTGCGCCCCTTCACCGGGCTCAACGACGAGGTCTCCGCGTACGTCTTCAACCAGCCCGGCGCCAAGGAGTTCCTGGACCGCTACACCGAGCTGCTCCAGCTCATCGCCGCCGGATACCGCCGCGAGGGCAAGCGGTACGTGACCATCGCCGTGGGGTGCACGGGCGGCAAGCACCGCTCCGTCGCCATGTCCGAGAAGCTCGGCGCCCGGCTCGGCTCCGAAGGCATGGAAACCGTCGTCGTCCACCGGGACATGGGGCGCGAGTGACCGGTCGCACCTTCCGTCTGCGCCGGCTCCGCCGGGGCATCCCCGCCCTCGGGGGCCGCGGCCCGGCGGCCCAGCCCAAGGTCGTCGCGCTCGGCGGCGGCATGGGGCTCTCCGCCTCGCTCGCCGCGCTGCGCCGGATCACCGGCGACCTCACCGCGGTCGTCACGGTCGCCGACGACGGCGGCTCCAGCGGCCGGCTCCGCAAGGAGCTCGGCGTGCTGCCCCCGGGCGACCTGCGCAAGGCCCTCGCCGCGCTCTGCGGCGACGACGACTGGGGCCAGACCTGGGCCCGGGTGATCCAGCACCGCTTCCAGTCCCAGGGCGAGCTGCACGAACACGCGGTCGGCAATCTGCTGATCGTCGCGCTCTGGGAGCAGCTCGGCGACCATGTCCAGGCGCTCGACCTGGTCGGCAAGTTGCTGGGCGCGCACGGCCGGGTGCTGCCCATGTCCGCCGTACCGCTGGAGCTCCAGGCCCTGGTACGGGGCCACGACCCGGCCCGCCCGGACGAGGTGGAGACCGTACGCGGCCAGGCGACCGTGGCGCTCACCCCCGGCGAGGTGCAATCCGTCCACCTGGTGCCGAACGACCCGCCCGCCGTCCCCGAGGCCGTCGCCGCCGTACTCGACGCCGACTGGGTGGTGCTCGGCCCCGGCTCCTGGTTCTCCTCGGTCATCCCGCACCTGCTCGTGCCCGAACTGCTCGACGCGCTCGTCGAGACCAAGGCCCGCCGCGTCCTCTCGCTCAACCTCGCTCCGCAACCCGGCGAAACCGAAGGCTTCTCCCCGCAGCGTCATTTGGAGGTTTTGGGGCGACACGCCCCTAAACTCGCCTTGGACGTGGTCCTGGCCGACCAGGCCGCCGTGCCCGACAGCGAATCTCTCTCCGATGCCGCCCAGCGGTTCGGCGCCGCCGTCGAGCTGGCGCCGGTGGCCGCGGCCGGCAGCTCCCCCCGGCACGACCCGGAGCTGCTGGCAGCCGCGTACGACCGTATTTTTCGGATGCATGGAAGGATCGGCCCATGGCGATGACGCCAGCGGTGAAGGACGAGATCGCCCGCCTCCCCGTCACCCGGACGTGCTGTAGGAAGGCGGAGGTCTCGGCGATCCTTCGGTTCGCGGGCGGGCTCCACCTGGTGAGCGGACGCATCGTGATCGAGGCGGAGCTGGACACCAGCATCGCCGCGCGCCGGCTCCGCAAGGACATCCTGGAGATCTTCGGCCACAACTCCGAGCTCGTCGTGATGGCGCCCGGCGGTCTCCGCCGGGGCAGTCGTTACGTCGTCCGGGTGATTACCGGCGGTGACCAGCTCGCCCGCCAGACCGGCCTGGTCGACGGCCGGGGACGCCCGATCCGGGGGCTGCCGCCCCAGGTGGTCTCGGGGGCCACCTGTGACGCGGAGGCCGCCTGGCGCGGCGCGTTCCTCTCGCACGGCTCGCTCACCGAACCCGGCCGCTCCTCCTCGCTGGAGGTCACCTGCCCGGGCCCGGAGGCCGCCCTCGCCCTGGTCGGCGCCGCCCGCAGGCTCCAGATCGCCGCCAAGGCGCGCGAGGTGCGCGGGGTGGACCGGGTGGTCGTCCGGGACGGCGACGCGATCGGCGCCCTGCTCACCCGGCTCGGCGCTCATGAGTCCGTGCTCGCCTGGGAGGAGCGCCGGATGCGGCGCGAGGTCCGGGCCACCGCCAACCGGCTCGCCAACTTCGACGACGCCAACCTGCGCCGCTCCGCCCGCGCGGCGGTCGCGGCGGGCGCCCGGGTCCAGCGCGCGCTGGAGATCCTCGGCGAGGAGGTGCCCGAACACCTCGCGGCGGCGGGGCGGCTCCGGATGGAACACAAGCAGGCGTCCCTGGAGGAGCTGGGCGCCCTCGCCGACCCGCCGCTCACCAAGGACGCGGTCGCGGGCCGGATCCGGCGGCTGCTGGCGATGGCCGACAAGCGGGCCCAGGACCTCGGGATCCCCGGCACGGAGTCCAATCTGAGCGAGGAACTCGCCGACGGTCTCGTCGGATGAGCACACCCCTGGCAGCGCCCCTGTCCGCCCCCTGAGTGAAGGCGCGAAGCACCCCTTTCCGCCCCCTCGGCGCACCCCTCGGGCGGGCTCCGTACGCCTCCCGGAGCCCCCTCCTCATATGCGCCCCAGCCGCCTCATATGTGACCGGCGGCCCCCGGCGGGACCCGGCCGCCGCCCGTACGCGGCACCGGGTCCCGCCGCCGCGTTTTCCGGCACCGGGCGATGTCACCCGCCGGGCCTCGGAGGGGTAGGGTCGTAAGCGGTCGGGGACATCCCATACAGCTCGCCGGCGTCGAAACCCGGCGTACCAACGAGGAGATCGGTTCGTGACGATCCGCGTAGGCATCAACGGCTTTGGCCGCATCGGTCGTAACTACTTCCGCGCGCTGCTGGAGCAGGGTGCTGACATCGAGATCGTGGCTGTCAACGACCTGGGTGACACCGCGACCACCGCGCATCTGCTGAAGTACGACACCATCCTGGGCCGCCTCAAGGCCGAGGTCACCCACACCGACGACACCATCACCGTCGACGGTCACACCATCAAGGTGCTCTCGGAGCGCGACCCGGCCAACCTCCCCTGGGGCGAGCTGGGCGTCGACATCGTCATCGAGTCGACCGGCATCTTCACCAAGAAGGCCGACGCCGAGAAGCACATCGCGGGTGGCGCCAAGAAGGTCCTCATCTCGGCCCCGGCCACCGACGAGGACATCACCATCGTGCTCGGCGTCAACGAGGACAAGTACGACCCGGCGCAGCACAACATCATCTCCAACGCCTCCTGCACCACCAACTGTGTGGCGCCGATGGCCAAGGTGCTCCTGGAGAACTTCGGCGTCGTCTCGGGTCTGATGACCACGGTCCACGCCTACACCAGCGACCAGCGCCTCCAGGACTTCCCGCACCGGGACCTGCGCCGTGCCCGCGCCGCCGCCGAGAACATCATCCCGGCGTCCACCGGTGCCGCCAAGGCGCTCGGCGTGGTCATCCCGGAGCTGTCCGGCAAGCTCAACGGCATGGCCATGCGTGTGCCGGTCCCGACCGGGTCGGTCACCGACCTGGTGGTCGAGACGGAGCGCGCGGTGACCAAGGAAGAGGTCAACGCCGCGTTCCAGAAGGCCGCCGAGGGCGAGCTGAAGGGGTACCTGGACTACACCGAGGACCCGATCGTCTCCTCGGACATCGTCAACTGGCCGGCGTCCTGCACCTTCGACTCCTCCCTGACCATGGTCCAGGGCAAGAGCGTGAAGATCATCGGCTGGTACGACAACGAGTGGGGCTACTCGAACCGCCTCGTCGACCTGACGGTCTTCGTCGGCAGCCGGCTCTGATCCCAGGGCCGCTGCGTACGGCGCCGGAAGGCGTAGGCACCGCGATATGAGCGACAGGGCTCGGTCGGCGCGCGTGATGGCGCCGTTCGAGCCCTCTTGCTCTGTCTGTCCAGAGAACCCAAGGAGCCCAGCACCCGTGAAGACGATCGACGAACTCCTCGCAGAAGGGGTCGCGGGGCGGCGCGTATTCGTCCGCGCCGACCTCAATGTGCCGCTCGACGGTACGACCATCACCGACGACGGCCGGATCCGTGCCGTGGCGCCCACGATCGCCAAGCTCGCGGCGGCCGACGCCAAGGTGATCGTCGCCTCGCACCTCGGCCGCCCCAAGGGCGCCCCCGACCCGGCCTTCTCGCTCGCCCCCGCCGCCCGCCGCCTCGGTGAACTCCTCGGCACCGAGGTGGCCTTCGCCACCGACACGGTCGGCGACTCCGCGCGGGAGACCGTCGCCGGCCTCGGCGACGGCCAGGTCGCGGTCATCGAGAACCTCCGCTTCAACCCCGGGGAGACCGCCAAGGACGACGCCGAGCGCGGCGCCTTCGCGGACCAGCTCGCCGGACTGGCCGACCTGTACGTGGGCGACGGCTTCGGCGCCGTGCACCGCAAGCACGCCTCCGTCTACGATCTGCCGGCCCGGCTGCCGCACGCCGCCGGGGATCTGATCGCCACCGAGGTCGGCGTCCTCAAGAAGCTCACCGACGACGTCGAGCGGCCGTACGCGGTCGTGCTCGGCGGCTCCAAGGTCTCCGACAAGCTCGCCGTCATCGGCCACCTGCTGGAGAAGGCCGACCGGATCCTGGTCGGCGGCGGCATGGTCTTCACCTTCCTCAAGGCCCAGGGCCACGAGATCGGCGCCTCGCTGGTCCAGGAGGACCAGATCCCCGCCGTACAGGCGTATCTGGAGCGGGCGAAGGAGCGGGGCGTGGAGTTCGTGCTCCCCGTCGACATCGTGGTCGCCGACGCCTTCCCCGACCTGAAGACCAAGGCGCCCGCCGCCCACGAGACGGTCCCCGCCGACGCCATCCCGGCCGGGAAGATGGGCCTGGACATCGGCCCGGAGACGGGCCGGCTCTACGCGGAGAAGCTCGCCGACGCGGAGACCGTCTTCTGGAACGGTCCCATGGGCGTCTTCGAACACCCCGACTTCGCCGACGGCACCCGGGCCGTCGCCCGGGCGCTCGTCGACGCGCCGGGCTTCACCGTGGTCGGCGGCGGCGACTCCGCCGCCGCCGTCCGGATCCTCGGCTTCGACGAGGCCGCCTTCGGTCATATCTCGACCGGTGGCGGAGCCAGCCTCGAATACCTTGAGGGCAAGACCCTTCCCGGCCTCGCCGCACTGGAGGACTGAACACTTCATGACCGCAACGACCGAGCAGACCGGCCGCACCCCGCTGATGGCGGGCAACTGGAAGATGAACCTCAACCACCTTGAGGCCATCGCGCACGTCCAGAAGCTCGCCTTCGCGCTGGCCGACAAGGACTACGACGCCGTCGAGGTCGCCGTCCTGGCGCCCTTCACCGACCTGCGCTCCGTGCAGACGCTGGTCGACGGCGACAAGCTCAAGATCAAGTACGGCGCCCAGGACATCTCGGCACACGACTCAGGGGCGTACACCGGCGAGATCTCCGGGCCCATGCTGGCCAAGCTCAAGTGTGCGTACGTGGCCGTCGGCCACTCCGAGCGCCGCCAGTACCACGGCGAGACGGACGAGGTCTGCAACGCCAAGGTGAAGGCCGCGTACCGGCACGGCCTCACCCCGATCCTCTGTGTCGGCGAGGGCCTGGACGTCCGCAAGGCCGGCGGCCAGGTCCCGCACACCCTCGCCCAGCTCGACGGCGGGCTGAAGGACGTCCCGGCCGAGCAGGCCGAGTCCGTGGTCATCGCGTACGAGCCGGTGTGGGCCATCGGCACCGGCGAGGTCGCCACCCCCGAGGACGCCCAGGAGGTCTGCGGGGCGATCCGCGGCCGGCTGGCCGAGCTCTACGGCCAGGAGCTCGCCGACCGGGTCCGGATCCAGTACGGCGGCTCGGTGAAGTCCGGGAATGTCGCCGCGATCATGGCGCAGCCCGATGTGGACGGGGCGCTGGTGGGCGGCGCCGCGCTGGACGCCGACGAGTTCGTCAAGATCGTCAGGTTCCGCGACCAGTAAGTATGCGGTGACGCGGATCCGTCGTACCCTGGCGGGGGTCGCGTGGGCATTTCCGGTGCGGTAATGCGGGAGATACCCTGCGGCCCCCGTCGGTCATTACGTTTTATCTGTACTGCCGAATATCAGTCTTTCTGATCCTGTTGATCCTGATCCGTCCGAGGAAGTTGGTCCAGCCGTGGTTATGGGGTTCTCGATCGCCCTCATCGTCTTCAGCCTGCTGCTGATGCTGCTGGTGCTGATGCACAAGGGGAAGGGCGGCGGCCTCTCCGACATGTTCGGTGGCGGAATGCAGTCCTCCGTCGGTGGCTCCTCGGTCGCCGAGCGCAACCTCGACCGCATCACCGTGGTCGTCGGTCTGCTCTGGTTCGCGTGCATCGTGGTGCTCGGCCTCGTCCTCAAGCTGGACAGCTAGCCGGCGCCGCCACGACTGCGGTACGGCGCCGGAAACGCGGCCTATCATGGGTGGCACGACCGGCGGCAGGAGGGTAACTCCCTTCACTGGACGCGCGTTGGGCCTTACGTAGACTGGGGCGCCCGGCAGCGGAGCTGCCCATCGAAGTTTCGCGGCACCATCACGCAGGGAGTTACGACCGTGGCAAGTGGCAACGCGATCCGGGGAAGCCGGGTCGGAGCTGGCCCGATGGGTGAGGCCGAGCGCGGCGAGTCCGCGCCCCGCCTGCGCATCTCCTTCTGGTGCTCGAACGGGCACGAGACGGTGCCGAGCTTCGCCAGCGACGCGCAGGTTCCGGAGACATGGGACTGCCCGCGCTGCGGATTCCCGGCCGGACAGGACCGGGACAATCCGCCGGACCCGCCGCGCACCGAACCGTACAAGACGCACCTCGCCTATGTACGGGAGCGGCGCAGCGACGCGGACGGCGAAGCGATTCTCGCCGAGGCCCTCGCCAAACTCCGCGGCGAACTCTGAATCCTTCTCAGGCCGGACACGTGTCACGTGTCCGGCCGAACCGTTTTTCCGCGGTACTTCACCCCTGCCGCTCACCCCTGCCGCATCTCCCGTGCACTCGCGCGCCGGCGGCATTGTCAGTGCCACCCCTTACCGTCTGAAGAGATCGAACCGGAGAGACCGATCCGGAGAGATCGGGACGGACCGAGGAACGGGTGAAGGGGGGCCGCGATGACGGCTGTCGAGGCGGTGGAGGTACGCGCGCCCGCGTGGCGCGGCGGGTTCGGGCGGCTCTGGTCGGCCGCGGTGGTCTCCCGGTTCGGTGACGCGCTGCGGACGGCGGCCCTGCCGCTGCTCGCCGCCTCGCTCACCGACGACCCGCTGCTGATCGCCTCGGTGACCGCCTGCGGCTATCTGCCCTGGCTGCTCTTCGGGCTCCTCGGCGGGGCCGTCGCCGACCGGGTCGACCAGCGGCGCGCGATGTGGGGCGTCGACCTGGTGCGCGCCGCGCTCATGGCCGCCTTCGCCGGGGCCGTCGCCCTCGGCCACGCCTCGATCGCGCTGCTCCTCGCGCTCGCCTTCCTCCTCACCACCCTCCAGACGCTCTTCGACAACGCGGCCACGGCCCTGCTGCCCTCCCTCGTGGCGCGGCCCGCGCTCGCCGCCGCCAACGCCCGGGTGATGACCGGACAGCAGATAGCGGGCGGCTTCCTCGCCGCCCCGCTCGTCCCGGTGCTGCTCGTCGTCGGCGTGGCCGTGCCGCACGCCGCCAACGCGGTGACCTACGGGGTGGCCGCCCTGCTGATCGCCTCCCTGCGGACGGCCGCACCGGAGCGACCGCCCCGCAAGGCGGGCTCCACCCTGCGCGGGGAGATGGCCCAGGGGATCCGGTTCCTGGCCCGGGAGCGCACCCTGCGCGGGCTCTGCCTGGCCACGACGCTCTGCAACATCGCGATGGGCGGGCTGATCGCCACCCTGGTGCTCCATGTCACAGGCTGGCTGGACGGCGGCGACCGGGCGTACGCGCTGACGCTCACCGCCTTCGGGGCCGGGAGCGTCGCCGGAGGGCTGGTCGCCGGGCGGCTCGGCGAACGGATCGGGCGGGTGCGGGCCGTGTTCCTCGCCGGGGCCGTCCAGGTCGGCTGCCTGGTCGCGCTCGGCACCGTACGGGAGATCTGGGCGCCCGCCCTGTTCCTCGCCGTCTTCGGCACCATGAACATGGTGTGGAACGTCAGCCAGACCACCCTGATGCAGGAGTCCGCACCCCAGGAGATGCTCGGCCGGATCAGCTCGGTCTTCCGGACTCTCTCGACCGCCGGGGCGCCGTTCGGCGCGCTGCTGGCCGGGGCCGTCGCCACCGCGTGGGGGCTGAACGCGCCCGCGCTGCTCGGCGCCGGACTCTTCGTCCTGGCTCTCGCCTCGCTCGGCCCTCTGATCAATTAAGTTGGGAGCGACAGTGGGGACTGAAACACGCGGGCGCACAAGGCACGCAGGCACGCAGGCACGAGAAGAAGTGGGCTGATGTCCGAGATGAACGCGGAAAGCCGTACCAGGCTCAACCGGACGCCGGAGTGGAGCGCCCTGGGCAAGCACCGGGAGCAACTGGCCGGGACCTCACTGCGGGAGCTGTTCGCCGCCGACCCGGCGCGCGGCACGAACTACACCCTCCAGGTGGGCGACCTGTACCTGGACTACTCCAAGCACCTGGTGACCGACGAGACACTGGCGCTCCTGCGCGAGCTGGCCGCCGCCACCGGGGTCGCCGGGCTGCGGGACGCGATGTTCCGGGGCGAGAAGATCAACACCACCGAGGACCGCGCCGTCCTGCACACCGCGCTGCGCGCCCCCCGCGACGCGGTGATCGAGGTCGACGGGGAGAACGTCGTCCCCGCCGTCCACGCGGTGCTCGACCGGATGGCCGCCTTCGCCGACCAGGTCCGGCACGGCGAGTGGACCGGCCACACCGGCCTGCCCATCACCAACATCGTCAACATCGGCATCGGCGGCTCCGACCTCGGCCCCGCGATGGCCTACGAGGTGCTGCGCTCCTTCACCGACCGCGACCTCACCGTCCGCTTCGTCTCCAACGTGGACGGCGCCGACCTCCACGAGGCGGTACGGGACCTGGACCCGGCGCAGACCCTCTTCATCGTCGCGTCCAAGACCTTCACCACCATCGAGACCATCACCAACGCCACCTCGGCCCGCGACTGGCTGCTCACCGAGGGGCGGTTCGGCCCCGAGGCGGTCGCCAAGCACTTCGTGGCGCTCTCCACCAACGCCGAGAAGGTCGCCGACTTCGGTATCGACACGGCGAACATGTTCGAGTTCTGGGACTGGGTCGGCGGGCGCTACTCGTACGACTCGGCCATCGGGCTCTCCCTGATGATCGCGATCGGCCCGCGCCGCTTCCGCGAGATGCTCGACGGCTTCCACCTCGTCGACGAGCACTTCCGCACCGCGCCCCCGGAGGAGAACGCGCCGCTGCTGCTCGGGCTGCTGGGCGTCTGGTACGGAGGGTTCTTCGACGCCCAGTCGCACGCGGTCCTGCCGTACAGCCACTACCTGTCCCGGTTCACCGCCTACCTCCAGCAGCTCGACATGGAGTCCAACGGCAAGTCCGTGGACCGGGACGGCAATCCGGTCGACTGGCAGACCGGGCCTGTCGTCTGGGGCACCCCCGGCACCAACGGGCAGCACGCCTACTACCAGCTCATCCACCAGGGCACCAAGGTTATCCCGGCCGACTTCATCGGCTTCGCCCGGCCCGTGGACGACCTGCTCCCCGGGCTGGTCGCCCAGCACGACCTGCTGATGGCGAACTTCTTCGCCCAGACGCAGGCGCTGGCCTTCGGCAAGACGCCCGAGGAGGTACGGGCCGAGGGGGTGCCCGAGGAGCTGGTGCCGCACAAGACGTTCCGCGGGAACCACCCGACCACCACCATCCTCGCCGAACACCTGACCCCGTCCGTCCTGGGCCAGTTGATCGCGCTCTACGAGCACAAGGTGTTCGTCCAGGGCGCCGTCTGGAACATCGACTCCTTCGACCAGTGGGGCGTCGAGCTGGGCAAGGTCCTCGCCAAGAAGATCGAGCCCGTGCTCACCGGGGACGAGGCGGGCGACCACCTCGACGCCTCGACCGCGACGCTGGCCGCGAAGTACCGCTCGCTGCGGGGCCGCTGAGCCGATGGGGGAGGAGGGGGCGCGGCGGCTCAGGCCGCCGAGGAACACGCTGGACGGCCGGGCCGTCGGCTGGTGGCGGGCGCAGTGGCTGGTGCTGACCGCGGGGCCGGCCGCCGTGCTCGCCACGCCCGCGCTGCTCCTGGACCTCCTCGCCCCCGCGCGGGGATGGCTGCTGGGCGCGGCGGCCGTCCTCGCGCTGCTCGGCCTCGGCTGCACGGCGCTGATACCCGGATGGTGGTTCCGGCTCCACCGCTGGGAGGTCACGGACAAGGCCGTCTATGTCCGCACCGGCTTCTTCTGGCAGGAGTGGCGGATCGCGCCGATGTCCCGGATCCAGACCGTGGACACCGTACGCGGCCCGCTGGAGCAGCTCTTCCGGCTCTCCACGGTCATCGTCACGACCGCCTCGTCCAAGGGCGCGGTCCATATCCGGGGCCTGGACCACGAGGTGGCCGCCGAACTCGCCGAGCGGCTGACCCAGCTCACCGGGGCCACGCCGGGGGACGCGACATGACCGTACCGCCGGAGCCGCCGGGCCCGGAGCCCGCCGGTACGGGGGAGTCCGTGGCCGCCGAGGCGCCCTGGCAGCGGCTCGACCGGCGGACGCTGCTGGTCACCGCCCTCGTACTGGCCGGGGTCGTGCTCGGCGCCGGGCTGCCCGCCGCGCTCGGGATGACCGGCCGGATGGCGCTCTGGCGGGCGGTCGCCCTGGTGGTGGCCGGGGCCGTGGTCCTGGTCGCCCTCGGCACCGGCGGCGAGTACATACGGTGGCGGCGCACCCGCTACCGCACCGGCCCCGAGCGGGTCGAACTCCACACCGGGCTCTTCCTGGTCAAGCGCCGCTCGCTGGCCCGCGACCGGATCCGTACCGTCGACCTCACCGCCCACCCGCTGCTCCGCCTCCTCGGCCTGGTCAAGGTCCGGATCGGCACCGGCGAGCAGAGCGGCGGCGAATCCACCCTCGAACTCGACCCGGTCACCCGCGCCGAGGGCGAACGGCTCCGTACCGAACTCCTCGACCGGGCGCCCCGGGGACCGGTCACCCACCCCGAGGGCACGCTCGCCGCCCTGGCGCCCGGCTGGATCCGGTACGCGCCGCTCTCCTTCGTCGCCCCGGTGCTCGGCGGCGCGGCGGCCGGCGGACTCTTCCAGGTCAGCGAGTGGTTCGGGGCGCAGACCCGGCTGATCGACTGGGCCCGCGAACTCTTCCTGGACACCCCGCTCGGCTGGCTGATTCTTCTAGTGATCTCCGCCGCCGGGCTGGCGGGCGTCGTCGGCGCGCTCGGCCTCTGGGTCGAGATGTGGTGGAACTACCGGCTGGAGCGCGAGCCCGGCGGCACCCTGCGGGTCCGCCGGGGGCTGCTCACCGCCCGCTCCGTCTCCATCGAGGAGCGCCGGCTCCGCGGTGTCGAGCTGGTCGAACCACTGGGCATCCGGCTCGCCGGGGCGGCGCGGCTGGACGCCGTCGCCACCGGCCTCGCCCAGAACGAGGAGGACGAGCACGCTGACACCAAGGCGCTGCTCCCCGCCGCCCCGCGCGCGGTCGCCCACGCGGTGGCGGCGCGGGTGCTCCGCGAGGACGCCGCCCCGACCGAGCGGGCCCGGCTCACCGCGCACCCGCCCGCCGCCCGCGCCCGCCGGGTGCGCTGGGCGCTGGCCGGCACCGTCCCGCCGGTGGCGCTGCTCGCGACGGCCGGCGCCCTGCTGGCCGACGCGCTCCTCCCGGCCGCCGCCGCGTCCGCGCTCCTGCTCGCCCCGGTCGCCGTGGCGCTGGCGCTCGACGCGTACCGCAATCTGGGCCATGGTCTGAGCGGCGGCTATCTGGTGGCCCGCGCGGGCACCGTACGCCGCTCGACGGTGGCGCTCCAGCGGACCGGGGTGATCGGCTGGACGGTCAAACAGTCCCTCTTCCAGCGCCGGGCCGGGCTCGTCACCCTGACGGCGACGACGGCGGCCGGGGAGGGCGCGTACCCCATCCGCGACGCGGACCAGGCCGAGGCCCTGTCCTTCGCGGAGGCCGCCGTACCGGGCCTGCTGACCCCATTCCTGGAGCCGGAGCCGGGCGCGGTGCCGAAAACCGGGCCGGAGCCCAAGCCGGAGCCGGAGCTCGGGCGGGGCTGATCCCCGAGCCCCGTACAGCCGCCCGTACGCCCGTTCCCGTGCGTCCACGCCGTACGCCCCTGGCCGTCCGCCCGCACCCGGTCCCGCACACGCGCGCGGCCCGGTCCGCCGGGAAGGCGAGCCGGGCCGCGTGGGCGGATACCGGGGTGGGAGCTCAGGAGGTCGCCGGAGGGTACAGGGCGCGGGGGAGGGCCGAGGCCGCTGCCGCGTCCAGGAGCCAGAGGGTGCGGGCCCGGCCCTGGGCGCCCGCCGCCGGGGCCTGCACCTCGCCCGCCCCGGAGAGCGCGATCTCCGCCGCCTTCGCCTTGTCCTCGCCCGCGGCGAGCAGCCAGACCTCCTGCGCCGCGCGGATCGCGGGCAGCGTCAGCGAGATCCGCAGCGGCGGCGGCTTGGGCGCGCCGTGCACCGCGACCACCGTACGCTCCGTCTCCCGCACGCCCGGCAGCTCAGGGAAGAGCGAGGCGACATGGGTGTCCGGGCCGACACCCAGCATCAGCACGTCGAAGGACGGGACCTGGGCGTGATCCTCCGGCCGGGCCGCCGCCGCCAGCTCCGCGGCGTACGCGGCGGCCGCCGCCTCCACATCGCTGCCGTACGGACCGTCCGACGCCGCCATCGCGTGCACCCGCGCGGGATCCACCTCGACCTTGTCGAGCAGTGCCTCCCTGGCCTGGGTGACATTGCGCTCCGGGTCGCCCTCCGGCAGGAACCGCTCGTCGCCCCACCACAGGTCGAGGCGGGACCAGTCGATCGCGTCCCGGGCGGGCGCCGCCGCCACCGCGGCGAGCAGCCCGTTCCCGTTCCGCCCGCCCGTCAGCACCACCGAGGCGGAGCCGCGAGCGGCCTGGGCGTCCACGATCCTCGTGATCAGCCGGGCCGCCGCGGCCTGCGCCATCAGCTCCTTGTCCCGGTGGACGACGAGCTGAGGGGTGCTCACTTCGACGCCGCCTTCCGCACCGGCATGCTCGCCGGTGTGATCGGCTGCGCCGGAGCGTGCTCCGAGGAGCCCGCCTCCCGGGTCGGCAGCGGCGGCAGGTCCGACTTCGGATCCCCCAGGCGGTGCACCCCGAACTTCAGGGCCGCCGCATAGGTGTCGTCCGGGTCGAGCCGGCGCAGCTCCTCCGCGATCAGCTCCGAGGTCTCCCGGCGCTTCAGCGCGACCGCGCGGTTCGGCTGCCCCTGGATGGAGAGCGTCGCGAGCGAGCCGTCGGCCCGGTCCAGCGTGATCGGCCCGCAGGTCGTCTCCATCCGTACGGCCGTCAGACCCGGCCCGCCGGAGACCGAGCGGCGCACCGGCACCCGCAGCCGGTTCGCCAGCCACATCGCGAGCAGCTCACCGCTCGGGTTGTGCTCCTCGCCCTCCACCTCGACCGAGGTGACCGAGCACTCCACCTGGTCCAGGGCGGCCGCGACCATCGAGCGCCACGGCGTGATCCTGGTCCAGGACAGGTCGGTGTCGCCCGGGGTGTAGGCGTCGGCGCGGGCCGTCAGCTCCGCCACCGGGTGCACGGCGGCGTACGTGTCCGTCACCCGCCGCTGCGCCAGCTTGCCCAGCGCGTCCTTGGCCGGGTTGACCGGCGCGTCCACCGGCCACCACACCACGACGGGCGCGTCCGGCAGCAGCAGCGGCAGCACCACCGACTGGGCGTGGTCCATCACCTCGCCGTACAGCCGCAGGACGACCGTCTCACCGGTGCCCGCGTCCGCGCCGACCCGCACCTCGGCGTCGAGCCGGGCCTGCGCCCGGTCGCGCGCCGAGCGCGAGATCCGCTTCACCACGACGAGCTTGCGCGACGGGTGCTCGCGGGACGCCTCGTCGGCGGCCTTGAGCGCGTCGTACGCGTTCTCCTCGTCGGTGACGATGACCAGGGTGAGCACCATGCCGACGGCGGGGGTGCCGATCGCCCGGCGCCCCTGCACGAGGGCCTTGTTGATCTTGCTGGACGTGGTGTCCGTAAGGTCGATCTTCATGGCCGGCGCCAGCTCCGTCCGTCTCGTGCGAGCATCTCGTCCGCCTCGACCGGACCCCAGGTCCCGGACTCGTACTGCGCGGGCTTGCCGTGCTTCTCCCAGTGCTCCTCGATCGGGTCGAGGATCTTCCAGGACAGCTCGACCTCCTCCACCCGCGGGAAGAGGTTCGAGTCGCCGAGCAGCACATCGAGGATGAGCCGCTCGTACGCCTCCGGGCTGGACTCCGTGAAGGACTCGCCGTACGCGAAGTCCATCGAGACGTCCCGGACCTCCATGGAGGTGCCGGGGACCTTCGAACCGAACCGCATCGTCACGCCCTCGTCCGGCTGGACCCGGATGACCAGGGCGTTCTGCCCCAGCTCCTCGGTGGCCGTGTGGTCGAAGGGCGAGTGCGGCGCGCGCTGGAAGACCACCGCGATCTCCGTGACCCGGCGGCCGAGCCGCTTTCCGGTACGGAGGTAGAAGGGCACGCCCGCCCAGCGGCGGTTGTCGATCCCCAGCCGCACCGCGGCATACGTGTCGGTCTTCGACCGGGGGTCGATGCCGTCCTCCTGGAGGTAGCCGACGGCCTTCTCGCCGCCCTGCCACCCCGCCGCGTACTGCCCGCGCACCGTGTCGGCGCCGAGGTCCTTGGGGAGCCTCACCGCCCCCAGCACCTTGGTCTTCTCGGCCGCCAGCGCGTCCGCGTCGAAGGAGGCGGGCTCCTCCATCGCGGTCAGCGCGAGCAGTTGGAGCAGATGGTTCTGGATGACGTCACGGGCGGCGCCGATGCCGTCGTAGTAGCCGGCCCGGCCGCCGATACCGATGTCCTCGGCCATGGTGATCTGCACATGGTCGACGTACGACCGGTTCCAGATCGGCTCGAAGAGGGTGTTGGCGAACCGGAGCGCCAGGATGTTCTGGACGGTCTCCTTGCCGAGGTAGTGGTCGATCCGGAAGACCTCGTGCGAGGGGAACACCTCGTGGACGACCTTGTTCAGCTCCTTCGCGGAGGCCAGGTCGTGCCCGAAGGGCTTCTCGATGACCGCGCGGCGCCAGGAGCCGTCCTTCTGGTCGGCGAGCCCGTGCTTCTTGAGCTGCTGGACGACCTGCGGGAAGAACTTCGGCGGCACCGAGAGGTAGAACGCGAAGTTCCCGCCGGTGCCCTGGACCTTGTCCAGCTCGGCGATGGTCGCCTTCAGGTTCTCGAACGCCTCGTCGTCGTCGAAGACGCCCTGGACGAAACGCATGCCCTGGACGAGCTGCTGCCAGACCTCCTCGCGGAAGGGCGTCCGCGCGTGCTCCTTGACCGCGTCGTGCACCTCCTTGGCGAAGTCCTCGTGCTGCCACTCGCGCCGGGCGAAACCGACGAGGGAGAACCCCGGCGGCAGTAGACCACGGTTGGCGAGGTCATAGACGGCAGGCATCAGCTTTTTGCGGGACAAATCGCCCGTGACGCCAAAGATGACCAGGCCCGACGGCCCCGCGATACGCGGGAGCCGTCGGTCCGCGGCGTCACGGAGCGGGTTCGCTCCGTGGGTTGCGGTCAAGGTTTCAGCCCTCCGAAGGGGCGAGGCGCTTCAGCTCCGCCTCGGTCGATGCCAGCAGGTCGTTCCAGGACGCCTCGAACTTCTCGACGCCCTCGTCCTCCAGCAACTGGACGACCTCGTCGTACGAGATGCCCAGCTTCGCCACGGCCGCCAGCTCGGCACGCGCCTGCTCGTACGTGCCGCGCACCGTGTCGCCGGTGATCCGGCCGTGGTCCGCGGTGGCCTCCAGGGTGGCCTCCGGCATGGTGTTGACCGTGTTGGGCGCCACCAGTTCGTCCACGTACAGGGTGTCCTTGTACGCGGGGTCCTTGACGCCCGTCGAGGCCCACAGCGGACGCTGCTTGTTGGCCTGCGCCCGGTCCAGGGCGGCCCAGCGCTCGGAGCCGAAGACCTCCTCGTACGCCTCGTACGCGAGCCGCGCGTTGGCCAGCGCCGCCTTGCCGCGGGCCTCCTTCGCCTCCGGCGTGCCCAGCGCGTCGAGCCGCTTGTCGATCTCGGTGTCCACCCGGGAGACGAAGAAGGAGGCCACCGAGTGGATCTGCGCGAGGTCGAGCCCGGCGGCCTGGGCCTTCTCCAGACCCGCCACGTACGCCTCCATGACCTCCCGGTACCGCTCCAGCGAGAAGATCAGCGTGACGTTGACGCTGATGCCCCGCGCGATGGTCTCGGTGATCGCGGGCAGGCCCGCCTTGGTCGCCGGGATCTTGATGAGGGTGTTCGGCCGGTCCACCAGCCAGGCGAGCTGCTTGGCCTCGGCGATGGTCGCCGCGGTGTTGTGCGCCAGCCGCGGGTCGACCTCGATGGAGACCCGGCCGTCCTGGCCCTGCGTCGCGTCGAAGACGGGACGCAGGATGTCGGCGGCGTCCCGGACATCCGCCGTCGTGATCATGCGGATGGCTTCCTCGACGGTGACCTTGCGGGCCGCCAGGTCGGTGAGCTGGGCCTCGTAGCCGTCGCCGCCCGAGATGGCCTTCTGGAAGATCGACGGGTTGGTGGTGACGCCCACCACGTGGGACTGGTCGAGGAGTTCGGACAGGTTCCCGGACGTGATGCGCTTCCGGGACAGGTCGTCGAGCCAGATCGCGACGCCTTCGTCGGAGAGGCGCTTGAGTGCGTCTGTCATGAGGTTTGCATCTCCTACAGTTCGTGTAGAGGGGCGTCAGCGCGCCGAGGACCCGGTCCCCGACACCGTTTCCAGCGAGGCCCGCGCGGCGGCGGTCACCGCGTCGGCGGTGAAACCGAACTCGCGGAAGAGGACCTTCGCGTCCGCCGAGGCGCCGAAGTGCTCCAGCGACACGATGTGGCCCGCGTCGCCGACGAAACGGTGCCAGGTGAGCGCGATCCCGGCCTCGACCGCCACGCGCGCCTTCACGGACGGCGGCAGGACGCTGTCCTGGTACGCCTGGTCCTGCTCGTCGAACCACTCGACCGACGGCATCGACACGACCCGCGCCGGCACCCCGGCCGCCTGGAGCTGCTCCCGCGCCGCCACGGCGAGCTGCACCTCGGAGCCCGTTCCGATCAGCAGCACCTGCGGCTCGGTGGCGTTGCCCTCGGCGTCCTCGGCGTCGAACAGGACGTAACCGCCCTTGGCCGCGTCCGGGTCGGCGTCGTACGTCGGCACGCCCTGGCGGGTGAGCGCCAGGCCGTGCGGGGCGCCCTTGTCATGGCGCTTGAGGATCTCGGCCCAGACGGTCACCGTCTCGTTGGCGTCGGCCGGGCGGACGATGTTCAGCCCCGGGATGGCGCGCAGCGCGGCCAGGTGCTCGACCGGCTGGTGCGTCGGACCGTCCTCGCCCACACCGATGGAGTCGTGGGTCCACACATAGGTGACGGGGACCTGCATCAGGGCGGCGAGCCGGACGGCGGGGCGCATGTAGTCGGAGAACACCAGGAAGGTGCCGCCGTAGATACGGGTGTTGCCGTGCAGCGCGATGCCGTTCATCGTCGCGCCCATGGCGTGCTCACGGATGCCGTAGTGCACCGTGCGGCCGTACGGCGAGGCGCCCGGCAGCGGGTTGCCCACCGGGAGGAACGACGACGTCTTGTCGATGGTCGTCAGGTTCGAGCCCGCGAGGTCGGCGGAGCCGCCCCACAGCTCGGGGATGACCTCGCCGAGCGACTGGAGGACCTTGCCGGACGCGGCGCGCGTCGCGAGGGCCTTGCCGGTTTCGAAGGAGGGCAGCTTGTCCTGCCACCCCTCGGGGAGTTCGCCCGCCCGCACCCGGTCGAACGTCGCGGCGCGCTCCGGGTTGGCGGTGCGCCAGGCGGCGAAGGTCTTCTCCCACGCCGTACGGGCCTCGCGGCCCCGGTCCAGCGCCTCACGGGTGTGGGCGATGACCTCGTCCGAGACGGCGAAGGACTGCTCGGGGTCGAAGCCGAGGACCTTCTTCGTCGCGGCGACCTCCTCGGCGCCGAGCGCCGAGCCGTGGGCCGCCTCGGTGTTCTGCGCGTTCGGCGCGGGCCAGGCGATGATCGAGCGGGCCGCGATGAACGAGGGGCGCTCCGTCTCGGCCTTGGCGGCCTGGAGCGCCGCGTAGAGCGCCTGCGGGTCGAGGTCGCCGTCGGGGGACTGCTCGACGCGCTGGACGTGCCAGCCGTACGCCTCGAACCGCTTCAGGGTGTCCTCGGAGACCGCGGTCTCCGTGTCGCCCTCGATGGAGATGTGGTTGTCGTCCCACAGCAGCACCAGGTTGCCGAGCTTCTGGTGTCCGGCGAGCGAGGCGGCCTCGGCGGAGATGCCCTCCTGGAGGCAGCCGTCGCCGCAGAGCGCGTAGATCGTGTGGTCGAACGGCGAGGTGCCCGCCGCCGCCTCCGGGTCGTACAGCCCGCGCTCGTAGCGCGCGGCCATCGCCATGCCCACCGCGTTCGCGACACCCTGGCCGAGCGGGCCCGTGGTGGTCTCCACGCCGGTCGTGTGTCCGTACTCCGGGTGGCCGGGGGTCTTGGAACCCCAGGTCCTGAAGGACTCCAGGTCGCTCAGCTCCAGGCCGTACCCGGCCAGGTAGAGCTGGATGTAGAGCGTGAGGGACGAGTGGCCCACCGAGAGGACGAACCGGTCGCGGCCGGTCCACTGTGCGTCGGAGGGGTCGTGCCGCATCAGCTTCTGGAAGAGTACGTAGGCGGCGGGGGCCAGGCTCATGGCCGTACCCGGATGGCCGTTGCCGACCTTCTGTACGGAGTCCATGGCCAGGACGCGGGCGGTGTCCACGGCCCGACGGTCCAATGCGGTCCAGTCAAGGTCTGTCGTGGTCGGCTTGGTGCTCACCCTGAGTCAGGGCTCCTCTCCACATGTTCATGTCCCGGTGTCTGAGGGCGCACCGGTTCTCTGTCGAGCCTACCCGCAGCCTCCGACATCCCTCCGAGCGTGTTTCCAGGGTGCGGCGGGTGCGGTGACTTCGCCTCTCGGCAGGCTGTCGGCATGGTGTACGGGGCGCGTCGGGACGGCGTTCAACACGGTGTTCAACACGACCCCGTACCCCCACCCCCCACGGCAAACGGGATATCGGCAACGTCTAGAGTGGCGTGGTAAGCGCAAGCCTTTACGGGGCCTTCACGCCCGGATGCTTGCTGGGATTTTCTCTGTCAGGGGTGTGCGTGACGGCCGTCGAGTCCCGACCCGCAGGGGTTGCCTTGACTCCGAGCTCGGGGGGCCACCGGCCGTTCGGTGCCCGTGTCAAAGCGTTCGTGATGCTGACCAAGCCGCGGATCATCGAACTGCTGCTGATCACCACCGTGCCGGTGATGTTCCTGGCCCAGCAGGGGGTCCCGGATCTGCTGCTGGTGCTCACTACGTGTATCGGCGGCTATCTCTCCGCCGGTGGCGCGAACGCGCTCAACATGTACATCGACCGCGACATCGACGCCCTGATGGACCGTACGTCGCAGCGTCCGTTGGTGACGGGAATGGTCTCCCCGCGCGAGGGGCTGATCTTCGGCCTCACGTTGACGGTGGTGTCCACCCTCTGGTTCGGGTTCTTCGTCAACTGGCTTTCCTCGGCACTGTCGTTGGGCGCGCTCCTTCTTTATGTCGTCGTCTACACGATGATCCTGAAGCGCCGTACTTCCCAGAACATCGTCTGGGGCGGTATCGCGGGGTGCATGCCGGTACTGATCGGCTGGTCGGCCGTGACGAACTCGATGTCCTGGGCCGCCGTCATCCTCTTCCTGGTGATGTTCTTCTGGACGCCGCCGCACTACTGGCCGCTCTCCATGCGGGTCAAGGCCGACTACGAGCGGGTGGGTGTGCCCATGCTGCCGGTCGTCGCGACCAACCGCGTGGTGGCCCGGCAGATCGTCCTCTACAGCTGGGTCATGGTCGCCGTCTCCCTGCTGCTGACGCCGCTGGGGTACACGGGGTGGTTCTACACGGTGGTGGCCCTGCTGGCCGGCGGCTTCTGGCTCTGGGAGGCGCACGGGCTCCAGGCGCGCGCCAAGGCCGGCGAGGCGGGCCCCAAGCTCAAGGAGATGCGGCTGTTCCACTGGTCCATCACCTATGTGTCGCTGCTCTTCGTGGCCGTCGCGGTCGACCCCTTCCTGCGCTAGACCGCCGCTGGACCGCTGGTGACGGGCGGGTACGTGGCCAAGGCCACGTACCCGCCCGTCACCAGTTGATCTACCCATCTGATCTACCCATCGGTAGCATCCCGTTCATGGCAGAGACCGAGCAGGTGCGGCAGAGCGGTGACGGGGACGGCGTGGGGGACGGCGTACGGAGCCGGAGCGAGGCGCGCGCCGCGCGGACGGCCGCCAGGCTCGCGAAGCGGATCGGCTCCTTCGCCGGGAAACACGGCGGCGCCGAGGGCCAGCTCGCCTACCTCGGGCAGGCGGGCACCCGGATCGTCCTGGTCGGCGAGGACGGCGCCTGGGGCGATCTGGTCGCCCCCACCCACGCGGTCGCCTCCGCCGCCGCCGAGCGGGCCGGGCTCACCCTGCACGACTCCTTCGACGGCGACCTGGCGGCCAAGGTGCGGACCGGCCCGTACGAGTGGCGCCGGATGGCCGGACTCCAGCTCGGCGGCCGGCGCGACGGCTGACGGCCGGCCGGCGCGGACCCGGATCCGCCGGGATCCGCCCGGCGCCGCCCGGATCCGGCCGACCGCGCTCGCCCCGTGCGGCGTGCGCCCCTGAAATGCTCCCTGAGCGCTCCCGGAGAGATCTCCGAGGCGCCACCCGCGTCCGCGTTCACCCGTTAGGACTGTAGGAGAGGACCGCGTCGGTCGGTTCACGGTCATGCGGTCCATGATCCACGGTCCACGACGGGAATCCCGATGATCGAAACAGCGTCCCTCGTCGACCAGTACTGCCACGGTGTGGACACCGCGGAGCTGGGGCTCGGCACCTTCGAGGCCCGGCTCGGCGGGACCGCCGCGCTGCCCGCGCCCGGCACCACCTTCTTCGACTCCCAGGCCGGGGTCGCGGTACGGCGCTGGTGCCCGCCGCTCCTCGGGCTCGAACCGCACTGCTCGCCCGCCCGCTATCTGGCCCGCCGCCGGGAACTCGGCGCGCTGGAGGTCTCCCGGCGGCTCTTACGGGCCACGGGGATCTCCACCTATCTGGTCGATACCGGCGGCGCGGCGGTGACCGGGGGCACGGCCCCGCCCGGCGGCACGGCCCCGTCCGACGCGCTGACCGGGGCCGGGGAGACCGCCGCGCTGGGCGGCGCCCGGGGGCGGGAGATCGTCCGGCTCGAACCACTTGCCCACCGGGCCGCCCTCGCCGCCGACGGCGTCGGCGGCTTTCTCGCCGGGCTCGCCGAGGCCGTCCACTCCGCAGCCGCCTCGGCCGTCGCGCTGAGCGCCGCCGCCACCACCCGGCCGGGCCAGGCCCTCGACCCGGAACCGCCGGGCCCCGGCGAGGTACGCGGCGCGGCCGGCCGCTGGCTCGCCGCCCGGAGCCGCTGGAGACCGGAGGCCACGGGGCCCGGCCTGCTCGGGGAGGACCCGTACGGGGGCGGGCTCGACCCCGTACTCCTCCGTCATCTGCACTGGACCGCCGTCTCCACCGGGGCGCCGCTGCACCTCGCGACGGGCGGCGGCACCGACATCTACGGTTTCGCGGCGGCCACGGCCGGGGCCGGCGCCCCGCTGATCCTGCGCGACACCTACCCGTACCACCGGGACGCGGCCTGTCTGACCGCCGTCTTTCCGCAGGTCCACGCCGATCTGGGGTCGGTCCTCACCCGTACGGGGGCGGGGGCGGCCGGGGTGCTCGCCGAGATGCTGGAGAGCGCGCCGTTCGGGAAGCTGCTCTTCTCCACCGGCGCACGCGCCCTGCCGGAGCTGCATCTCGTCGGGGCCCGGGTCTTCCGGACGGCGGTCGGGCGGGTCCTCGGCGGCTGGGTCGGGGAGGGCGCCTGGTCGGCGGGGGAGGCCCGGCGGGCGGCGGGACTGCTCGCCGGGGGCAACGCGCGCCGCGTCCACGGCCTCGGGGAGGGCTGAACCGTACGGGAGACCGGGCCGTACGTACAGCCCGGTCGGCTGATTCGGTCGTACGGAGCCGCCGCGCCCCGCCGACCCGTCGGCCCCCCGCTCAGACGCGTGCGGCTGCCGCGTCCGCCTGGGCCGGGATCTCCGGCGAGGACGGACCGGGCCGCTCGCGCATGCTCACCGCGAGCCGCAGCACCGCGATCCACATCAGCGAGGAGCCCAGCATGTGGGCGCCCACCAGGATCTCCGGGGTGTCCGTGAAGAACTGCACATAGCCGATGGCGCCCTGCGCGAGCAGGACCAGCAGCAGGTCACGGGCGCGCGCCCGGGTGTCGGCAGGGGCGTCCACCACCCGCAGCACCAGCCACATCGCCACCGCGAGCGCGCAGACGAGCCAGGCGAAGACGGCGTGCACATGGGCCGCGGTGACATAGTCGAACGGCATCCGGGGCACCTCGCTGCTGTCGCCCGCGTGGCGCCCGGACCCGGTCACCGCCGTCCCCGCGGCGATCAGCACCACCGCGGCGCCGACCAGCGCCCAGCAGAGCCGCCGCACCGGGCGCGGGACACGGACCCGGGGCGGGCCATCGCCCTCGTGGGTACGGAGCCAGGTGAGCGTGGCGACCGTCAGCAGCGCGTTGGCGGCGAGGAAGTGGCCCGCCACCGTCCACGGGTTCAGCGCGGTGAGGACGGTGATGCCGCCGATGACACCGTTGGACATGACCAGCCAGAACTGCGACCAGGCGAGCCGGGAGAGGCCGGTCCTGCGGGGCTTGACGGAGCGGGCCGCGATGATCGCCCAGCCGACGGCCGCGCTCAGCACGTACGTCAGCATCCGGTTGCCGAACTCGATCGCCCCGTGCAGCCCCTGCTCCGGCGTGGCGATGAGGCTGTCGTCCGTGCACTTCGGCCAGGTGTCGCAGCCCAGCCCGGAGCCGGTCAGCCGGACCGCGCCGCCGGTCACGATGATCAGCACGCTCATCACGACGGCGCTGAGCGCGGCGCGGCGGAGGATACGGGGGGAGGGTGTCCAGCGCTGGGCGATATACGCGAGAGGGTTCAACACGGCCACCATCGTAGGACCGAGCTTGTGCAGGAATTCACGAGGGGTGGCCGCAAGGGCACCGGGACGCGTACGCCCAGGTCACAGCCGCTCCCGAAGCCCCCGCGCTCACTCCCAGCGGAAGAACCGGCCCGCCGCGCCGAGCCCGAGCACCGCCCAGACCGCCAGCACGGCGACGCCGCCCCACTCCACCCCGGCGCCGTGCTGGAGGATGTCGCGCAGCCCGCCGGAGAGCGCCGAGATCGGCAGCAGCTCCAGCACCGCGCGCGCCGCCTCGGGGAACTTGTCGAGCGGGACGACCACCCCGCCGCCGACCAGCAGCAGCAGAAAGACCAGGTTGGCGGCGGCCAGCGTGGCCTCCGCCTTCAGGGTTCCCGCCATCAGCAGCCCGAGCCCGGAGAACGCCGCGGTGCCGAGCACCAGCAGCAGGAGGACGGCGAGCGGGTTCCCCCGCGGCGACCAGCCGAGACCGAGCGCGATCACCGTCAGCAGGACGACCTGGAGCACCTCCGTGACCAGCACGGAGAGCGTCTTCGCGGTCATCAGCGCCCAGCGCGGCAGCGGCGAGACCGCGAGCCGCTTGAGCACCCCGTACCGCCGCTCGAACCCGGTCGCGATGGCCTGCCCGGTGAACGCCGTGGACATCACCGCCAGCGCCAGCACACCCGGCGCGAGGAAGTCGACGGCCTTGCCGTCGCCCGTGTCCACCACGTCGACCGTGGAGAAGAGGACCAGCAGCAGCGACGGGATGATCACCGTCAGCAGGAGCTGCTCGCCGTTGCGGAGCAGCAGCTTCGTCTCGAACGCGGTCTGCGCCGCGATCATGCGGAGCAGCGGCGCAGCGCCGGGCGCGGGGGCGTACGTACCCGGGCCCGGGCCCGGACCCGCAGCCGGCCCCGTACCCGTGTCGCTCGTCGCGCTGGTGCTCATGAACGCAGCTCCTTGCCGGTCAGTTCGAGGAAGACGTCCTCCAGCGTGTGCCGCTCGACGGCGATCCCGTCCGCCATGACGCCGTGCTGCGCACACCAGGACGCCACCGTGGCCAGCAGTTGCGGGTCGACCGAGCCGGTGATCCGGTACGCGCCGGGGGAGAGCTCGGTGGCCCCGGTGCCGTCCGGCAGCGCCTTCAGCAGCGAGCCGAGGTCGAGCCCGGGGCGTCCGGTGAAGCGCAGGGTGTTCTCGGCGCCGCCCCGGCAGAGCTCGTCGGGGCTGCCCTGGACCACGACCCGGCCCGCGTCGATGATCACGACATCGTCGGCCAGCTCCTCGGCCTCGTCCATGAAGTGCGTGGTCAGCACCGTCCCGACGCCGTCGGCACGCAGCTCGCGGACGAGCTCCCAGGTGGCGCGGCGGGCCTGCGGGTCGAGTCCCGCGGTCGGCTCGTCCAGGAAGACCAGCTCGGGGCGGCCGACGACCGCGAGGGCCAGCGCGAGGCGCTGCTGCTGGCCGCCGGAGAGCCGCCGGTAGGTGGTACGGCCGCAGGAGCCGAGGCCGAGCCGTTCGATCAGGGCGTCCACATCGAGCGGGTGGGCGTGCAGGCGCGCCATGTGGCGGAGCATCTCCTCGGCGCGCGCGCCGGAGTACACGCCCCCGGACTGGAGCATCACGCCGATGCGCGGGCGGAGCCGGGCGGCGTCCTTGACGGGGTCGAGGCCGAGGACCCGTACCGTACCGGCGTCCGGTGTCCGGTACCCCTCGCAGGTCTCGACGGTGGTGGTCTTGCCGGCGCCGTTGGGGCCGAGGACCGCGGTGACCGTGCCGGCGCCGACCACCAGGTCGAGGCCGTCCACCGCCGTGGTGGTGCCGTACCGTTTGACCAGCCCGTGGACCTCCACGAGGGGCGTTCCTGAGGGCGGTCCCGCGGCCGGGCCGTGGTCGGGCAGCGGACCACCCGGGAAGACGCTGCGCATGCCGGGAAGTCTAGGCAGCGCGCCGGGGCGGCCGTCCCGCGGGGCCGGGCACGCTTCCCGGAGGGCCGTCCGCGAACCTTCTTAGGTGACCCTAAGTGACGAAGGGCACCGCAGGCCGCTCACCACCTTGGTTGTCAGGGCAGAAGGAATTACGCAACAATGGCGTTGTGAAATACGAGGGCGAGGCTCCGCAGGAGGAACTCGCGACCGGTGAGCACTCCACGCGCAACCGGGTCGCGCGCTCCATCCTGGACCACGGCCCGTCCACCGTCTCCGAACTCGCCGGGCGCCTCGGACTCACCCAGGCGGCCGTCCGCAGGCACCTCGACGCACTGGTCGCCGATGCCATGGTCGAGCCGCGTGACCAGCGGGTCTACGGATCGCGCGGCCGGGGCAGGCCCGCCAAGGCGTTCGCCCTGACCGACTGCGGCCGGGACGCCTTCGACCAGTCGTACGACCAGCTCGCGGCCGACGCGCTGCGGTGGATCGCCGCCACGGCCGGCGGCGGGGAGCTGGGCGAGGCGGCCGTCGCCGCGTTCGCCCGCGCCCGGATCGCCGCCCAGGCCGCCGGCTACCGCGCGGCGGTCGAGGCCGCCGGCCCCGGCCGGCGCACGGAGGCGCTCGCCAAGGCGCTGAGCGCCGACGGGTACGCTGCTACCGCCCGTGGCGCCCCCCACCAGCAGGGCGAGCAGCTCTGCCAGCACCACTGCCCGGTGGCCCATGTCGCCGAGAAGTTCCCGCAGCTCTGCGAGGCGGAGACGGAGTTCTTCTCCCAGCTTCTCGGGACCCATGTGCAGCGGCTCGCGACGATCGCCCACGGCGACGGCGTCTGCACGACCTTCATTCCGGGCGGCGCCCCGCAGGCCGACGCCGTACAGGCCACCACCGCACCGAACGCCACCCCACAGACCACCCATCACGCATCCGAAAGCACGGCCGGGAGGAACCCCGCATGACGCTCCCCACAGAGACTGCCCATCCTGAACTCGAAGGTCTGGGTACGTACGAATTCGGCTGGGCCGACTCCGACGCCGCCGGTGCCGCCGCCAAGCGCGGCCTCTCCGAGGAGGTCGTGCGCGACATCTCGGCGAAGAAGAACGAGCCGGAGTGGATGCTGAAGCTGCGGCTCAAGGGGCTGCGGCTGTTCGACAAGAAGCCCATGCCGAACTGGGGCTCCGACCTGTCGGGCATCGACTTCGACAACATCAAGTACTTCGTGCGCTCCACCGAGAAGCAGGCCGCTTCCTGGGAGGAACTGCCGGAGGACATCAAGAACACGTACGACAAGCTCGGCATCCCGGAGGCGGAGAAGCAGCGCCTCGTCGCCGGTGTCGCCGCCCAGTACGAGTCGGAGGTCGTCTACCACCAGATCCGCGAGGACCTGGAGGAGCAGGGCGTCATCTTCCTCGACACCGACACCGCGCTCAAGGAGCACCCGGAGCTCTTCCAGGAGTACTTCGGCACGGTCATCCCGGTCGGCGACAACAAGTTCGCCTCGCTCAACTCGGCGGTGTGGTCCGGCGGCTCGTTCATCTACGTGCCGAAGGGCGTGCACGTCGACATCCCGCTCCAGGCCTACTTCCGCATCAACACGGAGAACATGGGCCAGTTCGAGCGGACGCTGATCATCGTGGACGAGGACGCCTACGTCCACTACGTCGAGGGCTGTACCGCCCCGATCTACTCCTCGGACTCGCTGCACAGCGCCGTCGTCGAGATCATCGTCAAGAAGGGCGGCCGCTGCCGCTACACGACGATCCAGAACTGGTCGAACAACGTCTACAACCTGGTCACCAAGCGCGCCGTGGCGTACGAGGGCGCGACCATGGAATGGGTCGACGGCAACATCGGCTCCAAGGTCACCATGAAGTACCCGGCCGTCTACCTGATGGGCGAGCACGCCAAGGGCGAGACGCTCTCCATCGCCTTCGCGGGCGAGGGCCAGCACCAGGACGCGGGCGCCAAGATGGTCCACATGGCCCCCAACACCTCGTCCAACATCGTCTCCAAGTCGGTGGCCCGGGGCGGCGGCCGTACCTCGTACCGCGGTCTGATCGAGATCGGCGAGGGCGCCGCGGGCTCCAAGTCCAATGTGCTCTGCGACGCGCTGCTGACCGACACCATCTCGCGCTCCGACACCTACCCGTACGTCGACGTCCGCGAGGACGACGTGTCGATGGGCCACGAGGCGACCGTCTCCAAGGTCTCCGAGGACCAGCTCTTCTACCTGATGAGCCGGGGCCTCACCGAGTTCGAGGCGATGGCGATGATCGTGCGCGGCTTCGTCGAGCCGATCGCGAAGGAGCTGCCCATGGAGTACGCGCTGGAGCTGAACCGGCTGATCGAGCTCCAGATGGAGGGCTCCGTCGGCTGACCCCGGCCCCTCAGAACCGGGCCCGTCCCTACGCGCTCCCCTGCCCGAGCAGGGCCGCGCGGCCGGGCGGACCCGGGACCACGCGGCTCGTACGACCGGAGCGGCGACCGTTTTTCCTTACGCAGAGGCAGAGAGAGAGCACGACGACAGCCATGGCTGAGGCTCAGAACATTCCGGCGGGCTCCACGACCGCCGGTTCGATCGCGGTGGCCGCCGAGTCGACCGTCGCCACGCGCATGAGCGCGCCCCCGTCCTACGACGTGGCGGACTTCCCCGTTCCGCACGGCCGCGAGGAGGAGTGGCGGTTCACGCCGCTGGAGCGGCTGCGCGGGCTCCACGACGGCACGGCCGTCGCCGCTGACGGCGGTGTCACGGTCGAGGTGACCGCCCCCGAGGGCGTCACGGTCGAGACCGTCGGCCGGGACGACGCGCGGATCGGCGCGGCCGGCGTCCCGGTGGACCGGGTCGCGGCCCAGGCGTACGCCTCGTTCGAGAAGGCGTCCGTCGTCTCCGTGCCCAAGGAGACCGTCCTCACCGAGCCGGTCCGGATCTCCGTCCACGGCACCGGCGGCACCGCCTACGCCCACCAGGTCGTCGAGGTGGGCGCCTTCGCGGAGGCCGTCGTCGTCATCGACCACACCGGTGACGCGGTGCTCGCCGCCAACACCGACTTCCTGATCGGCGACGGCGCCAAGCTGACCGTCGTCTCCGTCCAGGACTGGGACGACCGGGCCGTCCACGTCGCCCAGCAGAACGCGCTGGTCGGCCGGGACGCCTCCTTCAAGTCGGTCGTGGTCACCTTCGGCGGCGACCTCGTACGGCTCCACCCGCGCGTCCAGTACGGGGGCCCCGGCGGCGAGGCCGAGCTGTTCGGCCTCTACTTCACCGACCAGGGCCAGCACCAGGAGCACCGCCTCCTGGTCGACCACAACGCCCCGCACTGCAAGTCCAACGTCGCCTACAAGGGCGCGCTCCAGGGCACCGACGCGCACGCCGTCTGGATCGGCGACGTCGTCATCCGGGTCCAGGCCGAGGGCACCGACACCTACGAGCTCAACCGCAACCTGGTCCTCACGGACGGCGCGCGCGTCGACTCCGTACCGAACCTGGAGATCGAGACCGGCGAGATCGCCGGCGCCGGTCACGCCTCCGCCACCGGCCGCTTCGACGACGAGCAGCTCTTCTACCTGATGGCCCGCGGCATCCCGGAGACCGAGGCCCGCCGCCTCGTCGTCCGCGGCTTCTTCGCCGAGCTGGTCCAGCAGATCGGGCTGCCCGACGTCGAGGAGCGGCTGCTGGCCACCATCGAGACGGAGCTGGAGGCGTCCGTCTGATGAACTTCGTCCGCGTCTGCGCCCTCGGTGAGCTGGAGGAGGACACCCCCAAGCGGGTGGAACTCGACGGCACCCCGGTCGCTCTCGTGCGCACCGAGGGCGAGGTGTTCGCCATCAACGACATCTGCTCGCACGCCAACGTCTCGCTCTCCGAGGGCGAGGTGGACGACTGCGCGATCGAGTGCTGGCTGCACGGATCCCGCTTCGACCTCCGTACCGGCAAGCCGTCCGGCCTTCCCGCGACGCGCCCCGTCCCCGTATACCCCGTACAGATCCAAGGGGACGATGTGCTCGTCTCCGTCACCCAGGAGTCCTGAGTCACCCATGGCAACGCTTGAAATCCACGACCTGCACGTCTCCGTCGAGGCGGAGAACGGCTCCCGCGAGATCCTCAAGGGCGTCGACCTGACCGTCAAGCAGGGCGAGACGCACGCCATCATGGGCCCCAACGGCTCCGGCAAGTCGACCCTCGCCTACTCCCTCGCCGGCCACCCCAAGTACACGATCACCGGGGGCACCGCCACGCTGGACGGCGAGGACCTGCTGGAGATGACGGCCGACGAGCGCGCCCGCGCCGGTCTCTTCCTCGCGATGCAGTACCCCGTCGAGGTCCCCGGCGTCTCGGTCTCCAACTTCCTGCGCACCTCCGCCACCGCCGTGCGCGGCGAGGCGCCCAAGCTCCGTACCTGGGTGAAGGAGGTCCGGGAGACCATGGAGCGCCTCCAGATGGACCCCGCCTTCGCCGAGCGCAACGTGAACGAGGGCTTCTCCGGCGGTGAGAAGAAGCGCCACGAGATCCTCCAGCTCGAACTGCTCAAGCCCAAGATCGCCGTCCTGGACGAGACCGACTCCGGCCTCGACGTGGACGCGCTGCGGGTCGTCTCCGAGGGCGTCAACCGCGTCCGGGAGACCGGCGAGGTCGGCACGCTGCTGATCACGCACTACACGCGGATTCTCCGCTACATCAAGCCCGACTTCGTGCATGTCTTCGCGCAGGGCCGGATCGCCGAGTCCGGCGGCGCCGAGCTCGCCGACAAGCTGGAGAACGAGGGCTACGAGGCGTACGTGAAGGGTGGCCCCGTGAGCGGAGTGAACTCAGAGGAGGATGTGGCGTGACACAGTTGCCGGGCCTTCTCGACACCGAGGCGATCCGTAAAGACTTCCCGATCCTCGACCGGGTCGTCCATGACGACAAGAAGCTCGTCTACCTGGACTCCGCCGCGAGTTCCCAGAAACCGCGGCAGGTCCTCGACGCGCTGAGCCAGTACTACGAGCGGCACAACGCGAATGTCCACCGCGGCGTGTACGTCGTCGCCGAGGAGGCCACGGCGCTGTACGAAGGCGCCCGCGACAAGATCGCCGCCTTCATCAACGCACCCAGCCGCGACGAGGTGATCTTCACCAAGAACGCCTCCGAGTCGCTGAACCTCGTGGCCAACATGCTCGGCTGGGCCGACGAGCCCTACCGGGTCGACCACGAGACCGAGATCGTCATCACGGAGATGGAGCACCACTCCAACATCGTGCCGTGGCAGCTCCTCGCCCAGCGCACCGGTGCCAAGCTGAAGTGGTTCGGCATCACCGACGACGGCCGCCTCGACCTCTCCAACATCGACCAGCTCATCACGGAGAAGACGAAGATCGTCTCCTTCGTGCTGGTCTCCAACATCCTGGGCACCCAGAACCCGGTCGAGGCGATCGTCCGCCGCGCCCAGGAGGTCGGCGCGCTGGTCTGCATCGACGCCTCGCAGGCCGCCCCGCACCAGGTGCTGGACGTCCAGGCGCTCCAGGCCGACTTCGTGGCCTTCACCGGCCACAAGATGGTCGGCCCGACCGGGATCGGCGTGCTCTGGGGCCGCCAGGAGCTGCTGGAGGACCTGCCCCCGTTCCTCGGCGGCGGCGAGATGATCGAGACCGTCTCGATGCACTCGTCGACCTACGCCCCCGCGCCGCACAAGTTCGAGGCCGGTACGCCCCCGATCGCGCAGGCCGTGGGGCTCGGCGCGGCCGTGGACTACCTCTCCGCGATCGGCATGGAGAAGATCGCCGCGCATGAGCACGCGATCACGGAGTACGCGGTCGGACGGCTGCTGGACGTGCCCGGTCTGCGGATCATCGGCCCGACGACGGCCGAGGACCGGGGCGCCACGATCTCCTTCACCCTCGGTGACATCCACCCCCACGACGTGGGCCAGGTCCTGGACGAGCAGGGCATCGCCGTCCGGGTCGGGCACCACTGCGCGCGGCCGGTCTGCCTGCGGTACGGAATTCCCGCGACGACGCGAGCGTCTTTCTATCTGTACTCCACCCCGGCCGAGGTCGACGCCCTGGTCGCGGGCTTGGAGCACGTCCGTAACTTCTTCGGATGAGGACGAGAGAGGCTGGCTGTCCGTGAAGCTGGATTCGATGTACCAGGACGTCATCCTGGACCACTACAAGCACCCTCACGGGCGTGGTCTGCGGGACGGCGACGCCGAAGTACACCATGTCAATCCGACCTGCGGCGACGAGATCACACTGCGGGTGCGGTACGAGGGATCGCTGATCGCGGACGTCTCGTACGAGGGCCAGGGCTGCTCCATCAGCCAGGCCAGCGCGTCCGTGCTCAACGACCTGCTCGTGGGCAAGGAGCTGGCCGAGGCGCGGAAGATCCAGGAGACCTTTCTGGAGCTGATGCAGTCCAAGGGCCAGCTGGAGCCGGACGACGCGATGGAGGAGGTGCTGGAGGACGCGATCGCGTTCTCGGGCGTCTCGAAGTACCCCGCCCGCGTGAAGTGCGCCCTGCTGAGCTGGATGGCATGGAAGGACGCGACGGCCCAGGCCCTGGGCGACAGCACGACGAAGGAGACGGCATGAGCGAGAACGAGACCCTGACGGCGAAGCCGGCCTCCGAGGAGGAGGTCCGCGAGGCCCTGTACGACGTGGTCGACCCCGAGCTGGGCATCGACGTCGTCAACCTCGGGCTGATCTACGGCATCCACATCGACGACGCGAACATCGCCACCCTGGACATGACCCTGACGTCGGCGGCGTGTCCGCTGACCGATGTGATCGAGGACCAGGCGAAGGCGGCGACCGACGGCATCGTCAACGAGCTGAAGATCAACTGGGTCTGGATGCCCCCGTGGGGCCCGGACAAGATCACCGACGATGGCCGCGAGCAGTTGCGCGCGCTGGGCTTCAACGTCTGAGGCTCCCGCCTCCACGGGCGTCCCCGAAGGCCCCACGACCGGCGACCGGTCGTGGGGCCTTCCGCGTGCGCGGGCTCGTGCGTGGGATCGTGCGTGGCGTTACGACAGGCCGGCGGCGTGGATCAGGCTCGGGGCCAGGTTCTCGCCACGGATGCGCTGGTCCACGTAGAGCAGGTTCAGCACGAGTTGCGGGAAGACCGCCGTCACGATCTGGCCGATGACGCTGGTGATCAGGGAGAGCAGCAGCACGAGGCCGAGGTGCGAGAAGACCTGGGCCGGGTCCTGGACGCCGCCGTTGCCGGGGTAGAGGCCCAGGCCGCCGAAGACGCCGGACCGGCCGCCGAGCTGCTGGAGGACCATGCCCGCGGCACCGGCCATGAGCGCGGCCAGCACGGAGATGCCGAAGATCCGCCACCAGCCGCCGCGCACCAGCGCGACCGAGCGGCGCAGCCCGGCGACCGGCCCCAGGGACTCGATGACGATCGCGGCGGGGGCCAGGCTGAAGCGGACCCAGAGCCAGACGGTCAGGGGGATGACGGCGAAGACGGCGAGGAGCGCGAGGGGGAGCATCCACACCAGTTGTTCGATCGTGCCGTCGCCGGTGAGGTAGGCGAAGACCGCGCCCGTGCAGGCCGCCATGGTCAGAACGAGCGGCGCGAGGGCGATGACGGAGGCCAGGACGAGGGCGCCCAGCACCGGGAGGAGCCGGGACCAGGCCCGGCGGAGGACCGTGCCGAACGAGACCGGCCGCCCCAGGACGGCTTCCTGGACGATCGCCGGGCACGCGGCCTGGATCAGCGCGGTGGCCGCCGACGACGCCACGATGCTCAGGGCCCAGAGGGCGAGGAAGGCGAGGAGCAGGGGGCGGAGAGAGGCCCAGAACTCCGCCAGTTCCGACGGTTCCGTGAAGGTGACGGCCAGGTGGGTGCCGACCCCGGTGAACAGGATCAGCGCCGTCACCGCCACCAGCAGCGCGGCGGGGACGTACGCGACGAGGGCGACGGGGAGCAACTGTTTCCAGTAGCGGCCCACGGTGGCGAAGGCACCGCTGAATATGGAGCCCAGGTCGAGCGGGCCGAGCGGGATCACGCCTGGTCTGGGCGGTGGCGGCGGCCAGCCGTGCCAGCCGCCGCCCCAGCCGTACGCGCCGTACGGGTCGTGCCCGCCGTAGGGGGCGTGCAGACCCCCGCCGTCCGGACCGTCCTGGCCGCTGTTCTGGCCGCCGCCCTGGCCCGTACCACCGTGTCCTGTGCCGTCGTACGTCACCGGTACACCCCCCGAGTGTCTCTCTTTATCTGATCAACACACCGTATACGTGCCCCTCCCCACCCCTTTGTGTACGGTCGTACGCAACGATATGTACACTCGTACGCATGGGATATGGACTGCTGGCGGCGGCCATCGCCGCCGAGGTGGCGGCGACGACCGCCATGAAGTACAGCGAGGGATTCACCCGGCTCTGGCCCTCGCTGATGACCGGGGTGGGGTACGTCCTCGCCTTCGCCTTCCTCTCGCAGGCGCTCAGGACGATCGCCGTCGGGACGGCGTACGCGATCTGGGCCGGGGCCGGTACGGCGATCGTCGCCGCGATCGGGATGGTCTTCCTGGGCGAGTCGGCGAGCGTGCTCAAACTGGCCGGGGTCGCCCTGGTGATCGTGGGCGTCATCGTGCTCAACCTCGGGGGCGCCCACTGACGTACCGCCGTACCTGACGTACCGCCGTACCTGACGTACCGCGCCGCCGCTACGCCGCCGTGTCGAACCGGGGCCGCTCCGTGAGCAGCGCGCTCAGGTCGTGCCCGGGACGGATCCCGGCCGGCCGCTCGCCCCGCCGGAAGACCACGGCCCCGGCCTCGATACCGCCGAGGGCCAGCCGGTCGCCCTCGCGGCGCAGCCAGGTGCCCTCGCGGAGCCCGACCACGGGCACGTCGTTCTCCTCCAGGAACTGCGCCAGCCGCTCGGCGCGGGTCTCGCCCATGTGCGCGGTGGCCGGGCTGCCGTCCAGATAGTGCGGGTTGATCTGGAACGGCAGCAGGCCCAGCGCCTCGAAGGACGGCGGCTGGACGATGGGCATGTCATTGGTGGTGCGCAGGGTCGGGCAGGCCATGTTGGTGCCCGCGCTCGACCCCATGTACGGCACGCCGGCGGCGACCCGGTCGCGTACCGCCCGGAGCAGGTCGCGCTCGTGCAGCGCCTTGAGGAGCCGGAAGCTGTTGCCGCCGCCGATGAAGACCGCCTCGGCGCCGCGCACCAGCTCCGCCGGATCCGGCGCCGTGTGCGCCCCGGTCACCTCCACCCCCAGCGGGGCGAGGGCCTCGGCGACCTGGGCGGTGTAACCGTCGTGGTCGGCGAGGGCGTACGGCACGAAGACCAGCCGCCGGGCGCCGTCGAGCAGGGCGCCGATCTCCTCCCGCGCGTGGTCGAGGTAACCGCGGCCGGGGGCCGTGGAGTTCGAGAGCAGCAGCAAGCGCATGGTGGCCTTTCCTGGGAATCGGAGGGGTCGGAGGGGGATCGTCGGTGGGGGATCGGTGGGGGATCGGAGTGGGGATCTGAGGGGGATTCGTCTGAGGGGGATCTGAGGGGGCCGGAAAACAGAAAGGAGCGATCAGCGGGTGCCGGTCGCTCCGGCCGCTCCGGCGGCCCCCGCCGCCCCGGTGCGCCGGGGGCGTACCGGCGTCAGCAGCCGGCCCAGATCCGCCGCGCACTGGAGCAGCGGGGCGACCAGTTCCGGTTTGCGGGCGCGGAACACGTCGAGGGGAGCGGCCAGGGACAGGGTGCCCACCGCGCGCCGGCCCACCGTCACCGGGGCCGCGAGCGCCGCGGTCTCCGGATCGTACTCGCCCTCGGAGTACGCGTAACCCTTCCGCCGTACCTCGGCGAAGAGCTCCTCCAGACGTACGGGATCGGTCAGCGTCCGGTCGCTGAACCGCGCCATGGGGCGACCGTACAGCAGCGCCGCCCGGTCGCCCGGCGGGAGCATACCGAAGTAGGCGCGGGAGGTGGCCCCGGCGTGCGCCGGGTACAGCTCGCCCGCCAGACCGTAGACGCGCAGCGGACCCGTCGCCCCGTCCACGGCCGTGACACAGCGCATGTGCACCCCGTCCGGCACCGCGAACAGCGCGCCGACCCCGACCGACTCGGCCACCGCGCGGAGCGGCGGCCGTACCAGGCTGGCCAGCCCGCCGTCCCGCTCCCACACCCGGGCGAGATGCCACACGGCGGGGCCGAGCCGGTAGCGGCGCGAGCGCTTGTCGGAGACGAGGAACCCGCGGTACGCCAGCGCGGCCAGCAGCCGCTGGGCCACCGACTTGTCGAGGCCGAACTCCGCGGCGACCTCGGTGACGCCCCACTCGGCGTGCTCCCGGTCGAAGGAGAGGAGAAGGCTCAGGACCCGGTCCGCGGTCTGGAGCGGCGGGGTGTCCGGGGTGTCCGTCGCCGTCGCCGTCTTCTCCGCCGCCGGTGCTGCTGCCGGCGTTGTGGCCGCCGTTGCCCCCTGCGTTGTTACCGGCTTTCTTTCAGTCATGGCTGAATAGTAAACATTCTCGGATATCGAGAAACCATTGCGCGCTGTGAACCAGGAGGCGGACTCTGAGCCGCACCTGCCTGAACACCGTGAGAGGTCCTCCCTTGCTGAAGCACGTCCTTGAGGTCATCGAACTCCTCGACCGCCCCCGGACCAGCGGCGAACTGCTCGCCGCGCATCTGCGGGCGGTCCAGGCCGCGGCGGGCGCCGATCCGGCCACGGCGCCGCGCGTCGAGGTACGTACGGTCGAGGGCGACCAGGGCAGTACGGACTTCGTCTCCGTGACCGTCCCCGGCCGTAACGGTCGGCTCGCCGGAGGCTCCGCGCCGACCCTCGGGATCCTCGGCCGGCTCGGCGGGGTGGGCGCCAGGCCGGAGCGGGTCGGGCTGGTCTCCGACGCGGACGGCGCGGTCGCCGCGCTGTCGGCGGCGGCGAAGCTGCTGGACATGCACGCGCGCGGCGATGTGCTGGACGGCGACGTGATGCTCTCCACCCATGTGTGCGGCTGGGCCCCCACCCGCCCGCACGACCCGGTACCGTTCATGGACTCCCCGGTGGACACCCTGGTGTGCAACCGGGAGGAGATCTCCCCCGAGATGGACGCCGTCGTCTCCATCGACACCACCAAGGGCAACCGGCTGCTCAGCCACCGGGGGATCGCCCTGTCGCCGACCATCCTCCAGGGCTGGATCCTGCGGGTCAGCGAGGACCTGCTCTCGGTCCTGGAGAGCGTGACCGGGGAGCCCGCCCGGGTCCTGCCGGTGACCACGCAGGACATCACCCCGTACGGCAACGGGGTGCACCACATCAACTCCATCCTCCAGCCCGCCGTCGCCACCGACGCGCCGGTCGTCGGCCTGGCGATCACCGCGGCCACGCCGGTGGCGGGGTGCGCGACCGGCGCCAGCCACGAGACCGACATCGCGGCCGCCGCCCGGTTCGCGATCGAGGCCGCGAAGGAGTTCGGGCGGGGGGTCGCCCGGTTCCACGACGCGGAGGAGTTCGCGCGGCTGGTGGAGCTGTACGGCCCCATGACCCGGCTCCAGGCACCTGCCTCGGCCGGGTGAGTTCCGGAAGCCGGCCGGGCGGGCCCTCCGCCGCCCGGCCGTCGTAACACCGCTCCCGGTCCCGATACGGCTCCCGGTCCCGATACCGCTCCCGCGTCCGACACCGCTCCCGCGCCCGCGTCGCCGCTCCGCTCCCCGTCACCGTCCGTCCCCCGTAGCGCCGCCACCACCCAGGAGTCCCCTTGAACACGAGAGCTTCGACCGCCCCGCCGGCCACGGCGCCACCAACGGAACGGCACCCCCGGGCCTTCGAACCGGTCACCCTCGTCATCACCATCGTGATGTCGGTTCTCGGCGCTCTGATCGGCATCGTGCTGATCACCTCGCTCGGCATCTCCCCCAATACGGCGGTCATCGGTGCCCTGATCGCGATGATGATCGGCCGTATCCCGCTCGGCGCGCTGATGCGGATGCGCTCGCAGCACCGCCAGAACCTGGTGCAGTCGGCGATCTCCGGCTCCACGTTCGCCGCCGCCAACTCGCTGCTCACCCCCATCGCCGTGCCCTTCGCGCTGGGCCGTACCGACCTGGTGTGGCCGATGCTGGGCGGCGCCGCGATCGGGCTGGCCGTCGACAGTTGGGTGCTCTACCGGGTCTTCGACTCCAAGCTGCTCCCGGCCACCAACTCCTGGCCCGCGGGGATCGCCGCCGCGGAGACCATCAAGGCCGGTGACAGCGGCGGGCGGAAGGCGCTCGTGCTCGGGGTGAGCGCGGTGGTCGGATTCGTCGGCGCCCTGTTCAAGCTGCCGACGAGCGCCGCCGGTGTCGGCTTCCTCGGCAACATCTGGGCGCTGCTGATGTTCGGCCTCGGGCTGACCATCGCGCAGTACGCGCCCGGCATCCTCGACGTGAACCTGACCGCCGACCGGGTTCCGCACGGCCTGATGATCGGCGCCGGACTGGTGGCGCTGGTGCAGGCGCTGCTGCTGATGCGCGGGCGCAGGGGTGGCGACCGCAGCGGCGGCGAGGGCGGTGTCGGTGGTGAGCACGCGCCCACCGTCGGGACCGCGCGGCTGCGGCGCGGGCTGCTGGAGGGCATGGTGCTCTTCCTCGGCGGCGCGGTGGTGGTCGCGGTCGCGGGCGGCGTGGTGGCCGGGATGTCCCTGCCCGCCCTGATCGGCTGGGTGGCGCTGGCCGGTGCCGCCGCCCTCGTCCATCAGCTCATCGTGGGGCTGGCGGCGATGCACTCGGGCTGGTTCCCCGCCTTCGCGGTCACCTTGATCGTGCTGATCGTCGGCCTGGTCCTGCACATTCCCACCGTGCCGCTCGCCCTGCTGGTGGGGTACACCGCCTCCACGGGGCCGGCCTTCGCCGACCTCGGGTACGACTTCAAGGCCGGCTGGCTGCTCCGGAAGGACGCCACCCCGTGGCTCCCCTTCGAGATGGACGGCCGGCGCCAGCAGTACCTGGCCCAGCTCGTCGGCTTCGGCGTCGCGCTCGTCGTGGTCGCCGTCGCCTGGAAGTCGTTCTTCTCGGACGGGCGCATTCCGCCGGTCTCCGAGGTGTACGTCACCACCATCAAGACCGGCCTCGACCCCGACACGCTGCGCACGATGCTGCTCTGGGCCGTCCCGGGCGCGCTGATCCAGTTCGTCGGCGGCTCGTCCCGGCAGATGGGCGTGCTGCTGGCCACCGGGTTGCTGGTGGCCACGCCCAACGCCGGATGGATGGTGCTCGGGGCACTGGTCGTCCGGCGCGGGTACACGCTGTGGCGCCGCAGGGGCGTGACGGACCGCGCGGCGCGGGCGGCCTCCGACGAGCAGGCCGAGAACGACCTGTCGCTGGTCGGCGCCGGGCTGATCGCGGGCAGCTCGGTCAATGACGTGGGTCAGTTGACCAAGGCGCTGTGAGGAGGGCGGGGCGTGGCTCGGAGATCGGCTCCGCTGCGGCTCTCCGTAACCCCTCCGCGCTCCGTAACCCCTCCGTTCCCCTTAACCCCTCCGTTCCCCGTAACCCCGCCGTTTCCGGTAATCCCTCCCGATCTCCGATCTCCGATCTCCCCGAAGGAGTGACGCATGTTCCCGGACAGCGCCCCGCGTCCACCGGGTCCGCTCGCGGACCCGCCCGCAGGCCCGTCCGCGCTCGGCCTGGTCACCATCGGCCAGGCCCCGCGGACCGATCTGCGCCCCGACGCCGAACCGCTGCTGCCCGGCGTACGCCTGGTCGAGCACGGCGCGCTCGACGACGACCGGTTCGACGGCGCGTCGGCGGAGGCTACCCGCCGCCTGCTCGCCCCGGAGCCGGGTGAGGCGCCGCTGGTCTCCCGGCTGCGGGACGGCGGTTCCGTGGTGCTCGGGCACGCGGCGCTGGTCCCCCGGATGGAGGAGGCGGTGGCCCGCGCGGAGCGCGACGGCGCCGCCGCGACCCTGGTGCTCTGCACCGGACACTTCCCCGCCCTGCGGTCGACCCGGCCGCTGCTCTTCGCCGAGCCGCTGGTGCAGCGGGCGGTCGCGGCGATCGTCGGCACCGACCCGGTCGGGATCCTCTGCCCCCATCCCGACCAGGCGGAGGACGTCGTCCGGCGCTTCTCCGAGGTGCTGCCGGGCCGGATCCAGGCCGCCGGAGCCAACCCGTACGCACCGCGCGAACGCGCCCTGCACGAGGTCGCGGAGGCCGCCGCGACCCTCGCGGACCGGGGCAGCGCATGGCTCCTCCTGGACTGCATCGGCTATACGGAGGAGATGCGGCGGGCCGCGGCGCGCGCGGCGGACCGCCCGGTGCTGCTGGCCCGTGCCCTCGCGGTGCGGATGGCCGGTGAGGTCGTCGCCGCGTTCGGCCGCCCGGAGAGCCTGCCGGAGGCGGGTCTCAGGGCGGGACCGGTAGGGAAGCCAGAGGAGAGGACCGAGGAGAGGACCGAACCGTCATGACACGCCCCGCTCCGTCCGAACCCGCCTCGTCGGGACGGGGCATGTCCCGACCCGCCCCGTCCGGACCCGCCCCGTCCGTACCCTCCGCGCCCATCGGTGTGGTCCGGGTCCTCACCAGCGACGACCCCGAGGCGGTCGGGGCCCATGGCCGGATCCTGGAGCGGCGGTTCGGCTACCCGACCCTCTCCCGCTGCATCCCGGACCAGCCGCACGGCATCCACGACGCCGCGACCGAACGCCTCGCCGAGCCCAAGATCGTCGCCCTCGCCCGGGAACTGGCCGACGAGGGCGCCCGTACCGTGATCATCAGTTGCGCCGCCGACCCGGCGCTCGCCCGGACCCGTACGGCCCTGCCGGTCCCCGTGATCGGCGCGGGCTCCGCCGCCGCCGCGGTCGCGCTCGGCCTGGGGACCCGGGTCGGGGTGCTCGGCATCACCGACGAGGCACCGCCCGGTATCCGCGCGGTACTGGGCCCGCACTTCCTCGGCAACCTGCGCCCGCGCGACGTGCGCCGGACGACCGACCTGCTCGCACCGCACGGCCCGGAGGCCGTCCTGGCCGCCGCCACCGAACTGGTCGCGGCCGGTGCGGACACCCTCCTGCTGGCCTGCACCGGGCTCACCACGATCGGGATCCGCCCGCTGCTGGAGGCGCGGCTGGCGGTGCCGGTGGTGGACGCGGTGCTCGCCGCGGGGCTGATGGCGTCGTATGCGCGGTCCCCCTGACCTGCGGGGTTGCCGCGCGGCCCGCGGGGATGGCGCGCGGCGCGGTGCCCTGCCGGCAGGCGGCGATGCGTACGATCGTACGCATGCCCACCCCCGGAGGTGCCCGCCGATGACCCGCCGTTACGACCCCGAGCGCCGCCAGCGCCTCATCGACGCCGCGCTGCGGGTCGTCGGGCGCGCGGGCATCGCCGGGCTGAGCCACCGCGCCGTCGCCGCCGAGGCCGATGTGCCGCTCGGCTCGACCACGTACCACTTCGCCTCGCTGGACGAACTGCTGGTCGCCGCGCTCCGGCAGACCAACGAGGGGTTCGCGCGGGCGGTGCGGGAGAGCGCCGCCTTCGCGCGCCCGGGGTGCGATGTCGCGGCCGAACTCGCCCGGATCACGGGGGAGTGGCTGGCGCGCGACCGTGCGGGTGTGGAACTGGAGTACGAGCTCTATCTGGCGGCCCTGCACAAGCCCGTGCTGCGTCCGATCGCGGCGGAGTGGACCGATGGCGTCACGGAGACCCTGGTCCGGCACACCGACCCGGTCACCGCGCGGGCGCTCGTCGCCCTGCTGGACGGGATCTGCCTCCAGGTGCTGCTGACGGACGGGACGTACGACGAGGAGTACGCCCGCCAGGTGCTGGCGCGGCTGATTCCGGCGCCCGTAGATTGACCGGATGACCACGGAGCCCTCCTCCAAGCCACTTTCCTCCTCGCCGCCTCCCCTCCCGTCCGCGCCTTCCCCCTCCCCGGCCGGCCGCCCGCCGGGTCCCGAGATCACCTACGGCGAGTGCCGGCAGTGCGGCACCCTCATCGCGGGGCTGGACGGCCGCTACAGCTGCGGGGTCTGCGGCTGGGTCAACCACCACTCCGAGGGCCACCGGCCGCTGCCCCGCGCGGAGGACGATGCCGACCACAACAAGGCGCGCGGCGCCGGGGGCAACCGGCTGAGCGGCGCGTGAACGGCGGCTGAGCGGGCCCGGTCGGCCCGTACGGCGCCGCCGCCGTCCCTGTCACCGCCACCGTTACCGCTCCCGTTCCGGTTTCGGCGGGAGACCGGTGGCGGGTTCGGTGGCGTAGCGGGCCATGGTCCGGAGGGTCGCCTCGGGGGTCGGTGACTGGCCCGCGGCGATCATGTCCTGGAGGTCACGGAAGTACTGGACGTACAGGTCCGGGGTGAACGTGCTGAGCATGACGGCCGGTTGGCCGGTCAGGTTGGCGAAGGTGTGCGGGGCGCCGGGCGGGACCATGACCAGGGTGCCGGCGGTCGCGTCGTACTCCTGTTCGCCCACCGTGAACCGGATCGTGCCGGAGATGACGTAGAAGCCCTCGTCGTGCTGGGCGTGGCGGTGCTGCGGCGGTCCAGGAGTGTGCGGGGCGAGGACGGACTCGGCGATGCCCAGGCGGTGGCCGGTGTTGCCGCCGTCTTCGAGGATGCGCAGGCGGGTGGTGCCCAGCGTGATCGTCTCGCCGTCGTCGGGGCCGACCACGGAGACGGCGGGGCCCCGTGGGGCGGGGTGTTCGTCTGTCATGCCCCGATTCCACCGCCGGGCGCCGCGACTGTCCAAGACCCGTTCCGGCACCTCGATACCGTACGGGTATCGTCGCACCATGGAGCTGCGTACCCTGCGCTATTTCGTGGCGGTCGCCGAAGAACTCCACTTCGGGCGGGCAGCCCGCAGGCTGCACATGAGCCAGCCGCCGCTGAGCCGGGCGATCCGGCGGCTGGAGAACGAGGTCGGTGCCGCGCTCTTCGAGCGGTCGTCCGCCGGCGTCGTGCTGACTCCGGTCGGGGCCGTCCTGCTCGGCGAGGCGCGTGCGCTGCTCGACCGGGCGGAGCGGGTACGGGACCGGGTGGCGGCGGCCGTCGGCGGCGCGGTTCTCACCGTCGGGATCCTGGGGGACGGTACCGATCCGGACGCCGTCCGGCTGGCCTCCGCCCACCGCGCGCGCATCCGCGGGTCGAGGTCCGCGTCCGGGAGACCGACCTGACCGACCCCGCCTGCGGGGTGCGCGCCGGGCTGGTCGATGTTGCGCTGACCCGCGCGCCGTTCGACCGGGCCGGTCTGACCGTACGGGAGCTGCGCGCCGACCCGGTCGGGGCGGTGCTGCGGGCCGACGATCCGCTGGCCCGCAGCGAGCGGCTGCGCCTGGCCGAGCTGGCCGGGCGCCGCTGGTTCCAGTTCCCGGAGGGCACGGATCCGCTCTGGCGGTCGTACTGGAACGGCGGGGAACCCCGCGAGGGGCCCGTGGTGCGCGCCGTACCGGAGTGCCGGCAGGCCGTGCTCTGGAACGGGACGGTCGGTCTGACCCCGCTGGGGCATGAGCAGGGGGAGGGGCTGGCCGTGGTGCCGTTGGACGGCATGGCGGCCAGCCGGGTGGTGGTGGCGTGGCGGAGCGAGCGGGACGCGGATCCGCTGATTCGCTCGTTCGTGCGGATCGCGACGGCCACCTACCATCGCTGAGTGACGCACCGGTGGTACGCCGACACGAGAAACGTTAGTTAGGTTTTGAGCATGACCGATGCAACTTCCCAAGGTTCCCCCAGCTCTTCCGCCAGCTCCTCGCCCAGCTCTTCCCGCACCACCGGCGCCGTCGCCGCCGGCCTGGCGACGATCACCGAGGACGGCACCGTCCTCGACACCTGGTTCCCCGCCCCCGAGCTGACCGCCGAGCCCGGGCCCGCCGGCACCGAGCGGCTCTCCGCCGAGCGCGCCGCCGAACTGCTCGGCGCGGGCGCCGCGAAGGCCGTCGGGGCCGACGCCCGGCGCGGGGTGGAGGTCGTCGCGGTCCGTACGGTCATCGCCTCCCTGGACGACAAGCCGCTCGACACCCACGACGTCTACCTGCGGCTGCACCTGCTGAGCCACCGTCTCGTCCAGCCGCACGGCCAGAACCTGGACGGCGTCTTCGGGCTGCTCGCCAACGTCGCCTGGACCTCGCTCGGCCCGGTCGCCGTGGACGCGCTGGAGACCGTACGGCTCAACGCCCGCGCCGAGGGGATGCACTTGCAGGTCACCGCGGTCGACAAGTTCCCGAGGATGACGGATTACGTGGCGCCCAAGGGGGTCAGGATCGGCGACGCCGACCGCGTCCGCCTCGGCGCGCACCTCGCCGAGGGCACGACCGTCATGCACGAGGGCTTCGTCAACTTCAACGCGGGCACGCTCGGCACCTCCATGGTCGAGGGCCGGATCTCCGCGGGGGTCGTCGTCGGCGACGGCTCCGACATCGGGGGCGGCGCGTCCACCATGGGCACCCTCTCCGGCGGCGGCAAGGAGCGCATCGTCATCGGCGAGCGCTGCCTGATCGGCGCGGAGGCGGGGGTCGGGATCGCGCTCGGCGACGAGTGCGTCGTGGAGGCCGGACTGTACGTCACGGCCGGGACCCGGATCACGCTGCCGGACGGCCAGATCGTCAAGGCGCGCGACCTGTCGGGCGCGAGCAACATCCTCTTCCGCCGCAACTCGGTGACCGGCGCGGTGGAGGCCCGCCCGAACAACGCGGTCTGGGACGGCCTCAACGACGTGCTCCACAGCCACAACTGACCCACCACCCTTGCCGGGTCACCCCTGCGGGTTCACGCGGGGAGCGGTGAGGGCGTCGTACAGCCTCAGCAGCCCGTCGGCCGTCCCCCGGCCGGCGGGCCGCAGCGGTTCACGGACCGGTCCGCCCGGCTGTCCGAGCCGCGCGAGCAGCGCCTTCGCGGTGACGGCACCGGGCAGCCCGGCCGCCATCATCGCCTCGGCGAGCGGCAGTACGCGCTGATGCGCCCGTACGGAGGCGGCACGCGCGTCCCGGCCGTTCCGGTCGTTCCGGTCGTACGCGTCCAGTACGGCGCGCACCGGACCCGGCGCGACATTGGCCACCGTACTGACGAAGCCCGCGCCGCCGACCGCGTAGAGCGGCAGGTTCAGCTCCTCGCACCCCGAGTAGTACGCGAGCGATGTGCGGGCGATCACCTTCGCGCTGCCCAGCAGGTCGTACGCGCAGTCCTTGACGGCCGCGACGCGCGGGTGCGCGGCGAGCCGGACGAGGGTCGCGGGCTCGATCCGGGTGCCGGTGCGGGCCGGGATGTCGTACAGCATCAGCGGTACGCGCGCCGCGTCGGCGATGCGCAGGAAGTGTGCCTCGACATCCGCCTGCGGGGGGCGGCTGTAGTACGGGGCGACCACCAGCAGGCCGTGCGCTCCGGCGCGTTCGGCGTCGCGCGCCAGCGCGCGGGTGTGGCGGGTGTCCGCGGTGCCGATGCCCGCGAGGATGTGCGCCCGGTCGCCGACCTCCGCGCACACGGTCTCGACCAGGGCGGACTTCTCGGCGTCGCTGGTCGTGGGGGACTCCCCGGTGGTGCCGTTCAGGACCAGGCCGTCGCAGCCTCCGGCCACCAGGGAGCGGGCGAGGCGCCGGGCGCCGGCGTGATCCAGCTCCCCGGTGGAGGTGAAGGGCGTGACCATGGCGCAAAGAGCGCGTCCGAAGGGGTGTGAACTCGTCATGCCGGGAGTCTCCGCCCGGCGGACTATGAAGGTCCACTTAGTTCTTCTGTGGGTGAGAGTGAAGTAATGCTGAAGGTTGCCTGGTGTGCCGATCTGGCATGATCGGCGAAGGCCCCTAAACCCGCGTGCCGGTTCGTGCGAGGGGTCGAACGGGGGAAGGGGGATGGCGTGGTGCGCGCGCATCACAGAGCACGGGCCCTATCGCGTCAATGGTTAGCCGAACGTGGAAGTTCTGGCCAAGGATCGCGGGCCGTGTGTACCGGAGACGCTCCGCGCGGCGGTGATCCCCGGCGGGCCCGGCGCGGGCGGCCCGAGGCCGTCGCCCCCGGCACCCCTCCGACCTGCCCGGACGCCCCGGCGCGCGGCGCCACAGGGCGCCCGTGGTGTGAACAGGACGCGGTGGCCTGGTATCGCGCCCCGAGGTATGCGCATGAGTACGCGCGGGCGGAACGGCGTCCTATCGTACGGCTCACCGACCACGACGCCGCCCCGGCCACCGGCGTGCCGGAGGGTGCTTCGGGGTAGCAGCGGGCGGAGTGTCAGTGGGTGCTGGTGCAATGAGGGACATGGAGGGCAAGGGGAGCATGAATACCGAAAACACCGAGAGCGCCGGCCGGGGCGGAGCCGACCGGGGCGAACTCGACGCGCTGCGCGCGGCCTTCCCGCCGGAGCGGCGGCTGCCGCCGCTGGGCTGGGACGGGGTACGGGCCTTCGAGCGCGCTCAGGGCATCGTCCTGCCCGAGCCGTACCGGACGCTGGTCGCGGAGATATGCGACGGATTCACCGAAGGCCCCGCGGACGTCGACGGGCTGATACCGGTGGCCTCGGTCCCCGAGGACTGGGGGTGCGACCAGACGCAGCGGGTGCTGTCGAAGCCGTTCCCCCTCACGGAGGCATGGGTCTGGGAGGACGACCTCCGGCCGTACGAGGAGATAGAGCCGCTGATCGACGAGGTCAGCAACCACGGCAGCGTGGTGCTGGGCACGGACGGCTGCGGCATGTACTGGCACCTGGTCGTCACCGGCGCGGAGCGTGGCCGGATCTGGAACATCAGCGACGTCGGAGCCGCGCCTTATGGGGTGGCTTTCGGCCACCCGGTCACCGGGTCGGGCTTCGCCGGGTGGGTGACGCAGTGGGCCGCCGCGCGCCGCCCGTGGTTCGACGTCGTCGTCTGACGTTGTGTGGCACCGCGCGTAGAGCGTGCGTAGCGAGGGCGAGCAGGGAGAACGGGGTGAACGGGGATGACGGGGTGAACGGGGTGAAGAGGCCGCCTCGGCGGGACCGCGTGAGTTGACCTCAACCGCGCTTCAGCTTCGACCATGGTGGTCAGGGGCGTGCCACAGGGGCGCGCACAGGAGGAGGACCACCATGTCCGTACGGCTGAGCACTCTTCCGGATGTCATGCGTCCCGGTGTGGGCGTCGTCATGGCCAGCACCTGGCGGGTCTCCATGCCCGAGCGCCAGCGGGCGGCGGTCGAGGCGATCACCCGTGCCTGGCGGAGCAGGCCGTGGCCGGAGAACGGGCCGCTCGCGTACTCCGTCCTCACCGGGGACGACGGTGACGCGCTGTTCCACTACTCGCAGTGGCGCGACCAGGCCGCGTACCGGGCGTTCGTCGCCCAGGGCCGGGACGAGCGCGTCGCGGAGATCGACGCCGCCGTGCCCGGTATCGAGCGGGTGGGGCTGAGTCAGTACATCCTCTACCGCGCGACGGGTCCGACGGCGGAAGCGGCCGGCGCGGCGCCGGCGGAGGCTCCGGTGCCGGGGTGCTTCGTCACCGTCGACGTGGAGTTCGAGGCGCCCGGCCCCGAGGGCGCGGGCCCGGCGGACGCCGCGGCGCCGGCGCGCCCGCGTGGCTGGGTCGACACGGTTCTCGAAGCGCTGGCGACGGACCCCGCGTTGCCGCCGGGCGGGCTCAACGCGTACTTCCATGTCTCTCTGGACGGGACGCGGGTGCTCAACCTGGCCGCGTGGGAGAGCGCGCGGGCCCATGCCGACGCCCTCGCGCGGCCCGGACAGGGCATCGGCTCGGACACCGCGCAGTGGCAGGCGGTCCGCGACTACCCGGGGCTGAAAGGCAGCGTCGTGACCCGCTGGACGCCCGCGATCACCCTCTCCCCGGAGGGCGACGCCGCGGCGTGACCCGGCGCCGCGGGGCCGGGGCGCGCCGGGGCGAACGGGCGCGCGGGGGTGGGTGGTTGTCGGGTACATGAACCGGTGGGGAAGGGCCCGGAGCGTTTACGCTGGGGAACCGGTCGGCCACCGTACCGCCTTGTCCCCCTCCCTAAGGAGACCCACCAGATGCCCGCGGACCACCCCAGCCTGCCGCCGGTGCGGCTCCTCTCGGACGCCGAACTGGCCCGGGACGCGCTCGCCGCGCCGCTCTTCGCCCGAGCCGTGCGCCTCGCCCGCTGGGCGGGCCCGGAGACACGGGTGGGCGCCGGGGGCGAGCTGGTCGACGAGCTGCTGCCCGCCGCGGCCAGCCGGCTCGACCTGGGGGAGGGGCTGTCGGAGGGCGACGCCGAGGTGTACGCGAGCGAGGCGTGGCGCGTGGCGGTCGACACGGGGCTGGTGGAGGTGGTGGAGGCCGAGGGGCCGGACGAGCCTGCCGCTTCCGCCGGGGCCGAGGGGGCTGGAGGGCCTGACGGTTCCGACGGGCCGGGCGAGGCCGCCGGGCCCGGTGGGGTCGAAGGTTCCCCGGGAGCCTTGGGGGGCTCGGGAGCCCCGAAGTCGTCCCCGGGGGCCGGGGGTTCCCCGGAGTCCTCCGTGGCCGGTGAGGCGGACGAGCCCACCGGGCGGGTCACCCCCGGTGAGCAGCTCGCCGTGATCACCTCCGGCTCCCCGCAGGACATCCTCTCCCTCTGGCTGGACGCCCTGGATGTCGCCCTGGCCGATGCCAGCGTGCCGGTCTTCGACGATCTCGCCGCGGCCATCGACGGCGACGGCGAGATCGACTTCGACGCGCTCGACTGGGACCCGGAGGCGGAGTCGGAGTTCCTCGAAGGCGTCCTCGGCAACCTCTATCTGCTCACCGTCGCGGACGGCGGGCGCGCGGACGGGCCCGTCCCGCTGCCCGTACTCGCCGCGTCCATGATCGTCCCCGACGACATGGGCGAGCCCACCGACGATGTCCTGGAGCAGGTCTCCGAGGCGATGATGCGGCTGGACGAGCAGTTCCGGGTGCTGGAGCCGATCGGGCTGGTCAGCTACGTACCGGTGGACGAGACCCTGATGGAGGAGGACGCGGAGGACGCGGAGCCCCTGGACGGGCCCGCCGCCGGGTCCGGGGGCGGGCCCGGGGCGGAGGCGTCGCCGGTCGGCGCGGACGACGTCACCCGGTACGGCATGGTCCGGCTGACGCCGCTCGGCCTCTACGGGATCCGGGCCCGGATGCTGGAGGCGGGCATCACCGCGCCCGTGGTGGGCGAACTCGCCGACAAGGACGCCCACGCGCTCCTCGACGGCATCGCGCGCTTCCCCGAGTCGGCCGCCCGCGCCGAGACGGAGCGGTGGCTCGGCCGGCGCGAGCCGCTGGAGGCCGTACGCGACCTGCTCGCCGCCGCGCGCGGCACGGACGCCGGGGCGCCGTTGCGCCGCCTCCAGTGCCAGCAGGCGCTCTCGCTGGCCGGCGCGGAGGCCGAGCCAGCGGTACGGGAGGTCCTGGACGACGCGGAACTGGGCGGCCTGGCCCGGGTCTGGCTGGCCGAACTGGGCGCGGGGAACGTACCCGCGCCGCCCGAGTCCATGATCTTCTGGCTCGCCGTCGACACGATCGCCGCGCAACTGGACGCGGAGGGCGAGCCCGACGAGCTGCGGGAGCTGGTGGAGGGGCTGGTGGGACAGCACAGCGGCTTCTTCGAGGCGGCGTGGCGCGTGGACCACCCGGCGACGGCGGACGTCCTGGAGGCGATGGGCCGCCTCCACCGGGACCGCACGGTGGCGAAGGACGCCCGCAAGGCGGCATTCAAGGCACGCTCCCGCCAGGGCAACTGACCCCGCCGCCGGGCACCACACCGACACGAACCAGCGCCGCTCCGGTACGGCAGAACGCCGGCGCGGCGCGGCCCGTTCCGGCCCGGCACCGCCCGGCGCGGCCGGGTGTGGTGCGGTCCGCTCCGGGCCCGTGCTGTTCCGGCACCGCCCGGCGTGGTGTGTTCCGGGCGCGGCGTGGCCCGGCGGCGCCTCGCATGCCCGGCCCGTTCCCGATGTCAGTGCACGTACGAGGCTCCGTTCAGGTCCAGGACCGTGCCCGAGGACCACTCGGCCCGCGGGGATGCCAGCCAGCGGACCGCCTCCGCGATCTCCTCCGGGGTGGCCACGCGGGCGAAGGGGCTCTGGGCGCGGATGGCTTCGCCCTCCTTGCCGGTGAGGCGGTGGGCCACGCGTTCCGTGTCGAAGAAGCCGGGTGCCACGGACGCCACGCCGATGCCGTGCGGGGCCAGGGAGACCGCCAGGGACTGGCCCAGGGCGTGGACGGCGGCCTTGGTCGCGCCGTACGCGGGGTGGTCCGGTTCGCCCCGGTAGGCGCCCCGGGAGCCGATGTTGACGATACGGCCGGGGGCGCCTCGGGCGATCATGTCGTGCGCGGCGCGGTGGCTGAGCAGCGCCGTCGCCAGGAGGTTGACGGAGAGGTGGCTCTGCCACGCCGCCGTCCACTCCTCGTACCCCGTGGTGGGCAGCGGATGGGGTGAATTCACCGCCGCGTTGTTGACGAGCACGTCGATCCCGCCCAGCGCCCGCACCGCCTCGTCCGCGACGCGTGCCGCCTCCGCCGGGTCGGAGAGGTCGCCGCCGACCAGCACATGGCCGCTCCCGTGCAGCGACTCCAGGGTGCGTTCGGCTTCGGCGGCACGGCTGCCGTAGTGGACGGCGACCCGGTCGCCCTGGGCGGCGAAGGCCCGGCAGACCGCGCGGCCCAGGCCGCGCGACGCGCCGCTGACCAGGACGGAGCGTCCGGTGGCGGGGAGGTTCATGGGGTGGGGCCTCTCGATGTCGGGCGGTGTTCAGGTCGTGTTCAGGAGCGGGCGGGAGGCTGGGGAGGTTCGGGAGGAGGCTGGGCCGCCAGGACCTGGGGGCGCGCCTCCTGGGGAGGGGGCTTCCCGTCGGGCCGGCCTCCGTCCCCGGTCGGCCCCCGTCCTTCCCCGGTCCGGACCCCGTCCGTACCGCCGTCGCCCCCGTCCGTACCGCCGTCGCCTCTGTCGTTCCATCCGTACCACCGCCACCGCCCTCTCCGACACCAGGGATCCCCATGTCGCTGACCCGCAGGGAATTCACCGGCAGTTCCGCGCTCACCGGCGCGGGGCTCCTCCTCACCGGCTCCGTGGGAGCGCTGGCCACCGCGCCCGGCGCGCTCGCCGCCGACGACGCCCCCGAGGTCGCCTCGGGACCCGCGCCCGAGCCGGGGTACGGGCCGCTGGTCGCCGACCCGCGCGGCGTGCTCGCCCTCCCCGCCGGGTTCACGTACCGGATCCTCACCCACAGCGGCGTCACCCGGCTGGAGAGCGGCGAGTTCACGCCCTCCAACCACGACGGCACCGCGAGCTTCGAGGGCCCCCGGGGCGTCACCCTCCTCGTCAACAACCATGAACTGGAAGGGCCCAGGGCCGACTGGGAGCACCCCGTTCCGCTCACCGAGGGCCTGGTCTACGACCCCGCGGCGGCCGGCGGCTGCACCGTCGTGGAGACCCGCGCCGACGGCCGGACCGCCGAATGGGTCGGGATCGCCGGCACATCGACCAACTGCGCGGGCGGACGCACCCCGTGGGGCACCTGGCTGACCTGCGAGGAGAACACCGACCGCGCCGGCGAGAACGGGATGACCAAGGACCACGGCTATGTCTTCGAGGTCGACCCCTACGACCGGCGCGCCAACCGCGACCCGCGCCCCGTCAAGGCGCTGGGCCGGTACGACCACGAGGCCGTCGTCATCGACCCGCGCACCGGATACGCGTATCTGACCGAGGACGCCTCCGGCCCCAACGGTCTGCTGTACCGGTGGGTTCCGCCGCATGGTTTCCGGCACGGCCATGGTCGGCTCGCCCGGCTCGCGGACGACGCGGGCGCGCTCCAGGCGGCGCGCTGCTTCGACGTACGCGGCGCGTTCGTCGACGACCTCTCGCGCGCCACCCGGATCGGCACGGTCTACGGCGTGGACTGGGTGGACGTGCCCGAACGGGACGCGCGGAGCGTCGACGTACGGAAGCAGTTCGGCGAGGGCGACGTCACCCGGGGCAGGAAGCTGGAGGGCATGTGGTGGGGCGACGGGGGCGCGTACCTCGTCTCCTCGTACGCCCGCGCGGAGAGCCCCGGCACCCCGCACGACGGCCAGGTCTGGTTCTACCACCCCCGGCGGCGCACCCTCACCCTCAAGGTGCTGCTCGGCGTCAACCCCGATCCCACGAAGGACGGCGCCTTCGACGGGCCCGACAACATCACCGTCTCCCCGTACGGCGGACTGGTCATCGCGGAGGACGGCGCGGGGCTCCAGCACCTCTTCGGCGCGACGGAGGGCGGGCGTACGTACCCCATCGCCCGTAACGATCTCAACGACAGCGAGTTCACCGGGGTCGTCTTCTCGCCGGACGGCCGCACGCTCTTCGCCAACATCCAGGAACCGGGCATCATGGTGGCCGTCACCGGGCCCTGGCGGCGCACGCCGCGCCGCTGAACGCGCGCCGACGGGCATGCGAGGCCGCGCCGACGGGCCGGGGAATCCCGGGGGCGGGGAAGGTTCCCGGGGGTACGGGCATGGCGCGGCGGGGCCCCTTGGGCCCATACTCCACGTGATGACAAAGTCAGCCGGATCCCGGCGCCACCTGCCCTCCAGTCCCTTCAACCGCCAGGCTCCGGCCTCGCCTCCGCCCGAGCAGTTCGATGTGGGGGACCGGGTCTCCCACGACCAGTTCGGGCTGGGAAGAGTCATCGGAGTCGAGGGCGAACACGCCGTGCTCATCGATTTCGCGGGCCGGCAGGGGCGGATTCTCAGCCCCTTCGCCAAGCTCACCAAACTCTGAGGCCCCGCACCGGCCCAGGCCCCAGGCCCCGGGTCCCTGCCCGTGAGCCACCGGCCCCGGGCGCGGGGCCCGGGGCCTTGTGCCGTCCCCGCCGCGCGGCTGACCTCGGGCGGTCCCGGGCGGTCCCGGCGGCCTCAGAGGATCTTCGCCGCGGGCTTCACCATCCCCCGTACCGTCCGGGACTTCTCGAACGCGCCGAGCGCGGTCATCTCCCACTCGCCGGAGAACTGCCGGATCAGCTTCGCCATCATCACGCCCGTCTGCGGCTCGGCGCCGGTCAGGTCGAAGCGGACCAGCTCCTCGTCGGTCGACGCGTCGACCAGCCGGCAGTACGCCTTGGCGACCTCCGTGAACTTCTGCCCGGAGAAGGAGTTGACGGTGAAGACCAGGCCGCTCACCTCGGCGGGGACGCTGCCCAGGTCCACGACGATCACCTCGTCGTCGCCCCCGCCCTCACCGGTGAGGTTGTCACCCGAGTGCTTGACCGCCCCGTTCAGGATGGTGAGCTTGCCGAAGTAGCAGCTGTCCAGGTGGTTACGGGTCGGGCCGTACGCGATGACCGAGGCGTCCAGGTCGATGTCCTTGCCCCGGAACGCGGGCTCCCAGCCCAGGCCCATCTTCACCCGGCTGAGCAGCGGGGCGCCGCCCTTGACCAGCGAGACCGTCTCGTTCTTCCGGAGGCTGACCCGGCCCTTGTCCAGGTTGATCTTCCCGCCGCCGGGCGCGGGAGCGGGCGCGGCGGGCATCGGCGGCGGCGTGCCCGGCATCGGGGGAGCGGCGACCCGGGGGTCGGCCACCGCGGCCACCGGGGCGGGCGCCGGGGCGGCGGGCGCCGGGGCCGGCTCCTCCACGGAGACGCCGAAGTCGGTGGCGATCCCGGCCAGACCGTTCGCGTACCCCTGACCCACCGCGCGGACCTTCCACGCCCCGTTGCGCAGATAGATCTCCACGACCACCAGCGCCGTCTCCGTACCCAGCCGGGGCGGGGTGAACGTGGCCAGCTCGGCGCCGGTGGCCGCGTCGCGGACCGTGGCCGTGGGCTCGATGCCCTGGAAGCTCTGGCCGGCGGCGTCCGGGCTCGCCGTGACGACGATCTTCTCGACACCGGCGGGGACGGCCGCGGTGTCGACGACGATCGCGTCCGGTGCCGCGCCCCCGCCGGAGCGGTACGTGACGCCGGGGCCGGCCGGCTGGTTGTAGAAGATGAAGTCGTCGTCCGAGCGCACCTTGCCGTCGGCGGTGAGCAGCAGGCCCGATACGTCGAGCCGCACCGGGGCGGCGACGTCCACCGCGACACGGGCGGTGGGGAGGGGGATGTTCGAGCCTGGGGTCATAGCTGTCATGCCGGGGTAACGAACGGTCCCGCTTTGCCGTTCCCTTACTCAGCACCCGGTCACCGTCGTACGCGGTCACGGCGTACGGGCCAACCCTTACCCGGCCACCCCTTACCCGGCCGTGTGAACCGCCGCTGAACCGCCGCGCTCAGTACGGCCACTGCGGCGGGTTCGTCGTGAACGCGCCGCCCAGCCGGGTGTGTTCCGGGTTGGCCGGATCCGCCTCGCCCTGTTCCGCGATGAGCTTCTCCGCGTACTGCTCCGAGTCGTCCTGCGGTTCGTACCCGAGCGCCCGCGCCGTCGACAGGTCCCACCACAGGCGGGTGTTGGCCGACGAGCCGTAGACGACGGTGTGGCCCACCTCCTCGGCGGTGAGCGCCGCGTGGAAGAGCCGGGCGCAGTCCCCGGGGCTCAGCCAGATGGAGAGCATCCGTACGGTGGTGGGCTCCAGGAAGCAGGATCCGATCCGTACGGAGACGGTCTCCTGGCCGTGCAGATCCCAGTAGAGCTGCGCCAGGTCCTCACCGAAGCACTTGGAGAGCCCGTAGAAGGTGTCGGGGCGGCGCGGGGTGTCGATCGGGATCAGCGGATCGCCCTGCCCGGGGCGGGGGGTGAAGCCGACCGCGTGGTTGCTGGAGGCGAACACCGTGCGCTGTACGCCCGCCTCGTGCGCCGCCTCGTACAGGTTGTACGTCCCCTCGATATTGGCGCGCACGATCTTGTCGAACGACGCCTCCAGCGAGATGCCCGCCAGGTGGATGACCGCGTCCACACCCGACACCGCCTCGCGCAGCGCCACCTTGTCCGCCAGGTCCGCCGTGATGGCGCCCGGCTCGCCCTCGATCGGCGTGGCGTCGAAGAGCCGCAACTCGTATCCGTACGCCGGAAGGAGGCCCCGCATCAGGGTGCCGAGGCCGCCGGCGGCGCCGGTGAGCAGGACGGTGCGGGGTGTGCGCATGGGCGGAATCTCCTCGACGGTTCGGAGTCAGATACGTGGATGGAATTCACATGCGCGGACAAAATAGGGAGTGCCGCGGTACACCGTCAAGTGTCGCCCGAAGGCGGCCGATCCGTCCCCTGGTTGCGGCGGAGCGTCTTGACCGGTGTGTCAGCGCCGCATTAGCGTGACGCCGTTCAGGGACATGGACGGCGAACACATTGGTGCACGGATGGGTCCGGACGGCCGAGGAGGACGCATGAAGTCCATGAAGACGTCCATGAGGACATCCGTCTTCGTCTACCCCTGGGATGTGCTGGGCGACCCCGAAGCGCCCGCCAGGATCGCGGACCTCGGCGTCGAACAGGTCACCCTCGCCGCCGCGTACCACTCCACCCGCGCCCTCACCCCGCGCCACCCGCGCCACCGGGTCGTCACCGCCGAGTACGCCGCCGTCCTCTACCCGCCGGACCCCGCCCGCTGGGCCGGCCGGACGCCGCGCCCGCACCCCGCCGGGCCCTGGGCCCCCGGGGACGCCTACGGCGAGGCCGCCGCGGCGCTGGCCGGGGCCGGGCTCGACGTGCACAGCTGGGTCGTCCTCGCCCACAACTCCCGCCTCGGCGCCGAACACCCCGGCACCTCCGTGGTCAACGCCTACGGCGACCGCTACCCCTGGGCGCCCTGTATCGCCCGCCCCGAGGTCGCCGCGTATCTGACCGGCCTCGCCGCCGAGGCCGCCGTACGCCCCGGCACGGGGACGAGCGGCACCGAACTGGAGTCCTGCGGCTGGTACGGACTGGCCCATCTGCACGCCCACGACAAGACCTCGGGCATCGCGCTCGGGGACGCCGCGCAGTACCTGATGTCGCTCTGCTTCTGCGCGGTCTGCCGGGAGGGGTACGGGGCCGTGGGCGCCGACCCGGACGCCCTCGCCGCCACCGTACGGCGCGCGCTGGAGCCCGTATGGGCCACCGGGTCCCAGGAGAGCGGCTGGCCGGCCGTCGGGAAACTGCTCGGCGCCGACCTGGCCGCCCGTACCGCCGAGTGGCGGCACGGCGTCGCCCGGCGCCTCCAGGAGGCGGCCGTCGCCGCGGTACGGGCCGAGGCGCCCCCCGGCTTCCAGGTGCTGCTCCACGCCGACCCGGCCCCGTACCGGGTCGGCGCCAACGCCGGTGTCGACCCGGCGCACATCCTCGGCGTCGCGGACGGTGTCGTGCTCCCCTGCGGCGGCGGCGCGGCCGAGGCGATGCTCACCCCCTTCGCCGGACACCGCACCCCCGCCTCCGTCCTGGCCGCCAACTTCCCCATCGTCACCGGCATGGGCGGCGCCCCGGCCACCCTCGCCGCCGACGCCGCCCGGGCCGCCCGGCTCGGCGCGACGGAACTGCGCCTCTACCACGCGGGCCTCGCCTCCGGCCCCGACCTCGCGGCGGTCAGGGCGGCACTCTCACAGCTCGACGGCTGAGCCGGGCGCGGCGGGCGGGGCACCGGTCGGCGCCCCGGAGGCCGCGCCGGGCGGCGCGGTGCGCAGCAGCCACCACGCCGTCAGCACCCCGGCCGCCCCGGCCAGCGGCAGCAGTACGGTGTGGCCGACCACGGCGACCAGCCCCGCGCCCAGCGCCAGGGCCACCGCGTTCGGCACGTACAGCACGGTGTTGGCGCTCGCCGCCGTCCGGCCGAGCGCCTCCGGCGGCGTCTCCCGCTGGACCGCCGTCAGCGCGGCGATCAGCACGCACGGCAGCCCCAGGCCCACCCCCACGGAGCCCGCCAGCGCCGCCGCGTCGTACGGCACCGCCCGCGCCGCCACGGAGACCGCGAACAGGGCGATCCCGGCGGCGGCGTACGCCCGCTCCGGCAGCCGCCGCAGCAGCGGCCCTGCCGCCACGCCGGTCAGTACCGACCCGGCGCCCTGCGCGGCGTAGAGCACCCCGGCGTACGCGGGGGCGTGGCCGAGACCCCGGTCGATCACCGCGTAGATCAACGCCCCATTGACCCCGGCGAGCAGCATCGTCACGGCCCCGGCGACCACCAGCGGCCGGACGGCCGGGGAACCCCGCAGCCGCGCGACCCCGTCCGCGAACCCGGCCCGCCAGGCGCCCGGCGCCGCCGGAGCCGGCCGCTCCTCCCGGACCCGCAGCAGCGCGAAGACCCCGGCGGCCACCACGAACGTCCCCGCGTCGAGGAGCGCCACCGGGCCGCCGCCGTACCGCGCGTAGAGCGCCGCGCCGGCCGGCGGCGCCAGCAGCTTCATCCCCTCGTTGGCGGTCATCCGCAGCCCGTTGAAGTCGCCCAGCAGCCGCCGGTCCACGGCGGCGGTGACCAGCGCCGCCTCCGCCGCGTCCTGGACGACCCCGCTCACGCCGTACAGGAACAGCACGGAGAACAGGATCCACAGCCGCCCCGCCGAGTCCACCACGGGCAGCGTGCTGAGCAGCGCCCCCATCGCCAGGTGCGAGCCGATCAGCAGCGGGCGCCGCCGCACCCGGTCCGCCACCATCCCCAGCAGGGGCCCGGCCAGCACGGGCGCCCACAGGGCGAAGACCGTCAGCGCGGCCAGACTGTCCGACCCCGTCAGCGACTTGACCCAGACCCCCGCCACCAGCCACATCGCCGAGGTACCGAACCCGGAGACGACGACCCCGGTGAGACAGAGAGCCGCGTTCCGGTCCCGCAGCACACCCATCCGCCCCGTCCCTCCGCTCCACCGGCACCGGGCGTCAGTGTGGCCGCTGAGGAGCCGCCCACCACATCGGGAGAAGGACCTACTTACTGTCGCGTGGACGCCTTAGCGGGTGGCTTGGTGGACGCCTTAGTGGGTGCCTTGGTGGCTGCCGTGACGGATGGCTCACAGATGCCTTGGGGAGCACGCGCACTGCCATGGCGGAAGCGGTCACTTCAACGCGGCCTTCATCATCTTCTGGGCGATCGGCGCGGCCAGTCCATTGCCGCTGACCTCCGAGCGGGCCGCGCCCGAGTCCTCCACGACGACCGCCACCGCGACCTCCTTACCGCTGGAAGCATCCTTCGCGTAGGAGGTGAACCAGGCGTACGGGGTGCGGCTGTTGGCGACGCCGTGCTGGGCGGTGCCCGTCTTGCCGCCCACCTCCGCGCCGTCGATCTTCGCGTTCGTGCCCGTGCCGTCCTCGACCACCGTCACCATCGCACTGCGCAACTGGCGCGCCGTGTCGGCGGAGACGATACGGGTGGTGTCGCCGTCCGGGTACGACTGCACGGTGTCGCCGTTCGCGTCGACCACCTTCGACACCATGTGCGGCGCGGCCGACAGACCGTCGTTCGCCAGCGCCGCCGAGACCATCGCCATCTGGAGCGGGGTCGCCGTCACGTCGTACTGGCCGATGCCCGACAGGGCCGTCTGCGCCCGGTCCATGCCCGACGGATAGACGCTCGCGGAGGCCCGTACCGGCATGTCCTGGGCGGAGTCGTCGAAGCCGAAGCGCTCCGCCATCGCGCGCACCTTCCGCTGCCCCAGGTCGTCGGCCATCTTCGCGAAGACGGTGTTGCAGGAGTAGCGCAGGGCGGTACGGATGGAGGCGTTCGCGCAGGGCGCCGAGGCGGACTCGTTGCGGAGCACCGTGGAGGTCGTCGGCAGGGTGTACGGGTCGGGGCTCTCCGTCGCCTCGTCCACCGAACCGTAGAGCCCGTCCTCCAGCGCCGCCGCCGCGACGACCAGCTTGAACGTCGAGCCGGGCGGCAGCGGCTGGCGCAGGGCGCGGTTCACCATCGGCTTCTCCGCGTCCCCGGTGAGCTCCTTCCAGGCGGCGCCGTCGCCCGCCCCGCTGATCCGGGCCGGGTCGTACGAGGGGGTGCTCACCACGGCGAGGACCCGGCCGGTCTTCGGGTCGATCGCCACGGCGGCGCCCTTGGCGGAGCCCAGCGCCGCGTATCCGGCGCGCTGTACGTCCGGGTCGATGGTGGTCAGCACATCACCGGGGGCCGCCTCCTTCCCCATGAGCGCGTCGAGCGGGTTCTGGAGGCGGCTGTCCGTCCCGTCGAGGACATCCGCGTAGATGCCCTCCAACTGCGTCGCGCCGAAGGCCTGCGAGCTGTATCCGGTGACGGGCGCGTAGAGGGCACCGTCCTTGTAGGTGCGCTCGTACGCCAGATCGCCGCCCTCGGTCCGCCGCGACCCCGTGACCGGCGAGCCCGCCACGATGATGTCGCCCAAGGGGTGCGCGTACCGGGCGATCGCGGTACGACGGTTGTACGTGTCGTCCGCGAGCGCCTTCGCCTCGAACGCCTGCACCCAGGTCGCCCGCACCAGCAGCGCGAACACCAGGGCGAGGCAGATGACCGCTGTGTGCCTGATCGTCTTGTTCATCCCGCTGGAGAGACGAGCGGGGGAGGGGGCCGTGTTCCGCCGACCGGCCCTTTTCAGGAAGTCTTCATCCTGTTTCAGGAAGCCTTCATCCTGAGCGCACCGGAAGGGGACGAACCGAGCGGGCGGAACGGACGGGCCGGACGGACGCCGGACGGACCGAGCGGATCGCCGTCGTCACGGCCTCATGGCCGCACGGCGTCACAGCCTTCTCGTCGCCAGCGTCAGCCGGTCGCGCGCGTCGAAGAGCGCGTCCTGGATCATCTGCTCGTGCGCCGGCGTCAGCCGCGCCACCGGCACCGAGCAACTGATCGCGTCCCGCGCGGGCGTCCGGTACGGGATGGCGATACCGAAGCAGCGCAGCCCCAGGGTGTTCTCCTCGCGGTCCACCGCGTACCCCTGCTCCCGTACCGCGTGCAACTCCTCGATCAGCCGCTCGCGGTCCGTGATCGTGTGCTCGGTCAGAGCGGGCAGCTTCTCCGGCAGCAACTGGCGCACCTGCTCGTCGCTGTGCGTCGCCAGCAGCGCCTTGCCCAGCGAGGTCGAGTGCGCGGGCAGCCGGCGGCCGACGCGGGTGAAGGGGCGCAGATAGTGCTGGGACTGGCGGGTGGCGAGATACACCACGTTCACGCCGTCCAGCCGCGCCAGGTGGATGGTCTCGCTGGTGTCGTCCGAGAGCCGGTCCAGCGTCGGACGGGCGGCGGCCACCACCTCGTCGCCGTCGATGTACGACGTGCCGACCAGCAGCGCCCGTACGCCGATGCCGTACCGCGTCCCCGTCGCGTCCGTCTCCACCCACCCCAGCTCCACCAGCGTGCGCAGCAGCATGTAGAGGCTCGACTTGGGGTACCCGACCGCCTCCTGGACGCTGGCCAGCGCATGCATGCCGGGCCGGCCGGCGAAGTATTCGAGCAGCTCGACCGTCCGTACCGCGGACTTGACCTGCGTGCCACCGGTTTCCGCCGCCGCCATGACCCTCGCCTCTTCCGGCCGCTCGTCTCGGCGCCCCCGACCGCCCTTGACCACGCGGAACGCGCGGAAATAGAGTCCTGGGAGCATTCACCATCAGGAATCTTGTTCAGAATACCGAACAATCCGGGGCAGGGGACCTGCGACGGAGACGGTGCCTGACACAGAGAGCATGGTGAACGCCGAGCGGTCCGTAGGCCAGTAGGCAGTAATCCGTAGGCCAGTAACCAGTAAGTCGGGAAGGAAGCCGCGGTGGCAGCAGCACCAGTCTGGAGTGTCGACCCCCGAACGGGGAAGCCGCGCGAGCAGGTCGCGCAAGAGGCCACGCCGGAGGAGGTGGACAGCGCGGTACGCGGCGCGCACGCCGTCCGGGGGGCGCTCGCGGACCGTACGACCCGCGCCGCCCTGCTCCGTACCGCCGCCGACCTGCTCGACGCGGCCGGGGAGCATGTCATCGAGGCGGCCGACGCCGAGACCGCGCTCGGGCCGGTCCGGCTCACCGGCGAACTCGCCAGGGCCACCGCCCAGTTGCGGGCCTTCGCCGAGGTCGTCGACGAGGGCGCGTTCCTCGACGTACGCATCGACCACGCCGACGGCGACCGCACCCCGCCCTGGCCCGACCTGCGCCGCTACAAGGTGCCGCTGGGCGTCGTCGCCGTCTACTCGGCGAGCAACTTCCCGTTCGCCTTCTCCGTGCCCGGCGGCGACACCGCCAGCGCGCTGGCGGCCGGCTGCCCCGTCGTCGTCAAGGCGCACCCGGACCACCCCGCCACCTCCGAGCTCTGCGCCTCCGTGCTGCGCAGGGCCGCCGCCGAGGTCGGGCTGCCCGAGGAGGTCGTCACCGTCGTCCACGGCTTCGAGGCCGGGGTCGAGCTGATCAAGCACCCGCTGGTCGCGGCGGCCGGCTTCACCGGTTCGGTACGGGGCGGACGCGCCCTCTTCGACGCGGCGGCGGCCCGGCCGGCGCCCATCCCCTTCCACGGCGAGCTGGGCTCCCTCAACCCCGTGGTGATCACCGAGGCGGCGGCGGCCGGGCGCGCCGAGGAGATCGGCACCGGTCTCGCGGGCTCGATGACGCTCGGCGTCGGCCAGTTCTGTGTGAAGCCCGGCTTCGTGCTCGCCCCGGCCGGCGAGCCCGGCGACCGTCTGCTCAAGTCCCTGACCACGGCGGTCAGCGAGACCGAGCCCGGTGTGATGCTCGACCACCGGATGCGCGACGCCTTCGTCGCCGGTGTGGCGGAACGCGCCGCGCTGCCCGGTGTCGAGGCCCCCATCACCCCCGGCGCGGGCGGCGAGCACACCGTCAGCGCGGGCTTCCTCACCCTGCCCGCCGGACTCCTCGCCGAGGAGGGCCCGCACGACCTGCTCCTGGAGGAGTGCTTCGGCCCGGTCACGGTCGTCGCCCGCTACTCCTCGACGGACGAGATCACCACGGTCCTCTCCCGCCTCCCCGGCAACCTCACCGCCACCCTCCAGCTCGCCGCCGAGGAGGCCGACGGCACCACGCCCGGCGCCGCCGGACTCCTCGCCGAGGTGACCCCGCTCGCCGGCCGTGTGCTGGTCAACGGCTGGCCCACCGGGGTCGCCGTCGCCCCCGCCCAGCACCACGGCGGCCCGTACCCGGCGACGACCTCCACCTCCACCTCGGTCGGCGCCACCGCGATCGAACGCTGGCTGCGCCCGGTCACGTACCAGTCGACCCCGGCCGCCCTCCTCCCGCCCGAGCTGCGCGACGAGAACCCCCTCGACCTCCCGCGCCGCGTGGACGGCCGCCCGGAGAGCTGACACCCCGGCCGTTCCCGTACCCTTCCGCCGCCCCGCCGTGCCCTGTGCGCGGTGGGGCGGCGCTGCTCCGGACAGGTGAGGGCGGAACGTTTCTGTACACCCTTTCGGGTGGCTCCGTGCCCCGGCGCGGCTCCGGCCGGGGCAGGCTCGTGGGGCTCAAGATCCACCAGCGCCACCAGCCCCCGCCGCCAGCACCACAGAGGAGTCCTCCCACCATGCGTCTGCGTCCCACCCTGGCCGCCGCCGTCGGCGCCCTCACCCTGCTCGTCGCCCTGCCGGGCCAGGCCTCGGCCGCCGAGGGCACGTTCTCGTACGTGTACCACGACCTCGAAGGGGACCAGCGGGTCGGCCGGCTCGTGGACCCCGAGAGTCGCGAGTGCATCACCCTCCGCGAGGCGGCCTGGGAGTTCGTGCCCCCGGCCCACACCCCGCGCAACATGACCAACTCCAGCGCGACGGTCTTCACCGACGTCGACTGCGAGGGCGACCACTACACGCTCCGCATCGGCGGTTTGGGGTCCGAGCGGCTGAAGCTGCGCTCCGTCGTCTTCTCCTGACGTGTCGGCTTCCGGGGAGGTCGGGAGATAGACCATGGATTACGAAATGCGCGCGGAGTACGAGCCGGGCGGTCCCCCCGAGGATCCCGAACCCCGCTTCTACGTCTGGCACATGACCCGCGCCGACGACGTCACCGCCCTCTGCGGACGCGCCCTCGACCCGGGCGCCGCCACCCAGTCGGCCGACGCCTGGGGCACCCCGGCCGGGATGCCCCTCTGCCACGCGTGCGGCGCCTCGTACATCCACCAGGTACCGCACCACGGGGTCTGAGGGCGGGGCCCCAGGACCCCGGGCCCCGGGCCCGGGACCCCGGGTCAGCAGGCCGGCCCGGCTCCGGATCCGAGAGCCGGGCCGGAGCCGGAGCCGGGGGAGGGGGCGCCGGGGGCGGCATCGGGGGCCGGGGCCGCCTCCGTGCAGAGGTTCCGCTCCACCTTGGCGAGCAGCCGCGCCAGCTCCGCGCGCTCCGTCGCGTCGAGCCCCTTCAGGGTGTGCCGCTCCAGCTCCGTCCAGGTCTCCGCCACCTCCGTACGGAGCGCGCAGCTCGCCGGTGTCGCCTCGACCAGCGAAGCGCGGCGGTCGGCCGGATCCGGGAAGCGCTTCACATGGCCCGCGCTCTCCAGCCGCTGGAGCATCTTGGTCACGGTCGAGGGATCGAGCCCCATCGCCTTGATCAGCTCGGCCTGGCGCGCCGCCGGGGCGTCCCAGAGCCGCATCATCAGGAGCTCCTGGCCGGGATAGAGGCCGGTGCGCCGCAGCAGCTTCGCCGCCACGGTGCGGTGCAGCCGCGCGACCCGGTACAGGGCGTGGCTGAGCGGGCCGCCGCTCGCGACGGTGGGCGGTTCATACGTACACGCGGGATCGCCCGCGCTCTCCAAGGTCATGCCGAGAGTTTAAATCCATTTATCATTGGCCGGCCAAGGAATGAGTTACGGTGGTCCCTCGTTACTTACTTGGTCGGCCACATATTGCCCCGGCCGTACGGGCGGCGCTGCCCTGGCCGCCCTTTCCCTCTGCCTGGAGACCTCCATGACCACCGCCTTCGACCCGATCGACCTCGCGGGCGTCCAGCTCGCCAACCGCATCGCACTCGCCCCGATGACGCGCAGCCGTGCCTTCGGCCCGGGGAACTCCCCCACCGACTCGACCGTGGAGTACTACACCCAGCGCGCCTCCGCCGGGCTGCTGATCACCGAGGCCATCCAGCCCTCCGTGGTCGGCCAGGGCTACCCGGACACCCCGGGGCTGCACAGCGCGGAGCAGGTCGCGGCCTGGCGCCGGGTCACCGACGCCGTGCACGCCGCAGGCGGCAGGATCTTCGCCCAGCTCATGCACGGCGGGCGGATCGGCCACCCGGACCTCTACCCGGACGGCCGGGAGCCGGTCGGCTTCTCCCCGGTGGCCGCGCCGGGGCAGGTCTATCTGCACAGCGGCCCCAAGGACCTCGTGGTCCCGCGCGAGCTGACCTCCGACGAGATACGCGCCACCGTCGACGACTTCGTCTCCGCCGCCCGCAACGCGATCGACGCGGGCTTCGACGGCGTCGAAATCCACGGCGCCAACGGCTACCTCGTCCACCAGTCCCTCGCCCCCAACACCAACCTGCGCACCGACGAGTGGGGCGGTTCCGTCGAGGGCCGGATCCGCTTCGCCGTCGAGCTGACCCGCGCGGTCGTCGCGGAGATCGGCGCCGCGCGCACCGCGATCCGGATCTCGCCCGCCAACGGGCAGCTCGGCACCGAGGAGCCCGACCCGGAGCCGACGTACACCGCGCTCGTACGGGAGCTGGAGCCGCTGGGCCTCGCCTACCTCAGCCAGATCGAGTACACCCGGGAGCTCACCCAGACCCTGCGCAAGCTCTTCTCCGGCACCTTCGTCCTGACCGTCAGCGCGGAGAACGGCGTCGACGCCGAGGCGCTGAAGACGATCGAGGACGGCACCGCCGACCTCGTCACCTTCGGGCGGCTCTTCCTCGCCAACCCGGACCTGCCCGCCCGGCTGAAGGCGGGCGGCCCGTACAACACCCCGGACCGCGCGACCTTCTTCGGCGGCGGCGACAAGGGGTACACCGACTACCCGGCGCTGGCGGGCTGACCCGGGCCGGGCTGATCCGGTACGTACGCGGAAAGGGCGTGGCCCGGCCGGATGTGCTGTCCGGCCGGGCCACGCCCCTCGCGTACGTACGGATGTACCGGCGGTACGAGGTCAGCGCACCGGGGTGAAGTCCCGCGCCCCGATGAACTCCGGCCGCCGTACCGGCGCCGCGAACGGCTCGACCGCCGTGTTCTCCACGCTGTTGAACACGATGAAGACATTGCTGCGCGGATACGGCGTGATGTTGTCGCCGGAGCCGTGCATGCAGTTGCAGTCGAACCAGGTCGCCGAGCCGGCCTTCCCCGTGAAGAGCCGGATGCCGTGCCGGTCGGCCAGCGAGGTCAGCGCCTCGTGGGAGGGCGTGCCCGCGTCCTGCATCCGCAGCGACTGCCGGTAGTTGTCCTTCGGTGTCTCCCCGGCACAGCCGAGGAAGGTCCGGTGCGACCCCGGCATGATCATCAGACCGCCATTGGTGTCGAAATTCTCGGTCAGCGCGATCGACACCGAGACGGTCCGCATGTTCGCGAGCCCGTCCTCCGCGTGCCAGGTCTCGAAGTCCGAGTGCCAGTAGAAGCCGGAGGCGCCGAAGCCCGGCTTGACGTTGATCCGGGACTGGTGGACATAGACATCGGAACCGAGGATCTGGCGGGCCCGCCCCACCAGCCGCTCGTCGCGCACCAGCCCGGCGAACACCTCGCTGATGCGGTGGATCTCGAAGACGGACCGCACGTCCTGGGACTTCGGCTCGATGACCGAGCGCTCGTCCGCGCGCACCTCCGGGTCGGCGATCAGCCGGTCCAGCTCGGCCCGGTAGAGGGCGACCTCGTCCGGTCCGATGAGCTGATCGACGGTGAGGAAACCGTCCCGTTCGTACGACCCGAGCGCGTCCCGGGCGATCGGGCCCTCGGCGCCGGGCGCGGACCACACCACCGGGTCCTGGCGCGGGGTGGTCACCTCGCCGAGACCGCGCGTCGGGTACAGGTCGGTGTGCACGGGGGTGGCGGTCATGGTCAGCCCTCCTCGGTCAGCAGCGGGTAGACGCCGTTCTCGTCGTGGTCCTCCCGCCCGGTCACGGGGGGATTGAAGACGCAGACACAGCGGAAGTCGGTCTTCGGGCGGAGCGTGTGGCGCTCGTGCCCGTCGAGCAGATACATCGTGCCCGGGGAGATCCAGTGGGTCTGCCCGGTCTCCTCGTCGGTGAGCTCGGCCTCGCCCTCCACGCACAGGACGGCCTCGATGTGGTTGGCGTACCACATCGACGTCTCCGTACCCGCGTACAGAACGGTCTCGTGGAGCGAGAAGCCGACCTTCTCCTTGGCGAGCACGATGCGCTTGCTCTCCCAGGTGCCCGAGGCTGACCTGACATGGCGGTCGGTGTTCTCGATGTCCTTGAACGATCGGACGATCACGGTGCGTTGACGCCTTTCTCTCGGATCCCTCTCGGGAGTTGACCGGTTCCTTCCGAACCTTTCGGTCTTCTTCTTGCGGTCAGGCGGTCGGGCAGCCGGCCGGTCTCGCGGTCGGGCACCCGGCCGGTCAGGCGGCCAGGCGGCCAGGCGGCCAGGCGGTCAGGCGGTCTCGCGGTCAGGCGGTCTCGCGGACCGCGCGGGCGAGCGTGCGCAGCCCCTCGTCCAGCTCGTCCGCCGTGACGGTGAGCGGCGGCAGCAGCTTCACGACCTCGCTCTGCGGTCCCGACGTCTCCAGCAGCAGCCCCAGCTCGAAGGCGCGGGCGCAGACCGCGGTGGCGCGCCCCTTGTCGGCGAACTCGACGCCCCAGACCAGGCCGCGCCCGCGGATCTCGGGCACGTCACCGGCGCACTCGGCGCGGAGCGCGGTGAGCGCGCGCTCGATCTGCTCGCCGCGCGCGAGGGTCTGCTTCTCCATCTGCCCGTCGGCCCAGTACGTGGTGAGCGCGGCGGCGGCGGTGACGAAGGCCGGGTTGTTCCCCCGGAAGGTGCCGTTGTGCTCGCCCGGCTCCCACACGTCCAGCTCGGGGGTGAAGAGACAGAGCGACATGGGCAGCCCGTACCCGCTGATGGACTTCGACAGGGTGACGATGTCCGGGGTGATGCCCGCCTCCTCGAAGGAGAAGAAGGCACCGGTACGGCCGCACCCCATCTGGATGTCGTCCACGATCAGCAGCATGTCCTGCCGCTCGCAGAGCCCGGCCAGCGCGCGCAGCCACTCGGGGCGCGCGACGTTGATGCCGCCCTCGCCCTGGATCGTCTCGACGATCACGGCGGCGGGCTTGTTCAGCCCGGAGCCCTGGTCCTCCAGCAGCCGCTCGAACCAGAGGAAGTCGGGCGTCTGCCCGTCCAGGTAGTTGTCGAACGGCATCGGGGTGCCGTGCACCAGCGGGATCCCGGCCCCGGCGCGCTTGAAGGCGTTGCCGGTGACGGCGAGCGACCCCAGCGACATGCCGTGGAAGGCGTTGGTGAAGGAGACGATCGACTCGCGGCCCTTGACCTTACGGGCCAGCTTGAGGGCCGCCTCGACCGCGTTGGTGCCGGTCGGTCCCGGGAACATCACCTTGTACGGGAGGTCGCGCGGCCGGAGGACGACGTTCTGGAACGACTCCAGGAAGGCCCGTTTCGCGGTGGTCGCCATGTCGAGACCGTGGGTGATGCCGTCGCGCTCGATGTAGTCGATGAGCGCCCGTTTCAGCACCGGGTTGTTGTGGCCGTAGTTGAGCGAGCCGGCACCGGCGAAGAAGTCCAGGTAGCTGTGGCCGTCCTCGTCCGTGAGGCGGGCGCCCTGCGCGCGGTCGAAGACGGCGGGCCAGCCGCGGCAGTAGCTGCGCACCTCGGATTCGAGGGTCTCGAAGACGCTGAGGGCGGGCGGGGTGATGGTCATGGGTCTCTCCAGCCGGTGGGAGGTGCGGGGGTGGCGCCGGCGCGGTCGGACGGCGTGACGGACGGCGCGGCGGTTCGGCGGCGATGCGGCGGCGGTACGGTCGGCACGTTCGGTACAGCGATACGTACGGCGGTACAGCGATACGTACGGCGGTACGGCGGTGCGTACCGCGATACGGCGCGGGAGGCGGCGGCCGGTCCCGGGCCCGGCGCGGGCTTCCGGGAGCGGCCCCAGGGCTCAGAGGGCGAGCGGGCCGATGCGGTACAGCACCTCGGGCTGGTGGACCCCGTCGGGGAAGAGCCCGCCGTCGAAGAGGACCTCGCGCTCCAGCTCCGCGTCATGGCGGGCGGCGTACGCCGTGAACAGCCGGTCCGATGCGGTGTTGTCCGGGGTCACGGTCGTCTCCACGGCCGTGATGCCCCGCTCCTTGGCGGTCCGGACGGTCAGCTCGTCGAGCAGCGTCCCCGCGAGCCCCCGGCCGCGGTGGTCCGCGTCCACGGCCACCTGCCAGACGACCAGCGCCTCGGGGCGCTCGGGCCGTACGTACCCGGTGGCGAAGGCGATCGGCTCGCCTCCCTCCGCGCGGGCGACGACGGACGTCGCGGCGAAGTCACGACACCAGAGCAGGTAGCTGTACGAGGAGTTGAGGTCCAGGACCTCGGAGTCGCGGGCGATGCGCCAGATCGCGGCTCCGTCCTCCACTCGCGGGGTGTCGATCGTCAAGGGCCGGTCGAATTCGCTTCGGGCGCCTGCAAGGTCTGCTTGTGCGGCGGTCATGTGAATTGAATTTACCGAGCAAATCAGCAAGATGCATCTGCGGCAGGGGTTGGGAGATAAGCGGTCCTGTGTTATCGCGCGGGCGCGGACACGGCGGGGAAGCGGCAGCGGGATGGGGTGGTATGAGGTGAATAATACGGGCAAAACGGTGGGACTTGTGGGGTCGGTCACATGTCCGTAACGCTCGCGCGACGCTCCGGAATCACCCCCGGGATCGTGCGGAAAATCAGGGTGTTTAGGCCCGGAGAAAGCGGGCAGAAGAAAACGGGAAGCTGCGCCGGATAAAGCAGCTTCCCGTTTTCATTAATTCATCTGCTTTTTGGTGTGCCCTGGGGCGGCGGCCGTCCCGCCGCCTTAATTCCCGGATCGGTCCGCGTCCGTGCCGGCACCGGCTTCGGCAGCGGCTTCGGCAGCGGCCCAGGCGGCGTCCGCCGCGCGCACCGCGCCCGCCGGGTCCACCTCGGCCCCGCCGCCCGCCAGCACGGCCCCCAGCGCCACGAGCGAGGCGCGCACCACCTCGGCCGTCGCGTCCGCCCCGTAATGGTTCACCCGGACCATCTCCCCGGCCAGTGCGCCCCCACCTGCCACCAACGGCAGCGACCCGTCGCCTGCCAGCGCCTTCGCGACCAGCGCGGTGGCGTCCACCCCGGCGGGGGTACGGAGCGTCGTGGCGACCGGGGCGGCCTCCTCGGCCCGGGTGACATACGGCGCCAGACCGCCCCGGAGCGCCAGCGCGCCCGCCCGGGTGGCGGCAGCGGCGGCGGCGTGCCGGCCCATGACCGCCGCGAGCCCCGCCGCCTCGATGCGCTCCACGCACGCCTCCAGCGCCAGCGTCTCCAACTGGGCGGGGGCGTGCGGCAGCGCCCGGCGGCCCGCGTCGATCCAGCGCTCCTTCCAGTCGAGCAGTGAGAGGTACGAGCGCCGGGGCGCCCCCGGATTGGCCGCGAACCGCTCCCAGGCGCGCGGGCTCACCGCGACCGCCGAGACCCCCGCCGGGCCGCCCATCGCCTTCTGCGCGCCGATCACGCACAGGTCGATGCCCCAGGCGTCGGTCAGCAGCGGCTCGGCGGCCACCGAGGCGACCGCGTCGACCATGAAGAGCGCGCCGTGGGCCCGTACCACCTCCCCGATCGCCGCCACCGGGTTGGTGTTCCCGGTCGCCGCCTCCGCGTGCACCAGCGAGACGAAGCCGATCTCCGGGCGCTCCGCCAGGGCCTGGGCGATCTGCTCGGCGGTGACCGCCGTGTGGAACGGCACCGCCAGGTCCACCACGGTCGCGCCGCAGTCCCGCAGCCAGTCCCCGAAGGTCTGCCCGTACGGCCCGGTCACCACGTTCAGCGCGGTCGTACCGGGCCCCGCGGCACCCCGGATGCACCCCTCCAGGGGGAGCAGGGCCTCGCCCTGGGTGATCACGACATCGTTCTCGGTGGCCAGCAGGGCGGCGACGCGGCGCTCGACGGCGGCGAAGTGCGCGGCGGTCAGCGGGGGCAGGTCCAGCAGTGGGTGGTGTGTCACGGAGACGCTCTCTTCGGATGCGGATATGGAGGCGGATACGGAGGTCGATACGGAGAGGGGAATCCCTCGCGGATCGAGCGTACTCACGGCCTCGTACAGTGCTCGCCATGAGCGATCACAGGGGTCACGGCGAGCACGGTGAGCACGGCGATCACGGCGATCACGAGGTGCTGCGGGTCACGGGGCGGGTCCTGGTCGGCCCCGAGGAGGTCAGGGACGACCTGTGGGTGGTGGACGGCCGGATCACCTACGAACGGCCCGCCGGCGCCCGTGACATCCGTACGGTACGGGGCTGGGCGCTGCCCGGCCTGGTCGACGCGCACTGCCATGTCGGGCTCGACCGGCACGGCGCCGTGGACCAGGCCACCAGCGAGACCCAGGCGCGCGGCGACCGCGACGCGGGCGCCCTGCTGCTCCGGGACGCCGGATCGGCCGCCGACACCCGCTGGATCGACGGGCGCGAGGACCTGCCGAAGATCATCAGGGCGGGCCGGCACATCGCCCGCACCCGCCGGTACATCCGGAACTACGCCCATGAGATCGAACCCGGCGACCTGGTCGCGTATGTCGCCAGGGAGGCCCGGCGCGGCGACGGCTGGGTCAAGCTCGTCGGCGACTGGATCGACCGGGAGGCGGGCGATCTGACCCCCTGCTGGCCGCGCGCCGAAGTCGAGGCGGCCATCGCGGAGGCGCACCGGCTGGGGGCGCGGGTCACGGCCCACTGCTTCGCGGAGAGTTCGCTGCGCGACCTGGTCGAGGCGGGCATCGACTGCGTCGAGCACGCGACCGGGCTCACCGAGGAGACCATCCCGCTCTTCGCCGAGCGCGGCGTCGCCATCGTCCCGACCCTCGTCAACATCGCGACGTTCCCGGCCCTCGCCGCGGGCGGCGAGGCGAAGTTCCCGCGCTGGTCCGCGCATATGAACCGGCTGTACGAACGCCGCTACGACACCGTCCGCGCCGCGTACGACGCGGGCATCCCGGTCTTCACCGGCACCGACGCGGGCGGCGGCCTCGCCCACGGCCTGGTCGCCGGCGAGGTGGCGGAACTGGTCGCAGCGGGCATCCCGCCCCTGGCTGCCCTCTCCGCCACCACCTGGGCTGCCAGGGCCTGGCTCGGCCGCCCGGCCCTGGACGAGGGCGCCCCCGCCGACCTCGTGGTCTACGACGAGGACCCCCGCGCCGACGTACGGGTCCTGGCGGCGCCCCGGCGCATCGTGCTCAACGGACGGGTGGTCGGCTGAGCGCCCGCGCCGGTCGCTGCCCCCGCACCCCCGGCGCTTCGCCCTTGTGCCCCCGGCCATTCGGGTGAACGGCGGGAACGTCCGTGCCAGAGAAATCGAATTTGGACCCGAAAACCCCACTTTAGGGTGAAGTCGCTTCTGGTGCTTACCGGTTCACTCTCCGTACGTATGAGTATTCCGGTGTCCCGGTCGCCACCGCCGCCTCGTGTCCCCGAGGCGGCGGGGACGGCGACATCAGATCTCTTGTGGGGGTTCCACCATCTTGAACAGCAACACCTTCCGCATGCCCGCACGCCGTCGCGGCGCCGCCCTGGTGGCCGCCGCCGCGCTGACGGCGGGCCCGGTCCTCCTCGCCGCGCCGGCGGGGGCCACCGAGGGTCCGGGTGAGGGCGCGGGCCGGGGCGAGGGGCGGGCGAGTGCGGCCGTGCTGCGGGCCGGGCTCGATGTCTCGCTGGTCAACAAGACCGTCGACGTACCGCTGCGTGCCTCGCTCAACGCGGTGCAGGCCCCGGCGAGCGCGGAGCGGACCGCGCTGACCGTCGATGTCGCCGGGGTCGACCAGGGGCGCCCGGTCGACGTGCTGCGGGCCGAGGTCGCCACGGCGAAGGCGACGGCCGACCGGCACGGGGCCGAGGGGTACAGCCGGCTCGCCCATGCCAAGGTCCATGTCCCCGGGCTGCCGCTGCTCTCGCTCATCGAGGTCGAAGAGGTCACCTCCCGCGCGGTCTGCGCGGCGGGCGAGCGGCCCGCCGCCACCTCGAACCTGCTCGGCCAGGTCACCGTCCTCGGCAAGAAGGTCACCCTCACGGCGGGCGGCCCGACCCGGGTCCAGGTGCCGGGGGTGGGCGAGGTCTCCCTCGACCTGTCGCGGACGCACACCACCTCCCGTACGGCCGCCGCGACCGCGCTCGCCCTCAGGGTCTCGGTGAACCCGCTCAAGCTGAACGTCGCGGAGGTGACCGGCACCGTCACCCTCGCCGAGGCCTCCTGCACCACGCCGAAGGCGCCCGGTGCGGCCACGGAGCCCGCGGAGCCCGAGCAGGAGGCCCCGGGGCAGCCGGAGCCGGAGAAGCCGGAAGGGAAGCCGGAGGGGAGCGCGGCGGCGCCGTCCACGGAGGCCGGTACGGCTGCCGAGGAGGCCCCTGAGGCGGCGGAGAAGGCCGACGTCAAGACCCAGAGCGGGGGAGAGCCCCGGCAGGCCCTGGCGGAGACCGGGGGCAGCTCCGCGACACCGTATCTGGCGGGCGGCGCTGCGGCGCTCCTCGCACTCGGCGGCGGCGCCCTCGCCGTGACCCGTCTCCGCGCCCGGCGCTGACGCCCGGCGCTGACGCTCCCGTCCCGTGACCGCGGCGCCGCTCGGACGGTACGGCCGCGGTCACGGGACGACTCGGTTCCGGGACCGCCCGGTCACGGGACGACCCGGTCAGGGGACGGGCCCAGCGGCCCGGACGCCCCTGCGGGGATGCCGGGTCAGCCGCCGACCGCCGTCAGCGCCTGGTCCAGGGCCTGGAGGAAACGGTTCGTCGTGCTCCGGTCCCGGACCGCCAGGCGGAGCCACCGCGCGTCGAGCCCCGGGAAGGTGTCGCCCCGGCGGGCCGCGAAGCCCAGGGTGCGGAGGCGGGCCCGTACCGCGTCCGCGCGGTCCGTTCTGATCAGGACGAACGGCCCCGCCGCCGGTTCCACCGCCCGGATCTCCTCGAACTCCGCCAGCCCCGCCAGCAGATGCGCCCGCTCCCGGGCCATCGCGCACGCGGCCGCCTCGGCCTCCGCCAGCGCGGCCGGCTCCATGCACGCCTCCGCCGCCGCCAGCGCGGGCGTCGAGACCGGCCAGAGCGGCTGGGCCCGCTCCAGCGCGGCGATCGTCCCGGGCTCCGCCAGTACGTAGCCGATACGGAGCCCCGCGAGCCCCCAGGTCTTGGTCAGGCTGCGCAGCACCACCAGGCCCGGTACGTCCGTACGCCCCGCCAGCGCCTCCGGCTCGCCCGGCACCGCGTCCATGAACGCCTCGTCCACCACCAGGGTCCGCCCCGGCCTGGCCAGCTTCACGATCGCCTCGGCGGGGTGGAGCACGGAGGTGGGGTTGGTCGGGTTGCCGATCACCACCAGGTCCGCCTCGTCCGGCACCTCCGCCGGGTCGATCCTGAACCCCTCGCCGGAACGGAGCAGCAGCCGGCGCACCTCGTGCCCCGCGTCCCGCAGCGCCGCCTCCGGCTCGGTGAACTGCGGGTGCACGACCACCGGGGTCCGCGCCCGCACCGCCCGCGCGAGCAGCACGAACGCCTCGGCGGCCCCGGCCGTCAGCAGCACCCGCTCCACCGGCACCCCGTGCCGGGCGGCGACCGCCGCCCGTGCCGCGCGCCCGTCGGGGTAGGCGGCGAGCCCGGTCAGCGACTCCGCGATCCGGGCCCGCAGCCAGGGCGGGGGCGTCTCCGCGCGGACGTTGACGGCGAGGTCGACCAGGCCGGCGGCCCCGTCCCGTACCTCCGCGTCGCCGTGATGGCGCAGGTCGTGGCGGTCAGCGCGCGTAGACATGGCTGCTGCCGCCCCGGAGATCGTCGGATATCGGGCGCACATCGGATCCGGCGGATCCGGCAGATCCGGCGGCCGTGGCGGATCCGGCGGCCCCGGCGGCCATGGCCCGCACGGCCGCCGGGGGGCGGAGGCACGCTCTGTGGGGTGGGGGGAGTGCCATGCTCACGGTTCACTCTGCTCTCGGTGGAGTGTCTGAGGGGGAAGACACGGATGGCTGGAAGGACGGTCCTCAAGGGCACCGACATCACCGACATCATTTCCTTCCGGGCCGGTTCCACTCCGACCGGGGCTGGCACCTATACGCCACCGCCGCCCCACGGCCGCCACCGCACAGGTGACCTGCGCGGGTCCGGCGGGCGGGCGCGACCTCCGTTTCCGTACGAGCAGCTCCGGTACGGGCGGCCCGCCCATGTCCCCGCCCCCGCCCCCGCCCCCGCCCCCGCCCCCGCCCGCGTCCGAACCCGAGCCTGAACCCGCGCCCTCGCCCTCGCCCGAGTCCGCGCCCGAGCCCGAGCCCGAGTCCGCGCCCGCGCCGCCGCCCGCCAGCGCCGCGGCCTCCGCGACCGACGCCGTACCCACGGCCGCGAGCGCCACCGCCGAGGGGCGCGGCACGGGGATCCCGGCCAGCAGGGCCGCCGGATACCCCCGTACGGGCACGCCCAGCGCCGCCGCCGCCCCCGTGACGCCGGGCGCGTCCGCCCGCGCCTCGACCGTCGCCAGCGCGGAGACCCGGGACGGCGCGAGCCCGGCCTCCCGCAGCGTCTCCTCGATCAGGCCCAGCACCTCCGCCACCGGCGCCCCGGGGCGCGCCCCCACGCCCACCACCAGATCCCGGCCGGCGGTCTGATGTGCGGGGACCCGGTCCGATCGGCTATGCAGGGGCGCATGGCGGTGTTCGTCGCGCTCGGCGCGTTCCTGATGACGCTCTTCGGCGGCTGGACCGCCCGGCGCGTCACCGACCGGCGCCATCTCGTACTGGGGCTCGCCGGTGGGCTGATGCTCGGCGTGGTCGGCCTGGACCTGCTGCCCGAGGCGATACACGCCGCGGGCGAGGACTTCCTCGGGGTGCCGAGGGCGCTGCTGCTCTTCGTCGGCGGATTCCTCGCCGCCCATCTGGTCGAACGGCTGCTCGCGGTCCGCCAGGCCGCCCACCAGGACGGCCGCGTCCCCCAGGTCGGGCTGACCGCCGCGGCGGCCATGGTGGGGCACAGCCTCATGGACGGGGTCGCGCTCGGCGCCGCGTTCCAGGTCGGGGGCGGTATGGGCACCGCCGTCGCGCTCGCCGTCATCGCCCACGACTTCGCGGACGGCTTCAACACGTACACGATCACCAGCCTGTACGGGAACGACCGGCGCCGCGCCCTCGCCATGCTGGTCGCCGACGCGCTCGCCCCGGTCCTCGGCGCCGCCTCCACGCTGCTCTTCACGCTCCCGGAGGAACTCCTCGGCGGCTATCTGGGGTTCTTCGGCGGCGTGCTGCTCTATCTCGCCGCCGCCGAGATCCTGCCCGAGGCCCACCACGACCACCCGGCCCGCTCCACGCTGCTCTGCACCGTGCTGGGCGTCGGCTTCATCTGGCTGGTGGTCGGCGTCGCGGGGTGACGCCTCCGGTGGCGGTACGGTCACCGCCGTACCCCGGCCCCGCTCGCCTCCGCCGTACCGGCCGCCCCGGCCGCCCCGTGCGGCCCGGCCGCCCCGTGCGGCCCGGCCGCCGCGCGGGCCACGAAGCGGGTCGCCAGCTCCGGCGTCGCCGCCCAGTGCGTATGCAGGTAACTGGCGTGCACGCCGCCGCTGACATACCCCTCGACCCGGCGCTCCGGGTGCACCATGCCCCACGCCGGAACCACCCCGGCGCCCGGTTCCACCACCGTACGGTGGAACTCGTGGCCCCGTACCCGGGTCCCGGCCCGCGCCAGCGCGCTGTCGCCGACCGCCACCGCCTCCCGGTAACCGAGCGTCAGCCGCCCCGACATCCGGGCCTCGGCGGGGAGCACCCCGCACATCGGCTTCCCGTCCAGGGAGCGCGCCAGATAGAGCAGCCCGGCGCACTCGGCGGCCACCGGCGCGCCCGCGTACGCCAGTTCCGCCACCGCAGCGCGCAGCGGCTCGTTGGCGGAGAGCTCCGGCGCGTACACTTCCGGGAAGCCGCCGCCGATCACCAGGCCGGCGGTGCCCGGGGGCAGCGCCTCGTCGCGCAGCGGGTCGAAGGGGACGACCTCGGCGCCGGCCGCCGTCAGCAGCTCGGTGTGCTCGGCGTACGAGAACGTGAACGCGGGCCCGCCCGCCACCGCGATCACCGGCCGTCCGCTCCCCGGCGCGACGACCGGCTCCACCCCGGGCTCCCACGCCTCCGCCGTCAGCTCCGGCGCGCTCCGGGCCAGCGCCAGCAGCGCCTCCAGGTCGCACCCCGCCCCGACCCGCGCCGCCAGCTCCCGGGTCGCCTCCACCGCCTCGGCGCGCCGCTCGGCGACCGGCACCAGGCCGAGGTGGCGGGAGGGCGCGCCGACCCGGTCCGTACGGCGCACCACGCCCATGACCGGCACCCCGGAGCCGTCCAGCGCGTCCCGCAGCAGCCGTTCGTGACGGTCGGTGGCGACCTTGTTGAGGATCACCCCGCCGATCCGCACCTCCCGGTCCCAGGAGGCGAAGCCGTGCACCAGCGCCGCCACCGAACGCGACTGCGAGGAGGCGTCGACGACCAGCACCACCGGGGCCTTCAGCAGCTTCGACACCTGCGCCGTGGAGGCCAGTTCGCCCTGGTCGGAGGCGCCGTCGTAGAGCCCCATCACGCCTTCGACGACCGCCAGGTCGGCACCGCGCGCGCCGTGCGCGAAGAGCGGCGCGATCAGCCCGGGGCCGCACATGTACGCGTCCAGGTTCCGCCCCGGACGCCCCCGCCCCGGGCCGGAGGCGGAGCCGGGCGACGACCCGCTGCCGGGGCCCGCCGGCCCCGACGCCACGGCCAGCGCGTGGTAGCCGGGGTCGATGTAGTCCGGGCCGACCTTGTGCGGGGAGACGGCGAGACCGCGCCCGGAGAACGCCGCCATCAGGCCCGTCGCCACCGTCGTCTTCCCGCTTCCGGAGGACGGCGCGGCGACGACCAGACGCGGGATGTTCACCACTCGATGCCCCTCTGGCCCTTCTGCCCCGCGTCCATCGGGTGCTTGACCTTGGTCATCTCGGTGACCAGGTCCGCGAAGTCCATCAGCTCCTGGGGCGCGTTACGGCCGGTGATCACCACATGCTGGGTGCCGGGCCGGTTCCGCAGCACCTCGATCACCTCGTCGGTCGCCACCCACCCCCAGTGCAGCGGGTACGCGAACTCGTCCAGCACGTACAGCCGGTGCGTCTCGGCCGCCAGATCGCGCTTGACCTGCTCCCACCCCTCGCGCGCCGCCTCCTCGTTGGAGAACTGCGCGTCGCGCTGGACCCAGGACCACCCCTCGCCCATCTTGTGCCAGGCGACCGTGCCGCCCTCGCCGCTCTCGCCGAGGACCTTCAGGGCACGCTCCTCGCCGACCTTCCACTTCGCGGACTTCACGAACTGGAAGACCCCGACCGGCCACCCCTGCGTCCAGGCGCGCAGCGCGAGCCCGAACGCCGCCGTCGACTTGCCCTTGCCGGTGCCCGTGTGGACCAGCACCAGCGGCCGGTTGCGGCGCTGGCGGGTGGTGAGTCCGTCGTCCGGTACGTTCTCCGGCTGTCCCTGCGGCATTACGCGGCCCTCCTGTGCCTCTGCTGCTGCCCGTCGTCGGTGCCCGGTGCCCGGCGCGCGTCGCCCGTCCGCCGTACGTCGCCAGTCCGCCGTACGTCGCCCCTCTCCCGTACGTCCCTGACCAGCCCCGCGATGCTGTCGGCGCGCAGCTCGTCCAGGGTGATCGCGGTCCCGGCAAGGTCGCCGGCGAGCGCCCCGGCGAGCCCGAGCCGTACCGGACCCGTCTCGCAGTCCACGACGACCGACGCCGTACCCTCCGCCGCGTGCAGCCGCGCCGCGCGCGCCGCCAGCGCCACCGGATCCCGGCCGCCGGTCGCCCGGCCGTCCGTCACCACCACCAGCAGCGGCCGGCGCGCGGGGTCCCGCAGCCGCTCCACCCGCAGGACGTCATGGGCCCTGAGCAGCCCGGCGGCGAGCGGCGTCCGGCCGCCCGTGGGCAGCGACTCCAGACGGGCCGCCGCCGCGTCCACCGACGAGGTGGGCGGCAGCGCCAGCTCCGCTTCCCGGCCCCGGAAGGTGATCAGACCGACCTTGTCGCGCCGCTGGTACGCGTCGAGCAGCAGCGAGAGCACCGCGCCCTTCACCGCGCCCATCCGCCGCCGGGCCGCCATCGAACCGGAGGCGTCGACCACGAAGAGCACGAGATTGCCCTCGCGCCCCTCCCGGGTCGCCTGCCGCAAGTCGTCCCTGCGCACCACCAGACCCCGTCCGGCCCGCCCGCGCGCCCGCTGGTGCGGGGCGGCCGCCTGCACGGTCGCCGCGAGATGGAGCTTGGTCAGCGCGCCCCGGGGCCGCCGGGAGCCGGTCGTCCTGCCGTGTTCGGTACGGGCCCGGGAGCGCCGCCCGGCCGCGCCCTCGCCGAGCCCCGGCACGCTGAGCACCTTGGTACGGAACGGCTCGGCGGCCCCGACGGGGGAGTGCTCACCGGGCGCGGGCGCCTTCGGCTGCCCGCCTTCGGGACGCGGCTCGGGCACGTCGGGGCTTCCCGGTGCACCCGGGGCGTCCTGCGACGCGGGCGCCTCCGGGGCCTCGGGGGCGTCCGGCCCGCCTTGAGGCGGCTGCCCGCCCCCGCCACCGGGCCCGTCAGGCCCATCCGGGTCCGGGTCCGGGTCCGGATCGGGATCGGGCTCCCCGTCCCCTGGACCCTCGGCTTCTCCGTCCTCGTCCCCCCGGAACTCCTCCAGCGTCTCGTCGAGCTTCTCCTCGTCGAGCCCCGGCGCGTCGAACGGGTTGCGCCGCCTGCGGTGCGGCAGCGCCAGCAGCGCCGCCTGCCGGACATCCTCGGCGAGCACCTCCGTACGCCCGGCCCACGCGGCCAGCGCCGTCGCGGTCCGCGCCATCACGATGTCCGCGCGCATCCCGTCCACCTCGAACGCGGCACAGGTCGCCGCGATCTGCCGGAGCGCCGTGTCCCCGAGGCGCACCTCGGGGAGGAGCGCCCGCGCGCCCGCGATCCGTCCCCGCAGCGCGCTCTCCTCCCCGGCCCAGCGCGCCGCGAACCCGGCCGGGTCGGCGTCGTACGCGAGCCGCCGCCGCACCACCTCCACCCGTACGTCCGGCTCGCGGGAGGCCGCCACCTCCACCGTCAGCCCGAAGCGGTCGAGGAGCTGGGGGCGGAGTTCGCCCTCCTCCGGGTTCATCGTCCCGACCAGCAGGAAGCGCGCGGCGTGCCGTACGGAGACGCCCTCCCGCTCGACATACGAGGCGCCCATGGCCGCCGCGTCCAGCAGGAGGTCCACGAGGTGGTCGTGGAGCAGGTTGACCTCGTCCACGTAGAGGACGCCCCGGTGCGCGTCGGCGAGCAGCCCCGGCTCGAACGCCTTCACCCCCTCCGACAGCGCCCGTTCGATGTCCAGCGCCCCGACGAGGCGGTCCTCGGAGGCCCCCACGGGCAGCTCCACCATCCGCGCCGCCCGGGCCCCGGCCGGCGCCTCCGCGTGCGGCCCGTCCGGGCAGTGCGGGTCGGGCGCGCCCGGATCACAGCTGAACCGGCACCCCGTCACCACCGGCACCTCCGGCAGCAGGGCGGAGAGCGCCCGCACGGCGGTCGACTTGGCGGTGCCCTTCTCCCCCCGTACGAGGACACCGCCGACCGCCGGACTGACCGCGTTCAGCAGCAGTCCGAGCCGCAGATCGTCCATCCCCACGACGGCGGTGAACGGAAAGGGGGTGCTCATAGGCTGATCGCTCCTTCGGGACGGCGGGACCTGCGGTACGGACGGGACCGGCGGGGTCGTGAGGCCGGGTGGGACGGCGGGACGGCGGGGCGGGGACGCGGACTCACGGCGCCCCCGGCGGAATGAACGGCAGCTCCGGCGGCGGGCCCTCCTCGATCAGCCGGAGCAGCGCGGCCGTGTCCGCGTACTCCTCGATCAGGTCGCCGAGCAGATCGAGCTGTTCCTCGCGCAGCACGCCGAAGGAGGTGTCCGGCGCGGGGACGAACCGCCGGCCCGCCGCCCGCGCCACCTCCGCCAGGAACCGCCGCCGGAACGCGTCGCCCTCCAGCGCCCCGTGCCAGTGCGTGCCCTGGACGGCGCCCACCCGGCAGCCGTCCAGCGCGGCCCCGTCCGGACCGGCGACGAAGGCGTCCCCGCCGCGTACGTCCGCGACGCCGTGGTGGATCTCGTACCCCTCGACCCGCTCGCCGAGCGCCACCCCGACGGGCCGCGCCAGGGTCTTCTCCGGCGCGAACCTGACCCGTACGGGCAGCAGCCCCAGCCCGTCCACCACGCCCGCCCGGGACTCCACCTCGTCCTCGATTCGCTCGCCGAGGAGCTGGTAGCCGCCGCAGATGCCGAGCACCGGGCGGCCCTCGGCGGCCCGCGCCGCCAGCGCCTCGGCGAGCCCTCGCTCCCGCAGCCAGGCCAGCGCCCGTACCGTCCCCCGGGTGCCCGGCACGATCACCAGATCGGCGTCGGCCAGCTCCTCGGGGCGGTCCACGAACCGCACCACGACGCCGGGTTCGGCGGCCAGCGCGTCCACATCGGTGAAGTTCGACATCAGGGGGACGGCGCAGACCGCGACCCGCAGCACCTCCGCGCCGTACGGCCGCTCCACCGCCGACTCGCGCACGGTGCCGTGGAGCGAGATCCGCAGCCCGTCCTCCTCGTCGATGCCGAGACCGTGCCGGAACGGCAGCACACCGAGCGTCGCCCGGCCGGTCAGCCCGCGCAGCATGGCGAGCCCCGGCTCCAGCAGCGCCACATCGCCCCGGAACTTGTTGACCAGATACCCGGCCACCAGCGCCTGGTCCGCCGGGCTCAGCAGCGCCGTCGTACCGAAGAAGGACGCGAAGACCCCGCCCCGGTCGATGTCCCCGACCACCATCACCGGCAGCCGCGCGGCCCGTGCGATGCCCATGTTGACGATGTCGGTACGGCGCAGATTGATCTCCGCCGGGCTCCCCGCGCCCTCGCAGATCACCGCGTCGTACGTGGCGCGCAGCTCCGCCAGACACTCCAGGACGGGCCCGAGCAGCGCCTCCCGGCGCCCGCCGCGCAGCGCCTCCTCGCGAGAAGCCCCCTCGCTCCCTCCGCTCCCGCCGAAGAACCCCCGGGCGCTCATCTCGCCCACGGGCTTCCCCATCAGCACCACCTGGCTGCTGTGCTCGCCGCCCGGCTTGAGCAGGACGGGGTTCATCAGGGCGGTCGGCTCCACCCGTGCCGCCTGCGCCTGCATCGCCTGCGCCCGCCCGATCTCCGCGCCCTCGCGCGTCACGAACGAGTTCAGCGACATGTTCTGCCCCTTGAACGGCGCGACCTTCACCCCCTGGCGCGCCAGCCAGCGGCAGATCCCGGCCGTGACCACGCTCTTCCCCGCGTCGGAGGTGGTCCCCGCGACCAGCAGCCCCCCGCCGAGCGGGCGAGCCCCCTTCACCCCGGCCATCCCCAGCCCTTCCTTCCCCGAACCCTGCCCCGAACTCCGTCCCACACCCTGCCCCGCACCGCTCCGTACCCGAGCCGGCCCGCGACACAGACCGCCAGGGCGAGCGCGTCGACCCGGCGGGCCAGCCGGACGGCGCGCTCGATGTCCGGTACGGCGACCGGGCGCCCCGGGGCGTTGAGCACGGGCCGGTGCTCGACCCGCCCGCCGTACGCGAGCGTCCCGCCCAGCCGCACCCCCAGCGCCCCGGCGAACGAGGCTTCCACGGGGCCCGCGTTGGGGCTCGGATGACGGCGCGCGTCGCGGCGTACGGCCCGCAGCGCGCCCCGCCGGTCCGGGCCCGCGAGGACGGCGAGCGCGGCGGTGAGCCGGGCCCCCGGCCACCCGGCGGCGTCGTCCAGCCGGGCCGAGGCCCAGCCGAACCTGTGGTACCGGGGGCTCTTGTGCCCGACCATCGCGTCCAGCGTGTTCACCGCCCGGAACCCGGCCAGCCCCGGGGCCCCCGCGAGCGCCCCCCACACCAGGGCGCCCACGACCGCGTCGGAGGTGTTCTCGGCGACGGACTCCACGACGGCCCGCGCTATCCCGGCCTCGTCGAGGGCATACGGGTCGCGCCCGCAGAGGTGCGGCAGCCGGGCGCGGGCCCCGTCCAGATCCCCGGCGGCGAGCGCCGCGCCGATCGCCCGCGCCTCCCGCTCCAGGGAGGTCCCGCCGACCACGGCCCAGGTGGCGGCGGCGGTCAGCGCCACGGCCCCGGCGGCGCTGCTCCGTACCGTACGGGCGGCGAGCACGGCACCCCCGGCGGCGGCTCCGGCGCAGACCACGGTATGCAGCGCGCCCCACCCCCGGTGGTCGCGCCACAGAACCCGCTCCACGGCCGAGGCGCCCCGCCCGAACACGGCCACCGGATGCCCCCGGCGGGGATCCCCGAAGACCCGGTCGGCGAGGAGCCCGAGGGCGGCCCCGTACGCGAAGACGCGCCCGGTGTCCGGAACGGCCGAGCGGCCCCGTACCCCGGGCGCGATGGCATGACCGCGGCCAGGCATGGCGAAGTGTCCTCACTCAGGGTCCGCGCCCCGGCTCGACGTCGTATCCGACGGCGAGAGTTCCTGGCTCCTGCGGGACGGGGCTCGCAGTGACAGTGGCGGGACCGCGCCGGATTCGCACCGGCTTCCTCTGCTGCCGTCGGCAATGGCCCAGGAAGTCCACCATGCCCCGCAACACCCGTCAACTCGTCCTTGACCTGCACCAGGACAGTGTGCGAAGCCCCACACCCGGCCCCGTCAGTCCCCCACCCCCGCCAGATCCCGCAAGCGCCGCGCCTGGGCCGCGCGTTCGGCGGTGCGTTGGGCTTCGAAGGTGCGGTCGGTGGCGCCCTGGAGGAGGGCCTTGGTCTCGATCAGGGCGTCCCTGGGGGCGGCCAGGAGCGCCGCCGCGAGGTCGTTCGCCGCGGCGGCGAGGTCTTCGGGGGCGACGACCAGGTTGGCGAGGCCGGTGCGGTCGGCCTCGTCCGCGTGGACGGTGCGGCCGGTGGCGCAGATCTCCAGGGCGCGGGCGTAGCCGACCAGGCCGACCAGGGGGTGGGTGCCGGTGAGGTCGGGGACGAGGCCGAGGCTCGTCTCGCGCATGGCGAACTGGACGTCCGAGGCGACCACACGGAGATCGCAGGCGAGGGCGAGCTGGAAGCCGGCCCCGATCGCATGGCCCTGGACCGCGGCGATGGTCACCAGGTCGGGCCTGCGCAGCCAGACGAAGCCGTCCTGGTACCCGGCGATGGCCGCGTCGAGGTCGGCATCGGTGGAGCGGGCCAGGTCGGTGAAGGAGGGCTCGCCGTCGAAGCCCTCGGGGGTGAACGCGCGCCGGTCGAGCCCCGCGGAGAAGGACGTGCCCTCGCCGCGCACCACCACGACCCGTACGGTCCCCGGCAGCCTCCTCCCGGCCTCGGCCAACGCCCGCCACAGAGCGGGAGACTGGGCGTTGCGCTTGGCCGGGAGGGTCAGTGTCACCGTGGCCACCGCGTCTTCCACGGTGAGCCGTACGCCGTCCGTGTCGAGCACTGGTGCGAGCGAAACCATGGGGCGCCTCCGGTTCGGGCAGTCGGACTCACGAACTGAGCTAAGTGACTGCACAGTAACCACCTGGGCGATCGCTCGATCGACCCGGGTGGCCACCCGCCGAACCGGCGGCCCGGGGAGTGCCCCGCCCGGCCGTCAGGCCGATGCGGCCTTCTTGCCTCGCGTAGCCCCGCCACGTCCCCGCAGCGTGACTCCGGACTCGCTGAGCATCCGGTGGACGAATCCATAGGAGCGGCCGGTTTCCTCGGCCAGCGCCCGGATACTCGCACCACTGTCGTACTTCTTCTTCAGGTCTGCCGCGAGCTTGTCGCGCGCGGCGCCGGTCACCCGGCTGCCCTTCTTCAGAGTCTCGGCCACCCGTGCCTCCTCATGGGAAGTGCGCTCTGGACTTCTCATGATCACCCCTCACGGCCCTCCTGGCCACCCATTCGGCAAGGTCCGTACGACAAGCTTCTTCGGACTTCAACCTTCGAGCACGAACGGAATGTCACATTCCAGAGCCGCCCGGAGCGGGGTTTGCCCGGAACGCCAGGAGAAGTGCCAGGTCAGGGCGGTGGGGCCGGGTGAGGGTGCGGATGATGTACGCGGGGTGCCGATCCGTCCCGTACCACGCCGTGGGTACGAGACACGGTCACTCAGATGGTGGATCACCGCTGAGCCGAATGATCCAGTCGAAGTGGATCAGGCAGTGGATCAGGCGAGGGCCACCAGGTCGGCGTAGTCCGCGCCCCACAGGTCCTCGACCCCGTCCGGCAGCAGGATGATCCTCTCGGGTTCCAGCGCGTGGACGGCGCCCTCGTCGTGGGTGACGAGGATGACCGCGCCCCGGTACGTACGGAGCGCGCCCAGGATCTCCTCACGGCTGGCCGGGTCGAGGTTGTTGGTCGGCTCGTCGAGCAGCAGCACATTGGCGGAGGAGACGACCAGGGTGGCCAGCGCCAGCCGGGTCTTCTCGCCGCCGGAGAGCACCCCGGCGGGCTTGTCGACGTCGTCGCCGGAGAAGAGGAAGGAGCCGAGGGTCTTGCGGACGTCGACCAGGTCGAGGTCGGGGGCGGAGGAGCGCATGTTCTCCAGGACGGTGCGCTCCGGGTCCAGGGTCTCGTGCTCCTGCGCGTAGTAGCCGAGCTTGAGGCCGTGACCGGGGGTGACCTTGCCGGTGTCCGGCTGCTCGACGCCGGCCAGCAGCCGCAGCAGGGTGGTCTTGCCCGCGCCGTTGAGGCCGAGGATGACGACCCGGGAGCCCTTGTCGACCGCGAGATCCACGTCGGTGAAGATCTCCAGCGAGCCGTACGACTTCGAGAGGCCCTCGGCGGCGAGCGGGGTCTTCCCGCAGGGCGCCGGCTCCGGGAAGCGCAGCTTGGCGACCTTGTCGGACTGGCGCACCTGCTCCAGGCCGGAGAGCAGCCGCTCGGCGCGGCGCGCCATGTTCTGCGCGGCGACCGTCTTGGTGGCCTTGGCGCGCATCTTGTCGGCCTGCGCGTTGAGGGTGGCCGCCTTCTTCTCGGCGTTGGCGCGCTCGCGCTTGCGGCGCTTCTCGTCCGACTCGCGCTGCTGCTGGTAGAGCTTCCAGCCCATGTTGTAGACGTCGATCTGGGCGCGGTTGGCGTCCAGGTAGAAGACCTTGTTCACGACCGTCTCGACCAGGTCGACATCGTGGGAGATGACGATGAAGCCGCCCCGGTACGTCTTGAGGTAGTCGCGGAGCCAGCCGATGGAGTCCGCGTCGAGGTGGTTGGTGGGCTCGTCGAGGAGGAGGGTGTCGGCGTCGGAGAAGAGGATCCGGGCCAGCTCGACCCGGCGCCGCTGGCCGCCGGAGAGGGTGTGCAGCGGCTGGCCGAGCACCCGGTCGGGCAGGCCGAGCGCGGCGGCGATGGTGGCGGCCTCGGCCTCGGCGGCGTATCCGCCCTTGGTGAGGAACTCGGTCTCCAGCCGCTCGTACCGCTTCATCGCCTTCTCGCGGGTGGCGCCCTTGCCGTTCGCCATCCGGTCCTCGTTCTCGCGCATCTTCTTCAGCACGGAGTCGAGTTCGCGGGCGGAGAGGATCCGGTCGCGGGCGAGCACGTCGAGGTCGCCGGTGCGCGGGTCCTGCGGCAGATAACCGACCTCGCCGGAGCGGGTGATGGTGCCGGAGGCGGGGATGCCCTCGCCCGCGAGGCACTTGGTGAGGGTGGTCTTGCCCGCGCCGTTGCGGCCGACGAGGCCGATGCGGTCACCCTTGGCGATACGGAAGGAGGCGGACTCGATGAGGATGCGGGCGCCGGCGCGCAGCTCGACGCCGGTTGCGGTGATCACGGAAAGACTCCAGGGCGGTATGGGCGGCGGAAGAGGGCAGGCGGAGGGGTTCTTCGACGCCGGCTAATGCACAAGGAGAAATGCCATGGCGCCCAGTCTACCGGGAGGGCGCGACTGCTCCGACGGGGCGGGGGCGCTGCCCCGAGGGTGCGGTTCGGGAGGGGGCCGGGTCGGTATTCTCCGTCCCGCGCCGGACCTCGCCGGCGCGGGACGGAGAGTGGTGGGGCATGCGGTTCGACGACGACGCGGAGCTGGACACGTCGGAGGTCCAGGACGCCCGTGGCGGCGGGATCCCGGGGGGCGGTCTCGCGGTGGGCGGCGGCGTGGTCGGGGTGATCGTGCTGGTGGTCGGCGTGCTGCTGGGGGTCGACCCGGGGAAGCTGGGGCTCTCGTCGAGCGGCTCGGGATCCTCGGGCGGTACGGCGGCGGACTCCTCGTCGGTGGACGGGGTGACCGAGAAGTGCCGTACGGGCCAGGACGCCAACACCCGGGAGGACTGCCGGATCGTCGCGGTGGTCAACAGCGTGCAGGACTTCTGGGAGGCGGAGTACAAACGGCGGGGTGAGAGCTACGCCAAGGCGCGGACCCAGCTCTTCACCGCCCGTACGAACACGGCGTGCGGCTCCGCGACCTCGGCGGTCGGCCCGTTCTACTGCCCGGCCGACCAGAAGGCCTATCTGGACCTCGGCTTCTTCGAGGAGCTGAAGACCAAGTTCGGGGCGAGCGGCGGCCCGTTCGCGCAGGCGTACGTGGTGGCGCACGAGTACGGCCACCATGTGCAGAACCTGAAGGGCACCCTGGCCAAGGCGCACGACGGCAAGCAGGGCCCGGACAGCAACGCGGTGAAGGTGGAGCTCCAGGCGGACTGCTACGCGGGCGTATGGGCGCACCACGCGACGACCACGCCCGCCGGGTCCTCGGGGCGCCCGCTGCTCACCAAGCTGACCGACGAGGACATCACGGACGGCCTGGACGCGGCGGCGGCCGTGGGCGACGACCGGATCCAGGAGAAGTTCCAGGGCAAGGTGGCCCCGGAGTCCTGGACACACGGCTCGGCGGACCAGCGCCAGCAGTGGTTCCGTACCGGGTACGCGACGGGCGACGTCGACCGGTGCGACACGTTCCGCTAGTGCCGCGACGGGGCAAAGCTTGCCGGGAGGGGCACTAGGTCCGGACAGGGCGTAGCCGCTTCGGGGGGTGGGGGTACGGTCCCGGGGCGCCCCGGGGCCCGACCCCCCCAAAGGTCGTGCACACCTCTGAAAAACCCTCACCCCCCCTTTGTTAGGGGTT